>NZ_NFJF01000001.1 GCF_002159735.1 Olsenella sp. An270
CTCCGACGACGACCGCCCGCCCCGCCCGAGCGGGCTGTGAGCGTTCTTCTCGCCCGCCGGCTCTTCTCGTCCGATCTAGAAAGTGCCGTCCTTGTCATGGGGGCTTCTAGAAATCGGGGGGCTTGTACGGCATGGCCGCCCCACCACGGTGCAACCCCGTCGATTCCTAGAAGAAAAGGCGACAAGGGCGAGAATAACCGGATCGGGTTGGGACAACCCCGGGGATTCCTGGAGGCGCTCAGGACAAGAGCGCGAATTCCTAGACGGCCCAGTGACAACCCCGCCGAGTTTCGGATCGAGTCGAGGCGGCCAGCACGGCGCTAGTCGTCGGTCCCGGGCCGGCCGGAGAAGTCGAGGCCGGCCACGAGCGCGCGCAGACGGGCCTCGTCCCCGCGGACGAACGCCTCGGCGAGCCCGGGATAGGCCAGACGCGCCTCGTCGAAGAGGTCGGCGGCGCTGTCGGTGCGCACCTCGCCGGTGAACGGGTGGGTCCACGGGTGGCGCTCGAGGTTGGCGGCCGGGCACTCGTCGGAGCGGCGTACGTAGTGGGTGCATGCCGTCGTGAGCCCGGTCCCGCGCAGGGCGCGCTCTGCCAGCGCGGCGCCGCGGGCGCGCAGCGTGCCGGCCGGCTCGATCAGGCGGTAGACGACCTCGTAGTCGCGGACCGCGGCGGCGTACTCGCGGGCGTCGATCGCGACGCCAAAGACGCCGAGTGCCACCTGCGAGAGCAGGGCGCCCGCGACGCGCTCGGTGCGGGCGGTGCGCATGAGGTTGGTCGACGACGGGCGCTCGCAGATGGTGGCGTGCCGCTTCTCCCAGAGGATCCAGGAGTCGAGGTCGCTCTCGATGACGGCGTGGACCTCGCGCTCGAGCCCGGCGAGCGAGGGCTCGACGTCGCAGAGCGCCCGCTGCTGGGCGACCACGAACGGGTGGGCGGCGCGGTCGAGCGCGTAGTGGCCCAGGATGCCGAGCGCGAAGGCGCGACCCACGCGCTCGTCGGGCGCGGGCAGGTGGCCCACGCCGTCGCGCAGGGCGAGCAGGGCCCGCGTGACGTGGCCGGACTGGATCTTTCGGCCGAGGTCGTGGCAGACGGCGGCGCGGGACGGGAGCGTCGAGAACCGGGCGGCGAGCGGGTCGGGGCCCTGGTTGCCCAGCAGGAACGCGAGGAGCTCCTCCTCGCCCTCCACGAGGCCGCGCGGCAGCTCGGAGAGGATGTCCTCGCCAAATATGTGATGCGTGATGAGCGCGGGCATGGCCCCTCCCTGCGTGCGCGGTCCTTCTCGGCAGTGCCCTAAGGGTAGCGCAAAGGGGCGCGCGCGGGCGAGAGGGACTACCCGTCGAAGCCGACGTCCTCCGCCAGGTCCGACCCGTCGGCGGCCCCCGTGGCGAGCCCGTCGCAGCGCTCGTTCTCGGGATGCCCCGCGTGCCCCTTGATCCAGACCCACGTCACCTCGTGCGGCTCGCAGGCTGCGAGCAGCCGCCGCCAGAGGTCGACGTTCTTCACGGGCTGCTTGCTCGCGGTCTTCCAGCCGCGCCGCTGCCAGCCGCCGATCCAGTTCTGGTTGAAGGCGTTGCACACGTACTGGGAGTCGGTCGTCATGGTCACCGCGCACGGGCGTCGCAGCGCCTCGAGCGCGGCGATCGCACCCATGAGCTCCATGCGGTTGTTGGTGGTGCGCCGGTAGCCGCCGGAGAGCTCGCGCTCGTGGACGGCGCCGTCGGGCCCGGTGTAGCGCAGCAGCGCGCCGTAGCCGCCCGGCCCCGGGTTGCCGCGCGACGACCCGTCCGACCACGCCTCCACGCGCATGAGCGGGCCCGCTGCCGCGACCTTCTCGCCCGCCGTGCGCGAGAACTCCTCCCAGCTCGCCACTACTTGGCCTCCGCCCAGTTGGCGCCGTAGGAGACCTCGGCCACCAGCGGCACCTTGAGCTCCACGATGCCCTCCATCGTCTCGCGCACGAGCGCGCTCACGGTCTCGACCTCGGCCTCGGGGACCTCGAGGTCCAGCTCGTCGTGGATCTGCAGCACGAGCTTGGAGGCGAGGCCCTCCTCGTGCAGGCGCCGCTCCACGCGCACCATCGCGATCTTGATGATGTCGGCGGCGGTGCCCTGCATGGGGTGGTTCATCGCCGTGCGCTCGCCAAAGGCCACGAGCTGGCGATTGCGCTGCTGGAACTCGCGGATGTGGCGCTTGCGGCCGTACATGGTCTCGGCCCAGCCGCGCTCGTGGGCGAGGCGCACCGACTCGTCGAGGAACGCGCGCACGCCGGGGTAGGCGGCAAAGTAGCGGTCGATCATCTCCTGCGCCTCGGCGCGGGGAATCTTGAGCGAGCTCGACAGGCCAAAGGCCTGCTGGCCGTAGACGATGCCAAAGTTCACGGCCTTGGCGCGGCTGCGCAGCTGCGGCGTGACCTCGTCGAGCGGCACGCCAAAGACGCGCGCGGCGGTGGCGGCGTGGAAGTCGCGGCCCTCGCAGAAGGCGGCGATCAGGTGCTCGTCCCCGGAGAGGTGGGCCAGCAGCCTCAGCTCGATCTGCGAGTAGTCGCAGGCGAGAAACACGCTGCCCTCGGGCACCGTGAACGCCTGGCGCACGCGGTGGCCCAGCTCCGAGCGCGTGGGGATGTTCTGCAGGTTGGGGTCCGAGCTCGAGAGGCGCCCGGTGGCCGTGACCGTCTGGTTGAGCGTGGTGTGCACGCGGCCGTCGCCGCGCACGAGCGCGGGCAGGGCGTCGAGGTAGGTGCTCTTGATCTTGGAGCGCTCGCGGTAGTCCAGCACGTCGGCCACGATCTCGTGCTCCGCGGCGAGGTCGGCCAGCACCTTCGCGTTGGTCGAGTAGTAGCCGCGCTTCGTGCGCTTGAGGCCGTAGGTGGGCAGGCCCAGCACGTCAAAGAGGACGTGGCTGAGCTGCATGGGGGAGTCGATGTTGAAGGGCTCGCCGGCGGCCGCGTGGATCCTCTCGGCCATCGTGGAGACCTCGGCGCCGAGCTCGGCCGACTGCGCCGCGAGCACGCGTGTGTCCACGGACAGGCCCACGCGCTCCATCTCGGCGAGCACGGGCAGAAGCGGCATCTCCATGTCGTCGAAGAGCCGCTCCGACCCGTCCTGTCCCAGGCGCTCGCGCAGGGGGGCAACCAGGTCGCGAGCGCGCACGGCGTCGAGCGCGGCCTCGGGGAGCTCCTCGGTGGCGGCGGGCAGCACGCGGCTGAGGTAGGCCTCGGCGAGCTCCGCGGGCGAGAGGGACGTGCGCTCGGAGTCGAGCAGGTATGCCGCGACGGCCACGTCGAAGATGCGCGCCGGGTCCACCTCGCGCGGGGCGAGGCGCTCGGCCTCGCTGGAGTCGACGGGGGAGAGCACGTGCAGGAGCGCCTTCACGTCGCCGGCGGCGAGCCGCCCCTCGCGAAGGAGCCGCTCGAGCGCGTCGTCGGCGTCCGCGTCGTCGAAGCGGCAGACGCTCTCGCCCGTCGCCGCCCAGAGGGTGTGCGCCGTGCCAAAGAGGGCGCCCTCCTGGCGGTCGTCGTCGAGCGCGCAGCCGACCCACGCGCCGCCTGCGATCGCGGCGTCGAGCGCCGCCGCGGCGTCCTCGCCGACGAGGGGGGCGGGCAGCGGGGCGGCGGGCTCGGCCGCGGCCTCATCCTCGCCCAGCGCCGCGCGGGCGGCCGCCTCGGCGCCCTCTCCGGCCAGGCGCACGAGGCGCGTGGTCATGCCGGTGAAGCCCAGGGCCGAGAAGGCACGGGCCACCTCGGCGGGGTCGAAGGTGGGGAAGCGCGCGTCGGCGAGGTCGAGCTCGATCGGCGCGTCGGTGCGGATCGTGGCCACGCGGCGGCTGAGCAGGGCGTCGTCCACGTGCGCGCGGAGGTTCTCGCCCATCTTGCCGGGGACCTCGTCCGCGTGCGCGATGACCTCGTCCAGGCTGCCGTACTGCACGATCAGCGCGGCGGCCTTCTTGGGGCCGATGCCCGGCACGCCGGGGATGTTGTCGGAGGAGTCGCCCTTGAGGCCGTAGAAGTCCGGCACCAGCTCGGGCGTGATGCCGTGGTAGAGGTCCTCCACGCTCTCCGGGTCCATGATCTTGACCTCGCTCACGCCCTTCTGGGTGGAGACGATCTTCACGTGCTCGGTGGAGAGCTGGTACATGTCGCGGTCGCCGGTGAAGAGCAACATCTCGTAGCCGGCCGCCTCGCCGCGGCGCGCCAGGGTGCCGAGGATGTCGTCGCCCTCCCAGCCCTCGAGCTCGGCCACGGGGACGTCGAGCGTGCGCAGGAGCTCCTTCACCATCGGGAACTGCTCGTGCAGCGCCGGGTCCATCGGCGGGCGCTGTGCCTTGTACTGCGGCAGCATCTCCATGCGCACGCGCGGCTTGCCCTTGTCGAAGGCGCAGATCACGCCGTCGGGGTGGAAGGTGTCCACCATCTTGATGAACATGTTGAAGAAGCCGAAGAGCGCGCCCGTGGAGCGGCCGTCCGGCGCGTTCATGGGCTGGCGGATCGCGTGGAACGCGCGGTGCATGAGCGAGTTCCCGTCGATGACGGCGATGGTGCGGGTGGGTTCTGCCATGGGGCCTCCTTGTGGTTGCCCCTCGATTGTAGGCGAGAAGCGCCGTGCGTTTCTCAGTCGTTTCCGGTCCGCGTCGCGCGGATGGCAGGCGAGAAACGCGCGCGTGGCGAGCGCGTAGCGAGTTCGTCTCGCTTTTCTCGCCCGCCCGGGACGCGCCGTAGACTGCCCCTTGAAGTCGAACGAGGGGAGTCCCATGAAGCGCGGTCTCTACAGGGAGAGCTACGAACACGACGCCTGCGGCATCGGGGCGATCGCGCACCTGCACGGAAGGCGCAGCCACCAGACGCTCGACGACGCGCTCTCGGTGCTCGTGAACCTGGAGCACCGCGGCGGCAAGGGCCTCGAGCGCAACACCGGCGACGGCGCGGGCGTGCTCTTCCAGGTGCCGCACCGCTTCTTCCGCAAGGAGGCGCAGAAGGAGGGCCAGATCCTGCCCGACGAGGGCGACTACGGCGTGGCCATGCTCTTCCTGCCCCATGACGACCCCGCCGGCGTGCGCGCCGCGCGCCAGGTCTTCGAGCGCGGCTGTGCGGAGTGCGGCCTTCCGCTCATGTTCTGGCGCGAGGTCCCGGTGGACCCGCACGACCTGGGCTCCACCGCGCGGGCCTGCATGCCCACGATCTGCCAGGCGTTCCTGCGTCGTCCGGACGACGTGCCCCGCGGCCAGGACTTCGAGCGCCGTCTCTACGTGACCCGGCGCGCGGTCGAGCGCGCGGCCGACGCCGAGCCCGCCCTCGCCGGCAAGATCTTCTACGTCTGCAGCATGTCCAGCCGGACCATCGTGTACAAGGGCATGCTCGTGGCCACCCAGATGCGCCGCTTCTACCTGGACCTCAACGATGCCGCGGTGGAGACGGCGCTCGCCCTCGTGCACTCGCGCTACTCGACCAACACCACGCCCTCCTGGGAGCGCGCCCACCCCAACCGCTACCTCATCCACAACGGCGAGATCAACACCCTGCGCGGCAACGTGAGCTGGATCCGCGCCCGCGAGCCCAGGCTCTACTCGCCCGTGCTGGGGGCCGACCTCGAGCGCGTGATGCCGATCATCAACCGCGAGGGCTCCGACTCCGCGATCCTGGACAACGTGCTCGAGTTCCTCGTCATGAACGGGCGGCCGCTCGACCGCGCGGTCACGCTCATGATGCCCGAGCCCTGGGACAAGAACCCCGCGCTCGGCGAGAAGCGCCGTGCCTACGACGAGTACCAGTCCATGCTCATGGAGCCCTGGGACGGCCCGGCGGCGATCGTGTTCACGGACGGCCGCATGCTGGGCGCGGCGCTCGACCGCAACGGCCTGCGTCCCGCGCGCTACTACGTGACGCGCGACGACCGCCTGATCCTGGCCTCCGAGGTGGGCACCATCGACGTCGACCCCGCCAACGTTCTGCGCGCGGGCTGCCTCGGTCCCGGGGAGATGCTCGAGGTCGACCCGGTCGCCGGACGGGTCATCGGCAACGACGAGATCCGCGACCGCCTGGCGGGCGAGAAGCCCTATCGCGACTGGATCGACGAGGAGACGATCGACCTCACGGACCTGCCCCCGACGGAGGACCCCGGCACCTTTGCCAACCTGACGAAGGTGCCGGGCACCTTTGTCAGGTCTCTCGCGGAGCACGGCTGGCACTACGACGACGTGGACGAGGTCGTGCGACCCATGGCCGAGAAGGGCGCGGTGCCGCTGGCCTCGATGGGCGTGGACGCGCCGCTCGCGTGCCTCTCGACGCGCGACCGCTCGTTCTTCGACTACTTCCACCAGCTCTTCGCGCAGGTGACCAACCCGCCGATCGACGCGCTGCGCGAGAGCGTCGTCACGAGCACGAAGCTCTACCTCGGCAACCACGGCAACCTGCTCGAGGACTGCCGCGACAGCTGCCGCCTCGTGCGCCTCCCGTCGCCGATCCTCTCGGACGACGACTTCCGTCGCCTCTGCGCGATCGACCGGCCGGGCTTCCGCGTGGCGAGCGTCTGCGCGACCTACCCGTTGGCGGGCGGCCCCCACGCGCTCGACCGCGCCCTCACCGAGCTGGCGGAGCAGGTCGAGAAGGACGTGCGCGCCGGTGCGAACATCGTGGTGATCTCGGACCGCGCGGCGGCCGGCGAGGTACCCGTCCCCTCGCTGCTCGCCCTCGGCTGCGTGCACAACCACCTGATCCGTCGCGGTCTTCGCACCCTCGTCGACCTCGTCGTGGAGACGGGAGACGCGATCAGCGCGCACGACTTCGCGTGCCTCGTGTCCTTCTCGGCCTCCGGCATCTGCCCCTACCTGGCACACGACTGCGTCCGCGACCTCTGTGCCCGCGGCGAGCTCGAGTCCGACCCCGAGGAGGCCTGCGCCAGCTACGACCGCGCGGTCACGGCCGGCATCGTCTCCATCATGTCCAAGATGGGCATCTCCACGATGCAGGGCTATCACTCCGCGCAGATATTCGAGATCGTGGGCCTTGCGGACGAGCTTGTGGAGCGCTGCTTCACCTACACCGCCACGCGCGTGGGCGGCCTCACGGTGGACGACCTCCAGCGCCTGCTCGACGAGCGCCACGCGGCGGCGCTCGCGCTCGGGCGCACGCCGGCGCCGGGCCAGCTCCCCACGCTCGGCCTCACCAAATGGCGGCCGTCCGGCGAGGAGCACCTCATCGACCCCAAGGCCATCTACCTGCTTCAGCGCGCCTGTCGCGAGGGCGACTACGACCTCTTCAGGGAGTACGCCGCCTGGGTGCACCGACCCGGCCGCGCCGTCACCCTGCGCGACCTCATGGACCTGTCGCCCGCCGCCGACCCCGTCCCGCTCGACGAGGTCGAGCCCGCGAGCCAGATCGTGAGGCGCTTCAACACCGGCGCCATGAGCTACGGCTCGATCTCCCGCGAGCAGCACGAGTGCCTGGCCGTCGCGATGAATCGCCTGCACGGACGGTCAAACTCGGGCGAGGGCGGCGAGGACCCGGCGCGCGAGACGCCTCGCGCAAACGGCGACTCCGCACGCTCCGCGATCAAGCAGGTGGCATCCGGCCGCTTTGGCGTGACGAGCCGCTACCTGGTCTCCGCGACGGAGATCCAGATCAAGATGGCCCAGGGCGCCAAGCCCGGCGAGGGCGGCCACCTCCCCGGGAAGAAGGTCTACCCGTGGATCGCGGAGGTCCGCCAGTCCACGCCCGGCGTGAGCCTCATCTCTCCGCCGCCCCACCACGACATCTACTCGATCGAGGACCTCGCCGAGCTCATCTTTGACCTCAAGTGCGCCAACCCCGGCGCCCGCGTCTCGGTCAAGCTCTGCTCGCTCGCGGGCGTGGGCACCATCGCCACAGGCGTGGCCAAGGGCGGGGCCGACAAGATCCTCGTCTCGGGACACAACGGCGGCACCGGCGCCGCCCCGCGCGACTCGATCTACCACGCCGGCATCCCGTTCGAGATCGGCCTCGCCGAGACGCAGCAGACGCTCGTGCGCAACGGCCTGCGCTCGCGCGTGGTGCTCGAGACCGACGGCAAGCTCATGAGCGGCCGCGACGTGGCGATCGCGGCGCTTCTGGGCGCCGAGGAGTTTGGCTTCGCCACGATGCCGCTCATCGCCTGCGGCTGCCTCATGCAGCGCGACTGCCAGCGCGACACCTGCCCGGCGGGCGTGGCCACGCAGGACGAGCGCCTGCGCTGCCGCTTTGCTGGCCGGCCCGAGCACGTGGTCAACTTCATGACGTTCGTCGCCGAGGAGCTGCGCGAGATCATGGCGTCGCTGGGCTTCCGCACGGTCGACGAGATGGTGGGCCGCGCGGACTGCCTGCGCCAGGTCCCCGTCGCCGGCGAGGCAAACTGGAAGGCCAACCGCCTGGACCTCTCCGACCTCCTCGCCGAGCCGGTCTGCGAGTACGGGCAGCAGATCCCCGGGGCGGACGCCCCGCGCTTCCTGCCCGAGATGGCCGCAGACCTGGAGCTGGACCGCACGCTCGACGCCACGCTGCTCGTGCCCTACACCGAGCGATCCCGAGCGCACCTCGAGCCGATCCGCCTGAGTGCGGACATCGACAACGTCAACCGCTGCGTGGGCACGATGCTCGGCAGCCGCGTGACGGCGGCGCACCCCGAGGGCCTGCCGGAGGGGTCGGTCACCGTGGACTGCGCGGGCTCGGCGGGTCAGAGCTTCGGGGCGTTCCTGCCCGCGGGCGTCACGCTCAACGTTGCCGGCGACGCCAACGACTACTTTGGCAAGGGTCTCTCGGGCGGCGTGCTCTCGGTGCGCCCCTCGCCCGGCGCCACCTACAAGTTCGACGAGAACGTGATCGTGGGCAACGTTGCCCTCTACGGCGCCACGGGAGGCCGCGCCTTCGTGAACGGCCTCGCCGGCCAGCGCTTCTGCGTGCGCAACTCCGGCGCCTCCGTGGTGGTGGAGGGCGTGGGAGCGCACGGCTGCGAGTACATGACCGGCGGCACGGTCGTCGTGCTCGGCGAGGTGGGCCCCAATTTCGCGGCCGGCATGTCGGGTGGCGTGGCGTACGTCTACGACCGCTTCGGCACGCTCGCGAGCCGCTGCAACCGCGAGCTCGTGAACCTGGAGGAGCCGGACGAGAAGGACCTCGCGCTCGTGCGCGAGCTCGTGGAGGAGCACGTGCGCCGCACGGCGAGCCCGCGCGGCATCAAGCTGCTCTACCAGTTCGACGAGGCGCGCCGCAGCTTCGTGAAGGTGATACCGCGCGACTACGAGCGGGTGCTCGGCCTGGTCGCCGAGGCCGAGGCGGCGGGGGAGACCCACGAGTCCGCGCTCGAGCGCGCGTTCGACGTCATGAGGGAGGGCTAGCATGGGCAGGCCGGGAGCGTTTCTGACGGTGGGCCGCCGCGCCCACGAGCTGCGCGCGGTCGAGGACCGGGTGCGCGACTACGAGGAGCTCTACGAGGAGCCGCCCGCGGACGTGCGCCGCGCGCAGGCGAGCCGCTGCATGCACTGCGGCGTCGCGTTCTGCCAGGCGGGCATCTCGTTTGGCGGGGCGCGCCCGAGCGGCTGCCCGCTCCACAACCTCATCCCCGAGTGGAACGACCTCGTCTACCGGGGGCTCTGGCGCGAGGCGGCGGACCGGCTGGCGCTGACGTCGCCCCTGCCGGAGTTCACGAGCCGCGTGTGCCCGGCGCTGTGCGAGGCGTCGTGCAACCTGGGCTGCCACGACGAGCCCGAGACGATCCACGACAACGAGCGCGCCATCTCCGACTGGGAGTGGGCGCACGGCGGGCCCCGGCGCTTCTCGCCCGCCGCGCCGGACGCCCCGCGCGTCGCCGTGGTGGGCTCCGGCCCCGCCGGGCTCGCGGCCGCCTGGGAGCTCGCCCGGCGCGGGGCCCGCGTGACGGTCGTCGAGCGCGCCGACCGGGCGGGCGGTCTTCTCACCTACGGCATCCCCAACATGAAGCTCCCCAAGGACGTGGTCGCGCGCCGCGTGTCCCTCATGGAGGAGCTGGGGGTCGAGTTTCGCCTGGGCACCGACGCGGCCGAGAAGGACGTGGCCTCCGCGCTGCTCGCGGAGTCCGACGCCGTGGTCGTGGCGGCGGGCGCGCGTCGTCCCCGGGGCCTCTCCGTCGCGGGCTTCGAGGAGGGTCTCGCCTCGGGCGGCGTGGTCTGGGCCGTGGACTACCTCACGGCCTCCACGCGCTCGCTGCTCGACGGCGGCGAGCCCGCCGTGAGCGCCGAGGGGCTCGACGTCGTGGTGATCGGCGGCGGCGACACGGGCAACGACTGCCTCGGCACCGCCGTGCGCCAGGGCGCCCGGTCGGTGCGGCAGATCGAGTTCCTGCCGCGCCCCGCCGAGCCGGGGCCGGGCGTCACGCGCTGGCCCGAGTGGCCCGCCACGCTCAAGACCGACTACGGGCAGCAGGAGGCGATCGAGCTCATGGGCGGCGAGATGCGCGCCTGGGGCGTCGACACGCTCGAGGTCCTTCTCGACGAGGCGGGCGCGGTGCGCGGCCTCGCCGTCGCCGACCTCGACTGGTCGGGCGGTCGGCCCGAGCGCGTGACGGGCGGCGAGCGCGAGATCCCCGCACAGCTCGTGCTCGTGGCCTGCGGCTTCACGGGGCCGGAGCGCGGCGTGCTGGACGCGCTGGGCGTGGGCGTGGGGGAGCGCGGGCTGCCGGTCGTCGCCGCGGGCTCGCACCGCGCCGAGACGGCTGCGGGTGCCCCGGTCTTTCTCGCCGGCGACGTGCGCACGGGCTCCTCGCTCGTGGTGAGCGCGATCGCGGACGCGATGGCCTGCGCGGGCGAGGTTGCCAAGACGCTGGGGCTCTGACATGGGCGAGGCGGACGACAGGCACGGCATCGTCTGGCTGGAGGACGGCCGGGAGGCCGCCTTCGAGCCGGCGGCGCCCTCGCGTCCGTGGCTCGAGGAGTCGCTGGAGTGGGGGACGCGCTCCGAGGACGAGCCCGAGCCGGACGAGGACGGCCCCGCCGAGCTCGTCTGGCTGTGAGGCCCGTGTCCTTCTCGCCATGAAATGGCCCTGAAGATGCAACCAAACCATGCCCCGCGCTTCACGTTGGCGCAACGGCTGTGAAACAATGGGCCCGTAGAGTAGTCGACCGTAAGCCACAACGCCGGGAGAAAGGGCGCACATGGGCAAGGACAAGGTCTCTCAGGAGTTCGGAAGCCTGCTGTTCACGGACGCCGTGATGCAGGAGAGGCTCCCCAAGCCGACGTACCGGGAGCTCCGTCAGGTCATCGACGACGGCAAGCCGCTCGACCTGGACATCGCCAACGAGGTCGCGCACGCGATGAAGGAGTGGGCGCTCGAGAAGGGCGCCACGCACTTCGCGCACTGGTTCCAGCCGCTCACGGGCATCACGTCCGAGAAGCACGACAGCTTCCTCACGCCGATCAACGACGGCACGATCCTCATGTCCTTCTCGGGCAAGGAGCTCGTCCAGGGCGAGCCGGACGCCTCCTCCTTCCCGAGCGGCGGCCTGCGCGCCACCTTCGAGGCCCGCGGCTACACCGCCTGGGACCCCACGAGCCCGGCCTTCATCAAGGACGAGGTCCTCTGCATCCCCACGGCCTTCGTCTCCTACACCGGCGAGGCGCTCGACAAGAAGACGCCGCTCCTGCGCTCGCAGGTGGTGCTCGAGCAGCAGGCCAAGCGCGTGCTCGCGCTCTTTGGCCGCGAGCCCAAGCGCGTCTTCACCACGATCGGCCCCGAGCAGGAGTACTTCCTCGTGAAGGAGGAGGACTACGAGGCGCGCCCCGACCTCGTCTACTGCGGGCGCACGCTCTTTGGCTGCGAGCCGGTCAAGGGCCAGGAGCTCGAGGAGCACTACTTCGGCGCCATCCGCCCGACCGTCAACGACTTCATGAAGGAGGTCGACGACGAGCTCTGGAAGCTGGGCGTCCCGGTCAAGACCAAGCACAACGAGGTCGCGCCGTCCCAGCACGAGCTGGCGCCGATCTTCGAGCAGGGGTCGCTCGCCATCGACGACAACCTCCTCACGATGGAGAAGCTCAAGCTCATGGCCACCCGTCACGGCCTGGCCTGCCTCGAGCACGAGAAGCCCTTCGAGTACGTGAACGGCTCCGGCAAGCACAACAACTGGTCCATCTGCGCCGACGGCAAGAACCTGCTCGAGCCGGGCGCGGTGCCGAGCGAGAACCTGCAGTTCCTGGTGTTTCTCGCCGCCCTCGTGGCTGCCGTCGACGAGCACGCCGACCTGCTGCGCGCCTCCGTGGCCTCTGCGGGCAACGACCACCGTCTCGGCGCCAACGAGGCGCCCCCGGCGATCATCTCGGTCTTTTTGGGCGACCAGCTCCACGCCATCGTGGAGGCCCTCATCAACAAGGAGGAGCCCGAGGTCCACGAGGCCGAGGTCATGGACCTGGGCGTGCCCGCCCTGCCCGACCTCCTGCGCGACTCCACCGACCGCAACCGCACCTCGCCCTTCGCGTTCACGGGCAACAAGTTCGAGTTCCGCATGTGCGGCAGCCAGCAGAACCTGGCCGACCCCAACGTGGTCCTCAACACCGCGGTGGCCGAGCAGTGCGACCGCTTTGCCACCAAGCTCGAGGGCAAGACGGGCGACGAGTTCACCAACCTCGCGCTGCGCTGGGTGCGCCACACCCTGCGCGACCACCAGCGCGTGCTCTTCGAGGGCAACGGCTACTCCGAGGAGTGGGAGGCCGAGGCAGAGCGTCGCGGGCTGCCCAACCTCAAGACCACGCCGGACGCGCTGCCGTGCATGATCCGTCCCGAGAACGTGGCGTTCTACGAGCGTTACCACGTGCTCGACGAGGCCGAGATCCACGCCCGCTACGTCTCCAAGGCCGAGCAGTACGCCAAGCTCCTCAACATCGAGGCCAACACGATGGTCTACATGGCGCGCCACCTCTACGTGCCCGCGCTCTCCGACTACTCGGGCGACCTCGCCACGAGCGTGGCCACCAAGGCCGAGATCGGCATCGAGGCCAAGGTCGAGAAGGACCTCGTGCGCACGCTCACCGAGGGGATCGCGCAGATCGACGAGGCGGCCCACGCCCTGGAGGAGGCCAACGCCGCCGCGCGCGAGGTCGCCGACCCGCAGGAGCGCTGCGACGCCTACCGCGACGAGGTCCTGCCGGCCATGGACGCCCTGCGCGCCCCGGTCGACGCGATGGAGCGCGTCTGCGGCGCCGACTACTGGCCCGTGCCCACCTACAACAAGATGCTCTTCTGGGTGTAGTCGCAGCTCACAGCCCTCGCAGGGCGCCCGGCACGCCGTGCGTCGCGTGCCGGGCGCCCTGTTCTTCTCGCCCGGTCGCCGCGCCTCGCCGCGCGCCTGTTCTTCTCGCCCGACAGCCGCGCCTCGCCGCGCACCTGATCGAGTGTACGAGTTTCCTCATCCAGAGGACCTCAACGCTTATATTTGTTAATCTAAAGACTAAACAAGCGAGAAGAACGGACGCGAAACTCGTACACTCGCCGAGGAGCGAGGCACGGCGGGAGTGGGATGGGGCGCGGGCAGGGTGGGCCTACCCGTCCCGCTCGTCCAGGCGGGCGATAAGGTCGGGCAGCTCGCGCGCGAGGCGATCCATCGGGCCGCGCCAGACGGCGTCCTTGGGCCGGGCGTGGCCGACGTAGGCCGTGCGCAGCCCGCAGCCGTCGCGCACGATGTCGCGCACGGCGTCGTTGCCCACCATGAGGCACTCCTCGAGCCGCACGCCCAGCTGGTTGGCAAACTCCTGGTAGTAGCGCGTGCTCGGCTTGCAGCGCGTGGAGTTGGAGTAGGTCGAGACGAGCGCGAAGTCGTCCTCGCCAACGCCGGCCCAGCCCATGCGGGCGCGGTCGCAGGAGAGCGAGAAGGTGGGGTTGGTGGCGAGGGCGCAGAGGAGCCCGGCGTCGTGCACCGCCTCGATGGCCTCGCGGGCGCCCGGGACGGGGCGCGCGGCCACGATGCCGCCCGAGAAGCCGGGGACGATCTGCTCCTCGTAGTAGGTCATGAGGTCGGCGATCACGGGATCGTCGAGCGGGATGCCCGTGGACGCGAGGAAGGTCTGGTTGAAGAGGCGCTCGTTGGTGAGGGAGTCCTCGCGGTCCTGGGCGTCCATGGCGAGAAACGCCCGCACGTAGGGGATCCCGAGCGCGGCGGGGCTCGTCCGCGCGGCGCTCGCGAGCAGGCGCGTGGCCCCGCAGACGTAGCGGGCGATGAACGCGGTGAGGTTGAGGCGCAGCAGCGTGTCGTCAAGGTCAAAGAGGACCGCCTTGATCATGCGCGCATCACCCCCTCGTTCTTCTCGGCCGACGTCTTGCGGAAATTAGAGAATACCCGTTCCCCGTGCTTGAAAAACCGGTGAGACAAACGCTATTCTAATGCGCGTGTGGGCATAGGGCCCGCACAACCGTATCTGTCGGCCCCCGAGAGCATGCAAGTTTCCACGTAGACGCCACGATTTAGGCACTGCAGGCAGCGACCATGACGACCGGGGCCCCGAAAGTTCGAAAGGGGTCCACTTTTGAGTGAGATTCAGAACTCGTCCATCTTCGCGCTGGACGACATCTCCGACGAGGAGATGAGCAACCTCATCGACGGCACCGTGACCGACTTCGACGAGGGCGGTCTGGTTACCGGCACCGTCGTGAAGATCGAGCGCGACGAGGTCCTGCTTGACATCGGCTACAAGTCCGAGGGCGTCATCCCGTCCCGCGAGCTGTCCATCCGCAAGGACGTCAACCCCGCCGAGGTCGTCTCCATGGGCGAGGAGATCGAGGCGCTCGTCCTCCAGAAGGAGGACAAGGAGGGCCGTCTGGTCCTGTCCAAGAAGCGCGCCGAGTACGAGCGCGCCTGGAACGCCGTCGAGGAGAAGTTCAACTCCGGCGAGACCGTCGAGGGCGAGGTCATCGAGGTCGTCAAGGGCGGCCTGATCCTCGACATCGGCCTGCGCGGCTTCCTGCCCGCCTCCCTCGTCGACCTCCGTCGCGTCAAGGACCTCAACGCCTACCTCGGCACCCGCATCGAGGCCCGCGTCATCGAGATGGACCGCAACCGCAACAACGTCGTCCTCTCCCGCCGCGTCGTCCTCGAGGAGGCCCGCAAGGCCGAGCGCCAGGAGATCCTCTCCAAGCTCCAGGTCGGCATGCGCCTCAAGGGCACCGTCTCCTCGATCGTCGACTTCGGCGCCTTCGTCGACCTCGGCGGCATCGACGGCCTGGTCCACATCTCCGAGCTCTCCTGGAACCACGTCAACCACCCCTCCGAGGTCGTCAAGGTCGGCCAGGAGGTCGAGGTCCAGGTGCTCGACGTCGACCTCAACCGCGAGCGCATCTCCCTCGGTCTCAAGCAGACCACCGAGGACCCCTGGCGCTCCCTCGTCAAGAAGTACCCGATCGACGCCATCGTCGAGGGCACCGTCACCAAGCTCGTCACCTTTGGTGCGTTCGTCGACCTCGGCGAGGGCGTGGAGGGTCTCGTGCACATCTCCGAGATGGCCAAGACCCACGTCGACCAGCCGTCCCAGGTCTGCGCCGTGGGCGACACCGTCCAGGTGAAGGTCATGGAGATCGACCTCGACCGTCGTCGCATCTCCCTGTCCATGAAGGCCGCCGCCGAGACCCTCGGCACCGAGGTCGAGGTCAAGCCGCTCCCCGAGAGCGAGCAGGCCGAGGCTGAGGTCGAGGCCGAGCCCGAGGCCGTCGAGGCCGAGGAGACCGTCGAGGAGTAGTCCTTCTCGCCAACGCGTCTGAGAGCGGGGTCACCTTCCGGTGGCCCCGCTTTTCTCGTGCGTGACGGCGCTGTTCGTCGAGACAGAGAAACGGCACAGAAGAGGCATCCCAGGAGGGCGATTCTGTGCCGTTTCTCTGTCTCGGCGAGAAGGACGGGCCATGGGGCGCTCGTCAGGCGATTTTGGGTATGTTAGAGACGTTGACCAACGAGAGGGGAGCGACATGGCGTCGGGTGACTGGCAGCGCAAGGTGGCGGAGTGGCTCCGCGGGAGACAGGGTCCGGACGACCTCGCGGTATTCTGCGTGAACCTCGCCATCGTGGTCCTCCTGGTGAACGCGTTTCTGCGCACGAGCTGGCTCGGCTGGACGGCGCTTCTGCTCGTGGCGTACTCGGTGTTCCGCATCCAGTCCAAGAACCTCGGCGCCCGCGCCCGCGAGAACGAGGCCTTCCTCAAGGCGCTCGGCCCGGCGCGCCCCTGGTTCCAGAACCCGCGCGCGGCGTGGGGCGAGCTGCGCGCCTACAAGCACGTCCGCTGCGGTTCGTGCCGCCAGAAGGTGCGCGTCCCGCGCGGCAAGGGGCGTCTGCGCGTGACGTGCCCCAAGTGCGGCACCAAGTTCGAGGTCCGCTCGTAGGGCCGCTCGGCGCCCCCGGACCGACCAGCGGTCGGCGTCAGCCTCGTAGTGCTATCGTCTTTATCGCATATCGACGATAGGGAGGCTCGCCATGAGAGTTGACAGAAGGACGTTCCTGAAGATCGCCGGCGCCGGCTCGGCGTCGCTCGCGCTCGCCGCCTGCGGCACGACCGCCCAGGAGCCCGCGGCCGAGGAGGAGCCCGCCGAGGAGGAGCCCGCGGCCGACGCGGAGCCCGTCGCCGTGCGCACCGCCGCCCTCAAGGGCCCGACCGCCATGGGCCTCGTGCGCTTCATGAGCGAGGTCGACGCCGGCAACCTCGCGGACAACGACTACACCTTCGAGATCTACGCCGCCCCGGACGAGATTACCCCGCTCATCGCCAAGGAGGGCGTCGACGTCGCCGCCGTGCCCGCCAACCTCGCGGCAACGCTCTACAACAAGACCGAGGGCGGCGTCCGCGTCATCGCGATCAACACGCTCGGCGTGCTCTACATCTGCGAGCTGGGCGACACCGTCAGAAGCGTCGAGGACCTGCGCGGCAAGACGATCTACGCCTCCGGCAAGGGCTCCACGCCCGAGTACGGCCTCCAGTACGTGCTCGAGAAGAACGGCCTCACCGTGGGCGAGGACGTGCAGATCGAGTGGAAGAGCGAGCACGCCGAGTGCGTCCAGGCGCTCGCGACCGCCGAGGGCGAGGCCGTGGCGATGCTGCCGCAGCCCTTCGTGACCACCGCACAGGCGCAGAACGACAAGATCCGCGTGGCGCTCGACCTCACCGAGGAGTGGGACCGCGTCCAGACCGGTGACGAGACGAGCTCCATGATCACCGGCGTCGCCGTCGTCCGCTCCGCCTTCGCCGACGAGAACCCCGCCGCCGTGGATGCGTTCCTGGAGCACTACGCCGAGTCCGTCGACTTCGTGAACGAGAACGTGGCAGACGCCGCGCAGCTCGTGGGCAGCTACGACATCGTGCCGGCCCAGGTGGCCGAGAAGGCCCTGCCCGAGTGCAACATCGTCTGCGTGACCGGCGAGGACATGAAGGAGCGGCTCTCCGGTTACCTCGCGGTCCTCGCCGACCAGAACGCCGAGGCCGTGGGCGGCGCCGTTCCCGGCGACGACTTCTACTACGGCGCGTAGGCTTGGCGCGCGCGGGCGAGAGAGGTGCCGAGAAGGACGGGCGGCTCCGGACGTGGGCCGTCCGTCTCGCGTGCGTCGCCTTCTGGCTCGTGGTCTGGGAGCTCGGTGCGCGGGCGATCGACGCGCGCATCATCCTCGTAGGCCCGCTCGAGGTGCTGGCCCGTCTCGCCCAGCTGGCGACGACCGGTGAGTTCTGGGCCTCGGTGGGCGTGTCGCTCGGGCGTATTGGCGTCGGGTTTCTTACCGCGGTCATCGCGGGGACGGCCCTCGCCGCGCTCGCGAGTCGCGTGACCGTGGTCCGCGAGCTGCTCGCCCCGGTGATGGGGGCCATGAAGGCCGTGCCGGTGGCGTCGTTCGTGATCCTCGTGCTGCTGTGGGTCTCGTCGAGCTACCTCTCGGTCGTGATCGCGCTCGTCATGGCGCTGCCCATCGTCTATACCAACGTGCTCGAGGGCATCCTCCAGACCGACCCGGGCCTGCTCGAGATGTGCGACGTCTTTGGTGTGCTCGGCTGGGATCGCGTGCGGCTCGTCTACGCCTCCCAGGTGCTGCCGTACTTCCGCGTCGCGGTGACGCTCGCGCTCGGCCTCGCCTGGAAGGCGGGCATCGCCGCCGAGGTGATCGGGCTTCCCGACTTCACGATCGGCGAGCACCTCTACGACGCCAAGGTCTATCTGGACACGCCGGACCTCTTTGCCTGGACGGTGGCGATCGTCGTCGTCTCCGTCACGCTCGAGACGGTGGTCCGCCGTCTGCTCGACCGTGTCGTGGTGCGGTGGGAGGCGAGGCCATGAGCTGCGGGTTCTCGCTGACAAACGTCGAGAAGGGCTACAGCGGCATCTCCGTTCTCACGGGAGTGACGGCGTGCTTCGAGTCTGGCCGCACCCACGTGCTGATGGGTCCCTCCGGCTCCGGCAAGACCACCTTGCTGCGTCTGCTCGCCGGCCTGGAGACGCCCGACGCGGGTGAGGTGGGGCGCTCGGGCGTCGAGCGTCTCGCCATGACGTTCCAGGAGGACCGCCTCTGCGACAACCTCACGGTCACGGCCAACGTCCGCCTCCCGCACGCCCGTCTGCGCGGCGCGGAGCGTGCAGCGTTCCTCGAGCTCGAGCGTGAGGCGTGTGCGGCCGTGGGTCTGCCCTGCGACGCGCGGCCGGTCCGCGAGCTCTCCGGCGGCCAACGCCGACGCGTCTCGATCCTGCGGTGCGTCCTGGCCGACGCCGACGCGTTCCTGTTCGACGAGCCGCTCAAGGGCATGGACGAGAAGACCGTGGACGCCGTCATGGACTTCGTCCTCCCCCGCCTCGCTGGCCGCACGACCCTCTGGGTCACCCACGACGAGCGCGAGCTCTCCCGCTTCGACGACCCCGTCCTCTGGCGCGTCGAGGGCGGCCGCGTCATCTCGTGCTCGTAGGAGCGTCTCCAGGAATCGCCGCCCTTGTCCGCCTGCGATCCGGAAATCGCCGCCCTTGTCGCGACGCCTTCTAGAAACCGTCGCCCTTGTCGCCGGCCCTTCTAAGAATCGCCGCCCTTGTCCGGTGTCACTCTAAGAAAAGCCGTCCTTGTCATGAGGCGCTCTAAAAAATGCGGCCCTTGTCCGCGTCGTGACCGTTTCAACCGGACAAGGGCGGCGATTCTTAGAAGGGCCGGCGACAAGGGCAGCTATTCCTAGAACCCTTTGTGACAAGAGCGGCGATTGCTGGATCGCGGGCGGACAAGGACAGCGATCCTTGGAGTGCGTCCGGACAAGGGCGGCGAACTCTAGACGTCCCAACGGGCCGTCGCATGTGCGATGATGGGTTGAGGATCGGCGAGGGGAGCCTGGGTTGTACGCGGTGTTTCTGGCAGGGGGGACGGCGTCGGGGAAGTCGACGGTCGCGCGCGAGCTGGAGCGGCTCGGGGCGTGGCGCATCGACCTCGACGAGCTCTCCCGCGCCGTGCTCGCGCCCGGGGAGCCCTGCGTGGCCGAGGTGTGCGCCGCGTTCGGCGACGACCTCGTCGACCCCGAGACCGGGATGCTCGACCGCGCCCTTCTCGCCCGACGCGCCTTTGCCGACGAGCCCTCCGCCGAGCTGCTCGAGAAGATCGAGCTCCCGCACATCCGCGCCATGCTCGTCCGCATGCTCACGTCCGGCATCTGCGGCCAGCGCGAGCCGGCGTGCTGCGTGGTGGAGGTTCCACTGCTCGACCGGGTGGAGTCGATGGTCGACCTCGCCGACGAGGTCGTGGTGGTGGCCTGCCCGCTGGAGGTGCGCCGCGAGCGGGCACGGGGTCGCGGCATGGACGTGGGGGACTTCGACCGACGCGTGGCGCGCCAGCCCTCCGACGAGTATCTGCGCTCGCATGCGACGACCGTGATCGACAACACGGGGGACGAGAAGGACCTGCTCGTGCGGGTCCGCGCCTGGTGGGACGCGCATGGCTGGGCGTAGGCCGACGCCGCGACAGGGCGCGCGACGGGAGACCCCGCGCGCCGCCCGGGGACACGAGCGCCTCGTTCGCTGGTACCGTGTGGTGCCCGTGGCCCTTCTCGCCCTCACGCTCCTGCTGGTCGGCGTCGTCGCGGCAAACCCTACGGGCCTCGGGCGCGCGCTGCATCCCGTGCGCCACGCCGAGGCGATCGAGGCGTCGTGCGAGCGCCATGGCGTTGACCCGCTGCTCGCCTGCGCGGTCATCAAGTGCGAGTCGGACTGGGACGAGGACGCCCATTCCGCCGCGGGTGCGGTGGGACTCATGCAGCTCATGCCGCAGACCTCCGAGAGCCTCTCCGCCCTGGGCGTCGTCGACGCCGGGCGCTGGGACCCGGAGGACCTCACCGACCCCGAGGTGAACATCGAGTACGGCGTCGCCTGCCTGGGATACCTGCAGGGGCAGCTCTCGAGCACCGACGAGGTGGTCGCGGCCTACAACGCCGGGATCGGCACGGTCCAGGGATGGCTCGCCGAGGGCGGGTCGATCCCGGAGGACGTGGAGTATGCTGAGACGCGTGCCTACCTGGAGAACGTGCGGCGCGCCTACGAGGGCTACCGACAGAGCTATCCGAACGGCATCACGGGGGACTGAGAGGGGAGAGCGATGGCAGACGAAAGAGGCGCCCGGGGCCCGGAGCGCGTCGGCGGCGAGCTCGTGCGCTTTGGGCGCGAGGGCGCCGGCGAGCCGCTCCGCGTGGTCTCCCCCTACGAGCCCGCGGGCGACCAGCCCCAGGCCATAGACAAGCTGAGCGAGGGCGTGGAGCGGGGGCTCCGCTACCAGACGCTCATGGGCGTCACGGGCTCGGGCAAGACCTACACCATGGCCAAGACCATCGAGCGGCTCAACCGCCCCACGCTCATCATGGAGCCCAACAAGACGCTCGCCGCGCAGGTGGCGAGCGAGATGCGCGAGCTCTTCCCCAACAACTCGGTCGTCTACTTCGTGAGCTACTACGACTACTACCAGCCCGAGGCCTACGTCCCGCAGACCGACACCTACATCGAGAAGGACGCCTCTATCAACGAGGAGGTCGAGAAGCTCCGCCACCAGGCCACCTCGAGCCTGCTCTCGCGCCGCGACGTCATCGTGGTGGCGTCGGTGAGCTGCATCTACGGCATCGGCAGCCCGCAGGACTACGCGGGGCTCGCGCCCAACGTGAGCAAGGACGAGCCGCTCGAGCGCGACGACCTCATCAAGAGCCTGATAGACATCCAGTACGACCGCAACGACTACGACCTCTCGCGCGGCACCTTCCGCGTGCGCGGCGACACCGTGGACGTGTTTCCGCCCTACGCCGAGAACCCCCTGCGCATCTCGTTCTTCGGCGACGAGGTGGAGCTCATCGCCGAGGTTGATAGCGTCACCGGCGAGCTGGTGCGCGAGTTCGACGCCATCCCGATCTGGCCCGCGTCGCACTACGTGACCGAGCGCCCCAAGGTGACGCACGCGCTCGAGACGATAAACGAGGAGCTCGAGCAGCGCGTGGCCGAGCTCAAGGCCAACGACCTCCTGCTCGAGGCCCAGCGCCTCGCCCAGCGCACGAGCTACGACCTCGAGATGCTCGAGACGATGGGCTACTGCAACGGCATCGAGAACTACTCGCGCCACCTCGACGGCCGCAAGGCCGGCGAGCCCCCGTACACGCTGATCGACTACTTCCCCAAGGACATGGTCTGCATCATCGACGAGTCACACGTCACGGTGCCCCAGATCCGCGGTATGTACGAGGGCGACCGCTCGCGCAAGGTGACGCTCGTCGACCACGGCTTCCGCCTGCCCTCGGCGCTTGACAACCGCCCCTTGCGCTTCGACGAGTTCGAGGCGCGCGTCCCGCAGTTCATCTACGTCTCGGCCACCCCCGGCGACTACGAAGAGTCGGTCACCCAGCAGCAGGTCGAGCAGATCATCCGCCCCACCGGTCTTCTCGACCCCAAGGTGGACGTCCGCCCGGTGAACGGGCAGATCGACGACCTCATCTCAGAGATCAAGGAGCGCGTGGCCAAGAAGGAGCGCGTGCTCGTGACCACGCTCACCAAGCGCATGGCCGAGGACCTCACCGACCACCTGCTCGACGAGGGCGTCCGCGTGAACTACATGCACTCCGACACCGCAACGCTCGACCGCGTGGACATCATCCGCGACCTGCGCGTGGGCAAGATCGACGTGCTCGTGGGCATCAACCTTCTGCGCGAGGGCCTCGACATCCCCGAGGTCTCGCTCGTGGCGATCCTGGACGCCGACAAGGAGGGGTTCCTCCGCAACCGGCGCTCGCTGATCCAGACCATGGGCCGCGCGGCGAGAAACGCCCAGGGCGAGGTCATCATGTACGCCGACACGATCACCGACTCCATGCGCGCCGCGATCGGCGAGACCAACCGCAGGCGCGCCCTGCAGGAGGCCTTCAACGAGGAGCACGGCATCGTGCCGCGCACGGTCAAGAAGTCCATCACGGACGTCTCGTCGTTTATCTCGGAGGCGGAGGCCACGCTCGAGGGCAAGACGCGCGACCGTCACGGAACGGGCAGCCATGGCGCCTTCGAGAGTCTCTCGGCGCGGGAGGAGAGCGAGACCACGGCGCGCTCCGTCGCCGAGGAGCTGGCGAGCCTCTCCAAGGAGGAGCTCGCGGACGTGCTCGACGCCCTCGAGGAGGAGATGGCCGCGGCGTCCGAGGCCATGGACTTCGAGGCCGCGGCGCGCATCCGCGACCAGATCGTCGAGATTCGCACGAGGGTCGAGGGCGGCAGCGCCGACGAGGTCATCGAACGCCTCAAGGCCGGCGCGCGCAAGGGGAGCGCACACGCCACCCGTCGTCGCTACCGCCCGCGCAGGAAGTAGGGTGCCATGGGAGCCAACGCGTCGCAGGACGAGAAGAACCTCTTCGGCTATCTCGCGCGGGAGTTCGAGACGCTCGACGAGCGGCCGCTCGCCGAGGTGGACAGCCTCGTGCTCGCCTGTCTCTCGTACTATCGCTGGCCGGGCGAGGAGGTGCGCGGGCGCGACGGCGTGACGGTGCGCGAGCTCTTCCGCGCCGAGTGCTTCGACGAGATGACCCGCGGCCTCTGGGACCCCGAGGGGCTCGTTCGCCTGCTCACGGCCGTCGCGGCGAGCCCACGCTTCAGGGACGTGCGTGTGTGCTGCTACGTCGACGACTTCGACGAGACCGCCGAGAAGCAGTTCTCCGCCTGCACGCTGCGCCTCCCCTCGGGCGGCGCCTACCTCTCCTTCCGCGGCACGGACAACACGGTCGTGGGGTGGAAGGAGGACTTCAACATGGCGTTCGAGACGGGCGTGCCCTCGCAGTACGCCGCGATCTCCTACCTCGAGCTCGTCGAGCCCCTGGTGGAGGGCCCGATCTACCTGGGCGGCCACTCAAAGGGCGGCAACCTCGCCGTCTGCGCGACCGCACGCTGCCCGGGGCGCGTCGCCGCGCGCATCGCACGGGCCTTCTCGCACGACGGCCCCGGCTTCACCGAGGAAGCGCTGTCGGACGCAGGCTGGCTGGACCGCGCCCACCTGGTGTCCAAGACGGTCCCGCGCTCATCGGTGATCGGCATGCTCTTCGAGCGGCAGGAGGACTACGCGGTCGTCGAGTCCTCCACGAGCGGCCTCATGCAGCACAACCCGTTCTCGTGGGTCGTCGAGGGCACGGACTTCTCCTACGCGGAGGGGATAGGCCGGGGCGCGAGCTTCGTGGACAAGACGCTCAACGAGTGGATCGCGAGCATGACGCACGAGGAGCGCGCGGGGTTCGTGGACACGCTCTTCTCGGTCATCGGGGCGGGAGGCAAGGACACCTTCGGCGAGCTGGGGGAGAACTGGCAGACCACGGTGCCCGCGATGCTTCGCGAGCTCGGCAAGCTCGAGCCAGAGGAGCGCGCCAACATCACGCGCGCCCTCGCCCTTCTCGTCCGCACCGTCATGCCTGACTTCGAGCTGCCGCAGATGCCCGAGCTCGAGCTCCCGCAGTTCGAGCTCCCCGACTTCGCCGCACTCGAGCAGGGGAGGATGACCTCGCTCGAGGAGAGGATGGCGCAGCTCTCCAACCCGACGCCCCCGTCGGAGGGCTAGAGGCTCCCCACGATCTTCTGGGCCGCGAGGATGCCGTCGGTGGCGGCGCTCATGATGCCGCCCGCGTATCCCGCCCCCTCGCCGACGGGCCAGAGGCCGCGCACGGACACGCTCTGGCCGTCGTCCCCGCGCGTGACGCGCACCGGGGAGCTCGAGCGCGTCTCCACGCCGGTGAGCACCGCGTCCGCCGCGTCGAAGCCGCGGAGCCTGCGGCCGAGCACGGGGATGGCGTCGCGCAGGGTCCCGGCGACATAGGGAGGCAGACACGTCGCCACGTCGCCCCAGCTCACGCCGCGGGGGTAGGTCGGGCGCACACGTCCGCCCGCGCTGGAGGGCACGCCTTGGAGGAAGTCGCCGACGAGCTGGGCGGGGGCGACGTAGGCCCCGCCGCCGGCGGCGAAGGCGGCTCGCTCGCACGCGCGCTGCAGCTCGACGCCGGCGAGTGCGTCGTCGCCGGGGAGGTCCTCGGGGAAGACGTTGGCGAGCAGACCCGCGTTGGCGTTCGTGCCGGCCCGGTCGGAGAGGCTCATGCCGTTGGTGCAGACGCCGCCGCGCTCGCTCGCCGCCGAGACCACGTAGCCGCCGGGGCACATGCAGAACGAGAACGCGCTCCTGCTCGACGGGAGGTGACAGGAGAGGCCGTAGGGCGCCGCCCCGAGGGCGGGATGCCCGGCCGCCGGCCCGTAGAGGGCGCGGTCGATGTCCGCCTGCAGGTGTTCGATGCGCACGCCCATGGCGAAGGTCTTGCGCTCTAGGGCCACGCCGCGGTCGCGCAGCAGCTCGAAGACGTCGCGGGCGGAGTGGCCGCAGGCGAGGACCACGCAGCTCGCGCTGACGCGCTCCTCCCGCTCGACGCCGTCGTCGCCCGTGGTGGCGAGCGTGACCGAGTGCACCCGGCCGCCCGTGACGTCGAGGTCGCTCATCCGGCAGCGAGTCCGGACCTCGCCGCCCGCCTCTTCGATCTGCCGCACGATGTCGGTCACCACGCGGGGGAGCACGTCGCTGCCCACGTGGGGCTTGGCATCCCAGAGGATCTGCCGCTGAGCGCCCGCCGCGACGAAGGTCTCGAGGATGAGGCGGTGCGCAGGGCTCCTGGTCCCGGTCTGGAGCTTGCCGTCGGAGAAGGTCCCGGCCCCGCCCACGCCAAACTGGATGTTGCTCTCGACGTCGAGCTCGCCGGTCTCGTTGTGGCGGCGCACGGCCTCGGCGCGACGGGCGGCGTCATCGCCGCGCTCCACGAGCAGCGGCTCGAGCCCGGCGCGCGCGAGCGAGAGCGCGCAGAAGAGCCCCGCGCAGCCCGCGCCCACGACGACGGGCCTGCTCCCGGTATGCGCAACGGGCGCGGGGAAGGTGAAGGGCCGCTCGTCGACGAGCTTGACGCCCTTGTCGGCACGCACGCGCGCGCCCGGGGCGAGCTCGGCGCGCAGCGTGAACGTGAGCTGCACGTCGCCGCGCTTCCGGGCGTCGATCGAGCGCCGCCGCCGCTCCAGGAGCTCGATGTCCGACTCGCGAACGTGCAGCTTGCGCGCCAGTGCGCGGCGACACGCCGCCAGCTCGCGCTCGTCGCTGCCGTCCAGCGCGGAGAGCGGGATTCGAATGCCGGAGACCTCGATCATGGATGCCCTTCTTATGACCCTGAACCCAAACCCAATTCCGGTTTGGGTTCATTATGCGACGCATTCCGGGGGCGTCGCGCAAAAACCGCAGCCGCGCGAACCCAAACCGCGAGAGGGGGTGTGCCAGAGGGCGAGCTTTGGGTTCACCGTGCCGCCGCGGCGCCCGCCACGAGGCCGCTCCTCCACGCCCAGGCGAGGTTGAAGCCGCCGCAGGCCCCGTCTACATGGAGCGCCTCACCGCAGGCGAAGAACCCGGGCAGCCCGTGCGCCCCCAGCGTGGCGGGGTCGAACTGGCTGGTGAGCAGCCCGCCCCTCGTGACCTGGGCGCGTTCGGGATCGGCAGGCCCCTGCACAACGAGTCGCAGGTCGCGTGCCCTGTCGAGCGAGTCGCCCAGCGCGCGTGCGATCAGGGGGTCCAGGAGCCCGGCGCAGCCACCCGCCGTCTCGGCGAGGTGCCGGGCGACGCCCTCGTCGAGCCCGCAGGTGAGGTCGAGCGAGATCACGTCGCCGCGCCGCGCCGCGCGAGAGAGGTCGAAGACCACGATCCCCGAGAGCCCGTAGCCGCGGAACAGCACCTCGCCCTCCTCGCGCGCGACCTCGGTCCCGTCGCGCAGGAGCCGTGCCGCCGCGTGGGCGCGCCGACCGTCGAGCGCCTCGAGAGATACGACCTCGGGCGCCTCGCAGGCGAGCGAGCAGAGCACCGGCTCGAAGGGCGCGCACGCAAGCCCCAGCGAGCGGGCGAGACCCTCGCCGCCCCCGACCGCGAGCACCACGGAGCGCACCTCGAGCTCGCCCGAGGTCGCGCCCGCAAACGTCACGCGCCAGGATCCCGCCTCGCGGGCGATGCCGCCCACCTCGCGCGCCGCCGCCAGCGTCACGCCCGCCCTCCCGGCTCGGGCGAGCAGCACCTCGCGCACCGAGGCCGCCTGCCGCGAGAGCGGGTAGAGCCTCCCGCCCTCCTCGGCCCATGCCAGGCCGCAGCCCTCGAAGAAGGCGAGCACGTTCTCGCCAAAGCGCGGCCCGCAGACCGCCTCGACGAAGGCGGGGTCGTTGTAGCGCTCCCACGAGAGCCGCGCGTTGGAGAAGTTGCAGCGCCCGTTGCCGGTGGCGAGGATCGTGCGCCCGCACTCGGGGGCGCGCTCCAGCACCACGACGGACGCCCCGCCCTCGGCGGCCGCGATCGCCGCGGCGAGGCCGGCGGCCCCGCCGCCGACCACGCAGACGTCACAGCGCGCGGGCACGCGCACGGAGGCCGCGGCGGCGAGGGCCGCCTCGCGCGCCTGCGACCTCGATGGTCTTCTCGGCCCCCGCGCCACGCTACGCGCCCTGGCCGTGCAGGGCGTCCATGAACTCGGCGGTGCGCACGACGACGTCCACGGCGTCGGGCAGGAGTCCCTCGGGGAGCTTCCCCTCAAAGGTGCCGGTGTCGCATGCCTCCGCGAGCGCGGCGTCCATCGGGAGCTGCCCCAGCGCCTCCACGTCGAAGGCCTTGGCGGTCTCCTCCAGGCGCGACGGCCCGTAGGGATAGATCTTCTCGCCGCAGTGCGGGCACTCGACGTAGGCCATGTTCTCCACGAGGCCGAGCACCGGCACGTTCATCATGTTGGCCATGTTCACGGCCTTGCCGACGACCATCTGCACGAGGTCCTGCGGCGAGCTCACGATCACCACGCCGTCCACCGGCAGAGACTGGAAAACGGTGAGCGCCACGTCGCCCGTCCCCGGGGGCATGTCCACGAGCAGGTAGTCGAGCTCGCCCCAGGCGCAGTCCTCCCAGAACTGCTTGATGGCGCCGGCCACGACCGGTCCGCGCCAGATCACGGGGTCGCTCTCGTGCTCGAGCACGAGGTTGGCGCTCATGACCTCGATGCCGCCGCGCGTGAGCACGGGGACGATGAGCTCGTCCACGCCGCGAGCTCGCGCGCCCGCGAGGCCCATCATGCGCGGGATCGAGGGGCCGGTGATGTCGGCGTCGAGGATGCCCACGCGGGCGCCGCGGCGCGCCAGCTCGACGGCCAGGATGCCGCACACGAGCGACTTGCCCACGCCCCCCTTGCCCGACATCACGCCGATGACGTGGTGGATGTTGGAGTAGTCGTTCTGCTGGAAGCCGGCGGGAGGCTCGGGCTGCCTCTGGCCGTGCAGCACCTCGTCGACCTCCTGGCGGAGCTTGTCCTGCTCGTTCTGGTCCATGGCCTTCCTCTCGACGCGCCCCCTCGGGGCGAAGTTTGGCAACGTGTTGATTCTACCCGAGGCGCCCTCGGATGGTTCATACTGGCGAGAAGAACGGGACGGCTGCGAGGGAGGCGCACATGGGCGGCGACGCGCTCGACGGAACGTGGGGCCAGGGCTGCGGCGAGAACTGCTTCACGCTCGACGGAGACGGCTTCACCTGCAGCCGCGTGCTCGACGAGCCCGAGGTCTGGCGCGTCGAGCTGCTCATGCATGACACGTTCCTGCCCTCCGTGAACGCCTTCGTGCTGCGCGACGGCGACGAGACGCTCGTCGTGGACGCGGGGACCTCGGACGACTTCAACGACACGCGCCTCATGCGCGCGCTCCTCGGCCTGGGCGTGGACCCCGAGCGCACGACGCTGGTCTGCACGCACGCCCACATGGACCACGCCGGCCTCGCCCGGGAGCTCACGGAGGCGGGCGTCCGCGCCGTCGTCCCGGAGGGCGTGCTCTCCGACATGCGTCGCCTCGCGGTCCCCGCGTGGCGCGACGAGATGGTGGCGCGCATGAGCGCGGAGGGCGTGGGCGCGACGGAGTCCGTCGAGCTCGCCGACGTCATCTGGGACCACGCGGTCAACTTCGAGACCGAGAGGATCGCCTTCTCGACGGTCGCCGCCGGCGAGGCGCTCCGCTGCGGTCGCTGGTCCCTCGAGGTCGTCCCCACCCCGGGTCACACCCCGGGCCACTGCGCGCTCTGGGAGCCGCGCACGCGCACGGCGTTTCTCGGTGACGCGGTGCTCTTCCTGTGCTCCACGTGCATCGGCTTCTGGGGCGAGGGGGAGGACCCCATGGGGGAGCAGCTCGCAACGCTGCGGCGCCTTGCGGGGACGGGCATCGAGCGGGCGCTCTTGGGCCACGGCCTGCAGGAGGGGAGCGTGGCCGAGCGCTGCCTCGCAAACGCCGCCCACCACGAGCGCCGCAGCGCCCGCGCCCTGGCGGCGATTCGCGAGACGCCCGGCCAGACGGGCTTCGAGCTCGTGCCGGCGATGGGCTGGCGTGCCCCGTTCGACCACTGGGCGCAGACGCCGGCGCTCACGCGCTGGTTCCTCGTCTCCGAGAGCATCGCGCATCTCGACCACCTCGTTGCGACGGGCGCCGTCCGCCGCGAGCGCGATGGTGCCGGCGTGAACCGCTACGTCGCCGTGGGCTAGGCGCCGCGCGCGGGATACAATCAAAAGGTTGGTCCGGCCGGCACATCCGAGGAGGGTCCCATGGCCCACGATTCGATCGTCATCCGCGGCGCGCGCGAGCACAACCTCGCCGACGTCGACGTCGACATACCGCGCGACAGGCTCGTCGTCATCACGGGCCTCTCCGGCTCGGGCAAGTCGAGCCTCGCCTTCGACACCATCTACGCCGAGGGCCAGCGCCGCTACGTGGAGTCGCTCTCCAGCTACGCGCGCCAGTTCCTCGGCCAGATGGACAAGCCCGACCTGGACTCCATCGACGGCCTCTCGCCGGCGGTCTCCATCGACCAGAAGACCACGTCGAGAAACCCCCGCTCCACGGTGGGCACCGTGACCGAGATCTACGACTACCTGCGCCTGCTCTTCGCGCGCGTGGGCACGCCCCACTGCCCGGAGTGCGGCCGCGTGATCGAGCGCCAGACCACCGACCAGGTGGCCGACAAGGTCCTCGAGCGCGCACAGGGCCGCCGCGCCCTCGTGCTCGCCCCCGTGGTCCTCGACCGCAAGGGCGAGTACACCAAGCTCTTCGAGGACCTGCGCCGCGAGGGCTTCTCGCGCGTGCGCATCGACGGCGAGGTGCGCGAGCTCGGCGACGAGGAGATTCGCCTCGAGAAGAAGAACCGCCACAACGTCGAGGTCGTCGTCGACCGCATCGTGGTGCGCGAGAACTCGCTCGGCCGCATCGCCGAGGCCGTCGAGCAGGCCACCAAGCTCGCCGCCGGCCGCGTGGGCTTCTACCTCCTGCCCGACCGCGACGACCCGGAGCGCCTGCCCGGCGAGCTCATCAGCTACTCGCTCGCGCTCGCCTGCCCCGAGCACGGCCACTCCATGGACGACCTCCAGCCGCGCGACTTCTCGTTCAACGCCCCCTACGGCGCCTGCCCCGACTGCGACGGCCTGGGATTTCGCAAGGTCGTGGACGCCGAGGCGCTGATCGAGGACCCCACGCTCTCCGTCGCGGGGGGCGTCTTCGGCAGCCTCTTCGGCCACTCCAACTACTACCCGCAGGTGCTCGCCGCCGTCTGCCGCCACCTCGGCGCCTCGGAGGAGACGCCGTGGGCAGAGCTCCCCAAGAAGGTCCAGTCCGCCCTTCTCGACGGCCTGGGCGCCACCAAGGTCCGCGTGGACTACCTCACGCGCGACGGTCGCAACACGCACTGGTTCACCACCTTCTCCGGCGTGCGCAAGATCCTCTTCGAGAAGTACCAGGAGACCACCTCCGAGACCATGAGGACGCACCTCGAGAAGTACATCCGCGAGGTGCCGTGCTCCACCTGCAACGGCGCGCGCCTCAAGCCCGAGATCCTGGCCGTCACGGTGGGCGAGAAGAACATCTGGCAGGTCTGCGAGCTCTCCTGCCGCGAGGCGCTCGCCTTCTTCGAGGCCCTCGAGCTCACCGACCGCCAGCGCTTCATCGCCGGCGCCGTGGTGAAGGAGATCGTCGCCCGCCTGCGCTTCCTCGTGAACGTGGGCCTGGACTATCTCACGCTCAGCCGCGCGGCCGCCACGCTCTCCGGCGGAGAGGCCCAGCGCATCCGCCTGGCCACCCAGATCGGCGCCGGCCTCATGGGCGTGCTCTACATCCTGGACGAGCCCTCGATCGGGTTGCACCAGCGCGACAACAACCGCCTGATCGAGACCTTGAAGCGCCTGCGCGACCAGGGCAACACCGTCATCGTGGTCGAGCACGACGAGGACACCATCCGCGCCGCCGACTACGTGATCGACATGGGTCCCGGCGCCGGCGAGCTGGGCGGGCGCGTGGTCGCTGCGGGAACGCCGGATGAAATCGCCGCCTGCCCGGACTCGATCACGGGCTCCTACCTCACCGGTGAGCGCCAGATCCGCCTGCCCGAGAAGCGCCGCAACCCGCGCAAGGGGCAGATCAAGATCACCGGCGCCTCCGCCAACAACCTCAAGAACGTCTCCACCAAGATCGAGCTCGGCACGCTCACGGTGGTCACCGGCGTCTCGGGCTCGGGCAAGAGCTCGCTCGTCACCGACACGCTCGCGCCCGCACTCACCAACGCCGTGCACCGCTCCAAGCGCGTCGTGGGACCGTACAAGAAGCTCGAGGGCGTGGACCAGATCGACAAGGTCATCGACATCGACCAGTCGCCGATCGGCCGGACCCCGCGCTCCAACCCCGCGACCTACATCGGGCTCTGGGACGACCTGCGCGCCCTCTTCGCGTCGCTGCCGGACAGCCGTGCGCGCGGCTACAGCCCGGGGCGCTTCTCGTTCAACGTGCCCGGCGGCCGCTGCGAGGCGTGCAAGGGCGACGGCCAGATCAAGATCGAGATGAACTTCCTGCCGGACGTCTACGTGCCCTGCGAGGTCTGTCACGGCAAGCGCTACAACCGCGAGACGCTCGAGGTGCTCTACCACGGCAAGTCGATCTCGGACGTGCTCGACATGACGGTCCACGAGGCGCTGGCCTTCTTTGCCAACATCCCGCGCATCAAGAAAAAGCTCCAGACCCTCTACGACGTGGGCCTCGGCTACATCCACCTGGGCCAGCCCGCCACGACGCTCTCGGGCGGCGAGGCGCAGCGCGTCAAGCTCGCCAAGGAGCTGCACCGCCAGCAGACCGGCAAGACCTTCTACATCCTCGACGAGCCCACCACGGGCCTGCACTTCGAGGACGTTCGCCAGCTCGTGGACGTGCTCGAGAAGCTCGTCGACGCCGGCAACACCGTCCTGGTCATCGAGCACAACCTCGACGTCATCAAGATGGCCGACCGCGTGCTCGACATGGGCCCCGAGGGCGGCGACGGCGGCGGCACCGTGGTGGCCTACGGCACGCCCGAGCAGGTCGCGCGGGTGCCGGAGAGCTACACCGGCCAGTTCCTCCGCGACGTCCTCGCGCGGGACCGCGCCCGCGACCGGGCGAAGAACGAGCTGAGGTAGGGGCACCGTGGCGCGCAGGGACAAGTTCCAGAAGACCAACGCCATGCGCGAGCTCGAGGCCGCCGGCGTGCCCTTCTCGTACGAGACCTACGAGGTCGACGAGACGGACACGTCGAGCGAGCTCGGCCTGCACATCGCGCAGATGCTCGGCGAGGACCCGGCGGCGAGCTTCAAGACGCTCGTGTGCGTGACGCCGGCGGGGGAGCACGTGGTCTGCTGCGTGCCGGTGGCCGACGAGCTCGACCTCAAGAAGGCGGCCGCGGCGGCGGGCGAGAAGAGCCTCTCGCTCATGCACGTACGCGACCTCGAGCCGGTGACGGGCTACGTCCGCGGCGGCTGCTCGCCGGTAGGCATGAGGAAGCGCTTCCCGACGCTGATCGACGAGACGGCCCAGCTCTTCGACGAGATCCACGTCTCGGGCGGCCGGCGCGGCCTCAGCCTCGTGATTGCCCCCGACGACCTGGTCGGCTTCTGCGACGCCACCCTCGCCGACATCGTCCGGGACTAGGGCGTCACGACTGCGTAACCGGCTTGCTCAGGTCGTGGAGCTCATGGGGGGCGATGTCCTGCCCGTGGGGCCACTCGATGCCCGTCCCTCCGTCGGAAATGCGGACGCTCCTGAAGTATGCGGCGTCAGCGAGCTCCCCGTACCAAGGTCCGTTCGCGTAGGGGGCCACGTCAAACTCGCGGGTGTCCCCGTCCTCATAGACGAGCAGGAGGCGAAGCGTGTCGAGGGGCTTCACGGAGGTCAGACGAGGCTGCAGCATGAGTGGCGTCCTCCTACGAGAGGGGGTCGATGCGAAAGAACTGCTCGCCCCGTTCGAGGAGCGACCAGTTTGCCTCCAGCTCGTCGTGATGAATCTCCATCCAAGCAAGAAGCAACCTCATTTTATTACGAGGGAGAAGGCCTTCAAGAACCGTTCCGTCGAGCGCGACGACCACCTCGTCTCCCGAGAACTCCGCGTGAATGTGCGGAAGGTTATGACGACCCCCTATCTCACGGTACATGCGAACGATGATCCCAAAGAACATGCTGAGTACTGGCATGCGCGCGTCCCCTCTGGGCTTGTTTGACTAGGCGCTGTCCTCCTCCAGGTCGCGCTCGATGAGCTGACGGAGCCGCTGCGAGCGCGTCTGTCCGTTTCGAGCGGCCTTCTCGTCAAAGGCTTGCACCTTTGACACGGGGACCTTGACCCCGATGAGCTTGAGCTGCTCGGAGCTTATGCGCGGGCGCCCCACTAGGATACGGCCCCATTTCCCGGGGAGCTCTCCGCGTTCGAGGCGCTCGGCGATCTCCTCGATGTCCTGATCGGTGAGGACGTCGCCTCCCTGTGTGACGTACTTCACGTTGCACCTCCCATAGTTCGTCAGCACGTCGGCTGCGGAGAGCTCCGGATGTCGACGATGGATGCGTTCATGGATCCGGATGGGGACCTTCCTCATGGCGCACCTTTCGTTAAACAAAACGTTATACGTAAATAGAGGGAGGTGCAAGGTGCAGGTTGGCGGGCGGCGAGTCGCCGCCGCCCGCCGGGCGCCGTCTCAGTTGTGCACCACGAGCTCCTCGACGTGGCTGATGAAGATCCTCACGCCCCTCCCGGCGTCGGCGCCGAGCCACAGGCCTCCCTCGGAGAGGGAGGGCCGCGGTCCCACCCAGTCGTGCTCGTCGCCCAGGTCGTCCTCGACGTCCTCCTCGCGCTCCCTCAGGTTCTCGAGCAGCCTCTGCTCGGCGAGCGCGGCCTCGTCGGGCTCGCCCTCGACCTCGTCCGTGACGGGCTCGGGCATGGACAGCCCAAGCTCGTAGACATCGCTCAGGACCTGGCGGCGCCGCTCGATCGTCCGGTCGAGCACGAGGTTGCGCACGGCCTCGACCGCCTCCGGGTCGTCCACCTCCTCGGGCTTGAGGGTGAGCACGATCGCGTCGTCCGGCACCTCCCCCAGCTCCCTCATGTCGCCGCAGGTCACGATCACCCGAGCCTCTTCCCAGTGCAGTGCCATGTGCGTCTCCCTTCTCTCGCCAACGGGGTGCCGAGCGTAGCAGGGGAGGCGTCGGCGCTGTCTTGCACGTCCCTGACACCTAGCTGACGCCCCAGCTGAAGGGGTCGGGGACGACTGTCGATTCGACGATCTATCGGCATGAGGGTCCTTCTCGCCCGCAGGTGGTCCTTCGTGCGTTCGGCTCGCTCCTACGAGGCGTTTCCGTGGCGCGGTGCGTCTCGAGACCCATATAACACGCAGAATCCGACTTCTTTCTAAATCCCAACTGGTTGTATATGAAATCGAATTGGATTCTGCGTGTTATCGGAGCGGGGAGTCGTGCGAAACGACCCCGGCCTTGCGTCGGCACTTTAGTGTGCTAAAGTAGTCGACGCAACGCCCGACGAGCGGGCAGGCCGAAGGGAGCCAACGTGATCGCAAGAACGCCCCGCGGATTCCGCGACATCCTTCCCCGGGAGGCGCTCGCCCGCGAGCGCATCTGCGACGTGGTGCGGGAATGCTTCTCGGCGCACGGGTACCTGCCCGTCGAGACGCCGCTTCTGGAGGACCGCTCCGCCCTCGAGCGCGGCGGTCGCATCAAGGACTCAGCCTTCCAGCTCTTCGACACCGACCAGACGCTGCTCATGCTGCGCCCCGACCTCACGCTGCCCGTGGCGCGTCTCGTCGCCGGGCGCGTCGCGTCGGGGGACCTCCCGGCGCGCCTGCGCTACAGCGCCCCGGTCGTCCGGGAGGAGCCGAGCCTGCGCGGCCAGCCGCGCCAGTTCACGCAGCTGGGCGTGGAGCTCGTGGCCACGGACGGCACCGCCTCGGAGGCCGAGGTCGTGCGCCTGCTCGCCGAGACCCTCTCCACGCTCGAGGTCCCCGCGTGGCGCATCGTCTTCGGCTCGCCCGTGCCCGTGACCGCGCTGCTCGACGCCTGCTCGCCGAGCCCCGCGTTCTCCGAGCGCGTCCGCGCGCTCGTCCACGACTCCGACCTCGTCACGCTCGACGAGGTCATAGCGGCCGAGAAGGACCTCGACCCCGCGGCCGCGCGCGCCCTCTCCGAGGTCTGCCGCATGGGCGGCGGGACGGAGGTGATCGCGCGGCTGGACGCGCTTCTCGCCGGCGCCGGCGTGCCCGAGGCGTGTCGCGGCACCGCCGAGCTCGCGGCGCTCGCCGCCGAGCTCGCGGACCTCTTCGAGGCGGGTCGCGTCTCCTTTGACTTCTCGATCATCAACTCCTTCGACTACTACACCGGCATCATCTTCAAGGGCTATGCCGAGGGCATCGCCGCGAGCCTCGCCTCGGGCGGCCGCTACGACGCGGTCCTTGCCAACCTGGGGCGCCCGGGGCTCGTCGCCTGCGGGTTCGCCCTCTCGCTCGAGCGCCTCCAGGAGGTGCTCGGGGAGCCGGGGGAGTCGGGCGTGGTGACGCCGGGCGTGCGCCTGGCGGAGCGCCCGCTGCGCGTCGCGGTGCCCAAGGGCTCGCTCTTCGCCGACACGGTGCGCGCCCTCGCCGCCGCCGGACTGCCCACCGCCGAGCTTCAGGACCCGGGACGCCGCCTCGTCGTGCGCGAGGGCGACGTGGAGTACGTGATCGTGCGCGCGCAGGACGCGCCGGCCTTCGTGGGCCACGGCGGCGCCGACTGCGGCTTCTGCGGCACGGACTCGCTCGTGGAGGCAGACCTCGACCTGCTCCAACTCGTGGACATGGGCTACGGCGCGTGCCGCTTCGTCGTGGCGGAGCCGGCGGGCCGCGCCGGCGAGGCCGAGCGCAACTACGCCTGGCGCGGCACCGTGCGCGTGGCCACCAAGTACCCGCGCATCACGCGCCGCTACTACGACTCCATAGGCCAGCAGGTGGACATCGTCACGCTGCACGGTAACATCGAGCTGGGCCCGATCGTGGGCATGACCGACCGCATCGTGGACATCACCGCCACCGGCACCACGCTCGCCGAGAACGACCTCGTGATCGTCGACGACGTGATGGAGTGCTCGGCGCGCTTCTTCGCGGGGCCGGCGGCGTATCGCTGCGACAAGAGGATTCGCGACCTCGCGGCTCGTCTCGCCGAGGTCAGGAAGGGGAGTGCGTCATGAGGACGGTAACGCTCGAAGGGGGAGCGCGCCTCACGCAGGCCGACCTCAACCGCTCGGGGGTCCTTCCCGCCGAGGTCATGGCCGCGGCCGAGAAGATCGTCGACGACGTGCGCGAGCGCGGCGACGCCGCGGTGCGCGAGTACTGCCTGCGCTTTGACGGCGCGTGCCCGCGGGACTTCTGCGTGCCGGACGAGCTGGTCGCCGGCGCGCTCGACCTCGTGCCGCCCGAGTTTCTGGCCGCGCTCACCCGGGCGCGCGACCAGATCCGCGACTTCCACGAGCGCGAGCGCGAGCAGTCCTGGTTCACCACCCGCGCGGACGGCACGATGCTCGGCGTGAAGGTGACGCCTGTTGCCTCCGCCGCAGTCTACGTGCCCGGTGGGCGCGCGCAGTACCCCTCCACGGTCCTCATGGACACGATGCCGGCCAAGGTGGCCGGCGTGGAGCGCGTGGTCATGGTCACCCCGCCGCAGGCGGACGGCACGCTCTCCGCCTACACCCTCGCCGCCGCGGCGCTCGCCGGCGTGGACGAGGTCTACGCCGTGGGCGGAGCCCAGGCGATTGCCGCCGTGGCCTACGGCACCGAGTCGATCCCTGCGGTCGAGAAGATCGTGGGCCCGGGCAACGCCTACGTGGCCGCTGCCAAGCGCTACGTCTCCGGCGACGTGGGCATCGACATGGTGGCCGGCCCCTCCGAGGTGTGCGTGCTCGCGGATGCCGACGCCGCGCCCGAGGTGGTCGCCGCCGACCTCATGGCACAGGCCGAGCACGACCCGATGGCGAGCTGCTACCTCGTGACCTGCGACACCGCGCTCGCCGAGCGCGTCCTGGCCGCCGTCGAGCTGCTCGTCTCCCAGAGCCCGCGCGAGGAGATAACCCGCGCGAGCCTCGACGACCGCGGCGTGGTCGTGGTCTGCGACACGCTCGACGCCGCCGTCGACGCGATCAACGTGATCGCCCCCGAGCACCTGGAGCTCCACTGTGCGGACGCGCTCGGGCTCCTCGGACGCGTGCGCAACGCGGGCGCGATCTTCGTGGGGCCCTGGAGCTCCGAGCCGCTGGGCGACTACGTGGCCGGCCCCAACCACACGCTGCCCACGGGCGGCACCGCGCGCTGGGCCAACCCGCTCGGCGTCTACGACTTCCAGAAGCGCTCGAGCGTGATCTGCTACACGCCCGAGGGCCTGCTCGCGGACGCCCCCGCAACGCAGACCATCGCCCAGGCCGAGGGACTCTGGGCCCATGCCCTCTCCGTCGGCCTGCGCCGCCGCGCCGCGGAGGGCGCCGAGGTCGACGTCCGCGACGTGGCGCGCGTCGCCTGGCCGGAGGCGCTGCCCGCGCCGGCGGGCGTCCCGCTGCCCGGCTTCGAGCGGAGGGGCTAGCCATGGCCGATAAGACCCTCGACGTGACGGCGCGCCTGCGTCCCGCGCTGCGTGGGTTCGAGCCCTATGACCCGCGCTTCTCGCCCGTGCGCGTGAACCTCTCCGCGAACGAGAACACGCACCCGCTGCCGGAGGAGCTCGCTGAGGCGGCCTCGGCGGCCTCGGCTGCCACGCCGCTCAACCGCTACCCGGACCCCATGGCAAACGCCCTGCGTGACGCCCTCGCAGAGCGCCACGGCACGGACCGCGCCCACGTTATCGTGGGCAACGGCGGCGACGAGCTGCTCTTCAACCTGCTCTTCGCCTTCGGCGGGCCCGGGCGTGCCGTCGTCACCTGCCCGCCGGACTTCGCGGAGTACGCCAACTTCGCCGCGATGTGCGAGACGCCCGTCGTGGCCGTCCCGCGCGACACGGAGGACTTCTCCGTGGACGCCGATGCCCTTCTCGCCGCCGCACGTGACGCGGCCCTCGTGATCCTCACCTCACCCAACAACCCCACGGGTGGCCTCGTCGACCGTGGCCTCGTGGAGCGGCTGCTCGCCGAGACCGAGGCGCTCGTGCTCGTGGACGAGGCGTACGTGGAGTTTGCCGGCGAGGAGGCGAGCCTCGTGCCGCTCGTCGCGGACAGGCCGCGCCTCATCGTGCTGCGGACGCTCTCCAAGGCCTTCGCCCTCGCCGGCCTGCGCGTGGGCTACCTCGTGGCGGACTCCAAGGTCGTGGACGCCCTGGGGGCCGTGCGCCAGATATACTCGGTAGACGTGCTCGCCCAGGCGGTCGCGCTCGCCTTCGTGGAGCGCCGCGACCTCCTCGCGCCCGTCGTCGCCGACATCGTGGCGGAGCGGGAGCGTCTGGCGGCGGGCCTCTCCGCGCTGCCCGGCGTGCGCGTGTGGCCCTCTGCCGCCAACTTCGTGCTGGCGCGCGTCCCGGGCGCCCACCGCACGTGGGAGCGGCTGCGCGACGAGCGCTCGATCCTGGTGCGCGACTTCTCGTCCACGCCGGGGCTCGACGACTGTCTCAGGCTCACCGTGGGCACGCGGGAGGAGAACGACGCCCTCCTCGACGCGCTCGCGGTGCTCACAAGGGAGGAATCATGACAAGGACCGCCAAGGTCGTCCGTGCCACCTCGGAGACGGACATCGGCCTCTCCGTGGACCTCGACGGCACCGGGGTCGCCGACGTCGAGACGGGAGTGGGCTTCTTCGACCACATGCTCGACGCCCTCGCGCGCCACTCGCTCGTCGACCTCACGGTGCGCGTCAAGGGCGACACCGAGGTGGACGACCACCACACCGTGGAGGACACCGGCATCGCACTCGGCCAGGCGCTGCGCGAGGCGCTCGGCGACAGGCGCGGCGTGCGCCGCTTTGGCTCGGTCATGGTCCCGCTCGACGAGGCGCTCGTCATGGCAGCCGTGGACCTCTCCGGTCGCGGCGAGCTCTACTGGGACGTCCCGATCGGCCCCTCCAAGGTGGGGACCTTCGACACCGAGCTCGCGAAGGAGTTCTTCGTCGGGCTCGCGCGCGAGGCCGGCATCACGCTGCACCTGCGGCTCGTCACTGGCGAGAACGCGCACCACATCATCGAGGCCACGTTCAAGGCGGCGGCGCGCGCCCTGCGCGAGGCCGTCGAGAGCGACCCGCGCGTCGACGGCGTGCCCTCCACGAAGGGCTCGCTGTGACGGCGCCGATCGTCGTCATCGACTACCACAAGGGGAACCTCAGCTCCGTCGAGCGAGGCCTGGTCGAGGCTGGCGGGTCGGCCCTCGTGACCGACGACCCGGCCGCGATCGCCTCCGCGCACGCCCTGGTGCTCCCCGGCGTGGGGAGCTTTGGTGACGCCATGGCGTACCTGCGCGAGAGCGGGCAGCGCGAGGCGATTCTCTCCGCGCTGGGCAGGGGGGTGCCGTTCCTGGGCATCTGCCTGGGCCTCCAGCTCCTCCTCGAGCGCGGGAACGAGACGGGCGACGGCTCGTGGGAGGAGGGCCTGGGCGTGGTCGCCGGCTCCGCCACGCGGCTCGAGTCCCCCCGACTCAAGGTTCCCCACGTGGGCTGGGACCAGCTCGACCTCACGCCCCGCGGCCGCGCGTGCCCGCTCTTCGATGGCGTCGCGGAGGGCGCGCACGTCTACTTCACGCACTCCTTCGCCCTGGCGGACGACGTCCCGCCCGAGGTGGTCACCGCGCGCACGCACTACGCGCGCAGCTTCGCCTCCGCCGTCTGGGACGGCGCCAACACCTACGGCGTCCAGTTCCACCCCGAGAAGAGCTCCGCGGTGGGCCTTCGGATCCTGCGCAACTTCGTGCGTCTGGCAGGGGGTGCCGCATGATCCTCTTTCCGGCGATCGACCTGGTGGGCGGACGCGTGGTACGGCTCGCCAACGGAGAGCGCTCCCGCATGGACGTCTACTCGGACGACCCGGCGGCGGTCGCCGAGGAGTTCCGTGACGCCGGCGCGAGCTGGGTGCACGTGGTCGACCTCTCCGCCACGCTCGAGGAGGACGAGGCCGCCCGCGCGGCCAACGACGCCGCCATCCGTGCGATATGCGTCGTCGACGGCATCTCGGTGGACGCGGGGGGCGGCGTGCGCTCGATGGGCGCCGTCGAGCGCCTCGCAGGTCTCGGCGTGCGCCGGATCGCCATCGGAACGGCCCTCGTGCGCGACCCGTCCTTCGCCGCCGAGGCGGCTCGAGAGTTCAGCGAGCTCGTGGTCGCGGACGTCGCCGCCCGCGCCGGGGAGGTGCGCGTGAACGGATGGCGCGAGGGCGCCTCGCTCTCCGCCGACGAGCTCGTGGCGCGCCTCGCCGACCTCGGCTACCGCCACCTCGTGTTCACCGACGTCGCGCGTGACGGCATGCGGTGCGGCATCGACGCCGACGCCTACCGCCACGTCGCCGGGGTGGCGGGGTTTCCCGTCGTGGCCTCGGGCGGCATCGCGAGCCTGGACGACCTGCGCGCGCTTGCAGACCTCGGCCCGGACGTGGTCGAAGGGGCCATCACCGGACGCGCCCTCTACGAGGGATCGTTCTCTCTCGCCGACGCGCTCGCCGTCTCAGGGTCCCGCGGTGCATAAAAAGCCCGCTCGTGCGACATTTGGGCGACTCCGAAGATCAAAACCCTCGTTCGTGCAGCGTCGTTTTCCGAAAAAACCGGCCTTCAATTTTTGATAATCGACGTTTGCCCATATAAGGAAATAAAGACTCGAATCAATTCCGCGAAACTGGACAAAAACACGCTACACGAACGACGTTTTTGATCCCGCGACCACCCTGAATGCAGCACGAGCGACCGTTTTGACGCGAATAAGCCCGTCATCTGACGCCCGGCGGCGAGAGGCCAGACGTATGGTGCGATAAACTGACGCCGGACCGCTTCACGAGGGACGGGTCTTCGACGCGACAGGAGGTCGCCGTGCAGTATCGCGTGAACCCCAAAAACGGAGAGCGCATATCCGCGCTCGGTCTCGGCTGCATGCGCTTCCCCGGGGCGCTCGGCCGTCCCGACCAGCGCCAGGCCCGCGACATCATCTCCCGTGCCGTCGAGCGCGGCATCAACTACCTTGACACGGCCTACCTCTACCCGGGCAACGAGGCCTGCGTGGGCGCCGCCCTCGAGGAGCTGGGCGTGCGAGACCGGGTGCTCGTGGCCACCAAGCTCCCGCACGGCTCGGTCCGTGGCGCCCCCGACCTCGACCGCATCCTCGACGAGCAGCTCCGCCGCCTTCGCACCGACCACGTGGACTACTACCTGATCCACAACGTCACGAGCCCCGGGCAGTGGGATCGCCTGCGCGAGCTCGGCATCGAGGGGTGGGTCGCCCGCCAGCGCGACGCCGGCCGCATCCGGCAGGTCGGCTTCTCCTATCACGGCAGCGCCGGGGACTTTCCCGTCGTCCTGGATGCCTATGACTGGGACTTCTGCCAGATCCAGTACAACTACGTCGGAGAGAGCTACCAGGCGGGGACGGCGGGCCTTCGCGCGGCCGCCGCGCGCGGCCTCGCCGTGTTCGTCATGGAGCCGCTGCTGGGCGGACGTCTGGCGGATCGCCTGCCCGACCGGGCCCGGCGCATCCTCGACGACGCCTCCGAGCCCGGGCTCGAGACGCCGGCCGCCTGGGGGCTCTCCTGGGTCTGGGACCATCCGGAGGTCACGATGCTGCTCTCCGGCATGGCGGCGCCCGAGCAGGTCGACGAGAACGCCGCAATCGCCGAGCGGGCGCTCCCCGGTTCGCTCACGCCGGCGCAGCACGAGGTGGTCGCGCGGGTGGTCGCCGAGTTCGAGCGCGCCAACCGCGTGAGATGCACGGGCTGCAACTACTGCATGCCGTGTCCGCAGGGCATCAACATCCCTGGCTCGTTCTCCGCCTACAACGCGAGCTACGCGCACGGCTGGTTCTCGGGCGCGTGGCAGTACTACGCCGCGAGCGCCGTCCGCACGAGCGAGCCCAAGCTCGTGAGCAACTGCGTGCGCTGCGGCGCCTGTGCGCGCAAGTGCCCCCAGCACATCGACATCCCCGCGCGCCTCGCCGACGTCGGCCGCCGGTTCCAGCCCGGTCCCGTGGGCTGGGCCCTCAAGGCCTGGTCGCGTCTGCGCTAGCCGCCCATGTTACGACCCGTGTGCAAGAGGGCCGCCCGCCCCGATCTCGCGGTAAGCTTGCCAGCATGGACCCTCCGCCTGGGGCGGCGGCTCGCCGGCATCGACGAAAGGAAGCCATGCTGACCAAGCGCGTCATACCATGCCTGGACGTCCACGACGGCCGCGTGGTCAAGGGCGTCAACTTCGTGGACCTGCGCGACGCCGGCGACCCCGTTGAACTCGCGCGCAAGTACGACCACGAGGGCGCCGACGAGATCGTGTTCCTCGACATCACCGCCACCTCCGATGACAGGGCGACCACGATCGACCTGGCCGGTCGCGCCGCGGCCGAGCTGCGCATCCCCTACACGGTGGGGGGCGGCTTCCGCGACGTCGCGGGGTGTCGCACGATGATCGCGGCGGGCGCCGACAAGGTCTCGCTCAACTCGGCCGCCGTGCGCGACCCGAGCCTCATCACCGCCGCGGCGACAGCCTTCGGCAGCCAGGCCGTCATCTGCGCGATCGACGCCAAGCGTGTGGGTCGGGAGGACCGCTGGGAGGTCTACCTCGCGGGCGGCAGGGTGGCCACGGGCATCGACGCCGTCGCGTGGGCGGAGGAGGCGGCCCGCCGCGGCGCCGGGGAGATCCTGCTCACCAGCATGGACCGAGACGGCACGAAGGACGGCTTCGACCTCGCGCTCACCCGCGCGGTCTCGCGTGCCGTGCCGATCCCGGTGATCGCCTCGGGCGGCGTGGGCACGCTCGAGCACTTCGCCGAGGGCATCCTCGAGGGCGAGGCGGACGCCGTGCTCGCCGCGAGCGTCTTCCACTTTGGCACGTTCACGATCAGGCAGGTCAAGGAATACATGGCGAGCCAGGGCATCCCGGTGCGCCTGGACTTCTAGGGGGAATGATGGCCGAGAGGTACGCCGGCGAGGAGGTCGAGCGGCTGGGCGTCGACGTCGCGAGCGTGCGGTTCGACGAGCGCGGTCTCGTGCCCGCCGTGGTGCAGCAGGAGGGAACCGGCGAGGTCCTCATGGTCGCGTGGATGAGCGAGGAGTCGCTCGCCCTCACGCTCGAGACCGGGACCACGTGGTTCTGGAGCCGCAGTCGCCAGGAGCTCTGGAACAAGGGAGCGACCAGCGGAAACATGCAGCATGTCCGCCGCGTCCTGGTTGACTGCGACGCCGACACGCTGCTCGTCGAGGTGGACTCTCCGGGCCCTGCCTGTCACACGGGACACCGGAGCTGCTTCTTCCGAGAGATGGCGGGCACGGCCGAGAGGGACGGGGAGTAGGCATGGGTGAGCGCACTGAGAACGTCGTCAACGGGGACCTCGGGGAGACCATCTCCGGCCTCGCTGCGGTGATCCGCGACAGGAGGGGCTCCTCGCCGGAGACCTCCTACACGGCGCGCCTGCTCTCGGGCAAGGAGGACAGCCTCCTCAAGAAGCTCACCGAGGAGGCGACGGAGGTCGTCATGGCATGCAAGGACGACGACCACGACCACATACGCTACGAGGCTGCTGACCTCGTGTACCACCTGCTCGTCACCCTCGAGCGCTATGGCGTCTCGACCGAGGAGCTCGCCGGGGAGCTGGACGCCCGCCGTCACTAGCCTTTCCGTTCGATTTGAGGAGGCTCGCCAGGGCGGGCGCCCTGAAGGAGCGGTTTGCTATGATGTGCGACAACGAAACGAAAAGGTGGTTCGCACATGAAGTTCAGTCGCACCCTGCCCGCCGCCCTCGTGTCCGGGTCGCTCGCGCTCGCGCTGGCCCTCTTCCCGTCGCCCGCCCGCGCCGAGACCTCTGCGGAGATTCAGGCGCGCGTGAACGAGGCCTACGCCAAGCTCCAGGAGTACACGATGGAGCTGGAGCTCGCCAACGGGGAGCTCCAGACCGTGACCGCAGAGCTCGAGGAGACGCGTGGCCAGATCGCGCAGACCGAGGAGGAGATCGAGCGGACCGAGGAGGAGATCTCCCGGAAGGAACGTGAGATCGCCCAGGGTCAGCAGGCCATCTCCGACCGTCTCTCGGACAGCTACAAGCACGGGGGCACGTCGCTTCTTGACGTCGTTCTCGGCTCCTCGGACTTCGACGAGCTCTTCTCCAACCTCTTCTACGCCAATCGCATCGCCGACTACGATGCCGAGCTCGTGGAGCAGGTCAAGGAGGATCGCGTGGAGCTCCGGCAGCAGCAGGACGCGCTCCAGCGGCAGCAGGAGCAGCTTGCCGAGCAGGAGAGCGCCCAGTCCGAGCTCGTGGCCGAGCAACAGGCGCACGTGGACGACGTCAACGCGCGCGTCGCCGCGCAGGAGAGCTACTACGAGGAGCTCGACCAGGACCTCAAGGACAAGCTCGCCGAGGAGGAGGCCATCCGCATTGCCGAGGAGGAGGCCCGTCGCCAGCAGGAGCTGCAGCAACAGCAGCAGGGCGGTTCCGCCGGAGGCTCCGCGAGCGGCAACACCAACACCGACTCGGGCAACGCGCCCTCGAGCGTCGTCGACATCGCGCTGGCCCAGGTGGGCAAGCCTTACGTCTGGGCTGCGGGCGGGCCCGGGTCCTTCGACTGCTCGGGTCTCACCTCCTACGCCTACGCGCAGGTGGGCGTCAGCATACCTCACCAGTCCCAGCAGCAGTACAATCTCGTCGCCCGCAAGGGCCACCTCGTCTACGACATCGGGAGCCTGAAGCCCGGCGACCTTGTCTTCTGGGGCAACGGCGGCAGCGCGTCCGCCATCTACCACGTGGGCGTCTACATCGGCGGCGGTCGCTACGTGCACGCCTCCTCCCCGGGCGTGGGCGTGATCACCTCCACCCTCGGCACGGGCGGAAACTACGTCGGCGGCGGCTCGCCGGTGTAGCGCATGGGCGAGAGGGGAGACATGACGGACGCAGAGAAGAGCGCCACTGCCGTTGCCGAGGAGAGCGAGGAGGAGGTCGAGAGCCTCGCCGCTCGCAAGGCGAACGGCGCGAGCTTGCTCATCATCGTGAGTCGCATCACCGGGTTCGGCAGGACGATGGCGCAGGCGAACGCCCTCTCCGGCGCGCTCATGGCGGTGGCGAGCTGCTACACCGTCGCCTCGACGCTGCCCAACTTCCTCTATGAGCTCGTCATGGGCGGGATGCTCATCACGTCGTTTCTGCCGGTCTACCTCTCCGTCCGGCGCCGGCTGGGCAGCGGCGGCGCGGCGGACTACGCCTCCAACCTCCTCTCGCTCGTCCTTCTCGCGATGGGCGCCCTCTCGGTGCTCTGCCTCGTCTTCGCCGTGCCGCTCGTGTGGACGCAGTCTGCGGGCGCGAGCGCGGACTTCGACTTCGACCTCGCGGTCTGGTTCTTCCGCTTCTTCGCCTTCGAGGTCATGCTCTACGGCGCGTCCTCCGTCATCTCGGGCGTCCTCAACGCCGAGCGGGACTACGTCTGGAGCAACGCCGCGCCCATCCTGAACAACGTCATCACGATCGCGTCGTTCTCCATCTACGCCTACCTGGTGAACTCGGGGGTCATGGCGTGGGACCAGGCACTCATCGTCCTCGCCGTGGGCAATCCCCTCGGCGTGGCGTCGCAGGTCCTCGTCCAGCTCCCCGCGCTCAGGCGCCACGGCGTGCGCCTGCGCTTCCGTGTGAACCTGCACGACCCCGCCCTGCGCGAGACGCTCGCCATCGGACTGCCGACGCTCGTCGTGACCTTCGCATCGTTCCCCACCAACGCGGTTCAGTCCTCCTGTGCCCTGCAGGTGACCGCCAACGGTGCCGCGATCGCCTACTACTCTCGTGTCTGGTACGTGCTGCCGTACTCGATCCTGGCGATCCCCATCTCCACCACCATGTTCACCGAGCTCTCCAACTTCCGCGTGGCGGACAGGATGGACGCCTACCGTCACACGGTCGCGTCGGGCATACGCAAGATCGCCTTCACGCTGATTCCCTGCACGCTGTTGCTTGTCGTCTTCGCTCCCTATCTCATCGCGATCATCGGGGGCTTCGACGCGCATGACGCCGCCCTCACGGCGACCTACCTCCAGTTCCAGGCGATCGCCCTGCCGTTCTACGGCGTCTCCACCTACTTCCAGAAGATCTGCTCATCGCTCATGCGCATGCGGATCTACGCGCTGGCAACGGTCGTCGCCGCGGCGATCCAGGTAGCGTTCTGTATTGTGCTCACGCCGCTCTACGGCCTCTATGTGGTGCCCTTCAGCTCTACGTTCCTGTTCATTGCCGTAGACGTCATCTCCTTCGTCTCCGTACGAAAGGAAATCGGTCCGTTCGGGATGCGCTCGATCCTGGTTTCCTGCGCGCGCGCCCTCGGCTTCGGGGCGCTTGGTGCCGCAGCGGGAGCGCTCGTCCTCTTTGGTATGGGCTCATTGTTCGGAGCCGCGCAGGGAATGCTCTCCAACATAATCTACACGCTCGTCGCCGGCTCGGTCGCGCTCGTGGCCTGCTACGGAAGTGCGCACGCAGCCCACGTCTCCGAGGCACCCTTCTTCGACGCGCTCTTTGATCGTCTGGGGCGGGTTCTCGCTCGCGTCCGCCGCTAGCTAGCCCAGGTGCCTCAGCACAATCTCGACGACGTCCTTCTGACGGGAGGGGTCGAGGTCGGTGGGGAGTCCCACGATGCCGCCGTAGGTCTCCCGGAAGCTCCGATACGCCTCGTCCGTCTCGGACATGTTATAGGCCGCAAGGTCGGTCGCGCCCGGGTAGAAGGGCACGCGATACCAGTCCACGCAGTAGAACCCCCGGGAGCGAAGGTCATCGATGAGCTCACGTGCCTGAGGCTCACTGGAAAGGATGATCGGGAACCGAGTGAGCGGCTGAGTCCGACCCACTCCGAGAGCCCCGGCGGGAATGGAAATCCCCTTCCGGCCCTCGAGAGCTCTGGCGTATCCGTTCACCCAGACGCGTCGCATGGCCTCGTCCTCATCTATGCCTGGGACCGCAGCGAGGATTCGCTCGGTGATTTCCGCGCTGGGCAGGTAAGAGGGGTAGGGAAGCTGACCGCGTTGCTCGACGGCGGCCACGGGCGGCTCGAGCCGGCCTGTCTGCGTCAGCCAAGCGCGCAGCGCCCTCCCGAGAGAGCCGGGCAGGTGGACGAGCACCCGGTTCTGCGTGCCGTAGCGACGGGCGTTGCGCCCGAGTCGTGCCGGCGGCTCGTCGAGGGAGCTTAGTGACGAGACGAGACGCTCGTGCAGCGCGGCGTCGGGCATGTCCGGGTTCACCCATACGAGCCCGCCGAAGCCGATGGAGAACTGCTTCTCGATGCCGAGCGAGTGGATCGAGACGTCGGCGAGCGGCTGGCCCTCCGCGTCGCGTGCCATGCGCATGACACAGTGCGCGCTGTCCTCCATGAACAAAGCGCCCGCCTCGTGCGTCTTGACGGCACACTCCGCGCTCGCACGCTCGTCGATGATTCCGTAGGAGTTCTGGAGTATCACCGCTCGAACGGAAGCGTCCAGGACGAGCGCTCCGGTGTCCACGGTAAGCGTTGCCGGGTCGATGGCGTCGTAGCGAGGTGAGAGACCAGCCGAGATGATCGAGTCGACTGCGGTGCAGCCCGTGAAGAGCGTGGTCACCACGCTGCCGTCCCCGTGGACGTCAGCGGCGGCGCGAAAGACCTCCCTCATCCCGTAGCGTGCCTTGAAGACGGGAAACCAGTCTTGAGCCGATGTGTGTGTCCTACGGGCAAATGCCTCGCGAAGCTCCTCGAGCCTGGGGCTCTTCCCGGCCATGCGCGTCTCCTCCCGCTAGAAAGAGGTGTCGGTGGGTTTGGGGTAGTACTGGGCGAATTTGCGGATGTGGTTCTTCTCGGTGAGCTCCACGTCAATGATGCGGCGCAGTCCGCGGTCACGGTCGTAGCGCTGCGGGTCGAAGACCCTCCCGCGTGCGACCAGGTCGTCAACCTCGGCGAGAAGCGCCTCTTCGCGCACGTAGCGTCTCAGTAACGAGACGGGGACGAGCGTGTAGAGCGCCTCGTCGTCGGCAATGCGGGTCTCGTCCTTCTCCCCATCGATGACGTCACGTACGAGCACCTCCATGGGATTGACGCCGCCCGCGACGTTATAGTAGGAGTTGCGTCCGATGCGCGGGTTGCAGTCTAAGAAGAGTTCGCGACCAGTTACGGGGTCGCGCTTGATGTCGAAGTTGGCGAAGCCACGGTAGCCTGCTTCGGATAGCAGCGCCGCGGCACGCTCCCACAGCTCGGGCTTCTCGCGGATGACCATGGCCACGGGGTTGCCGAGCATGGCGGGGGCGTGGTCCTCGAGCAGAACCTGTGCGGCGCCAAGCAGCCGGGCGCCGCCGTCGCGACCGATGTAGAGCGTGAGCGAGTCCATGTAGGTGTCGTCGCCGCTGATGAGCTCCTGAACGAGAAAGTCCCCGGAATAGCCGGAGGCCCTGAGGTTGCGCCACAGCTCGTCGAGCTGTTCCTGGGCAGTCATGTAGTAGACCTTCTTGAAGCCCTTCATAAGCGTGGGGTAGTAGCCAGCGGAGACGGCAGGTTTGGCGATGACGGGGAAGGGTAGCTCGCTCGGCGCGATTCTCTCGTTACCGGCAAGGCGGACCACCTCGGTGCGTGGGGTGTCCAACCCGTGCTCGCCGCACAGTCGGGTGAATACGCCCTTGTCGCATACCGCGTCGAAGGCGGCACGGGGAGGCAGGGGGCAGACGACCTGCTCCGGCAGCTCGTCGTGAACCTCCTCGAGCAGCTCGATGAGGGGGTCAGTGTTGGCGACGAGCAAGAGGGTGACGCCGGGACGCTCGGCGGCGATCCGAGCAAGGCCAGAGATGAGCTCCTCGCGCGTGAGCGCGGGGACGGTGTGCGTCGACAGAATCTTCGAGTGTGCGATGGCGCCGATGAAGCCCGTGCTCATGATGACGGGGCGCACCCCGTAGGCCTCGTGGAACTCGCGGCAGAGCGCATATGCGCCGATGTCGCCGCCGAGGACGACGGGAAGGAAGTCAGTGCGGGTGGGCGAGGGTGCCATGGGGAGTCTTTCGTCCGAGGGTTCGCGCGCCGGCCAGACGGGCGCGTGCTTGCGCACCCGATTGTAGCCTAGTGACCAGTTTGCCGACCAACTCCGGTGTGATTGGATAAGATGTGGAGAGACGGTGTGTCGAGAGGGGCGGGCATGGTGAGTTGCAGGCATATGAGAGATGCGTCAGAGACGACGGACGGTCGTGCCTCCGTGAGGCAGGTGGCGTTTTGTCTGGGCGTCTCCGTCGCGATCGTCGTGCTTGTCTGCTTGGTTCAGGTGCCCAAGTATGCGATGCCTGACGACTTCATGCAGGACCTCTACGCTCGCGGTGCCTACTTCGATACACCCGGGTTCCTGATGCTCTACTCGCTCGTGGGCTTCAGCGCCCCGCTGGCCGGGCTCTACGCGCTCTTTCCTACAGTCCCGTGGTTTCCGATTTCACTGCTCGCCCTCATTGTGATTTCGTTTGCGGTAATGGACGTAATCACCCTCCTCTCTCGCGCTCACGCCCCGTTGAGGATCTTTCTGCTTTGCGCGCTCTCGCTCTGCGAGATCATGGTCACGGTATACCTTACCTACACGATAGTCGCGTTCCTTGCCCTCGCGGCGGGCGTCGCCCTCGTGCTTCGTCGCGCCGCGTTCCGTCGCCCGACGGGGGTGCGTTCCTCGGACGTGCTGGCATTTTCCTTCATTATTCTCGGCTTTTCGCTTCGCCCCGAGTCTGGCCTCGCTGCGCTCGCCCTGTTCGCACCCTTCCTCGTCTGGGCGCTCGTTCGGAACCGCAATCTCGCGACGATGCTCATGGCGCTCGGGGTAGTCGCTGCGATGGGGGTCTCATGGGTGGCGGGCATGCTTGCCTGGCATCTCACTCCCGGCTGGGAGGAGTTCGAACCCACGTTTAGGGCGGCACAGGCTGTCGCCGACTACCCTGTGGTGGACTACGATGACATCCAACGGGTTGCTCCCGAGCTCTCGCAAACCGACGTAGACATGATCTACGGCTTCCTCTTCGTGGACGCCGACACCTACTCGCTGGAGACCTTCCAGAAAGTCGGAGAGGTGGTGAGCGGCTACGGGCTCAACACGATGGTCGAGGGTATTCTCGCCCGACCGTCCTTTACCGCGTTCGTGCTCGGCCTTGTCATTGTGCTTTTTGCCACCGCGGGTTTCATCTGCGCGTCGCGCCGTTACCGTGGTGCCGCCCGTGCGCTCACGCTCTCGGTGCCCGTGCTCGCACTGCTCGAGTTTCTCCTCATATTCCTGCGCGCCCGCCTGAAGGTCCATGTGTTCCTTCCGGTCTTCGTGGTCGCACTGTTTGCGCTCGTGGTGTGCTGCCTTGCTCCCGAGGAAGACGAGGGGCGTCCTGAGGGCGTCTTCCTGGGATGGGTGGTGCCCGCTGCCGGGGTTGTGGCATATGCGGGCGTGCTGGGCCTGCTCTGGCTCACCTATGTGCGGCCGCTGCAGGCCTCGCTTGCCAACGACATGACCTCTGCGGCGGAGGCCTACCTCGCAAGCAACGCGGACACGACGGTGCTCTTCACGCAGACCCAGGGAATCCTTACCAACGAGGACATCTTTGCGTTTGATGCCTGGGAGCAGCCCGACAACGCCGTGTTCATTGGTGGTTACGAGTACTACACCCCGTCGTGGCAGACCTATCTCGAGCGCTCCGGCCTCTCGCGCAGCGGCTACCTCTCCAATCTCGTGGACAGCGAGGACATGGTGACGGCCAGCTACGAGAGCCAAGCCGATCTCATCGCCACGTATCTCACGGAACACACGGGGTCGGATGTGCGCGCTGAGCGTCTTGACACGCTCGGCGAGACCACCCAGACCGGAGAGCAGGTTGCGATCTGGCGCTACGTGAGTGAGCCTGTTGCCTCATCGTCTGAATAAAAAGGCCGCGAGGGCGGCCGAGAAGAACATGGAGCCGACGGCAGGAGTCGAACGCTGCATCCCCGGAAAACAAGACCGGTGCTCTGACGTTGAGCTACATCGGCGTGTGAGCGTGCCCCAGTATAGCGGTGTGTCGAGTTGATGCAAGCAGAGCGCGCCGTGGTAGAGTTACGACACAGCTAAACCACACATCGAGGGGACATACGGCGCATGACGGAGTTTCGTGAGGTCACGTCCGCTGAGGACTGGGACGCGCTCGTCGAGGAGCGCGGCGGGCACCCCATGCAGGCATGGGGATGGGGCGAGCTCAAGGAGAGGACGGGCTCGTGGACGGCCCGGCGCATCGTGATCGAGCGCGACGGGTGCGTCGACGGCGCCTGCCAGGTGCTCGTGCGCAAGCTCCCGTGGCCGTTCGGCCACATCTGCTACGCCCCCCGCGGCCCCGTGGCGTCCCCCGACCGCCTGCCCGAGGTGGCCGACGCGGTCGCGGAGTGGTGCCGCGAGAGCCTCTCCGCCGTCTCCCTCAAGATCGACCCGGCCGTGAGGGAGGGCGAGCTCTCCCTCGGCGCGCGCTGGGAGCGCTCCGAGAAGGTCCTGCTGCCCCGCACCGCCGCGATCGACCTCACGCCCACCGAGGACGAGATCATGGCCGGCCTCCACTCCAAGAAGGCGCGCCAGTACATCCGCAAGGCGGCGCGCTCCGGCGTCACCGTGCGCCGGGCGACCGAGGCCGACCTCGACGCCATCCTCGACATCTACCACCACACGGCCGACACCGACGAGTTCGCCCTCCATCCCGACGAGTACTATCGCACGGCGATGTCGGCATGCGACGACGTCAACCAGGTCTTCGTCGCCGAGTTCGAGGGCAGGGCGCTCGCCTTCCTGTGGAACGTGGCCACGTCCGGCACGGCCTTCGAGCTGTGGGGCGGCGTGACCGACGAGGGCAAGCGGCTGCGTGCGAACTACCTGCTCAAGTGGGAGGCCATCGTCACCGCAAAGCGCGGCGGGTCCCGGCTGTACGACCTGAACGGCCTGCTCGAGGGCGGCGTGAGCACCTTCAAGATGCTCTTCGTCGACGAGCCCACCGTGTGGGTCGGCTCGTTCGACCGCCCGCTCTCCCCGCTGTACCGCGTGTGGGACGCGGCCCTCAAGCTGTACCGGAAGCTGTTCAAGTAGCCATGGCCGGCCGTGCCGCCGACGTCCCCGACGACCACCTCGCCCTTCTCGCCGAGCGCGTGGCGCAGGTTCCCACCGAGCCCGGCTGCTACCTGTGGAAGGATGCCAAGGGCGAGGTCGTCTACGTGGGCAAGGCCAAGAGCCTGCGCGCCCGCATGCGCCAGTACGTGACGCTCTCCGACGAGCGCGAGAAGATCCCGCTCATGATGCAGGTGGTCCGCGACTTCGACTACGTGGTCGTGGGCTCCGAGCACGAGGCGCTCGTGCTGGAGCGCAACCTCATCGCGCAGTACCACCCCTACTTCAACGTCGACTACAAGGACGACAAGAGCTACCCCTTCATCGCGATCACCGAGTCCGACGTCTTCCCGGCGATCAAGTACACCCGCGAGAGGCACCGCAAGGGCACGCGCTACTTCGGCCCCTACACCGACGCCCGCGCCGCCCGCGAGACGATCGACACCCTCCGCAAGGTGGTCCCCATCTGTACGGCGACCTGCGCGGAGTGGAAGCGCGCCAAGCGGATCCTGGACCGCGACCCCTCGCAGGCCGCGGTCGCCAATCTGGTGCTCGCGCAGCGCTGCCGCCCCTGCTTCGACTACCACGTGGGACGCGGGCCCGGCGTGTGCGCGGGCATGATCGACACCGTTGAGTACGCGCGCCACGTGCGCCAGGTCGAGAGCTTCCTCGCCGGCAACCGTCGCGAGATCGTCGGCGAGCTGACCGACCAGATGCGCGAGGCGGCGGCGAACCTCGACTTCGAGCGCGCGGGCCGCCTCAAGGCCCGGCTCGACGGTCTGGACGCCCTCGACGACCGCCAGCAGGTGGTCTTCTCGTCAAACGTGAGCGCCGACCTCATCGGCTTCTACCGCGAGGAGACGATCAGCTGCGCCTGCGTCTTCGTGGTGCGCGAGGGCCGCACGGTGCGCTCCGTCGAGTTCATCCTCGACAAGGGCCTCGACGTGGGCGAGGAGGAGCTCGTCGGCGGCTTCGTCAAGCGCTACTACGACGAGACGGCCGACGTCCCCGCCGAGGTGGACCTCGACTGCGAGCTCGCGGACGCCGAGGTTGTGGAGGGGTGGCTCGCCGAGAAGCGCGGCCACGGCGTGCACCTCCACAGGCCGCGCCGCGGCGAGAAGCGCCACCTGCTCGACATGGCCTCGGCCAACGCGCGCCACGCCCTCATGCGCTACATGGTCAAGACCGGCTACGCCGACGACCGCACCAACCAGGCGCTGCTGCAGCTGGAGAGCGCCCTTGCGCTGGACGCCCCGCCGATGCGCATCGAGTGCTTCGACATCTCCACCCTCCACGGCCACTTCACCGTGGCGTCGATGGTGGTCTTCACCAACGGCCGTCCCGACAAGTCGCAGTACCGCCGCTTCAAGATCCAGACGCCGCTCACCGAGGCCAACGACTTCGTGAGCATGTCCGAGGTGCTGGGCCGGCGCTACGCGCCCGAGCGCATGGCCGACGAGCGCTTTGGCAGCCGTCCCGACCTGCTCGTCGTGGACGGCGGCAAGCCGCAGCTCACGGCCGCCATGGCACAGCTCGAGGAGCTGGGGCTGGACATCCCGGTGTGCGGCCTGGCCAAGTCCGACGAGGAGATCTTCGTACCCTGGGACGACACGCCGGTCGTGCTGCCCTCCGGATCGCCCTCGCTCTACCTGATCAAGCAGGTGCGCGACGAGTCCCACCGCTTTGCGATCACGTTCCACCGGGAGCTGCGCGACAAGGCGATGACGCGCTCGGCGATCGACGACGTCCCGGGCGTCGGCCCCAAGCGGCGCCGCGCCCTCATGAGGCGCTTCGGGTCCATGAAGCGGCTGCGCGCCGCGAGCGAGGAGGAGATCGCCGCGACGCCGGGCGTGCCCGCCGATGTGGCGCATGCCGTCTGGCAGGCCCTGCGCGCCGCCGAGGAGCTTGCCGAGAAGCCCGCGGAAGGGGAGTGACGCGCGGGCGTCCTTCTCGCCGCCCTGTCCTTCTCGCCCCAAAGAGGTTATGCGACATCGCCGAGGGTATGCGACGTCTGTCGCCTTCACATCATCCCAGCCAGACGCCTTGCTAAGCTGGAGGAGCCCCTCTGCGCACGCCGCATAACCGAGCGAATGTCGCATAACCTCATGCGGTGTCCGACGGGGCATCGACTACCATGGGGGCGACAAGGACAAGCGAGAAGGGAGTCCTCCCCATGCCTGACGCCGCAACCGCCGCCGCTGCCGCCTACGAGGCCGCGAAGGACCGCCCGTTCCCCGACGACGTCTTCGTCGCGCCGCAGCTCACCTGGGCCGTGATTGGCTGCGGCGTGATCGCCAACCAGATGGCGGAGTCGCTCGCCCTCGCCGGCCGCCGCATCCACGGCGTGGCCAACCGCACGCGCGAGAAGGCCGCCGCCTTCGCCGAGCGCCACGGCGTCGAGCGCGTCTACGACAGCTTCGAGGACCTCTACGCCGACCCCGCGGTGGACGCCGTCTACGTCACCACGCCGCACAACACCCACATCCGCTACCTGCGCGGCGCCCTCGCTGCCGGCAAGCACGTGCTCTGCGAGAAGTCCATCACGCTCAACTCCGCCGAGCTCGACGAGGCCCGCGCGCTGGCCGAGAAGAACGGCGTGGTCCTCATGGACGCCACGACGATCCTGCACATGCCGCTCTACGTCGAGCTGCTGCGCCGGGCCCGCACGGGCGAGTTTGGCCGCATGAACCTCGCCCAGCTGAACTTTGGCAGCTACAAGGAGTACGGTGACCTCACCAACCGCTTCTACAACATCGACCTCGCCGGCGGCGCGATGCTCGACATCGGCGTCTATGCCCTCTCCCTGATGCGCCTGTTCATGGAGAGCCAGCCCACCGAGGTCGTCTCGCTCGGCAACCTGGCCTCGACCGGCGTGGACGAGGCGGGCGGCGTTGTCTGCCGCAACGCCGAGGGACAGATCGGCGTGGTCTCGCTCACGCTTCACTCCAAGCAGCCCAAGCGCGCGGTGCTCTCCTTCGACCGCTGCTACGTTGAGGTCGAGGAGTACCCGCGCGCCGACGCGGCGACCATCGTCTGGACCGAGGACGGACGGCGCGAGACCGTGGCGTGCGGCGAGGAGGCCTACGCGCTCTGTTACGAGATGGCCGACCTCGAGGCCGCCGTGGCCGGGGACGCCGAGAAGCGCGCGCTTCTCGGCTGCGCGTCCGACGTCATGGAGCTCATGACGCGCCTGCGCGCCGACTGGGGCGTCGTCTACCCCGAGGAGCGCTAGGGTCTCGCCCCGGGCGCGGGCTATACTGAACCTCAGCCGAGAGGAGGTCCCATGTCAGCAGACGGCCAGCAGATGCGCGCCGCGGAGGGTGCCGCCCGCGTGCCCGACGTGGTGGTGATCACGGGCATGAGCGGATCGGGCCGCACACAGGCGCTCCACGTCTTCGAGGACATGGGCTACTACTGCATCGACAACCTCCCGCCGCGCCTGCTCCTGCAGCTCGCCGAGCTCGTGGGCATCAACTCGGGCGTGGGCCGCCACCTCGCCGTGACCTGCGACCTGCGCAGCCAGGGGCTCTTCGACGAGTTCGCCGAGTCGGTCACGCGCCTGCGCGAGCACGAGATCTCCTGCTCCGTGGTGTTTCTCGACACCTCGGACGACGTCCTCATGCGCCGCTACGACGAGAACCGCCGACGCCACCCGCTGGCCGCGCCGGGCGAGTCGCTCGACCGGGCGATCGCCCGCGAGCGCTCCGGCCTCGCCGCCGTGCGCGACGCCGCCGACCTCGTGATCGACACGAGCCGCCTGCGCACGGCCGACCTGCGCTCCCGTCTGCGCCGCGCGTTCTCCGAGCTCACCGACCAGCAGCTCATGGAGGTGTCGGTCTTCTCGTTTGGCTTCAAGCACGGCATGCCGGTCGAGGCGGACCTGATGATCGACGTCCGCTTCCTGCCCAACCCCTTCTACGACCCGGTGATGCGCACCCTCACGGGCAAGGACCAGATCGTCGCCGACTTCGTCCTGGGCAACCCCACCACCGAGAAGTTCATGGACGCCTGGGAGCGCCTGCTCGACGTGGTCATGCCCGGCTACGTCACCGAGGGCAAGAGCCACCTCTCCATCGCGGTGGGCTGCACGGGCGGCCAGCACCGAAGCGTCGCCATCGCCGAGGCGACGGCGTCCTACCTCGAGAAGGGCGGCTATCACGTGAGCATCTCGCACCGTGACCTCGCGCTCGCCAACGTGCGGACGAGCTAGGGGCGCCATGTCGTTCACCGCTGAGGTAAAAGACGAGCTCTCTCGCGTGGAGGCCCCCTCGCCCGTGGCCGAGCTCGCGCAGCTCTCCGCGCTCGTGCGCATCTGCGGCACGCTCTCCTTCCACGGGTCGGGGCGCTACTCCATCCGCGTGGCAACGGAGACGGGCGCCGTGGCGCGCACCGTGATCAAGCTCACGCATAAGCTCTTCGACCTCCAGACCTCGCTCACCGTGCGGCGCTCCGTGCTGCACAAGACGCGCAACTACCTGATAGAGATCCCCGAGCAGGAGGGGCTCGACCGCGACCTCGTCCGCATGGGCATCCTCGCGCCGGGGCGCGGGCTCGCCTCCGGCGTGCCCGCGGCGCTCGTCGCAACCGCGGCGGCGCGCTCCGCCTACGTGCGCGGCGCGTTCATGGCGGGCGGCTTCATCGCCGACCCGCGCGGGGAGTTCCACCTGGAGATCGCCGTGACGGGGGAGGACTACGCCTCCGACCTCGTGACCCTCGTCGGCGCGCTCGGCGCCTCCGCGCGCCTCAACCGCCGCCGCGGGGCCTTCGCCATCTACCTGAAGAGCTACGACGACGTGAGCACGCTCCTGCGCGGGATGGGCGCGCTCAGGACGGCGCGCTTCGTGGACGTGGCCCGCGCGAAGAAGTCCGTCAAGAACGACGTCAACCGCCGCGTGAACGCCGAGATGGCCAACCAGGCCCGCTCGACCGGTGCGGCGGTCGAGCAGCTCGAGCTGATCGAGCGCGCCGAGCATGCCCCGGGCCTCTCGGCGCTGCCGCCCGCGCTACGCGAGTTCTGTCGCGTGCGCCGCGCAAACCCGGAGCTCTCCCTCGCCGCGCTCGGCGAGATGCTCGACCCGCCCGCGTCCAAGTCGGCCATGTACCACCGTGTCCTGCGCCTCCAGGCCATCGTGGAGGAAGCCGAGGGCAACGCCGAGAAGGACGAGCGGCCCTGACGTTCTTCTCGTCCCGCCCTGCGGGAACAATCCCACGTCGGCGGGTCAAATCTGAGCGCCCACGGCCTAAATTGCCCCACCCTTCAGTTTTAGGGATACGCCTCGCCGCGCGTGGGGTACACTATCGGGTGGCAAGGGCGAGAAGCCCAATGTCTGCTTAGGTCCGCCGGGGAGGAGCCCCGTCGGCCCCGTGAAAGGAGAAAGCATGGCAGTAAAGGTTGCTATCAACGGCTTTGGTCGCATCGGCCGTCTGGCTTTCCGTCAGATGTTCGGTCACGAGGGCTCCGAGATCGTCGCCATCAACGACCTCACCTCCCCCGACATGCTCGCGTACCTCCTGAAGTACGACACCACGCAGGGCAACTACGCCCGCGACCACAAGGTCGAGGCCGGCGAGGACTCCATCACCGTCGACGGCAAGAAGATCACCATCTACAAGGAGGCCGACGCCTCCAAGCTCCCCTGGGGCGAGCTCGGCGTTGACGTCGTCCTCGAGTGCACCGGCTTCTACACCTCCAAGGCCAAGGCCCAGGCTCACATCGACGCCGGTGCCAAGAAGGTCGTCATCTCCGCTCCCGCGGGCAACGACCTCCCCACGATCGTCTACAACGTCAACCACGAGCAGCTGACCGCCGATGACAACATCATCTCCGCGGCCTCCTGCACCACCAACTGCCTCGCCCCGATGGCCAAGGGCCTGAACGACTTCGCCCCCATCGTCTCCGGCATCATGACCACCATCCACGCCTACACCGGCGACCAGATGCCGCTCGACGGCCCGCAGCGCAAGGGCAACAAGCGTCGTTCCCGCGCCTGCGCGCAGAACATCGTCCCCAACTCCACGGGTGCCGCCAAGGCCATCGGCCTGGTCCTCCCGGAGCTCAACGGCAAGCTGATCGGTGCCGCCCAGCGCGTCCCGACGCCCACCGGCTCCATCACCAACCTCTACTGCGTCGTTGACAAGAAGGTCACCGTCGACGAGGTCAACGCTGCCATGAAGGCCTACGCCGAGACCATCCCCGAGACCTTCGCCTACAACGAGGACGACATCGTCTCCTCCGACATCATCGGCGAGACCCACGGCTCGATCTTCGACGCCACCCAGACCATGGTCCAGGACCTCGGCAACGGCCAGAGCCTCGTCCAGGTCACCTCTTGGTACGACAACGAGAACTCCTACACCTCTCAGATGGTCCGCACCATCAAGTACTTCGAGAAGTTCGTCGCGTAGTCACTCGCTTCGCATCAGCTTCGCAGGGGTGCGGTCGCAGCTCACAGGGCCGCGGCCGCACCCCCTTTTCGTAGGAACCCGTCAAAGGAGCTAACCATGGCCTTCACCAAGAAGACCGTCCGCGACGCCGACGTCGCGGGCAAGCGCGTCCTCATGCGCGTCGACTTCAACGTCCCCCTGAAGGACGGCGTCGTCACCGACGACACCCGCGTCCGCGCCGCCATCCCCACCATCGAGTACCTCAAGGACAAGGGCGCCAAGATTATCCTCATGAGCCACCTCGGCCGCCCCAAGGGCGACGGCCCCGAGCCCCAGTTCTCCCTCAAGCCGGCCGCCGACAAGCTCGCCGAGATTACCGGCTATGACGTGAAGTTCGTCGACGACACCTACGGCGAGAAGGCCAAGGCCGCCGTCGACGCCCTCCAGGATGGTGAGATCCTCGTCCTCGAGAACGTCCGCTTCGACAAGCGCGAGAAGAAGAACGACCCCGAGATCGCCAAGATCCTCGCCTCCTACGGCGACATCTTCGTGCTCGACGCCTTTGGCACCGCGCACCGCGCCCAGGGCTCCGTGGTCGGCCCCGCCGCGTATCTCCCCGCCTACGCCGGCTTCCTGCTCGAGAAGGAGGTCGACACCCTGACGTCGATCTTCGCCGAGCCCGAGCGTCCCTTCGTCGCCATCGTCGGCGGCTCCAAGGTGTCCTCCAAGATCGGCGTCCTCGATCACCTGATCGACTCCGCCGACACCCTCATTATCGGCGGCGGCATGGCCTACACCTTCTTCCTCGCCCAGGGCATGTCCGTCGGCATGTCCCTCAAGGAGGAGGACTGGGTCGAGCGCGCCGGTGAGATGCTGAAGAAGGCCGAGGAGAAGGGCGTCAAGATCCTCCTCCCGATTGACAACCGCGTCGCCGACCACTTCGGCGAGGACGCCGTGCCCGAGGTCGTCGCCTCCGACGCCATCCCCGACGACCGCGAGGGCATGGACATCGGCCCCGAGACCGAGAAGCTCTACGCCGACGCCGTCAAGGCCGCCAAGACCGTCTTCTGGAACGGCCCGATGGGCGTCTTCGAGTTCGACAACTTCGCCCACGGCACCGAGGCCGTCGCCCGCGCCATCGCGGACTCCGACTGCACCTCGATCATCGGCGGCGGCGACTCCGTCGCGGCCATCAACAAGTTTGGCCTGGCCGACAAGATGAGCTGGATCTCCACCGGCGGTGGCGCCTCCATGGAGCTCGTCGAGGGCAAGGCCCTTCCCGGAGTGGAGGCGCTTCTCGATGCGTAAGAGGATGATCGCTGGCAACTGGAAGATGAACAAGACCTACAGCGAGGGCGTCGTCCTCGCCCAGGGCCTTGCCGACGAGCTCAAGGACGGCACCGGCGACGTCGACGTCGTCGTCTGCCCGCCCGCCGTCGACCTCAAGGGCGTCTCCGAGGTCATCGAGCAGACGAGCGCCTCGTTCGCGCTCGGCGCGCAGAACGTCTACTGGGAGGAATCCGGCGCCTACACCGGCGAGACCGCTCCTGACATGCTCGAGGCCGTGGGCGCCACCCACTGCATCATCGGCCACTCCGAGCGCCGCGACTACTTCGGCGAGACGGACGAGGACGTGAACAAGAAGGCCAAGGCCCTCATGGCTCACAGCATCGTGCCCATCTCCTGCTGCGGCGAGTCCCTCGAGGTCCGCGAGGCCGGCAAGCACGTCGAGTTCGTCGTCGACCAGATCAAGAAGGACACCGAGGGCCTCACGATCACCGATCCCTCCAAGTACGTGATCGCCTACGAGCCCATCTGGGCCATCGGCACCGGCAAGACCGCCACGGCCGACGACGCCCAGGAGGTCTGCGGCGCCATCCGCGCGACCCTCGTCGAGGTCTTCGGCGAGGAGACTGCCCAGGGCATCCGCATCCTCTACGGCGGCTCCGCCAAGCCAGAGAACATCGCCGGCTTCCTCGAGAAGGAGGACGTCGACGGCGCGCTCGTCGGCGGTGCCTCCCTCAAGGCTGACAGCTTCGCGGCCATGGTCAAGAGCGCCATGGCGTAAGGTCGTCCCGACAGCGGCTACCTTGGGGCCCGGGCTTCGGCTCGGGCCCCTTTTTGTCGCGGTCCTTCTCGCCCAACGCGTGAAACTCATACATTGGGTACCTGAAAGGATGAGAAGCCGCAGGTCGAGAAGAACCATGTCGCAGCGATGCACGTCGAGTGTACGAGTTCGCTTCCTCGGACGGCGGTCCCGACAGTGTGGTACCATCGTCAATCGCTATGCATCTGTCCTGAAGGAGCCTCTGTGAACCCGCTCAACGTCATCCTCACCATCCTGCTGTTCCTCTCCGGTGCGCTCACCGTGATCCTGGTGCTCATGCACTCCGGCAAGGGGACCGGCGTCTCCGAGATGATCGCGTCCTCGCTCTACAACTCCGGCACCGGCTCGGGCGTGCTCGAGAAGAACCTCAACCGCCTCACGGTGATCACCGCCACGGTGTTCGTCCTCTGCGTCGTCGTCATGGCGCTCACGTTCCCCACCGGCACGCTGGGCTAGGGGAGGGCCACAGACCCCAAGCGATTGCGCCCCCGGACGCCGTCTCCCCGGCATCTGGGGGCCTAAACGTTTCCGGCTCGTGTCGGGTGAGACGAGAGTCGCTTTTTTCGGGTAAAGTAAGCTGCTGTCAAGCTAGGGGTGGTACATACCTCTGGCATGGACCGAGGGACGGGGCAAAGAAGTTGTCCGCCTCGACAACAGGAGGAGGAAATTAGTATGGCTCAGCAGAAGATGGGCGGTGTCACTCGCCGCACCTTCGTCAAGGGTGGCCTCGCCGCGAGCGCGCTCGCCGCTCTTGCCGCGTGCAAGAACGATGCGGCTGCCGGTGGCTCCGAGGGCGCCGAGGGCGGAATCCTCAGCTACTACATCAACAACCCCGTCGCCATCGATCCCTATGACCTCGAGGAGGATCAGGGCATGATGGTGGGCTATCAGCTCTTTGATGCCCTCACCACTTTCGACTTCGACGCCAACGAGCTCGTGGGTCTTGCCGCCGAGACCTGGGAGGCCAACGACGACGCCTCCGAGTTCACCTTCCACCTCAAGGAAGGCAAGTTCCACGACGGCACCGACGTGACCTCCAAGTCCTTCAAGCAGGGCTGGGAGCGCATCTGCAACCCCAACACCTCGCCGGACAAGCCGTCCGCCATCGGCTACCACCTCGCCATGATCGAGGGCTACTCCGAGCTCTCCAGCGGCGAGGCCGAGGAGCTCACGGGCGTCACCTGCCCCGACGACAAGACCCTCGTCGTCAAGCTCATCCAGTCCTACGCCGACTTCCCCTACGTGTGCATGCACCCCGGCCTCTCTCCGGTGCCCGACTGCGCGCTCGAGGACTTCGACACCTTCTTCTACGCGCCCGTGGGCAACGGCCCCTTCATGATGGACGGCAAGTGGGAGGACGGCCAGGAGATTAACCTCGTCCGCTTTGACGACTACTCCTACGGCGAGCCCGCCAAGATCGCCGGCATCCACTTTAACATCCAGAAGGACGTCGAGACCGCCTACCGCGAGTTCCAGGCCGGCAACCTCGACGTGGCCCAGGTTCCCACCAACCAGCTCTCCGACGCCATCGAGCAGTACGGCGAGTCCGAGGACGGCTACACCGCCACGCCGGGCCACCAGGTCCTCACGGGCGACGAGCTCTCCATCTACTACCTGCTCCTGAACCTCGAGGACCCCGTGCTTCAGGACCTCGACCTGCGTCGCGCCCTGTCCCTCGCCATCAACCGCGAGGCCATCTGCGAGACGGTCTTCGAGGGCACCCGCGAGCCCGCCAGCGGCATCGTCCCCAACGGCGTCCCGGGCTACACCGAGAACATGTGGGCCGACTCCCACTATGACGTCGAGGCCGCCAAGGAGATCCTCGACGCCAAGTACCCGGCGGACGCCGACGGCAACCGCGGCATCACCATCGACCTGACCTACAACCTCGACGGCGACCACAAGACCGTCATGGAGATGGTCATGGCCGACTGGAACGCCGTGGGCATCCAGACCACGTCCACCACGGGCGAGTGGGCCTCCATCATCACCAACGCCTATCCCAACGGCGACTTCCAGGTCGGCCGCCTCGGCTGGATCGCCGACTACCCGATCTACGACAACTTCATGTACCCGCTGTTCGTGACCGGTGGCGACAACAACTACGGCAAGTACTCCAACGCCGACGTTGACGCCGGCATGCTCGAGGCCCGCGCCATGCTCGACGACGCCGAGCGCATCGCCAAGTTCCAGGAGGTCGACAAGCTCGTCGCTGCTGACATGCCGGTCATCCCGCTGTTCGTCTACAAGCACCAGCTGGTCTGCTCCGACCGCGTTGACGGCCTCTACATGGACGCCCAGAAGCTTGCTGACCTGAGCACCTGCGAGCTGGTGGAGGAGTAGAGCCTTCCCGCTCGGGCCCTGGCCCAAGCTCACCAAGAGTTGCACCACGGCGACGGGACATCATACGATGTCCCGTCGCTTAGGTCCCTCGCCCCGACGAGGGAAGATCCGTCCACATGACAGGAGTTGTACGTATGGCAAAGTACATACTCAAGCGCGTCCTGCAGTTCATTCCAGTCTTCATCGGCGTGACGATCATCCTGTTCGCCATGAAGGCCATCGTCCCCGGTGATCCCGTGAAGATCATCACCGGTGGCAAGCAGGTCACGCCTGAGACCGAGCTTCAGATTCGTATCGCGAACGGACTCATCGAGACGGACGAGGACGGACGCCCCCTTTACGATGAGAACGGCGACACCATCCCCACCCCCATCTGGAAGCAGTACCTCGTCTACATGAGTGATCTGCTCCAGGGTGACCTGGGGACCTCCTACACCCGCAACATGCAGGTGTCGGACATCCTGGCTTCGAAATATCCTTATACCGTGCGCCTTGCCATCGTCGCCATCTGCCTCGAGGCGGTGGTCGGCATCGGCGCCGGCATGATCTCCGCAATAAAGAAATACTCGTTCTGGGACGTCCTGGTGACACTTCTCACCTCGATTCTCGTCGCCATGCCCGCCTTCTGGCTCGGCATGCTGCTCCAGCTCTTCTTTGGCGTGTTCCTCCGCAACGTGACCGGCGAGGCGTTCTATCTCCCCATCTCCGGAGCAGGCGGAAGCCACGCCGAGTTCCAGGCGTGGGTCTACTACATCCTGCCCGCTATCACGCTCGCGTCGGTCTCCACCGCCTACACCGCGCGCATCATGCGCTCCCAGCTGCTCGAGGTCATGAACCAGGACTACATCCGCACGGCGAAGGCCAAGGGCCTCTCCCGTCGAGACGTCATCGTGCACCACGCGCTCAAGAACGCCCTCATCCCGGTCGTGACCTACATCGGCATCGACTTTGGCGCCATGCTCGCCGGCGCCATCCTCACCGAGACGGTCTTCAACTGGCCGGGCGTGGGGTATGAGATCTATCGAGCGGTCACGCAGCGCGACTGGCCCATCGTGCTCGGCGGCGTCACCGTGATCGTGGTCGTGGTCATGATCATCAACCTGCTCGTCGACATCAGCTATGCCTTCCTTGACCCGCGCATCCGCTTTGGCGCGCCCAAGGACAAGGAATAGGGGAGAAGAGACATGACAGACAAGAACACCAAGCTCGATCAGCAGGCCGAGGTGGTCGAGGCTGACTCCGAGCAGGTCGAGGCCTCCAAGCCCTCGCGTACCCTCTGGAGCGACGCCTGGAACCGCCTGCGCAAGAACAAGCTCGCCCTCATCGGCGCCGCCTGGATCATCTTCGTCATCGTGGTCGCGGTGACGGCCGACCTCTGGGCGCCCCAGCTGCTGGGCTCGCCCACCGAGATCGACTCGGCGACGGTCGCGGCAAACTCCAAGCTCCCGCCCTCGCTCGAACACCCCTTCGGCACCGACGCGACTGGTCGCGACCAGCTCGTCCGCGTTATCTACGGCGCGCGCATCTCGCTGGCCGTCGGCGTCGTCGCTACACTCATCTCCACGGCCATCGGACTGGTGATGGGCGGCATCGCCGCCTACTACGGCGGCATATGGGACACGATAATCATGCGTCTGGCAGACATGTTCCTCGCCATTCCGTACACGCTGTTCGTCATCGTGATGCTTGCGGTCATCGGACAGGGAATCCAGAACGTGTTCATCGCCATCGGCATCCTGGGATGGCCGTCGATCGCGCGCGTGTTTCGTTCGGCGATCCTCTCGGTCAAGGAGAACGACTACGTCGACGCGGCCCGCGCCATGGGCGCCTCCGACCTTCGAATCATCGCGCGCCACATCTTCCCCAACTCGGTCGCTTCCATCGTGGTCTACGCCACGATGAACATCGGCGGCGCCATCCTCACCGAGAGCGCCCTGTCGTTCCTCGGCATGGGCGTCACGCCGCCCACCCCGTCGTGGGGCATCATGATTCAGGACGGCCAGAAGTTCCTGCAGACCGAGCCGTGGCTCATGATTCTGCCGGGCCTCGCCATCCTCACCACCGTGCTTGCCTTCACCCTGCTTGGTGACGGTCTGCGCGACGCACTCGACGTCAAGATGAAGGACGCATAATGGGACTGTTCGGAAAGAAGAAGCGCGCCCTGGACCCGGCGGACGACCTCAAGAACCAGCCGGTCCCCGAGGGCTCACACCTGCTCGAGGTCGATGACCTCAAGATGTACTTCCACACCCAGGACGGCGTGGTCAAGGCTGTCGACGGCGTGAGCTACACGCTCGACCGCGGCGAGACCCTCGGCGTCGTGGGTGAGTCCGGCTCCGGCAAGTCGGTCACCCATATGACGATCATGGGCCTCATCGACATGCCCCCGGGAAAGATCGAGGGCGGTGACATCCGCTATCGCGGTCACTCTCTGCTCGAGATGACCGAGGAGCAGATGCAGCACATCCGCGGCAACGACATCGCCATGATCTTCCAGGACCCCATGACGTCGTTGAACCCGGTCTACACGATTGGCCGTCAGCTCGGCGAGGGCCTGCGCCTCCACCGTGGCTACTCCAAGGAGCAAGCGCTCCAGCGAGCCGTCGAGCTTCTCGACATGGTGGGCATCCCCAACCCCGAGCAGCGCGTCAAGGACTATCCGCACCAGTTCTCGGGCGGCATGCGTCAGCGCGTCATGATCGCCATGGCGCTGGCCTGCGACCCCGACATCCTCATCGCCGACGAGCCCACCACAGCCCTGGACGTCACCATCCAGGCCCAGATCATCGAGCTCATGCAGGAGATGCAGAAGAAGAACGGCAACGCCATCGTGATGATCACGCACGACCTGGGCGTCGTCGCCGACGTGGCCGACAAGATCATGGTCATGTACGCCGGTCACCCGGTGGAGTTTGGCACCGCCGAGGAGATCTTCTACAACCCGGTGCACCCCTACACCTGGGGCCTCATCCGCTCCATCCCCAAGCCTGCGGGCGACGAGAAGGAGTCCCTCACCCCGATCGAGGGCAACCCTCCCTCGCTCGTCAATCTCCCCGCCGGCTGCCCGTTCTCGCCGCGCTGCCCGTACGCGACGGATCGCTGCCGCACGGAGATGCCCGAGCTTTACGTCACCGAGACCGGTCACTACTCGCGCTGCCACTTCTCCGGCGACGCCGCGTTCGTCGCAAAGAACGCGCCCGCCAACTCTCGCAGCGCCGCGCCCGCGAACGCCGAGGAAGGAGGCGAGGCCTGATGGAGAACCGTGAGCCCCTGCTTCACGTCGAGCACCTCTGCAAGCGCTTCCCCGTGGAGTCCGGCGTCTTTGGCCGCGGGGCCAAGCGCTACGTCCACGCCGTCGACGACATCAGCTTCGACATCTACCCCGGCGAGACGTTTGGTCTCGTCGGCGAGTCCGGCTGCGGCAAGTCCACGACCGGCCGCTGCATCATGCGCCTCATCGAGCCCACGAGCGGCACCGTCATCTTTGACGGCCAGGACGTCTCCCAGCTCAAGGGCAAGGACCTCAAGAAGATGCGCCACGACATGCAGTACATCTTCCAGGATCCCTACGCCAGCCTGAACCCGCGCATGACCATCGGCGAGATCGTCTCCGAGCCCCTCGTGATCCACGGCGAGATGACCGACAAGGCCGAGCGCATGGACCACGTGCGTCACCTGCTCGACATCGTGGGCCTCAACCCCGAGCACATCAACCGCTACCCGCACGAGTTCTCCGGCGGCCAGCGCCAGCGTGTCGGCATCGCGCGCGCCTTCGCCCTGCGTCCCAAGCTCATCATCTGCGACGAGCCGGTCTCCGCGCTCGACGTCTCCATTCAGGCGCAGGTCCTGAACCTGCTGAAGGACCTTCAGGCGGAGTTTGGCACCGCGTACCTCTTCATCGCCCACGACCTCTCCGTCGTGCAGCACATCTCCGACCGCGTCGCCGTCATGTACCTCGGCAACCTCATGGAGTACTCCGACTGGAAGACGCTCTACGACGAGCCGCACCACCCCTACACTCAGTCGCTGCTCTCGGCTGTGCCGGTGCCCGACCCGGACGTCCAGCACTCCCGCAAGCGCATCATCCTTCCGGGCGACCCGCCCTCGCCGATCGACCCGCCGAGCGGCTGCCGCTTCCACACGCGCTGCCCGATCGCGCAGAAGCAGTGCTCCGAGACGAAGCCCGAGCTGCGCGAGGTGTGCCCCGGCCACTTCTGCGCGTGCCACTGCGCGGCCGTGAACCCGATCAAGGAGACCTCGATCGAGCTCTAGCCACGAGGTTCTTCTCGGCTCTGTGAAGCCTGGCGTCCCCGTCCTTGCACGGGGACGCCATTTTTCAAATTGGGGCTTGCGCCGGATGGGGGAGTGGTGCATACTACTCCTTGCGCGAAAGCGCAGTGACAAGTCGGAGTGGCGGAATTGGCAGACGCGCTAGCTTGAGGTGCTAGTGACTGACTAAAAGGTCGTGCGGGTTCAAGTCCCGCCTCCGACACCACGAAAGCAGACGGACCCCGAGAGGGGTCCGTTTTCGTATGCAGAGCGGTCGTCTAGGATTCCCCGCCCTTGTCCCGAGGCGTTCTAGGAATCGCAGTCCTTGTCAGGCGAGAAGGACCGTGTGGCGGACAAGGTCGCGGATTCCTAGAGTTCTTCTCGCCAAGGTCCCTGATTGCTAGACGGGCGCGGGACAAGCCCGGGGTTTCCCGGAACGTCCCAAGACAAGGGCGGCGAATCCTAGAACGCGCCATGACAAGCCCGGGAGTTCCTAGAAGCGACCTCGACGACGTGACCCCGCACGCGACCGTGGTACGCTAGCCGAGAAGAACCGCGGGGAGGGGACGGACATGGCGCAGCGCGGGCTCAGCAGGCGCGTGGAGGGCATCGGCGAGGGAAGCGTCGTCGGCACGCTCTCCAAGCTGCTGCAGCTCAGCTGCGAGGCCGTCCTCGTCTTTGACGGCAGCGGCCGCGTCCTGCTCGTCAACGAGGAGGCGTCCCGGCTCTTCTCCGTCCCGGACAGCCTCGTGGGCACCGACGTCCGGCTCCTCTTCCCGTCGGGCGGCGACGGGGAGCTCGGGCCCTTCTCGCCCGAGGCGCTGCCCTTCCCCGTGGACGGGACGGCGGCCAGGACGACGTGCACCGCGGCGTCGGGGCGGCCCCTGGAGGTGCGGGTGCGCTGCGACACCGTCCGCGCGCCGGGCGAGACATACCTGCTGCTGGCGCTCCCCACGGGTGCGGACGAGCTCTCCGACCGCGAGGCGGAGCGCACGATCGAGGACCTGCGCCGTGCCAACCACCGCCTCTCGGGCACGTTGAACATCGTCCTGGACACGATCGACGCCGACGACCTCCAGGCGCTCTTCGGGCGCGTGCTCGAGGAGATCACCGAGACCATGGAGGCCGACGGCACCCTGGTCTACCTCTCCGAGGCGGACGGCTTCCGCCTGCGCGGCGTCTCGAGCTCGCTTCTGGGCGAGCGCATGGCGCGCTTCATGCCCTTCGGGCGCAGCCTCGAGCGCTTTGCGGTGCGCGACGGACGCACCGTGCGCCTCAGGGTCGTCTCGCCGAGCGCGGAGTCGCTGCGCCAGGGGCGCCTCACCATGCGCGAGGTCGTGAGCGAGGAGACGCGCGAGATCCTGCGCGTCCGGAGCTCCATGCTGCCGCCCTTCACGAGCTTCATGGTCGTCCCCGTGTGGTTTGGCGGTCACGTCATCTCGATCATCGAGGTCGGGTGGCGCCGGCTCCACCCGCTGCCCAAGGAGGACGCGCGCCTGCTCGACTCCGTGGCGCACTACCTGTCCGTCCAGCTTGCGAGCGCCTTCACCGCGCTGCGCTCCCAGCGCGCCGATAGGCTCGCGTCGCTCGAGACCGAGCTGCGCGAGGAGCTGCTCGACGCCGCGACGGCGGGCTCCGAGGAGGGTTCGCTCGAGCGGATCGACGCGGTCCTGCGCGAGGCGGCCGACGAGCTCGAGGCGGCGCTGGTCCTGGTGGGGGAGGGCGGCGACCAGCGTCACGCGGTCGCGACCCTGCCCCTGAGCGGGCCGAGCGAGCTGCCCGTCGACCTCGACGAGCTCGCCGCCCCGCATCTCCGCGACGGCGTGGCCGTGGCGCCGGTGCCCGTGGACTCGCCGCTCTCCTCGATGCTGCGCGACCTGGGGGAGCCCTGCGTGGGCGCCCTGCTCGACCTCGGGGAGCTCGCCGGCGTGCGCAGGCGGGCGCTGCTGCTGCGCCCGGACGGCGCCGAGCCCCTGGACGAGCTGGAGACGGAGTTCCTCTACGACCTCGTCTCGGACTGCCGCGACGTCGCCCGGGGCGAGGAGGCGCGCGAGCAGGACAAGCGCATCGCCCAGGCCCTCCAGACGGGCATGAGAAACGAGCTCCAGGACGTCGAGGGCATCACCGCCGAGGCGGTCTACTCCTCCGCCACGGCCGCGGCGTCGGTCGGCGGCGACTTCTACGACCTGATCCGCCTCCCCGGGAGGCGCGCCTGCGTCATCATGGGCGACGTCTCGGGCAAGGGCGTCGAGGCCGCCTCGGTCTCGGCCGCCGTCAAGACGGCGCTCGGGGCGTATGCCTGGGAGGGGCTCGCGCCGGCGCGTATGGTCCGCTCCCTCAACGAGTTCCTGCTGGGCTTCTCGCGCCTCGAGACCTTCGCCACGCTCTTCGTGGGCCTGATCGACCTCTCGGACAGCACGATCAGGTACTGCTCGGCGGGTCACCCGCCCGCGATCATGGTGAGCGCCGACGCCAGCGAGATCTCCATCCTGGACGTCCAGTCGGGCGTGGTGGGAGCGTTCCACGACATCGCCTACCAGGACGGCGTGACGCGCTTCTCGCCCGGCGACGTGCTGCTGCTCTACACCGACGGCACCACCGAGGCCCGCGACCCCTCGGGAGCCTTCTTCGGCGAGGAGGGCCTGCGTGACGCCGTCATGCGCGAGTGCGCGGACGGCAGGCCGTTCGAGGGCTTCGTGGGCAGGCTCCTGGGCGCGCTCGACGACTTCACCGAGAACAACCTCGATGACGACGTGGCGATGGTCGCCCTGCGCTTTGACTGACGCCTCGCGGCGCCCGCCGAGAAGGGCCGCCCTCGGCGTCTACGCCCGCGTCGCCGGGGGAATAAGGACCACATGTCCAGCAGCGTCAACATAGCGCTCGTCCCCGTGGAGGGAGACCTCGACGTCACGACGGCCCCCGCCGTCCGGCGCCGGATCGACCGGCTCGTGTCGGGCGGGTGCCGGCGCGTCCTGCTCAACCTGGCGGACACGGGCCACGTGGACTCGGCGGGGCTCGGCCTCATCCTCACGGAGCTCCGTCGCATGCGCGGTCTTGGCGGGCTGCTCTCGCTCGTGAACGTCTCCGACCAGGTGTACCTGGCCCTGCGCCGCATGCGCGTGCTCGACTTCATGCCGGTCCGCCGCACGTCCGCGCGCTCGCGCGTGACGAGCGTCGACCCGTCGGTCCTGCCGCTGTGGCGCATGACGTTTCGCGTCGACGAGGGCGGCCTCGCGGACGCGCGCGACCGCGTGGGCGAGATGATGGCGTCGCTGCCCTTCTCGGCGGACGAGGTCTTTGACATGAAGCTCGCCTGCGGGGAGGCGCTCGGCAACGCTGTGGACCACGCCTGCGCGAGCGGCGTGCTGGTGACCGTGGCCGCCTATCCCGACCGCGTCGTCGTGGAGGTCTCCGACTGCGGCTGCGGCTTCGAGGTGGCCGATGACGAGGAGCTTCCCGAGACGGGTCCCTTCGCCGAGCGGGGCCGGGGGATCCGCCTCATGCGCCTGCTCGCCGACGCCGTGTCCATCTCGTCCAAGAGCGCAGGGGAGGGCACGGTGGTGCGGCTCGTCAAGCTCGTGCGCGGCGACGAGGCGCCCGACGGGTGAGGTCGTGGCCTGTGGGTTCACGATTTCTTCATCCGTTCGCGGAATGAGGCTTGCGCGGTCGTGGCGCGGCCCGTATAGTATTTCCTGCTTTTGCGGGCTTAGCGCAGTTGGTAGCGCGCAACCTTGCCAAGGTTGAGGTCGCGGGTTCGAACCCCGTAGCCCGCTCCATGCAGCTCCGGGCCGAGCCTCTCGGCCTTTTTCATACGGCGAAGTGGCCAAGTGGTAAGGCACGGGCCTGCAAAGCCCTGACCCCCGGTTCGAATCCGGGCTTCGCCTCCAGAACCTGACGGGCGCCCTCCGGGGCGCCCTTTCTTCTCGGCCGAATAACACGCAGAATCGCCAATGCGTATTATTTCCAACTGCGGATATAGAAGGTTGTGCTTGATTCTGCGTGTTATTCCGCGCGGGGTGCGGCGGGCGGGCGAGAAGGACGTGCGAAGCGCGACCCAAATTCTCACTTGCGCTCGGGCGGGTCTTCCCGTATAGTTACTCCTTGCGTCGCGGGCTTAGCGCAGTTGGTAGCGCGCAACCTTGCCAAGGTTGAGGTCGCGGGTTCGAACCCCGTAGCCCGCTCCAGAAACTCTCGAGGGCCGGTCATTGACCGGCCCTTTTGCTATGCTTGTCGGGCGTCGGGGCCGTCTTCCAAGGAGTCGCTGAGCACATGTTCCTCTCCCTCATCTTCGTGGCGTTTCTCTTTGCCGTGATCCAGGGGTTCGTGCGCGTGGTCGTCTTCTTCTGGGAGTGGCTCTCGCGCGGGGACCGTCTGGGCGAGGAGCGCGTGGAGCGCGCCGAGATCGCCCTGGACCAGTCGGAGGACGTCCTCGAGCGCGAGCTGGCCCGCGCCGAGCGCAAGCGCGGCCTGGGGCGCCTCTTCGCCCGCTGGCACGCGTCGGGCGAGGCCATCGACGAGTACCTCGACCACCTGAGCCTCGGCTGGTACCAGGCCGTCATCATCTTCTTCCTGGGGTCGATGGCCGGCCTTCTCATCGAGGAGGTCTGGATGCTCGTGAGCGCCGGCCTCACCGAGAGCCGCGTGGGACTGGTGTGGGGGCCCTTCTCGCCGCTCTACGGCCTGGGGGCCGTGCTGCTCACGTGGATGAGCTTCCACCTGCGCGCCCATGGCGCCGCCGGCTGGCAGGTGTTTCTGGTCTCCGCGGTCGTGGGCGGGGTGCTCGAGCAGCTGGCCGGGTGGTCCATGTCGACGTTCTTCGACGCAGAGTCCTGGACCTACCTGCACCTGCCCGACCACATCACGCAGTGGGTCGCGTGGCGCTTCCTGGCGGCGTGGGGCGTGCTGGGTCTGGTGTGGTGCCGCGTCGTCATGCCGCGGCTGCTCTACCAGATCGGCATGCCCACCACGAGGCGCCAGGCGGTCTTCGTGACGCTCGTGGCGGTGTACCTGGTGGCCGACGTGGCCATGACGCTCGCGTGCTTTGACCGCAAGGCGGAGCGCGACGCGGGCGAGCCGCCCTCCAACGCCTTCGAGCAGTGGGTCGACACCAACTACAACGACGAGTTCATCTCCAGCCGCTTTGAGAACCTCAAGATCGGCGGGGAGCGGGACCTGGTGGACGCGGACGGCAACATCGTCCTGGACGAGAGCGGCAGGGCCGTGACCAGGGGAGGCGAGGGCAAGTGACCCAGCGCGAGGTCTATCTGGACTACGCTGCGGCGACTCCGGTTGACCCGGAGGTCGCCGAGGCGATGCTGCCGTACCTCACGGAGCGCTTCTGGAACCCGTCGGCGCCCTACGCGCACGCCCGCGAGGTGCGCGACGACGTGGAGCGCGCCCGTGGCACCGTGGCGCGCCTCATCGGCGCCCGACCCGACTGCCTGACGTTCGCCGCCGGCGCGACCGAGGCCAACAACCTCGCCTTCGCGGCGGTGGAGGGCCACGTTGTGGTGGACGCCATCGAGCACGAGAGCGTGCTCGCCTGCGCCGCGACCCACGCCCGGCGCACGGTGCGCGTGGGCGAGGACGGCCTCGTGGACCCGGCGGCGGTGGCGCGCGCCATCCGCCCGGACACCGAGCTCGTCTCCGTGGAGCTCGCCAACGGGGAGATCGGCTGCGTGCAGCCCGTGCGCGAGATCTCGCGCGTGGTGGCGGCCGAGCGCGCCCGCCGGCTCGAGGCGGGGGAGGACACCCCCATCCTCCTGCACTCGGACGCCTCCCAGGCGGCCGGCGCGCTCTCGGTGAACGTGAGCACGCTGGGCGTGGACCTGCTCACCCTCTCCGCGGCAAAGATCTACGGCCCCAAGCAGGTGGGCGTGCTCTGGGCCTCCGAGGAGGTGCGGCTGCGCCCGCTCGTCTACGGCGGCGGCCAGGAGGGCGGCGTCCGCTCGGGCACGGAGAACGTGGCGGGCATCGTGGGCCTCGCCCGCGCGCTCGAGCTCGCGTGCGAGCGACGCGTCGAGGAGAGCCGCCGGCTCGCGGGGCTGCGCGAGCGCCTGCGGGAGGGTATTCTCGCCCGCGTCCCGTCGATGGTGGTCACGGGCCCCAAGAACCCCAAGCGGAGGCTGCCGGGCCTCCTGCACGTCTCCTTTGCCGGCGTCGAGGCCAGGCGGCTGGTGATCGCGCTCGAGCGCGCGGGCGTCTCGGTGGGCACTGGGTCGGCCTGCGCCGCGAGCCGCATGCGCGTCTCGCACGTGCTCGAGGCCATCGGCATGCCGCGAGACCTCGCGGAGGGGAGTCTGCGCCTCACGCTGGGCCGCGGCACCACCGAGGAGGACGTCGACTACGCCGCGGACGCCATCGCGGACGCTGTGTGCGCGGAGATGGACAGGCGGACCATGCACACCTACCCAGAATCGGCCCTCGGCGGCCCAAAATAGGGGAGGTGTGTATGGTTGCCAAAGTGTACTGTGGCCTCTCCGGCGGGGTGGATTCCGCCCTCGCGGCCGCCCTGCTCGTGGAACAGGGCTATGACGTCACCGCGGTCTACATGCGCAACTGGTCGCGCGACCTCCCGGGCTTCAAGTGCCCGTGGGCACGCGAGCTGGCGGACGCGGAGCGCGTGGCGGTGACGCTGGGGATCGACCTGGAGGTCTGGGACTGCGAGGCCGAGTACAAGGCCACGGTCGTGGACTACCTCGTGGACGCCTACGCGCACGGCTACACACCCAACCCCGACGTCATGTGCAACCAGACCGTGAAGTTCGGGACGTTCCTCGACCGCGCGCTGGCCGAGGGCGCCGACTTCGTGGCCACGGGCCACTACGGCCGCGTGGAGCGCTGCGCGGACGGGCGCACGCACCTGCTGCGCGCGCTCGACGAGCACAAGGACCAGACGTACTTCCTGTGGCGCGTGGGCGAGGAGGCCCTCGCGCGTACGCTCCTGCCGGTGGGCGAGGTCCGCGACAAGGCCGAGGTGCGCCGCATGTGCGCCGAGCGCGGCCTCGGCGTGGAGAACAAGCCGGACTCCGACGGCATCTGCTTCGTGGGCCCGGTGGGGATCAGGACGTTTCTGCTCGACTCGCTGGAGCGTCGCGCCGGCGACGTGGTGGAGTGGGAGACCGGGCGGGTGCTCGGCCGCCACGACGGGGCGTTCCTCTTCACGGTGGGGCAGCGGCGCGGCCTTGACCTTGGCGGCGGCCCCGCCCGCTACGTCGTGGGCACGGACGTCGAGAAGAACGTGGTGTACGTGACGGCCGACCACGACAGCCCCGCGCTCTTCTGCCGCGAGATCGCCCTCGACGACATGCGCTGGATCTCCGGCGAGCCACCTGCGGTGGGCCGCTACCTCGTGCGCACGCGCCACACGGGCGAGCTGCGCGAGGCGGAGCTCGACGGGTGCGCGTTGCGCTTTGAAGAACCCGTGCGCCGCGTGGCGCCCGGCCAGTCGGCTGTGGTCTACGATGGTCTCCGCTGCCTCGGCGGCGGCATCGTGCAGAAGTGAGACAAATGAACCCGTCCCCTTTGTCTCACGCGGAGGAGGAGCCATGTCGATAGAGAGGGCCTGCGCCCACCTGGCGCAGTTCGGCGCCGAGGGGCGCATTCGGGAGTTCGAGGAGTCGAGCGCCACGGTGGAGCTCGCGGCGGCAGCGGTGGGCACCGAGCCCGCGCGCATCGCCAAGACGCTGAGCTTCATGGTGGGGGAGACGCCCACGCTGATCCTCATCGCCGGTGACGCCCGCGTCAACAACCAGGCGTTCAAGGCGACGTTCCACACCAAGCCCAAGATGCTCTCCGCTGACCAGGCCGAGCAGCTGATCGGCCATGCCGTGGGCGGCGTCTGTCCCTTCGGCGTCGAGCCGGGCGTGGAGGTCTTCCTCGACGAGTCCCTGCGCCGCTTCGATACGGTCTGGCCCGCCGCCGGCAGCTCCAACTCCGCGATCGAGCTCACCCTCGACGAGCTCGAGCGCTTCTCCGGGGCGAGCGGCTGGGTGGACGTGGCAAAGGGCTGGAGAGACGAAGAATTGTCGTAGACGCGCCGCCGCCGGCCCGCCGCGCGCACGTTCTTCTCGCCCGCGCGGTACACTTAGCTGACTGGACCGATTGCGTACGCGACGGGAGCGCACGTGGCAGCAGACGAGAAGAGCCCCAGGGAGGCGAAGAAGGCGGCGGCCAAGAAGGTCCCGCTGAAGGTCTCCGCTGTGCGCTCGGTCTCGCCCGAGGACAGCGCCGCCGACAAGAAGTCGCTCGGCCAGGTCCGCAAGACCTTCATCTTCCTCGGCTTCGTTGCCATCGCCTATGCCGCCTACCTGGTCTTCTCCGGTCAGGTCGACGAGTTCGTGACGTCGCTGGCGGGCGTGGACCTCGCCTGGATCACCGCGGGCGTCATCTGCTTTTTGTTCTACTACGTCTTTGGCGTGGTCGCCTACGCGCTCTCGATCATCGCCGACCCCGACAACCCGGTGGGCATCCGCGACCTCATGAGCGTCGAGGCCTCCGGCGTCTTCTTCATGCGCCTGACGCCCAACAGCGCCGGCGCCCCGCCCGCGCAGATCTACCGCCTCACGCGCGCAGGCCTCTCGGTGGGCGAGGCGAGCGCCCTCAACTTCACGCGTACGGTGCTCTACGAGGCCGGCGAGGGCGTCTTCGCCGCGATCATGCTCGTCTTCTGCGGCGGCTACTTCTACGAGACCTTCGGCGACGTCACGCTCGTGGGCCTCTTCCTCTTTGGCTTCAAGGTGGTGCAGGTGGGCGCGATGCTCTTCCTGTGCCTGTTCCCCAAGCCGGTGGTGGCGATCGGCAACTGGGCGCTGCGCTTTGCGAACCGTCGCCGCTGGCTCAAGGACGACAAGTACGAGCAGTGGTACGAGATGGTCAACACGCAGGTGGTCAAGTTCTCGGCCGCCTTCAAGCGCTCCGCGAAGAACGTCCGCGAGATGCTGCTGACGATGGCGGTGACGCTGCTGCAGCTCGGCTGCATGTACGCGCTGCCGTGGTTTGTCCTGCGCGCCTTTGGCGAGCCGGCCGACTTCCTGATCTGCCTGGCGTCCGGCTCCATGCTGGAGCTGCTGATCAACGCGGTGCCGCTCCCGGGCGGCGCAGGCGGCGCCGAGGTGGGCTTTGCGATTCTCTTCCAGGGCATGTACGGCGTCCACACCACGGCCGGCTTCGTGATCTGGCGCGCGGTGGAGTACCTGCTGCCGGTCCTCATCGCCGCCCCGTGCATGGGCATGCGCTCCAAGGGCGGGGAGAGCCTGAACCGTCGCTGGAACCGCTTCCGCAAGCGCGTGGTCGGCTTCGTGACCGGCCGCGGGGGCGGCAAGCGCGCGACGGCGCGCGGCGGCGTCACCGTGAAGCCCAAGGCCAAGAAGGTCGTCGTGTCCGGTGCGGGCGCCAAGGCGGGCGGCTCCGACGTGCAGGCGCGGATCGCCGCCGGCAAGGCCGCCGCAGCCGCCAAGAAGGAGGCTGCCGAGAAGGACGGCGCAGCCGAGTAGGGCGACCTTCTCGCCTGTCGTTCTCGCCTGTCGGCATGTCCCCCTTTTTACAGGCGGACATGCCGCAGTTTTGGCAGAACCTCTCGTCAAATAGGGGGACAAGAGAAGTTTTGGACAATCGTGCGCAATCTCAAAATTGTGCTTGCACTCCGGGTGGGTTCCTTGCTACTATATCCCTCGCGCTGCGGTCCCCAGCAGTGCACCACATACGGGCGTTTAGCTCAGGGGGAGAGCGCTTCCCTGACACGGAAGAGGTCACAAGTTCAAATCTTGTAACGCCCACCACGAATGACGCAGGTCAGAGGCTATGGTCTCTGACCTGTTTTTTGTACGTGAAGGAGGATTTTTCGGGCGCCCACCTTTCCCCCAAGTCGCTCCGTCACATTCCGTCCCCTCCCGTGTGTGCTAGGTGAAGGGGAGGGCAGCTGCGACCCCGAGGTACCCGACAATCCACGAGAGGAGGCTGCCGATGACGGGCTCGAAGAACGCGCCCGACCGCGACCCCGAGCGGCTCGTGCGCGACTACGCCGACCTCGTCCTGCGCGTGTGCTACACCTACCTGCGCTCGACGGCCGACGCCGAGGACGTCTGCCAGGACACGCTCGTGAAGCTCATCTGCCGCGACGAGCCGTTCCACGACCCCGGCCACGAGCGCGCCTGGGTCATACGCGTGGCGGCCAATGCCTGTAGGAACCTGCTGCGCGACCGCGGGGCGCACCCGGCGATGAGGCTTGACGACGCGCCGGAGCCGGCGGCGACGCAGGCGCCTGGCGAGGACGCGCTCCGACGGCGCGACGAGCGCGTGCTCGCCGCCGTCATGGCGCTCCCGCTGCCGCAGCGCGAGGCGGTCTACCTGCACTACTACGAGGGCTACCCCACGCGCGAGGTCGCGCGGATCGTCGGCGCCACCGACGACGCGGTGCGTCAGCGCCTGAGCCGTGCCCGTGCGAGCCTCAGAGACGACCTGAAGGGAGACTACGATGACTTCCCCGCTTGATAGCTACACCCGCTCGATGGACGGCCTGCGCTTCTCCGATGAGGCAAAGGCCCGCATGGTCGAGGTCCTGAGGGAGGCCAAGAAGAACGCTCAGCCCAAAGCCCCCGCGGAGGTCCTGACCATGCCCGCCCGTCGCCCCAGGCACCGCTGGGCGCGCGTCGCCGCCGGTCTCGCGCTCGCCCTCGTGCTGGGCGGGGGCGGCACCGTCGCCGTGGCGGCGGGCGTGCTGCCCAACCCGGCCGACGTGCTCTCCGACGTCTTCGGCGGCGCCCCGGCCCAGACAGAGCTCCTGAACGAGGTCGGCCGCCCGATTGGCGCGAGCGCGACCTCGAACGGCGTCACCGTGACGGCCGAGGCCGTGGCGGGCGACCGGTCGAACTACACCGTCGTGTACTCTGTCGCGTTCGACGACCCCTCCGTGCTCGAGGACATCGAGCCCGGGGAGGACGGCACGCTGCCGCTCGTGGCCGACGCCACCTGTTATGTCGACGGTGCCAGTGGCGGGGGCGGCGGGTCCTGGTTCTACGACGCCGACCCGGGCGACGGCACCATCCAGTACGCCGAGACCATGGGCTTCACCACCTGGAACGGCGCCAGCATCATCGGGCGCACCATGCGCTTCTCGATGAGCGAGATCAGGGTCTACGACGCGGAGGGGGAGTACGTGACCCTGGTCACGGGCAACTGGGACCTCAAGTTCGAGATGAACTACGTCGACACGACCGTCGACCTTCCGGCAGGCCAGCACACCACATGGCAGGGCGCGGACGTCACAGTCGACGCCGTAGCGGTGTCCTCCGTCGGCGTCACGGTGGACTACACGATCGACCGGCAGATCGGCGACCTCGGCCCCTCGGGCCAGATGAGCGACGAGGCCGAGGCGAAGATGGAGGCGGTCACCGGCCTGCCCGTCACCGTGACCTTCGCGGACGGTACTACGTTCGACGCCACTAACGCCAACACGCACGCGCAGGAGCAGGGCGACGGCACGAGCGCCGTCACCAAGACGGTGACCTACGACCGCATCGTGGCCGCGGGCGACATCGTGAGCGTGACCGTGGGCGACGTGGAGATCCCCGTGAGCGCCGCGTAGGGCCAGCCTTAATCGAGCTCGAGATGGCAGGGTTTGTGTCCCGCCCCCTTTCTAGAATGGGTACACCTGTTCTAGTAAAGGGGGCGGACGTGATGACGAGGCTCGGCGGCACCTGCGGCATACCGCGCTACGATCGCCGGGTCTACGTCAAGGTGAGCTGTGCGGTGGACTCCACGGGCGCTGTGCGGCCGACGGAGATCGACTGGGACGGCACGCGGCGCTTCCCGGTGCTCTCGTGCGGCGCGCAGCAGGAGTGGGGCCGCTGGGAGAGCGGCAGCGTCGTCAAGGGGTGGCGCGTCGAGGTGGCGCCGAACGTCTGGCGCACGCTGTGGTGGGAGCGTGGTCGCTTCTTCGTGGAGCGGAGGGATGCCAACGGCGAGTAGCCCTACCTCAGCTTGCTCGCAAACTCGAGATAGGTGATCTGCGCCAGGTCGTCGTAGGCCTGGGGGAGCGCCTCCTCGTCGTCGGTGGTGACCCACGTGCCGTCGGCGAGCTCCATGCCCAGAAGGCTCAGTGCGGGCAGCTCCTCGCGGATCGCGAGCTGCGCCTTCTGGTAGTCCGTGAGCGGCGCACCGATCAGGTCCGCCGTCAGGGCGCCGAGGTAGGCCGGGCTCGCGTCGCTCTTCTCGCCGTCCTGTGCGTTGCCGGCGACGTTGTAGTTGGCCCAGACGAGGTAGGTGGAGCGGTAGGTCTCGACGGCCGCCTCGGAGTCGCCGGAGGCGTCCCCGCCTCCGGTGCCGCCGCCGACGGCGTTGCCGTTCTCGTCGTAGACCTGCTCTCCGCTTACGGCGGCGTTCAGGATCGTGGAGAGCGCGGGCTGGTGGTCGCCGAAGAAGACCACGACCACGGGACGGTCGAGCTCGGAGAGCTCGCCGAGGAACTCCTCGAGCGCGCGGTCGGACTCGTCGACGCAGGCCAGGTACTCGGAGAGGCGCGCGTTGTCGTAGTCGCTCATGCCGTCGACGTGGTACTGCTCCACGTCGCCCAGGTTGTTCTGGTCGTAGCCGGAGTGGTTCTGCATGGTCACGTCGAAGATGAACTGCGGCCCGTCGCTGCTCTCGAGAAGCTCCAGGCACTTGTCGTAGGTCGCCGCGTCCGAGACGCCGCTGTGGTAGGTCTCGGCGCCGGCGAAGTCGTCGATGTCGAGGAACTCGTCAAAGCCGAGCGCCTCGTAGACGCGGTCGCGGTTCCAGTTGGTGGCGTAGTTGGGGTGCATCGCGGTGGTCTGGTAGCCGAGCTCGGAGAACTGGCGCGCGAGGCTCGGGGACGCGGAGAGGTCGTAGAGGGAGTAGGGGTACTTGCCGTCGCCGACGTAGGCGAGCGGGACGCCGGTGAGGAACTCGAACTCGGTGTTGCAGGTGCCGCCGCCGAGGACCGAAACCGCGAGGCTGCCACGGGCGAGCGTGTCGTCGAGCGAGTTTACGAACGACGGGCCGTCGTAGCCCCAGGAGGCGCCGTCAAGCTCGGAGAGGTCGGCGAAGGACTCGTTCATGATGCAGACGACGCTGGGGCGCTCCTCGTCGAACTGCGCCTCGGCCTCCTGGCGCGCCTCGGAGGAGCCCTCGCCCTCGTCGTAGCGCTCGACGTAGGAGGCCTCGAGCTCGGAGGCCGCATCGTCGTCGTAGCCCTCGGGCACGTCGATTGGTAGGTCCTGCGCGACGGCGACGAACGAGGTGATGAAGCCCTGCTTGCGGTAGTAGTCGAGCGAGTACCAGTACTTCATCTGGACGCCCAGCTGGTCGAAGTAGCTCGGCAGGGTGACACCCGCGGCGAGCGCGGCGAGCAGGACGGCCGCACACCCGAGGTTCGCCGCGACGCGACGACCGCGGGAGGTCGCCGGCGCCGGCGCGACGAGCGAGCCCACGGCGGTGGCGAGCAGCACGGCGGCGAGGCCCAGTGCCACACCTCCCCCGATGGCGTAGGTGTAGCTGCCGCTCACGGCGGCCGCGGTGCCCAGGACGAAGAGGTCGTTCGGCAGGATGGCGGCGGACTTGAAGCTCGCGACGAAGAACTGTGCGAGGCCGATCACGAAGCAGAGGCCAACGCCCACGACCATGCCCGCGCCGCGACGCTGGAAGAGGAAGTGGAGGGCGCCGAGGGCGAGCAGGATGATGAGGCACTGGAGCAGCGCGTACTGCGGCGCCATCCAGAGGATCTCGTAGTTGTAGGGGAGCTCGACGGCCAGATGCCCGAGGAGCGTGCAGGCGAGAAGGGCCGCCAGGGTGAAGAGCGCATGGGTGCGCTCCCTCGACCAGCCGCGCTTCTCGCCCCATGCCGCCGCGGCTGCGTGGACCTGGTCGCGACGGAGCATGACCTGTGAGGCACCGATCGCAGAGGCGCCCAGGACAAGCAGCTCGAGCGGTCCGCCCTGGTAGAGGCCAAGCACGCACAGGACCGCGACGACGGCGAGCGCGAGCACGGGGACGGCGAGCCAGCAGATCCGGCTCGGGGACGGCCGTCCCTCGTGGCGTGCACGGCGGACGGAGAGCACGACGATCGCCACGGCGGCGGCGATCGGGAGAATCGACATCAGGGCAGAGAGCATGGTTGTCTTTCTATGACGCTGGGTTTACAAAGCGCTCATGATACAGGCCTCATGTCAAAAACTTGTGCAGGTGCGACGGCACATCGCTACCACACGCCCCTGCACGGATTCCATGTATAAGTATTAGAATCAAAATCACGGAAGAGAGGGTCGATTGAGGTTCAAAAAGGGCGTTCGTGCAACATTGCGCGAATCCGAGCGGCAAAACGGCCGCTCGTGCAACATGTTTTTTGCCGCAGTCGGGCCTCGCGTACTGCATGCGACAAAGTTTTCGCAGGTCATAATAACAAAAGTTCAATCGCATGCTATGAGAGGGCGGAAAACACGTCGCACGAGCGAGCGTTTTGATTCCAGGGGCGAAGAAAGGCAGCACGAGGACACGTTTTGAACACATCTAGTAGGCGTCTGCTAGGATGGCCACATGGACGGGGATGCTCTTACATATCGTGACTACGCCGCGTTCGCGCGCATGAGCGCAGACCAAATCGCGCGGGACTGCGAGGTCCAGACCTTTCATGCCTCGGGTCCGGGCGGGCAGGGCGTGAACACGGCCGACTCCGCCGTTCGCATGCGTCACGTTCCCACCGGCATCGTGGTGGTGTCGCGCGAGGAGCGCAGCCAGCTGCGCAACCGCGAGCGCTGCGTCGAGAAGATCCTCGATATCTGCCGCCGTCGCGCCCGACCTCCCCGCCCGCGGAAGGCGACGCGCGTCTCTGCCTCGCAGAAACGCAAACGCCTGGAGGCCAAGCGCGCCCGTGGCAAGGTCAAGCAGCTCCGCCGTCGCGTAGACGGGGAGTAGCGGGCTTTCGGCCGCGCGAGGTTATGCGACATTCATGAGGTTATGCGACGTCTCGGCGCACAAGGCTATTCTCGTCAACTCTTTTACCAGTGGACATCTGATATTAAATCGTGCACACAACCCTGCTGATGTCGCATAACCTAGACGATGCCGCATAACCTACGGGTAGTCGTCGGCTATGCTCGTGATGACGTCTAACGAGAGGAGTCGCCATGCCCGTCGTCCACACGTACTGCTCCGCGCCGATCGCGCCCGCCGCGCGGGAGACCCTGAAGGCCGCCTACGGGCGTGCGATCGAGGCCGTGCCCGGCAAGTCCGAGGCATGGCTGATGTGCCTCTTCGAGGACGAGACCCCCATCTACTTCGCTGGGGACGACTCCGAGCCCTCCGCCCTCGTCGACGTGAGCGTGTTCGCCCGCGCCGAGGTGCCGTCGTCCGCGTGGCGAGCCTTCACCGAGGAGGTCACCCCCGTCGTCTGCCGCGAGCTCGGCGTGGACGCCTCCCGGCTCTACATCCGCTACGGCTGGACGCCGGACTTCGGCTGGAATGGCACGAACTTCTGAACGAAGCTACCCTATCGCGCGTCGCGGACGTAGAGTCCAACCATGAGCTGGTGCCAGGGGCTGCGCGCGGGGTCCGCCTTGAGGACGCGGCACTCGAAGACGTCGGCGTGCCCGTAGAACGAGAGTGCGGACACGAGGGTGTTCTCGCTGGCCGGGACAAACCCGAGCTTGGTGCCCTTCCATCTGATCGCGATGGCTTCTGGGTCGTGCGGGTTGTCGCGCTCCGGAACGAGGTCGAGCTGCATGCCCGCCTTGAGCTCCCCGATGACGAGCGCCCCGTCCCAGTACTGGAACCCGGCGACGTAGAACGTGGCGACGTGCTTTGACGGCTCGTACATGACATCCTCCTCCGTAGAGGTCCTTGTCGGCGGCTTGTCCGCCTGTTGGGCACAGCGTAGGGGAGGGACCGGACAATAACTCGGAGTTCGCGGGTCAGGCGTCGCGTCTCATGATTGTGTGACAATCGAGCCCGCCTGGACTGGCACGGAGAGAGGAGAACCCGGTGGCCGAGAAGGACGACACGGCGCGGCTCGCCGCCTATGACGAGTTTGCCGCGAGCGTGCGCGATGAGCTTGCCGCCACGGTCGCGCGCATGGACGAGCTGGCGGCGGCAGGCAAGGTGAAGACCGCCACCTACCGGCAGCTCTTCGCCGCGCGCGTCACGCTCAAGGAGATCGACGCCCGCCTGCGCGAGCGCGGGCTGTAGGGACAAGCCCGCCGAAACAGAGAAACGGCACAGACAGGGGCCTTCTGGAGGCAGATTCTGTGCCGTTTCTCTGTCTCGGCGCGAGAGACGTGCTACGGGCCCCCTGCTACTCGGTGGGCGCGAACTGGGCCTCGTAGATGCGCTTGTAGCGCCCGCCGGCGGCGAGCAGCTCGTCGTGGGTGCCGCTCTCGGCGATCCTACCGTCGGCCACCACGCAGATGACGTCGGCGTCGCGCACGGTTGAGAGGCGGTGCGCCACCACGAAGCTCGTGCGGCCCTCCATGAGGCGCGCCAGGGCGCGCTGGACCAGGAGCTCGGTGCGGGTGTCGATGTTGGACGTGGCCTCGTCGAGGATGAGCATCGCCGGGCGTGCGAGCATGACGCGCGCGATGCACAGCAGCTGCCGCTGGCCCGCGGAGAGCGAGGCGGAGCCGTCGAGCACCGTGTCGTAGCCCTGCGGCAGGCGCATGATGAAGTCGTCGGCGTAGGCCTCGCGGCAGGCGGCGCGCACCTCCTCGAGCGTGGCGTCGGGACGTCCCATGCTCACGTTCTCGCGCACCGTGGCGCGCCGCACCCAGGTGTCCTGCAGCACCATGCCCCAGCCGGCGCGCAGGCTCGCGCGCGTGAGGTCGCGCACGTCGTGGCCGTCGACGCGCACGGCGCCGCCATCCACGTCGTAGAAGCGCATGATGAGGTTGATGAGGGTGGTCTTGCCGCAGCCCGTCTCGCCCACGAGGGCGACGCGCATGCCCGGGCGAACGCGCAGGTCCACGTCGGTGAGGACCGGGCGGCGCGGGTCGTAGCCAAAGGCCACGTGGTCCAGGTCGACCTCGCCGCGCGGCTCGGCCAGCACGACGGCGCCCGGGGCGTCCGGCTCCTCGGGCGGCACGTCGAGCAGGGCAAAGAGCCGCCGCGCGCAGGCAACGGAGTTCTGGAGCTCGGTTGCCACGCCGGAGATGTCGTTGAAGGGCTTGGCGTACTGGTCGGCGTAGCCGAGGAAGGCCGAGAGCCCGCCCACGGTGATGCCGCCGCCCATGGCCACGAACGCGCCGAAGATGCCGATCGCGGCGTACACCAGGGCGTTCGCGAAGCGCGTGGTGGGGTTCACCAGGGACGAGAAGAACACCGCCTTGAAGCTCTCCTCCCCGAGGGCCGCGTCGGTCCGGGCGAAGCGCTCGTGGACGGCGTCGGCCATGTCGAAGGTCTCGATCGCGGAGATGCCGCCGACCATCTCCTCCACGTAGGCCGTGAGCTCGCCGCGCAGCCGCGTCTGGCCCGAGAAGTGCTTGGCGCTGTGCGTGGCGATGAAGCGCGCGGTGAAGATCGAGATGGGCGTGAGCAGCGCGACCACGGCCGCGATGGCGGGGTTAAGCGCGAACATGAAGACGAGGGTCACCACGATCGTGAGCACGCCGACGGGCAGCTGCTGGAAGGCCATGAGCAGGCCGTTGGTGAGCATGTCGGCGTCGGTGACGATGCGCGCGGCGAGGTCGCCGTGCCCGTGGGAGTCGATGTAGGAGAGCGGGAGCTCCTGCAGGTGGTCGAAGGCGCGCCCGCGCAGCGTGAGCGCCGCCCCGAAGGCGAGGCGGTTGGTGACCGCGGTGAGCGCCCACTGGCAGACCGCCGTCGCGCCGAGCGTGAGGGCGATCCAGGCGAGCGAGCGGCCCAGGCCGACGAAGTCGACCTGCCCCACGCCCACGACGCAGTCGACGGCGCGCCCGGAGAGCACGGGCAGCGCGAGTGTGCCCACGACCACGGCGACCGTGAGGACCGCGGCGGACACGAGCGAGCCGCGCCTGTCCGAGAAGAGCGCGAGCACGCGGCGGACGGTCTCCGACGTGGCGGAGCCGGACCGGAGGTTCTTCTCGCTCATCGCTCCACCTCCTCTGCGGTGAGCTGGGACTCGCAGATCTCGCGGTAGACGGGGCAGCCCGCGAGCAGCTCCTCGTGGGTGCCCAGGCCCACCTGCTGCCCGCCGTCGAGCACGAGGATCTGGTCGGCGTGGCGCACGGCGGTCACGCGCTGCGAGATGGTGACCACGGCCATGTCGGCGCAGTCGCGGGCGATGGCGCGGCGCAGCGCGGCGTCGGTGGCGAAGTCGAGCGCCGAGGAGGCGTCGTCGAGGATGAGGACGCGCGGCCGGCGCGCGAGGGTCCGCGCGATGGTGAGGCGCTGGCGCTGGCCGCCGGAGAAGTTGCGGCCAAACTGCTCGACCTGCGCGTCGAGGCCGCCCTCCTTGCCGGCGACGACTCCTGTGGCCTGCGCGGTGGCGACGGCCGCCTCGAGGTCCTTCTCGCTGGCGTGCGGGTCTCCCCAGCGCAGGTTGGAGGCGATGGTTCCCGAGAAGAGCGTGGCGCCCTGCTCGACGAGCGAGACCTGGCGGCGAAGCGTGTGGCGCGTGAGGTCGCGCACGTCGTGGCCGCCCACCTTGACCTCGCCCCCGGTGACGTCGTAGAAGCGCAGGGCGAGGCTCGCGAGCGTGGACTTGCCCGAGCCGGTGCCGCCGATCACGCCGAGCGTGGCGCCCGGGGCAAGCGCGAAGCTCACGTGGGAGAGCGCGTCGCCAGCGGCGCCGGGGTAGGAGAAGCTCACGTCGTCGAAGGCGAGCGCGGGAGCGCCCTGCTCGGGCGCCGCGTCGAGGGTGCCGTCCGCGAGGGTGGGCTCGGTCTCGAAGACCTCGTTGATGCGCTTGGCGCAGGCGGAGGCCTTGGCGAGAAGGACGATGAGGTTCGTGAGCTTGAGGAGCTCGACGAGCGCCTGGCTCACGTAGCTCACGAGCGCCACGAGCTGGCCCTGCGTGAGGCCGCCGACGTTCACCTGGGCGCCGCCGAACCACAGCAGGGCGACGAGGCCGCAGTTCACGGTCACGTAGGTGAGGGGGTTCACGAGGGCGGAGATGTCGCCGGTCGTGACCTGGCGGTCGCGCACGGTCCTCGCCGTCTGCGCGAAGGCCGCGCGCTCGGCGTCCTCGCGGCGGAACGCGCGCAGGACGCGGACGCCCTCGAGGTTCTCGGAGACGCCGAGCTGGACCTCGTCGAGGCCGCGCTGGATGTCACGATAGCGGCTCGCGGTCACGCGCATGAAGCCGAGGACCAGGGCGCCCGCCACGAGGACGGCGACGAGCAGCACCGCCCCCTCGACGCCGTCCACGATAAAGGCCGCGATCACGGTGCCGAAGGTGACGAACGGGGAGCGCAGGATCAGGCGGAAGAACATGTTGAGCCCGTCCTGGACCTGCTGGGAGTCGTTGGTGAGGCGCGTGACCAGGCTCGCGCGGCCAAGGCGCTCCACGTCCTCGCGCGAGAGCGAGAGCACGTGGCGGAAGAGGTCGTCGCGCATCGCGGTGCCGAAGGCGGCGGCCAGGCGCGAGCAGAAGAACTGCGCGGTGACCGCGACCACCCACGCGAGGACGCCCATGCCCACGAGCAGCGCGCCGTGGGCGAGCACGTAGCCGGCGTCGCGCGTGGCGATGCCGACGTCGATGACCTGGGCCATCACGAGCGGGACGAGGAGCTGCAGCAGCGCCTCGAGCATCTTGAAGAGCGGTGCCAGCACGCACTCGGCGTAGTGGCCCGCGAGGTAGCGCCTGAGCTTGAACATGCGACCTCCGCGGCGGGGGCGGACAACCTCTCGATTCTAGCGCGCGTGCGGCCGGAGGTTCTTCTCGGCTGGTTGACCCGTTCGAAGCCCTGACGTGCGCCTGAGGGAGGCCTGACGCTCGGGGCTACTCCGCAGCGAAGACCTTGCTCGGGGTGATGGGCAGGTCGCGCACGTAGCGGCCCGTGGCGTGGGCCACGGCGCTCATGACCGCGGGGGAGGGCGTGTTGATGACGACCTCGCCGATGGACTTGGCGCCGAAGGGGCCCGTGGGCTCGAAGCTCGGCATGAACTCCACGCGGGGCTCGGGCACGTCCATGCGGGTGGGCAGCTTGTAGGTCATGAGGCTGCCGGTGCGCAGGTTGCCGCGCTCGTCGCGGAGCACGTCCTCGGTGAGCGCCATGCCGATGCCCTGGGCGATGCCGCCCTCGGCCTGCACGCGCGCGAGCGCCGGGTTGATGACGGTGCCGCAGTCCACGACGGCCGCGTAGTCGGTGACCGTGACCTTGCCCGTGGCCTTGTCGACCTCGACCTCGGCGACGCCGGCCATGTAGGGCGGCGGCGAGGTGGGCTGGGCGTTGGTGCCGTGGCCCTCGAGCATGCCGGGGTGCAGGCCAAAGCCGATGAGCTTGTTGGCCAGCGCGGCCACGGTCATCTCCTGATCGCCGCAGCGCACGCTCTCGCCGTCAAACTCCACGTCCTTCTCGTCCGCGCCGAAGACGCGCGCCGCCTGCTCGCGGATCTGCCGGATGAGGTCCTCGGCCGCGCGCACGACGGCGCCGCCGGTGGTGTAGGTGCCCGACGACGCGTAGGCGCCGGTGTCGAAGGGGGAGGTGTCGGTGTCCACGCCCTTGGTGACGATGCGGTCCACGTCGCACCCCAGCGCCTCGGCGGCCATCTGGGCGAGGATGGTGTCCGCGCCGGTGCCCACGTCGGTGGCGCCGATGGAGAGCACGTAGAAGCCGTCGTCCTCGAGGCGGATGTCCACGTTGGCGATGTCCACCATCGCGATGCCGGAGCCCTGCATCGTGAGGGCCACGCCCAGGCCGCGCACGCGGTCGCCGAGGTCCTCGCGAAGCGGTCGGTCGCGCCAGCCCGCCATGTCCATCGCGCGCGTGAGGCACTCGTCGAGGCGGCAGCTGTAGAGGTGCTCGTCGTTCAGCTGCCAGAGGGTCTCGCCGGGACCCACGAGGTTCTTGAGGCGCAGCTCGCACGGGTCCATGCCCAGCTCGTCGGCCATCTCGTTGACGGCGGACTCCACGGCGAAGCAGCCCTGCGTCGCGCCGTAGCCGCGGTAGGCGCCGCCCGGGGTGGTGTTGGTGTAGGCCACGTCGTAGGAGAAGCGGCTGGCCGCGACGTGGTTGTAGATCGGCAGCGCCTTGCCGCCTACGAGCGTGACCGTGGTCGTGCCGTGGTAGCCGTAGGCGCCGGCGTTGGAGAGGGCGTAGAGGTCGATGGCGCAGATCGTGCCGTCGCGCCGGGCGCCCATGCGGACCTTGAGGACCATCTCGTGGCGCGTGTTGGAGCAGCTCATGGTCTCCTCGCGCGTGTAGGTGCACACGCATGGGCGGCCGGTCCTCATCGCGGCGAACGCGGCGAAGGGCTCGTTGCAGCCGCTCTGCTTGGCGCCAAAGCCGCCGCCCACGCGCGGCTTGATGACGCGCACCTGGCGCTTGGGGATCCCCAGGGCGTTGGCCACCTGGCGGCGGATGTGGAAGGGCACCTGCGTGGAGCTCACCACGGTCACGCGGCCAAAGGCGTCGGTGTAGGCGAAGGAGCGGAACGTCTCCATCATGGACTGCTGCGTGGCCTGCGTGCGGTAGGTGCGCTCGATCACGACGTCGGCGTCGGCGAAGGCGGCGTCCAGGTCGCCGTGGACGCGCTCGCCGTGCGCCACGAGGTTGCGTCGCGGGTCGCCGGACTTGTCGCCGCCGGGCGCCCAGTCGTCCTCGTCGTGGATGACGGTGGCGTTGTCCAGCGCCTCCTCGACGTCCAGCACGGCGGGGAGCTGCTCGTAGGTGACCTTCACGGCACGCACGCCGGCGGCCGCGGCGGCCTCGGTCTCGGCCACGACCATGGCCACCTCGTCGCCCACGTAGCGCACGTGGCGGTCGAGAAGGACCGTGTCGTAGGGGCTCGGCTCGGGGAAGGACTGGCCGGCAAGCGTGAAGCGGTGGTGCGGCACGTCGTCCGGGCCAAAGACCGCCACGACGCCGGGGACCTCGAGCGCGCGGCTCTTGTCGACGTCCAGGACCCGTGCGTTGGCGTATCGGCTGCGCACGAGCTTCACCACGAGGGCTCCCTCGGGCGCGAGGTCGGCCGTGTAGACGGGCGCGCCGGCGAGAAGGGCGCCGGAGTCCTTCTTCGCCACGGGGCGCGCGATCTGGGCGTGGCTCTCGCCCGACTCGGTGGTCGGGTCAGCGGGCACCTCGCGCGGCGGCAGCTCGCCGCCGTTTGCGTGGCGGGCGAGGAAGCGGCGGATCGCGCGCATCTGGCTCGCGTAGCCGGAGCAGCGGCAGAGGTTGCCGGAGAGGTAGCGGCGCACGGTCTCGTCGTCGGCGTCCGCGTGGGCGGCGTCGAGCGCGAGCACGGCCATCTCGAGGCCCGGCGCGCAGAAGCCGCACTGCTCGGCGCCCTCCTCGGCGAGGCACTGGGCGAGCAGCTCGCGGCGGCCGTCGCGCATGCCCTCGAGCGTGGTGACCTCGCGGCCGTCCACGCGTGCCATGAGCACGGAGCACGAGAGCACGGGCTCGCCGTCCAGAAGCACGGTGCACAGACCGCAGTTGGAGGTCTCGCACGCGCACTTGACGGACTTGTAGCCGTGGGCGCGGCAGAAGTCGAAGAGCGTCATGTCTGCCCGGACGTCCTCGGTGAGCGTCGCGCCGTTCAGGGTGAGGGTGATCTGCATGGCTCTAGGCCTCCTTGTCGGCGCGGGGCTTGGCGGCGGCGCGCTCCACGGCGCGGCGGACGAGGGCGGGGGCCACGGCGCGGCGCCACGCGGCGGTCCCGCGCAGGTCGTCGCCAAAGTCCAGGCTCTCGGCGAGCTCGCAGACGGCGTCAAGCTCGGCGGGGGAGAAGTCGGCGCGCAGCGGGATGCGCTCGCCGCCGGTGATCAGCGTCGCCTTCTTGGGGCGCGCGCCCACGGTGACGTGCCACGACCCCTGCCAGCAGGCCGCCGCCGCGTTGAGCGCCGAGAAGTCGGTCGCGGCGTTGCGCACGGACTCGAAGGCGGCGCGATAGCGGTGCTTGCGCACGATGACGTGCGTGAGGATGTCGTTTCTCGCCCCGCGCTCGACGAACGGGATGATCGGGCACGTGCCCGCGCCCTCGAGCTCGACCTCGGTGTCGAGCGCGAGCAGCGCCGTGACGACATCCGAGAAGCCCATGCGCGCGTAGAGCGAGCCGCCCACGGTGGCGAGGTTGCGGAACTGCGTGCCCACGACGTCGCGGACGGCCTCCGTGAAGACGCCGCAGGTGGAGGCCTGGAAGCGCTCGTGGTTCTCGAGCTGGCCGAGGGTCACCATCGCGCCGATGCGCCACGCGTCCCCGGTCTCCTCGATCTTGTCGAGCCCGCAGCGCGAGAGGTCGATCCCCAGTGGCGAGGTGCGGTCCGCGAGGCGCAGCCACATCATGCCGCCGATGACCGTGGCCTGGCGGTTCTCCTGCAGGAGCTCGTAGGCCTGGCGCGTCGTGGCGGGGCGGACGTACTTCTCGAAGGTGAGCACGTGTCCTCCTTGTTTTTCTCGGTGATGGGACAAGGATAGCGCAGGTGGCGGACGTCTCCGGGCTCGCCGTTGTACATTCGCTGCTATAACGCCGCGGCGGCGCGATTCTAGAAATCGTGGGCCTTGTCATGGGGGCGTCTAGGAAATCGAGGGCTTGTCCGCCGAGGTCGCGCCGAAGCCATGCAAAACCCGCCTTTTGACGGTCCGTGCGGGACAAGGGGGCGTATTTCTAGAGTCGCTCGGGACAAGGGCCCCGATTCTCGGAGTCACTCGGGACAAGGTCCCGGATTCTTAGAAGCCCTCGTGACAACCGCGCCGAATCCTGGAATCGTGCCGCAGACGGTCGACACGGGTAGAATTGACGACGCCGTGTCAGCTACGACGTCATCGGGAGGTGGGCAGGACGGGCGAGAAGATCGTGGAGGCGCGCGACGTGACCCATGCGTACGCACCGGGCCGGCCCACGCTGCGCGGCGTCTCGCTCGACGTGGCGCCGGGCGAGTTCGTGGCGGTCGTGGGCGAGAACGGCTCCGGCAAGACCACGCTCGCGCGCCACCTGAACGCCCTCCTCCCCCTGCAGTCCGGCGAGCTCGCCGTCGCGGGCATCGACGCCGGCGACCCCACGCGCGTCTGGGAGCTGCGCCGCGCCTGCGGCATGGTCTTCCAGACCCCCGAGAACCAGTTCGTCTCCACGCTGGTGGGGGAGGACGTGGCCTTTGGGCCCCGCAACTTTGGCGCGGGCGAGAAGGACGCGCGGCTCGCCGCCGTCCGGGCGCTCGCGGACGTGGGACTCGCGGGGTTCGAGCGACGCGACGTCCACACGCTCTCCGGCGGCCAGCAGCAGCGCGTGGCGCTGGCCGGCGTGCTCGCGAGCGACCCGGACGTGCTCGTGCTCGACGAGGCGACCTCGATGATCGACCCCCAGGGGCGCGACGAGCTCGTGCGCGCCGTGCTGCGTGCCCGCTCCGAGCGCAGCACGGCGCTCGTGTGGGTCACGCACGACATGGAGCTCGCCGCCCGTGCCGACCGCGTGGTGGTCATGCGCGCGGGCGCCGTCGCCGCCGCGGGCGTGCCGGCCGAGGTCCTGTCCGACCGCGCGCTGCTCGAGTCGGCGGGCCTGGAGCCCCCGCTCGCGACGCGCGTCTGGGAGGGGCTCGTCCGTCGCGGCGCCGCCTGCGGCCCTGCGCCGGTCACGGTGGAGGGGCTGGTGAGCGCCCTGTGCGACTGACGGTCGAGCATATGAGCCTCTCCTACGAGGGGCCGGCGGGCGAGCGGGTCACGGCGCTCGCCGACGTGTCCCTCGCGCTCTCGGGCGGCGTCTGCGGCCTCATGGGGAGGACGGGGTCCGGCAAGACGACCCTGCTCGAGGTCATGGCCGGCGCGACGCGCCCCGACTCGGGCCGCGTGCGCATGGAGGGCGCGGGCGGGGTCGGGCTCGTGTTCCAGATGCCCGAGCGGCAGTTCTTCGAGCGCACGGTCGAGCGCGAGATTACCTTCGGCCTGCTCGCGCGCGGCGTCGCCGCCGACGAGGCACACGAGCGGGCGGCGCGGGCGCTCGCGCTCATGGGGCTTACCCTGGACGAGCTGGGCGCGCGCTCGCCCTTCTCGCTCTCCGGAGGCCAGCAGCGGCGCGTCGCGATCGCCTCCGTGCTCGCGCTGCGCCCGGGGCTGCTCCTGCTCGACGAGCCGACCGCCGGGCTCGACCCGCGCGCCCGCCGCGCCTGCCTCGACGCCGTGCGCGCCGCAGCGGAGGACGGCGCCACCGTGGTCGTTGCCAGCCATGACGCCAACGCGCTCGCCGAGGTCGCCGACCGCCTCGTCGTGCTCGAGGACGGCGGCGTCACCCTCGACGGCCCCGCGCGCGACCTTCTCGCCGACGCGCCCCTCATGCGCGACCACGGCCTGGAGCCCGCCTGCGCCGCCCGCGCCGCGCTCGCCCTGCGCCGCGCCGGCCTCGCCGTCGCGGGCGCCCCGCTCACGGCCGAGGAGCTGGCCGACGCGATCGCGCGGGGGAGGGGGTCGGCATGAGGTCCTCGGTCGGATACGTGTGGGTCGACTCCCCGCTGCACCGCGCCCCCGCAGCGGCCAAGCTCGTGGGGCTCCTCGTCGCGGTCGCCCTCGTCGTGCTCGCGTCCTCGCCGGTCGAGCTCGCGCTCGCGGCCTTCGGCGTCGCCGCGCTCGTCGCCGCATCGCGCGTGGGCTGGCGCGCGGCGCTCCGCTCCCTCTGGGGGCTCCGCTGGTTTCTGCTCGTCGTGCTCTGCATGAACGCGCTGTTCTTCTCGGCCTCTGACCCGCTGCTCTCGCTCGGGCCCGTGCGCCTCACCCTCGCCGGCGCCGCCCAGGGAGCCCGCATCGTCGCCCGCACGGCGCTCGTGGTGGTGCTCGGCACGCTGCTCACCGCGACCACGCGGCCCCAGCAGCTCACCTCCGGCGTCCGCGACCTCCTGCGCCCGCTCGCGCGCCTCGGCGTTCCCACCGAGGCCGCGGCGCTGGCGGTGGGGGTCACGGTGCAGTTCGTCCCGACGCTGCTGCGGGAGAGCCGCCAGCTCATGCGGGCCCAGGCCCTGCGTTGTGGCCCGGCCTCCTCGGGTGGTATTATGCGACGCGCCGTCAGCTATGTGCGACTGCTCGTCCCCGTGTTCGTGTCCGCGTTCCGGCGCGCCGACGAGCTGTCCGTCGCGATGGAGGCGCGCGGGTACCGCATCGACGGCCGTCCCGGGCGCCCCGGAGGGGAGAACCGTCCATGAGCTCCGTCAAGAGGGTCGTCGTCGCCGCGGTCTGCGCCGCGCTGGGCATCGTTCTGCCGATGGCGTTCCACGCCGTCCCCGGCGCCGGAAACGCCTGGCTGCCCATGCACCTGCCCGTCATGATCTGCGGTCTCGTGGCCGGTCCCGCCGCCGGAGCCGCCACGGGTCTTCTCGCCCCCGTGCTCTCGAGCCTGCTCACCGGCATGCCCGCCGCGCCCATGCTGCCGTCGATGACCTGCGAGCTCGTCGTCTACGGACTGGTGTCGGGCCTGCTCTCCTCGCGCGTCCGCACGGGGCGCCTGACGCTCGACCTCTACGTCTCGCTCGTCGGGGCCATGGTCTGCGGCCGCGTCGTGGGCGGGCTGCTGCAGGCGCTGATCTTCTCGGCGGGCTCCTACTCCCTGGCGGCATGGGCCGCGGGCTACCTGCTGACCGGCCTGCCGGGCATCGTGCTGCAGCTCGCCGTCGTGGTGCCGGTCGCCGTCGCGCTGGAGCGCGCCGGGCTGGTGGAGCCCCGCTACCCGCAGCGCTAGTCCTTCTCGCCCTCCTTCGTCCGCCCCGCGCGAGGGTATGAAATAGCGCACACAACCTAAACCAGAAGTGCACATACCCTCTCGGCGCGGCCGTCTGGGCGGGCCGGGTGGCGCCCCCCGTATAATGGGGTGCCGACAAGAACGACGAAAGGCGTGACATGCCCGACCTTCGCCCCATCACCCGCCGCCAGGCCCTCGCCGCCGGGGGCACGCTGCTCGCCGCGACGCTCGCCGGGTGCTCCGGCATCCCGGGCTCCGTCCCCGAGGAGGAGCGCGGGACCGTGAGCGACCGCCCCGCGCCGGACGTCGAGGAGGAGCCCGCCGCCCCCGAGGACCCGCTCGAGGCCGAGGTCAGCGCCGCGATGGAGAAGCTGACGCTCGAGCAGAAGATCTGGCAGCTCTTCGTCGTGCGCCCCGAGGCCGTCACGGGCGTGGAGGTCCAGACCGCGGCCGGGGAGGCCACGCGCGCCGCGCTTGCCGAGCGACCGGTCGCCGGCATCTGCTACTTCGCCGCCAACCTGCTCGACGCCGACCAGACGCGCTCGATGCTCTCCAACACGATGGCGTACGGGCGCGAGGTCAACGGCCTGCCGATGTTTCTGTGCGTGGACGAGGAGGGCGGCACGGTCTCGCGCGTGGGCGGCAACCCCGGCTTTGGCGTGGACAACGTGGGCAACATGTGCGACGTGGGCGCGACCGGCGACACCGCCTACGCCCAGGAGGTCGCCAAGGGCATCGGCACCTATCTCGACTACCTCGGCTTCAACGTGGACTTTGCCCCTGACGCCGACATCGCCAACAACCCGGACGGCACGATGGGCCTGCGCTCCTTTGGCGCCACCGCCGACGTCGTGGCTCCCATGGTGGCGGCCCAGGTGCGCGGCTTCGCCGACGCGGGCATGCTCTGCGCGGCAAAGCACTTCCCGGGGATCGGCGGCGCGCTCGGCGACAGCCACGACACCTCGATCTACTCCGAGAAGACCCTCGACGAGATTCGCGCCGAGGAGCTGCGGCCCTTCGAGGCCGCGATCGAGGAGGACGTGCCCTTCGTCATGGTGGGCCACCTCTCGATGCCCAATGTCACCGGTGACGATGACCCCGCCTCCATCTCGAGCGAGATAGTGACCGACCTCCTGCGCAATGAGCTTGGCTACGAGGGGATCATCATCACCGACTCGATGGGCATGGGCGCCGCGACGGAGGCCGTGGGCGTGGAGCGCGTCGCGGTGGCGGCGATCTCCGCCGGCGTGGACATCGTGCTCATGCCGGCCGACCTCGATGCCGCCTACCAGGGCGTGCTCGACGCGGTGACGTCGGGCGAGCTCACCGAGGAGCGCATCGACGAGTCCGTGCGCCGCATCGTTCGCACCAAGCTGAGCCGCCTGGAGGCGTAGGGGCCGCCCTAGTCCCGCCCGACGCGCATGCAGCGCATGGCGTTCATGATCGCGATCATGGCCACGCCCACGTCGCCAAAGACGGCGAGCCACATGTTGGCGACGCCGAGGGCCGCGAGCGCGAGGATGAGCACCTTGACGCCGATCGCGAACACGATGTTCTGCCAGACGATCCGCATGGTCCTTCTCGCCAGGCACATGGCGCTCGCGATCCTGGAGGGCTTGTCGTCCATGAGGACGACGTCGGCGGCTTCGATCGCGGCGTCGGAGCCCATCGCGCCCATGGCGATGCCCACGTCGGCGCGCATGAGGACGGGCGCGTCGTTGATGCCGTCGCCCACGAAGGCGAGCCGCGCCCCGTCCCTCTCGTCCTCGAGCAGGCGCTCCACGGCGCGGACCTTGTCCTCGGGCAGCAGCTGCGCGCGGACCTCGTCGATGCCCAGGCGCGCGGCGACGGCCTCGGCGACGTCCGTGCGGTCGCCGGTCAGCATGACGCAGCGGCGCACCCCGGCGGCGTGGAGGTCGGCGACCGCCGCCTCGGCGTCTTCCTTCACCACGTCCGCGATCACGATGTGGCCAACGTATGCGCCGTCGACGGTGACGTGCAGGATCGTGCCCGTGAGGTCGCAGTCGTGCCAGGAGGCCCCGTATTCGGTCATGAGCTTGTCGTTGCCCACCATGACCAGGTGCTCGTTCACGCGCGCGCTGACGCCGTGACCGGACTCCTCGCGCACCTCGTCGATCTTCTCGCGGTCGATCTCTCCGGAGTAGGCGGCGCGCACGGACACGGCGATCGGGTGGTCCGAGAAGGACTCGGCGTGCGCCGCCATGGAGAGCACGTAGTCGGGGTCCACGCCCGCCTCGGGGTGCACCGCCACCACGTTGAAGGTGCCGCTCGTGAGCGTGCCGGTCTTGTCAAAGACCACGGTGTCCACGTGGGCGAGGAGCTCGAGGTAGTTGGAGCCCTTGACGAGGATGCCCAGGCGCGACGCGCCGCCGATGCCGCCGAAGAAGGAGAGCGGCACGCTGATCACGAGCGCGCACGGGCAGCTCACGACGAGGAAGGTGAGGCCGCGCAGGATCCAGTCGGACCAGGGGCCCAGGCCCGCGAGCGGCGGGACCACGGCGAGAAGGACCGCGGAGATCGTGACGACGGGCGTGTAGACGCGGGCGAAGCGCGTGATGAAGTTCTCGGTGCGGGCCTTCTTCTCGCTCGCGTTCTCAACGAGCTCGAGGATGCGGGCGACGGTGGACTCGCCGTAGGGCTTGGTCGTGCGAACGCGCAGGACGCCGGTCATGTTGACGCAGCCGGAGATGACCTCCGCGCCCGGCTCCACGTGGCGCGGGACGGACTCGCCGGTGAGCGCGGCGGTGTCGAGCTGGGACGTGCCGTCCGTGACCACGCCGTCGATGGGCACGCGCTCGCCGGGCTTGACCACGATCGTCTCGCCCACGGCGACCTCGGCGGGGTCCAGCTCCACGAGCTCGCCGTCCTTCTCGACGTTGGCGTACTCGGGCGCGATGTCCATCATGGCCGCGATGGAGGCGCGGCTCTGGCCCACGGCGTAGCTCTGGAAGAGCTCACCCACCTGGTAGAAGAGCATGACCGCGGCGCCCTCGGCCATGTGGGGGTCGGTGTCGGGGAAAAACACCATCGCAAAGGCGCCGAGGGAGGCGACCGACATGAGGAACGCCTCGTCGAAGGCCTCGCCGCGGCGGATGTTGCGCGCGGCCTCGAGCAGGGTCTTGTAGCCGGCGATGAGGTAGGGGACGAGGAAGAGGGCAAAGCTCGCGTAGACGTCGCCCGGCGTGCCAAACAGCGTGGCGAGAAGCCCGCTCTGCTCGACGGCGAGCGCGGCCGCGAAGAGGGCGAGGGCGATCACGATGCGGTTGCGCCAGCGGCGCTGCTTCTTGTTCATGGTGATGACTCCTCCTAGGGGCCCGGCGGCAAAGGTCGTCTGCTCAAACAGTCCTCGCCGCAGAGGGCGCGGCTGCGGAACTCGCGACCGACCTTTGCCGCCAGGCCCGCTGAACTGTCAGCGGACGATCTCGCAGTCGGGCTCGACGCGCGCGGCGAGGGCGACGACGCGGTCGAGCACGTCGTCAAAGCGCTCGTCCGCCGCGGTGAGCGTGAGCTTCTGCGTCAGGAAGTTGACGGAGACGGCGTCGACGCCGTCGAGTGCGGCGAGCTCGTCCTGCAGCTTGCGCGCGCAGTTGGCGCAGTCGATCTCGTCGAGCCTGAATGACTTGCGCATGGGAGTCTCCTTACTCGCAGATGTGGGACATGCCCTGGCTGAGCATGGTGTAGACGTGGTCGTCGGCGAGCGAGTAGAGCACGTTGCGGCCGTCGCGCTGGAAGCGGACCAGGCGCGCCTGCTTGAGGGTGCGCAGCTGGTGGGAGACCGCGCTCTGCGTGCTGCCGGTCTCCTCGGCGATGTCCGCGACGCAGAGCTCGCGGCCCATGAGGGCGTAGAGGATCTTGATGCGGGTGGTGTCGCTGAACACCTTGAACAGGTCGGCGAGGTCGTAGAGCAGCTCCTCGTCGGGCATCTCGGTGGGGGTGGGCTCCTCGGCCATGTGCGCTCCTCTCGTTCGTATGTGAGTATGATTATATGAGCACACGTTCATATGTCAACGGGGACTTTCTGAGGCGGCGTCGGGTTCTTCTCGGCTGGAAAATTGCGGTTGGTAACGTTTTTCGTCGCAATTCTGTTACCAACCGCAATATGCCAACCTCCACATTGCGGTTGGTAACGTTTTTTGGCCTAAAACTGTTACCAACCGCAAGCTGTCCGGAGCGCTACCGTCGCAGCAGGGCGCCCCAGTCCGGCAGCGGCATCGGCCCTGTGGGCGCGAGCGGCGAGCCCACGCGCGGCACGCCGTAGAGCTCGAGCTTCTGGACGAGCTCGGTCACCCCGGCCGCCTCCTCGTAGGTGAAGCGCAGCACCGAGACGTCGTAGGCGGTGATGAGCCCCTCGCGCTTTCGCTGGTCGAGAAGAACCTGCTGCGGCGTGCGCCCCCGCGCCATCTCGGGATCGAGCAGCTTGCGCAGGCCGTCGCACTCGCCCGCGATTACGCGTCCGTCGGTGCGCACCCAGACGAAGTCCACGCGGAACGTCCGTCCCGGGTGCAGCGGGTCGGGCACCTCGACCTGCTGCGCCGGGAGCAGGTAGCCCTGCTCGATCATCACGGCCCGGGCGATCGACTCGCCGCCGCTCTCGGCGAGGCCGGTGGCACGGACGAACGTCGACAGGGCGCGCTTGGCGTCGCGACAGGAGCCGACCCGGCGGTAGGCGTATTCGACGAAGTCCTGCCACGCCACCCCGCATGCACCCATCGCCCAGTCGGCGACGACCATGCCCTCGCGAAAGCTCATCCAGCGCAGGGAGTCGAGCACGGTTCTAAGGAGCGGGGTCACGTGAAGGCCCCCGCGCCAGATAGGCCGCTCGCGCGCGTCGTCTGCCAGCGTCGTGCTGTGATGGGTGACCAGGGCGGTGCGGGCGGAGGCGTTTCCGCTCTCGCGCAGCACGTGCAGGGGGCGCTGCCAGGCGTAGGGGACGTCACAGCCGAGCGCGAGCGCGGCGGACGGCCCGCAGAAGACCCAGTCGGGATGGCGGCGCTGGACGGCGCGCATGATGGCGAGCGTCTGCTCGGAGAAGCCCAGCCCCTCCCACCAGGAGCGCTGGACAAAGAGCCCGCGGGCGGACGAGACGACCGTGCCCGTCTCACCCGTTCGCCTCAGGCAGGCCACCTGCAGACGCTTCTCGGATGGCGTCGCGCACGCGCCGCGCGCCTCCGCCTCTGCGAACAGCGCTCGCAGCTCCCGCTCGACCTTCTCGCTCATGGCACCTCCCGTCGTGGGAGGCATTCTTTCACGAGCGGGCAAGGGGCGTCGGCGACGCATATGAGACAACCCTTGATATATTCAAAACATATCGCCGAGAAGAACGTCAGGCCGTAAATCCTCGGTAGGGGGCTAGCTGCAAGCTATCGGTAACACGCTTACGGGCGCCACGTTTCGGTGAGCGGTGCCCCAGCCGTCAGGTCTCGGGCTCGTCAGGCACGTACTCGAGGATGTCGCCGGGCTGGCAGTCCAGCTCGCGGCAGATGGCGTCGAGCGTGGAGAAGCGCACGGCGGAGATTTTGCCGCACTTGATGCGCGAGAGGTTGACCTCGGTGAGCCCGATCTTCTCGGCGAGCTCCTTCGAGCGCATCTTGCGGTCCGCGAGCACGCGGTCGAGTCGAAGCACGATCATCGCAGCCTCACAGCAGCTCGTCGTCCTGCTTCTGCAGGATGCAGCCGTACTCGAACATGCGGCAGATCGCGAACAGCAGCGCCCCGATCGCGAGCGCGCCGGTGTCGACGATCACCGTACCCGTTGGGATGAAGGCGGCCTCCACCATGAGCTGGCTCGCCACCGCTCCGGAGATCGCTCTCCCCACGAGGTGCAGGATGCCCGGCACAAAGGCCGCCAGGACGAGAAAGACGGAGGTGCGCCTGAGGGCGCGCACCACGTCGAGCGAGAAGACCTCGCCCGTTCTCGCGACGCGCTGGCAGACGCGCGTGGCGCCGAGGTAGGCGACGAAGGTGAGCGCGCCGCCCACGGCGCTCGCCACCTGATAGGGCGCCGCGCCGCCGAGGCGCGTGACGCCGCCAAGGTCGGCGGACGTGGTGAAGAACGCGGCGAGCAGGTCGCGGCCGCCCTCGACCATGCCCACGCGCGTCAGGTCGGCCGCGAGCCCGAGCGACACCACCGTCATGATGAGCGACCCCGCGGCCACGATGGCACAGAGCCACGCGGCCACGTTCGCCGTGCGTCGGATGCGGTGGTCGGCGTCGGAGCGTGTCAGGGTCTCGTTGGTCATTGTGATCACCCCGTTCTTCTCGCCAGCAGTTCTTATCGTTCTTATACCACTAATTATCGACTATCGATAAGTACGGACGAGTTTTAAGGCGAACGGCACCAAACGAGCGCCGAGCGTGCATAATGGACGGGACGTCAACACCACCACGAGAGGGGCAGGCGCATGAAGGAGCTTGAGGACCGCATCCGCCAGGACGGCATCGTTCGCGAGGGCAACGTCCTCAAGGTCGACAACTTCCTCAACCACCAGTGCGACGTGGCCCTCTACGACCACATGGGCGCCGAGTGGGCGCGCCTCTTCGCCGGCAAACGCATCGACAAGATCCTCACGATCGAGGCCTCCGGCATCGGCATCGCGTGCGTGGCGGCAACCCACTTTGGCGGGGTGCCCGTGGTCTTTGCGCGCAAGACCGAGTCCAAGAACCTTGACGGCGACCAGTACCGCACCAACATCACGAGCTACACCAAGGGCCGCGAGTACCAGGTCATCGTTGCCAAGCGCTTCCTCACGGCGGGCGAGCACGTGCTCATCATCGACGACTTCATGGCCATGGGCTGCGCGATGAACGGGCTGCTGCAGATTTGCGACGAGGCCGGCGTCATCGTGGAGGGCATCGGCATCGCCATCGAGAAGGGCTTCCAGCCGGGTGGCGACGAGCTGCGCCGCCGTGGCTACCAGGTGGAGTCGCTCGCCATCGTGAAGTCGATGGACGCCGCGACCGGGGAGATCGAGTTCGCGTAGGCGTCGCGGGCGGGCGTTCTTCTCGCCACGGGTGCCAGCTTGCTATTGGTAACGAATGAGGGCCCCAAAGTGTTACAAAGCGCAAAGCCGAGAACGACAGCTTGCGGTTGGTAACACTTTGGGCCCAAAAACGTTACAAAGCGCAAAATGCGCGCGGGCGAGAAGAACGTGCGCTAGGAGCGCTTGCGCCCAAAGAACGGCAGGATCGGCAGGCGGCCGCGGTACGGGCTCACGAAGTCCTCCTCGCCGATCTGCTCGGACTCCTCGACCTCGGGGGAGACGCTCTCCACCACGCCGTTGGGCACGTCGGCGACGGGCATGTCGGTGATGTCGGGGACCACGGTCGCGACGGGCGCCTCCTCGCCGGCGGCCTCCGCGGCCGTCTCGGCCTTCTCGCGGTAGCGGACCATCATGTCGCGTTGCAGCTCCACGACGCTCGGCGGCGCCCAGATCAGCGCGTTGGCGCCGGCGGCGATGGTGGCAGCGGCGGTCTCGTCGTCGCGGCCGCCGGTGGCGATGATCGGCAGCGCGGGGAATGCGGCGCGCAGCTCGGCGATGACCTCGGGCGTCCGGCGCCCGGCTGCCACGTTGATGACGCGTGCGCCCGACTGGATCTTCTCGGCCGCCTCGTTGTCGAAGCGCGTGATCGTGGCGATGACGGGGATGTCCACGGTCGAGGCGACCTGGGCGACCATCTCCGGCGTGGCGGGGGAGTTCAAGACCACGCCCGCGGCGCCCTGCATCTCGGAGACGGCGGCAAGCTCCGCGGCGCGCCGCCCGGTGGTGGTTCCGCCGCCCACGCCCACGAAGAGCGGGGCCTCGGCTACCGTGAGCAGCGCCTGCGTGATGGCCGGCTGGGCGGTGAACGGGTAGACGGCGAAGATGGCGTCGGCGTTGGAGTTGCGGATCGCGGCGACGTCGGTGGAGTAGAGCAACGTCCGGATGCGGCGACCGAAGAGCGTGAAGCCGCTGCACTCCTCGTAGTTGTCCGGCACGCGTAGCGGCGCCTTGCGCAGGCGGCCCTCGATCGGCATGGGGCCGTCGGCGGCGGGGACCAGCTCGTGGGTCGCGTGACCCACCTCGAAGATGCCGGAGCGCAGGGCCCCGGTGACGCCCTGCTCGGTCGACTCGTTGTTCTCGACGTTCGTGTCCTCCACGGTCCCTCCCGGGTCTCGCATGCTTTCAGCCACTGTTTTGTTCCCCGTCGGCGGGGTTCGTATACGCTACCCCTCGGCGTCCGTCTCGAACTCCGCCGCCACCTCGCGCAAAAGCTCGCGGATCGGCAGGTGCTGCGGGCAGGCCCGCTCGCAGGCGCCGCAGCCCACGCACTCCGAGGCCAGGCCGTGGCCGTTGCCGGTGTGCGTGGTGCGGTAGTAGTACCCCGCGGAGTCCTCGTTGTAGCCGCGCTTGGCGTTGAGGCACGAGAAGAGCTCGGGGATGTTGATCCTTCTGGGGCAGCCGTCGACGCAGTAGCGGCAGCCGGTGCACTCGACGACGTCCTGCCCGCGCAGGATCTGCGCCACACGCTCGACGGCGGCGCGCTCCTCGCGCGTGAGCGGCACGAGCGGCGAGAAGGTCCGCACGTTCTCCTCGACCATCGCCGGCGTGCCCATGCCGGAGAGCACCATCTCGACGCCCGGGAGGCTCGCCGCGAAGCGCAGCGCAAAGCTCGCCGGCGAGCCGGGGCCCGCGGCGGCCAGGGTCTCGCGCGCCTCGTCGGGCAGGTTCACGAGCATGCCGCCCTTGACGGGCTCCATCACGATGACGGGCTTGCCGTGGGCTGCGGCAACCTCGCAGCACGCGCGGCTCTGGATCACGCCGCTCTCCCAGTCTAGGTAGTTGACCTGCAGCTGGACGAACTCCATGTCGGGGTGGTCGGTGAGGATGCGGTCCAGGAACGCCGCGTCGCTGTGGAAGGAGAACCCCACGTGGCGCACGAGCCCGGCGTCGCGCGCGGCGAGGGCCTCGTCGTAGGCGCCGCAGCGCTGGTACTTGTCGTAGTTGCTCGGGCCCTGCGAGTGCATGAGGTAGTAGTCGAGGTAATCCACGCCGCAGGCGCGCAGCTGGTCCTCGATGAGCGGTCGGATGTCCTCGCGGCGCTCGAAGCTGCCGGGGGAGAGCTTGTCGGCGAGCAGGAAGTCGGAGCGGTCGTGGCGCGCGGCGAGCGCGGCGGCGACGGCGGGCTCGGAGTTGCCGGAGTGGTAGGGTCGCGCGGTGTCGAAGTAGTTGAGGCCGCCGTCGAGGAAGGCGTCGACCATCTGGGAGAACGTCCCCAGGTCGACGGTCTTGTCGTCGTTTACGGGCAGACGCATGCACCCAAAGCCGAGCTTGCCTCGTGCGGTCTCGAAGGGTGCGCGCCGCGCGGCGCCCCGGTCTGTGTTGGTCATGACGCTCCTCTCCCTCGCTGCCGGACCATTGTACGCCCGCTGCGGGCCGCCCAGGACAGGGCGAGAAGGACGGCGAGCTCGAGCGCCGCGAACGCGACGCGCGCGGGCTCGGCGAGCCCCGAGAGCCCCACGAAGAGGCAGCATGCGGTCGCGAGCACCGGGGCGACGCGGCCGCGCAGGACGCCGGCCCGGCCGTCGCGGCGCATGCGCCAGGCCGCGGCGAAGTAGGGGAGCATGAGCAGCATCGCGAGGCAGACGCTCACCTCGGAGACGTCGCCGTTGGGGATGAGGCCGCCGGCCTGCGCGAGCGCGTGGACGCCGCTCCAGGCGAGCATGCAGAGCGTGGCGAGGCCGGCGCCCAGAAGGTTCGCCCCCGAGGCCCCCGACTCGCGTACGAGGCGCCTGCCGCCGGGCAGGTCGCCGCGGGCCGCGAGCGCCTGCGGGAGGCGCTGCAGCGAGAGCACGAGGCCGTTGCCGGTCCCGAGCACGGCGAAAAACGCGATGAGGTTGGGCCATGCCGCCGCCCGCTCGCCAAAGAGCCGCGAGAAGAGCAGCGCGAGGCTGCCGTCACCGGCGTCCATGACGGCGGCGGGACCGAGCGTGACGGAGAGCCCCACGAAGTAGACGAGGTAGAGGGCGAGTATGGCAAGCGGCGCCACGACGAGCGCGATCGGCAGGTTGCGCTGGGCGTGACGCAGCTCCGGGGCGATGGAGGTCGCCGCGGGCCAGCCGTCAAAGGAGAAGGCGATCGGCGCCGCGGCGGCGAGCCAGGCGAGGCCGCCGCCGGTTCCGGCCGGCGGGACCACACCGCCCGTCTGGGCGCGCCCGGAGATCACGGCGACCAGCCCGATCGCCCCCACCGCCAGAAGCGGCGCCACCTTGACCACGGTGAGCGCGTTCTGCGCCCAGCCCGAGAGCCGCGGCGCGAGCGCGTTGACGAGCGAGCAGGCGAGCATGAGCGCGAGGCCGATCCCCATCTGCTGCGCGAGCGTGCCCGGCAGCCCGAGCACCATGCACGCGTAGACGCCGGCGACCCAGAAGATCACCGCCGAGATGGACGGCAGGTAGACGAAGGCGTAGTGCAGGGCGATCAGCCGGGCGAAGCGGGGCGAGACGAAGCGCTCCGCGTAGTCCACCAGCCCGCCCGCGCCGTCGGTGCGCGCGGCGAAGAGCGTGAGGCAGAGGCCGCCAAAGACGATGTAGGTGGCGGCGAGGCAGAACATGACCACGCCGGCCCCGATGCTGCCGCCGGTGGCTATGAGCACGTTGTCGGACTTGAAGAAGATGCCCGACCCGATGCAGATGCCCATGATGAGGCAGATGGCGGTCGTGAGCGAGTAGCGACGTCGCGCGTCCTTCTCGGCCATGGTCGTTCGCCCCCTCTCGTCGCTCGGTCGGAACATGGTACCCGCTGGTCGACCCGCGGGGCGAGAAAAGACGATAATCACATCGAAGACGGAGAGAGGGGTCCGCATGACGCAATCGAGAAGACCGCACCCGAGGACGCGACCCGCGCACGCGCCCCGGACCGCGCCGACCCGGCCGGGCTCGCCCCGGCGCGCGCCGCAGCAGGGCCGCCGTCCCGCCAGACGCCGCCGGCGCCCCGTCGCGCCGCTGGTCGTCGCGGGCGTCGTGGCCGTGTGCGTCGTCGGTGCGCTCGCGTGGGGCGTCGTCTCGCTCGTGGGGGCGCTCTCGGGCGCCGTAGCGCCGACCGGTGCGGACGAGCGTCCCATCGTCACCGACGCCGCGGTCTCCGGTCCCGGCGAGATCGTGATCGGCCTCAACGGGGACGAGGACACCTACGTCCTCGTCGGCGAGGAGTACCTCGAGGCCGGCGCCCACGCCGCGGAGCCCGCCGACGGCGTCCTCAACGACAGGATCGAGGTCTCCGGCGAGGTGGACACCTCCAAGCCCGGCGACTACGACGTCACCTACCGCGTCCGTGACTCCTCGGGCCACGAGGCGCAGGCCGTGCGCACGGTCCACGTGGTCGACGAGATGGAGACCATGGACGGCGGCGTGCCGATCCTCATGTACCACTACGTCTACTCGGCGGACAACCCGCCCGCCGCGCTCGACGGAAACTACCTGCTCGACACCAAGCTGGAGGAGCAGCTCGCCTACCTCGTGGAGAACGACTTCTACTTCCCGTCCTACCCCGAGCTCAAGGCTTTTCTCGAGGGCGAGCACAGCCTTCCCGCCCGAAGCGTCGTGCTCACCTTCGACGACGCCGAAGCGGGCTTCCTCGACGTGGGCATCCCGATTCTCGAGAAGTACCGCGTGCCCGCCACGTCGTTCGTGATCTGCTCCGACGCGGACGCCGCGCAGAAGATCGTCGACCACCGGAGCCCCTACGTCTCGTTCCAGTCGCACTCCTACGGACTGCACCAGGCCGGCGGCACCGTGGGGCACGGCGGGCTGATCAGCGCGCTCACCACGGACCAGATCGTCGAGGACCTGACGCACGCGCAAAAGATCCTGGGCGCCACGGAGGCCTTCGCCTACCCGTTTGGCGACGTGACGGCCGACGGCCAGCAGGCCGTGCGCGACGCGGGCATCCTCTGCGCGTTCACGACGCAGAACTCCTGGGCGCACGTGGGCGACGACGTCACCGCGCTGCCGCGCGTGCGCATCTCCGCGGAGTACGAGCTCTCGGGCTACGCGTCGCTCGTCAACGGCTAGCGCCTCAGTAGAGCCCGAGGGCGCTCTCGAGGGCCTCGTCGAGCGACTCCTCGTCGACGGTCCAGGTCTCGCCCACGCGCGCGAGCTCGACGCTGACGAACGCGCCCTCCAGGGACGCGGCCCGCTCGCAGGCGTCCTGCCAGAGCGCGGCGACCTCGGCGCGCTGCTCTTCGCTCAGCGGGGCCGGCTCCTCGCCGTCCCGGACGGAGAGGCCGTGCTCGCTGAGATAGTCGTAGAGCTCCGTGTCCGCCTCGCTGATGATGCTGTTGAGGTTGCGCGCCTCGGTGTCGAAGTAGGCCGAGCCCGTCCCGTCGTCGTAGGCGTAGACGCTGCTGAGCTCGTAGGTGGCGCCCGTGAGCGCCCACGTCGCCCAGGCGTCGGCGTCGATGCCGAGCTCGGCGGCCGTGTATCCCTCCCAGGACTGAAGCTCCTCGTCGAGGTAGGTGGCGGCGCGGTCGTGCAGGGACCCGGCTGCCGGGTCGGCGAGAAGCTCGTTCAGCCGCTGCTCGACGGCCTCGCCGGCCGCCAGGTCGAGCTCGTCGGCGGTGTCGCGCCAGTCGCCGCCGCCGTCCGACACGTAGTCGTCGAAGGTGACCCCGTTCTCGAAGAAGACCGCGTCGACGCCGTCGGCAACCGTCTCCGTGACGAGGGAGACGCAGCTCACGAGCAGGTCCCCGACCACGCCGAAGAGGGTGACGGCCACGGCGAGCGCAACGACGCAGCCGAGAGTCGTCCTCTTTCGGGAGCGCCCCTGGGCCCGCCTGGCCCCCTCGGCCGTCCGCTGCCACTGCTGGCCGAGCGAGGGCGCGCGCGGAGTGGGCGCCTCCTCGATCGAGGGCGCGTCGTAGCCGTGGCCCCGGGTGGTGGGCGCCCGGTAGTCGTCGGAGACCTTGTGAGGCTCGCCGTCCTTCTCGCCATGCGGGGCGTAAGGGGTCTCCTCCTCGTCTGCCGGCTCCTCGTCGAGCCACTCGGGCTCGTCTCCGGGCATTATGGGATCGCCGGCGTTGAAGGGGTCGATCTGGCTGTCGGGTGCGTTCGAGAACCTGAAGCGAGGCATTCTGACCCCCTCCTTACGACCTTCTGTCCGTCTCAGTATATTCCTGAGCCCGCATATGGGTATGCTAGGGGAACGTAAGCCGTTCTAGGGAGCGCATATGTTTGGAAGCTTCATAGGTGTCCTCGTCGTGCTGGTGGTCGTCTTCGTGATCGTCGGCATCGTCACCGGCAACCTGTTCTACGTGGTCAAGCAGCAGCATGCCGTCATAATCGAGCGTCTGGGCAAGTTCCACCGCATTGTCGGCGCGGGCTTCCACGCCAAGATCCCGTTCGTGGACCGCAAGGCCGCCACGGTCTCGCTGCGCACCATGAAGAACGGCTTCAACATTGACGTCAAGACGCAGGACAACGTAACGATCGGCCTCGAGGTCTCCGCGCAGTACCACGTGAGCTACGAGACGGGCTCCACCCCGCAGCAGTCCGGCGTCTACAAGAGCTACTACATGCTGCAGCAGCCCGTGGCGCAGATGCGCGACTTCATTACCGACGCCCTGCGCTCGTCGATTCCGGTCTACACGCTCGACGAGGTGTTTGCCAAGAAGGACGACATCGCTCGCGACGTCAACGACACCGTGTCCGAGCAGATGACCGCTTACGGCTTCACGCTCGTCTCGACGCTGATCACCAAGATCGCGCTGCCGGCCGAGGTCGAGGACTCCATGAACCAGATCAACGCCGCCCAGCGCACCAAGGCCGCCGCGCAGGACCTGGCCGAGGCCGACCGCATTCGCCGCGTCACCGAGGCGCAGGCCGAGGCCGAGGCCATGGAGAAGTCCGGCGAGGGCATTGCCAACCAGCGCAAGGCCATAGCCGCCGGCATTTCCGACTCGCTCGCCACGATCCAGGAGACGGGCGTCTCCGCAGCCGAGGCAAACCAGCTCTTCATGTTCACGCAGTGGACCGAGATGATGGGCGAGTTCGCCAAGGCCGGCAAGGCCTCCACCGTGGTTCTGCCGAGCGACTTCACGCAGACCGCGGGCATGTTCGAGCAGATGGTGGCCGCCGGCGCCGCCGGGCGCGACGCGACCGTGCCGCCTGCGCGACCGCAGCAGTAGGGCGTCTGACAACGGGTGTTGGAACGCGCGGGTCCCGGGCATGCGCCCGGGCCCGCGTTCTTCTCGGCCGCCCCTCTCGCCGAATAACGCGCACGATTTGCTTTGGTTTCATATATCGGCAGGGAACAATTTGACGCGAAGCAAATCGTGCGCGTTATTTTGGACTTGGGCGAGAAGAACCCCGGCTCGCGAGTTGCGGCGAGCCGGGGCCGGGGAGGGGACGTACGTCCGCTACAGCGCGTCCGCGCGCAGGGCCTCTACCACGTTGGAGGAGTCGCAGCGGCGCAGGGCGTAGGCGACGCTCACGAGGATCACGGCGAGAACCACGATGAGCGAGACGCCGACCTGCGGCCAGGGCAGCTGGAACTCGTAGGTCGAATACGAGAGCGCCATGGCCTGGTAGAGGCCGACCGAGGCGAGGGCGGCCAGGGCAAAGCCGATGAGGAAGCCGCGCAGGGCGTAGCTTGCGCACTCGTAGGCGATCATGCGGCGGAAGGCCCGCCCGCCCATGCCGATCGAGCGGAGCACCGCGAACTCGCGGCGGCGCAGGATGAGCGCGTTGGCGAGCGTGTTGAAGACGTTGGCCACCGCGATGAGGCCGGTGATGACGGCGAAGAGGAAGACGAACGTGTTGACCGTCGTGGCCATGAGGCGCGACTGGAGCTTGGCGTCGGCGATGTTGGTGTAGGTGACGTCGAGCTCGGGGTAGTCCGCGGCGATCTTCTCGAGCGCATCCTGCGCCCGGTTGGCTCGCTCCGCGTCGCCGCCGGTGTCGAGGGACATGCTGGCGCGCAGGTACCCGGCGTTTGCTGCCAGGTCTATGGCCGAGGCGGGCAGGATGAGCTGGAGCGTGCCCGAGGAGGTGACGCAGTCGGGCGGGTAGTCCGCGAGCGCGCCGACCTCGATGTCCTGCTCGCTCGCGACGGCCTCGTCGTAGGGGAGGTACTGCTCGTCGCCGTTGTCGTCGTAGTAGAGTGCCCGCAGACCGCCGGACGGGTCGTCCTCGATGCTGGAGACGAAGCGGCCGTCGAGATCGGCGAACTCGAGCGACTCGATCGTGCCTGTTCCGGTGAATGGTCGGTAGTTCGCGTAGGTCATTCCGTTGTTGATGTCGTAGGAGTTCACGGCTATGGCGCGCGGGTGCGCGGGGCCGCAGAACTCGCTCGGGTCAAGGCCCAGCTCGCTTACGTAGGCCTTCCAGGTTGCGTCGTCGACGAAGTCGAGGTAGACGCTGCCGTACCAGGAGCCGTCCTCGTGGGGCGTCATGGTGGAGTCGAGGTTCGCGGCGTCACTGTTGAGCATGCCGGCGGGGACGAGCGCGTCGGCAACGTAGGACGTGATGTAGCCGTTGGTCTGCGCGCCCTCTACGCCCTGGGCGTCCTCGTAGAAGCGTGCGAGCGCCTTCTGCATGCCGGGACCGTCCACCTTGCCGTCGGCGAGCGCGAGGGTCTGGTCGGCCTCGGCGCCGGTGGCGTCGATATAGAGCAGGAGGTCCTGGCCCTCCATCGTGTCCATAGCCGTGCTGCTCGCGTAGCTCATGACGTCGGCGATGGCGCCCGAGGTGATGAGCAGCGCGACGGAGACGGCGAGCGCGGCCACGGTCACGCGTCCCTTCGACGAGCTGCGCGTGAGGTTCTTGTGGGCGATGAGCCCGGGGATGCCGAAGAGGCGGCCGGCGATGCCGAGCGAGATGCGCGTGGAGTCGCCATTCCTGTTGGCGCGTCGCTGGGCGCGCGCGGCGCGACGGGAGAGGCGTACGTCCTGTGTCTGGCGGATGGCGTCGACCGCCGAGACGCGGCTCGCGCGCAGCGCGGGCACCCAGGCGCTCACGAGGAGCGTGAGAAGGGCGAGTGCGGCCGAGATCCCGAGCGCGACGGGGCTTACGACCACGCGCGCCTGATCGGTGCCAAAGAGCGCGGTGATTCCGTCGCCCACGAGACCAAAGACCACGAAGCAGCCGAGAAGCCCGAGCGCGAGGCCCACGGGGATGCCCACGCCGCCGATGACGAGCGCCTCCACGAGCACGGTGCGGCGCAGCTGCCGTCTGCTCGCGCCGAGCGAGGAGAGCAGGCCGAACTGGCGGGTGCGCTCGGCCACGGAGATGGCAAAGCTGTTGTAGACGAGCGACACGCCGGCGACGACCACGACGGCGGCGAGAATGGCGGCGACCTGGTAGAGCGTGTTCCAGATCGCGGTGTCCGGCGTCACACCCATCCAGCGGATGAGGCTCGAGTGGACCGTGGAGCCGCCGTCGATGTCGCGCGACCACACGTTGACGATGTCGTCGGCGAGCCGCTCCGCCTCGGCGGGGTTCTCGGTGCGGAAGAGCACGGAGGCCCAGGTGGCGTCAGAGTCGTCGGTCATGACGCGCTCGAGGGCCGAGCCGTCGTCGTAGACGTAGGCGGCGTTGCCGACCATTGCGAGCGTGGCGGAGTAGCCGTAGCTGCGGTAGAAGCCCACGACCGTGCCGCTCAGCTGGCCGAGGTCCGCGCTGAAGGACTCGCTCTGCGTGGCGTCGTCGATGTAGTCGCCGCGCAGGCTCGTCATGGTGAAGCTCACGCCGTCGGTGAGGCTCGTGACCGTGCGCGTGCCGAGGTCGAGCGTGACCTTGCTGCCCAGTTTGATGGGCCCTCCGTCCGCGGTGGTGAGACCGCAGGGCGCGAGCTCGACGTTCTGCAGGTAGTGGGGGAGCACGATCTCCCCGGGCGCCTCCGGGGCATGTCCGGCGACGAGCTCGGGGTCCTGGACGAGGGGCTTCTCGCTGTCCTGTTCGGTGGGCCAGGTCTTGGCGTAGAGGTACTTGCCGAAGAGGTCGCTGTTCTCCTCGCCGAGCGATACGGTCCCGAGGTCGGCGATGCCGGTCCAGTCGACCACGCCGGGCTCGTCCTGCAGGCGGTCGAGGTCGTCGGCCGTGATGCCGGCAGCCTCGGCGTACCACCAGCCCTCGCTCTCGGCGGTGCGCTGGATGAGCGCGTCCGTGAGCGAGACGACGCTCGTCAGCACGGCGGTGATGAGCGCGCAGGAGAGCGCGATGCCGATGACGGAGACGACCGTGCGCACGCGGTTGGCCTTGAGCGAGCGCAGCGTGAAGCGGGTGAAGACGTTGCCGCGGGGCGCGACGGCGGCCGCGAGCGCGCGGTCCTTCTCGCCCTTGAAGTGCTTGGCCATGGCTACCTCGCCCTCGTGTCGGAGGCGATGCGGCCGTCCTCGAGCGCGATCACGCGGTCGGCCGAGAGGGCGATCTCCTCGTCGTGGGTGATCACGACAAGCGTCTGCTTGAGCTCGCGGTTGGACTTGCGCAGGAGGGCCATGATCTCGGCGGAGTTCTTGGAGTCGAGGTTGCCCGTGGGCTCGTCGGCCAGCACGACGGCCGGCGCGTTCATGAGGGCGCGCCCGATGGCCACGCGCTGCTGCTGGCCGCCGGAGAGCTGGTTGGGGAGGTGGTGCTCGCGACCGGTGAGGCCGAGCCTGCTCAGCAGCGCCCTGAGGCGGCGCTCGTTCACCGGGCGGCCGTCCATGAGCACGGGCAGGCACATGTTCTCCACCACGTCGAGCACCGGGACGAGGTTGTAGAACTGGTAGACCAGCCCGACCTCGCGGCGGCGGAAGACCGCGAGCTGCTCGTCGGAGCGCTCGAAGACGTTCTCGCCGTTCAGGTAGACGGTGCCCGAGGTGGGCCGGTCCACGCCGCCGATCATGTGCAAAAGCGTTGACTTGCCCGAGCCGGAGCTGCCGATGATGGCCACGAACTCGCCGGCCGCCACGCTGAAGCTCACGTCGTCGAGCGCGCGCACGGCGGTGTCGCCGGTGCCGTAGGTCTTGGTGAGATGGTCGATGCGCAGAATGTCCATGCTACCTCCCTGGTCTTGTCGACAATTCTATGGTGGGGGAGGCGCCCTGCGCGCGCGTGACGCGCGCGTGACGGATCAGTCACATGGGTGACTTTGCGATTTGTAACGTTTATCAGCCTCAAAACGTTACGAACCGCAAAGTGACACCCGGCAAACTGCGATTCGTAACGTTTTTCGGCCCAATTTCGTTACAAATCGCAAAGCGCGCCGCGGGCGAGAAGAACCGCGGCCCCGCTAGACGGTGGCCTTGAAGAAGACGAGGTCGAAGCGCGCGCCGCCGCCCGGTGCGTTGCCGGCGCGGATGGAGCCGCCCTGCGCGGTGACGAGGCTCTTGGCCAACGCGAGCCCGATGCCCACGCCGCCGGGGTCGACCTCGGAGCTGCCGGCGCCCTCGCCCTTCTCGCCGCCGCGCCAGAAGCGCTCGAAGACGTGCGGCAGGTCGCCCTCGGCGATGCCGGGCCCGGTGTCCTCCACGCGCAGGCGGAAGGCCAGGGCGTCCTCCGTCACCGTCACGCTCACGCACCCGCCCGCCGGCGTGTGCTCGAGGCAGTTCTTGAGGATGTTCTCGAGGGCCTCCGCCGTCCAGGCGAGGTCGCCCTCAAAGCCGGACCCCACCTGCACCTCCCGCGCGAGCTCCACGTCCGCGAGGTCGAACGCCACGGCGAGCGGCTCGGCGGCGCGCTCGACCAGCTCCGCGCCGTCCACGTGCACCCGCGAGAAGCTCACCACGCCCGCGTCGATGCGCGCGAGCTTGAGCAGGCTCGACACGAGCCACTCCACGCGGCCCTCCAGCCGCTCCATCGTGCGCAGGCGCTCGACCTCGCCCGGGTGGCCGCCGTTCTCCACGAGCGCGCCGCGCGTGAGCGACGTCATGAGCGAGAGGCTCGTGAGCGGCGTCTTGATCTGGTGCGAGACGTCAGCCAGCGCGTCGGCCAGCGCGTTCTTCTCGCGCAGCAGGTCCTCGTTGGCGAGCTCGAGGCGGCTGCGCATCTTGTCCAGCTCCGAGGCCAGGACCGCGAGCTCGCCCTCGCGCATGCGCTCGAAGCTCACGTCGCGCTCCCCGTGGAGCACGGCGTCCACCTGCGAAGCCATGCGCGCGATGCGCCGGTAGCGCAGGCGCGTCGACACGAGGAACACGCCGAGAAGGACCGCGACGGTCGCGGCGACCACGACGGCGGCGGGCACGCCCGCGAGCGCCCACGCCGCGCCGGCCCCCGTGACGCCCACGGCGAGAAAGGCGAAGACCGTGCGTCTGACCTCAGCGTTTCTCAGCAGCATGTGCTTCTCGCCCGCCTGCTAGCCCTGGGCCCGATAGCCCAGGCCGCGGACGGTCACGATCAGGCGCGGGTCGGCGGGGTCGTCCTCGAGCTTGTCGCGCAGGCGCTTGATGTAGACGGAGAGCGTGTTCTCCTCCACATAGGCGCCGGCGTCGTCCCAGAGGGCGTCGCGGATCATGTCGCGCGTGACGATCCTGCCCGCGTTCTTGGCGAAGAGCAGCAGGAGCCGGTACTCCAGGGCGGAGAGCGGAACCTCGCGGCCGTCCTTCTCGGCGCGGGCGCGGTCGAGGTCGATGGTAACAGGGCCCAGATGCGCCACCGAGCGCTCCGGGCGGGCGCGGCGGATGGCGGCCTGCACGCGGGCCACGAGCTCGCGCGGGCGGAAGGGCTTGGCGACGTAGTCGTCCGCGCCCATGCCGAGGCCCGTCACCGTGGAGAGCTCGTCGTCGGCGGCGGTGAGGAAGATCACGGGGACCTCGGGCGTCACCCGCTTGATGGCGTTGCAGACGGCGTATCCGCTGCCCTGCGCCAGCGTGAGGTCCACGAGCGCGAGCGCGAAGTCGGCGTGCGGCGCGCAGGCAAGCTCGACGGCGCCGGCCTGGGTGGGGGAGGAGACCACGACGTAGCCCTCGCCCGCGAGCAGCTCGGAGAGCCCCTCGACGATCAGCGGGTCGTCCTCGGCGAGCAGTATGCGCAGCATGGTCCTCCCCTCGTTGCCTGCATCCGAGTATAGGGGCCGGAAGGGATGCGGTCTCGTGACCCTTTCGTCACGGTCCTCCTGTGAACGGTATGTTTCGCGCGGGTTAGCGGTCGGAAACTATGTCGGAACTGTGAAAGGGGTTCAGATGTTGCGCGCGCAACATGTCCGAGGCTCCAACGTACTAGGGAGGGAAACATGAACGGAATCGTCATCGTGCTCGTCGCGGCCGTGGTCCTGGCCGCCGGGTACCTGCTCTACGGCCGCTGGCTCGCGCGCACGTGGGGCATCGACGCCGAGGCACTCACGCCCGCGCGTCGCATGGAGGACGGGAAGAACTTCTCGCCCGCCTCGTGCTTCACGGTCTTCTCGCACCAGTTCAGCTCCATCTGCGGCGCCGGCCCCGTCACGGGCACCATCGCCGCGATGATGTTCGGCTGGCTGCCGGTCCTGCTGTGGGTGCTCGTGGGCGGCATCTTCTTTGGCGCCGTGCACGACTTCGGCGCGCTCTACGCGTCCATGCGCAACAACGGCAAGTCGCTCGCGCAGCTCATCGAGAAGTACATCGGGCGCACCGGCCGCCGCCTGTTCCTGCTGTTCAGCTGGCTCTTCACGATCATCGTGATCGCCGCCTTCGTGGACATGGTCGCCGGCACGTTCGTGGCGACCTTCGACGCCGCGGGCGCCGTCGACACCGCCGCGTCCTACGCGGGTGGTGCGGCCGGCACGATCTCGATCCTGTTCACCTTCGTGGCCATCGCCTTCGGCTGGATCAACCGCCGCTTTGGCCTCACCGGCTGGAAGGAGCTCGTGCTCGCGGTCGTGCTCTTCGTGCTCATGTTCGCGGTTGGCATGCAGATTCCCGTGTACCTGGACAAGCTCGGATGGTTCGCCGTCATCACGGTCTACCTGCTCTTTGCCGCGGCCATGCCCATCCAGACGCTCAAGCAGCCGCGTGACTACCTCACCTCGATCATGATGCTGGTCATGATCGTCTGCGCAGTGCTGGGCATCTTCGTGCTCGGTGTGAACGGCGAGGCAGAGATGACCGCCCCGATGGTCGCCGACCTCGGTGCGCTCGCCGACGGCGGGCAGTATCTCTTCCCGCTGCTGTTCGTCTCCGTGGCGTGCGGCGCGCTCTCCGGCTTCCACAGCCTCGTCTCCACCAACACCTCTTCCAAGCAGGTCTGCAACGAGAACGACGCGCTGCCCGTGGGCTATGGCGCCATGGTGCTCGAGTCCTTCGTGGGCGTGCTCGCCATCGTTGTCGCCGCGATCATGTTCGCGCAGATCAACACCAGTGGTGCGGGCGGTGCCGCGGTGGGCACCCCGTTCCAGATCTTCTCGCAGGGCGTGGCCCGCGGCATGATGGCCTTCGGCGTGGACGGGACGCTCGCGACCGTCTTCATGACGATGTGCGTCTCGGCACTGGCCCTCACCTCCGTCGACGCTGTCGCCCGTATCGGACGCCTCTCGTTCCAGGAGTTCTTCGCCAAGAGCAACGACGCTGCTGAGGAGGCCGGCGCCGGTGCGACCGGTGCGGCCAAGTTCCTCGCGAACACCTGGGTCTCCACGGTGCTCACGCTGGCGCTGGGCCTCGCGCTCGCCTTTGGTGGCTACACCAACATCTGGCCGCTCTTCGGTGCGTCCAACCAGCTGCTCGGCGGCATGACGATGATCATGCTCGCGGTCTTCTGCAAGTGCACCGGTCGCAAGGGCTTCATGCTCTACGTGCCCGTGGCGTTCCTGCTGGTGAGCACCTTCACCTCGCTCGTCCAGAGCATCATCGGCTGCGTGAGCGCGCTCTCCGCGAGCGGAGCGGCGGTGATCGCGACCTCGGGCCTGCAGCTCGTCTTTGCGATCCTGCTCGTGGTGCTCGGCCTGATTGTTGCCTACAACTGCCTGAAGGAGCTCTTCGGCAAGGCTGCCGGCTCCATTCCCGACGAGGACCCCGAGTGGTCCGACCTCGGTCGCGCGAACTGCGGCAAGTAACGAACGCCGAACGTCTCTGACGGAGGTTGCGACCCATTGCGAGTCGCGGCCTCCGTTCACGTTATGGAGCCCTTTTCTCGCTAGAGCGCGTCGGCGGCGCATTAGTCTGCATAAAACCGGCTCTCGTGCTACATATCAGCGGGGTTCATGATCAAAATGCTCGTTCGTGTAGCGCGTTTTCTGCCTGTGGTTGCGATGCGATTTGGTTCTTGATATTGCGACCTGCGGAAACAGAGGTCATCAAACTTTTTCAGGCATACTTTGGGATCAAATCACGCTGCACGAGCGAGGGTTTTATGCACGGAATCGCCGTAATGCAGCACGAACGACTCTTTTATGCAAAAGGAGGGACGAGCCGATGGCTCGTCCCTCCTTTTTCCTACTGGATTCCCGGGATGCTCGGGATGGTGGCAAAGCCAGCCTCCAGCTCCTCGTCGGACGGTACGTGGTCCTCCATCTCGCCGCGGTTGTAACGGTCGTAGGCGACCATGTCGAAGTACCCGGTGCCCGTGAGGCCAAAGAGGATCGTCTTGGCCTCGCCGGTCTCGCGGCAGCGCTCGGCCTCGCGAATGGCCGCCAGGATGGCGTGCGAGCTCTCGGGTGCCGGCAGGATCGTCTCAAGCTTCGCGAACCGCTCGCCCGCCTCGAAGACCTCGGTCTGGCGCACCGCCACCGCCTCCAGATAGCCGTCGTGCTTGAGCTTGGAGACGATCGGGCTCATGCCGTGGTAGCGCAGGCCTCCCGCGTGGTCGGGGCTCGGGATGAATCCGTTGCCCAGGGTGTACATCTTGCACAGCGGGCAGGTCTGGCCGGTGTCCGCGAAGTCGTAGGCGTAGCGGCCGCGCGTGAGCGAGGGGCAGCTCGCGGGCTCCACCGCGATGAAGCGCGTGTTCGGTCGCTCTCCGCGCAGCTTGTCGCGCATGAAGGGGGCGATCAGGCCCCCCAGGTTGGAGCCGCCGCCCGCGCAGCCGATGACGATGTCGGGGTACTCGCCGAGCTCGCGCAGCGCCTCGTAGCTCTCCAGTCCGATCACGCTCTGGTGCAGCACCACCTGGTTGAGGACGCTGCCCAGCTGGTAGCGCCCACGATTCTCGGGCACGTGCAGCGCGCGCTCCACGGCCTCTGAGATGGCGGTCCCGAGCGAGCCGGTCGAGCCCGGGTGCTCGGCCAGGATGCGCCGGCCCGCCTCGGTGGTGTCGCTCGGCGACGGCGTCACCGTGGCGCCAAAGGTCTCCATGATGTTGCGGCGGAACGGCTTCTGCTCGTAGGAGCACCTCACCATGAAGACGTCGAGGTCAAGACCGTAGTGTGCGGCCGCCTCGGCGAGCGCGGTGCCCCACTGCCCGGCGCCGGTCTCGGTGGTGATGTTGGTGAGGCCCTGCGCCGCGGCGTAGTAGGCCTGCGCGAGCGCGGAGTTGAGCTTGTGCGAGCCGCTCGTGTTGTTTCCCTCGAACTTGTAGTAGATGTGCGCGGGCGTGTCCAGCGCGCGCTCGAGGTTGTACGCGCGGCAGAGCGGACTCGGGCGGTAGACCTTGTACATCTCGCGCACGGGCTCGGGGATCTCGAAGTAGGCCGTGTCGTCGTCGAGCTCCTGGTCGATGAGGGCGTCGGCAAAGACGGGCGCGAGGTCGGCGTGCGTGGCCACGGCACCGTTTGGCAGGCGCATGGGCTCGGGTTTCTCGGGCATGTCGGCGCGCAGGTTGTACCAGGCGGTCGGGATCTGCTGCTCGCTGAGGTAGGTGCGGTAGGGGGTGGTGCCGGTCATGACGCGCTCCTTTCGCAGTCGGTTCTTCGCGCACAAGAAAAGGGCCCCCGGAACTGAGTCCGAGGGCCCTTATGTATGCGTGAGTGGCCTCGTCAGTCCGAGAGGGGAGTCGTCCTTGTCCACCACCACGCGCCAGCGCCGGCCACGGCCGGGGCGCCAAGAAGTGCGATGTGCGCGAGACGGGACATTGACGGCATCCTTTCGGAGACGGCTGAGGGCAGCTTACCCAGAGTTTGTTTCATCAGCGTTAACGGTTGGGCACGAATCGGCGGCGAGCTCACGCGCGGGGCGGCGCAGCAGGGCGCGGGCGGCGTGCTCGTTCGGGTACGCGCCGGCGAGAAGGGCGTGGAACCGCTCGCTGTGACTCGGCTCCAGAAGGTGCGTGAGCTCGTGCGCGACGACATAGTCAAGGCAGGTGGGCGGGTAGGCCGCCAGACGAACGTTGATGCGGACGCGTGCGGTGCGCGGCGTGCACGAGCCCCAGCGCGTGGACATCGCGCGCAGCTGCCAGCCGCTCGCGTGCACCCCGAGCGCGGCCTCCATGCGTGCGGCGACCTCGGGCAGCCTCGCCGCCAGCTCGGTGCGGTAGAGCTCGTCGGAGGCGGCTCCGGCAGGCAGCGGCACGAGCGCGCCCCAGAGCGGGACGAGGCCGTCGTCGGGCACGTCGGCGCGCGCCTCCCGGCGACGGACGTGGTCGTGCAGCCAGGCCTCGTGCGCGTCCAGGAAGCGCTGCGCCTCCGCGAGCGGGCAGCGTGCGGGGACGGACAGGTGCGCCGATCCGTCCGCGCGCACTCGCAGGTTGAGCCGCCGCACGCGTTTGCGCTCCACCTCGACGGGGATGCCGTCCGGTCCGCCTGCGAAGAGCGTCCAGGTTGTGGTTCTTCTCGTCATGGGCGCATTGTAGCGCGCCGGCCTAGAAGATCGCGTCCAGCAGCGCGTCTACGATGAGGAAGATCGCGACGACGCCGACGAGCCCGAGCACGCGGTGGCTCCGGCGCCGCCCGTCTTCCGCGGGCAGCTCGCCGGTCTCGATGAAGCGCGCCACCTCGCGCGTGACGCGCAGGTCGTGGTCGCGCTCAAGCCGCCACGCCCGCCAGGCGAGCGGCACGCACACGACGAGCAGCGCGCACCAGACCCAGAGCATGTTCGCCCCGCTCACGCGCTCGGTCAGGTCGAGCGCGATGGCCGGGACCCAGAGCAGCGCGAGCACGACGTAGATGATCTTGAGCTCGCGCCGCGCTGCCTCGGTGCCCTCGCGCGCCGCCTGCAGCTGTTCCTCGCCGAGGAGCTCCGACAGCGGGCATCCCAGCTCGTCCGCCATCGTTGCCAGGCTCTGCACGTCCACGAGCGTCTTGCCCCGCTCCCAGTTGCTGACAGTCTGCCTCGAGACGTGCAGCCGGTCCGCCAGCGCCTCCTGGCTCAGGCCGCGTGCGGAGCGCACCTCGGCGACGCGTCGCCCGACGCTCTCCTTGTCCAGCCTCGTCATGGTGCCCCCTCTCTGCTCCCAGCATGCCACGACGGCGCCTGCCCGTCCGTCAAAAGGCTTTTGCAACCGCCGGAAACGCCGCCGGACTCAGCCGAGAAGACCCTCCCAGCCCGCGATCCAGCGGTCCGCGGCGCGCCGCAGCTCGGCGGCGGGCTGACGCGGGTCGCTGCTCTCCACTGCGACCGTGGCCATGCCCGCCCGCGCCGCGGAGAGCGTTCCGGGCAGGATGTCCTCGAACACGGCGCAGTCCGCGGGCTCGGCTCCCAGCCGCCGCGCCGCCTCGAGGTAGATGTCGGGGTGGTCCTTGCCGCGCGCGACCTCGCGTCCGCAGACCACCTCGTCGAAGAGCGCCCCCACGTCCACGTGGCGCATCGCGCCGAGCACGTGCGGGTCGTTGGTGGTGGCGAGCCCCACGCGTACCCCCTGCGCCCGGAGCGCGCGCACGTACGCCTCGGCGCCGGGGCGCAGCCGGACCTCGTTCTCGTAGAGCGCGGCGCCCAGGCGGTTCCACTCGTCCACGATGTCGGCCACCTCGTCGCGCAGCCGATAGCGCTCCACGCACCACTGGGCGCCCGCGGCAAAGCCGAGCGTGGCCAGCGTGGTCGAGGCGTCCTCGTCGAAGGGGAGCCCGCGCGTGGAGAAGAAGATCTCGTCGACCCGGCGCCAGAGCGGCCAGGTCTCGGCGAGGGTGCCGTCGAAGTCAAAGATCGCGGCCGAGAAGGACGGCGGCCACAGGCTGACCCGCTGCGCGTCGCTCATCGGTCGGGCTCGTCCTCGAGCGAGCGGAGCACGCCGTAGAGCACGTCGTCGCGCATGACGGAGCAGAGCGAGCGGACCACGTCGCGGCTCACGCCGAAGAGCTCGGCGTCGACCGCGGAGCGGCTCGCGCCCAGCAGCGCCTCGCCGACCTCCTCGGTGGGCGCGAGCGGGATGTCCTCGGCGCGCAGCGCGCGCTCGACCTGCTCCTGCGTGAGCGAGGCCTCCGAGGCGCCCCCCACGTGGCCGATGAGCGCCACGACGGCCAGCCCGGCCACGAGAACGGGCGCGCCGAGCCGCGCGCACGCGAGCTGGTAGCACGCCTGCGCGGCAAGGACGTGGCCCTCCTGCCACTGGAGCTGCGCCATGCGCAGGTAGCCGAGGCCGATCGTCTCGGGGTCGTGCGCGAGCGAGAGGAGCCGGCGCAGCTCGTCTGCCGCCTCGCGTGCCTCGCCGGCGGCCTCCAGGCACTGGGCGAGGTGCAGGCTCGCCTGTGCGGAGAGCGGCGCGAGCTCCCGTGCGAGGCGCGCGTGCGCGAGCGCCTCCGCCGTGTCGCCACGAGCGAGGGCGCAGGCCGAGACGATCAGGTGCCCCTCGAGGTAGGCATCCGGGGCGAGCTGGCACGTCTCGCCCGCGGGCGCGACGAGACGGTTGTAGAGCACGCGGTCCGCGTAGGTGCCGAACGACCGCCAGGCCTCGCCGTCCCGGTCCGCATAGGTGCCGAGGTCGTCCGGCACGGAGACCGCCTCGCGGGCGCGCCGCTCCGCGCCCTCGACGTCGCGCGCGTAGAACGCCTCGCGCGCCCGCTCGACGCCGCGCTCGAGCGGGCCGCCGTCGACGAGCGCCTCCAGGATCGCGACGGGGTCGTCCTCGAGCGTCCCGTCGACGAGCTCGCCCACGCAGCGCAGCGCGGCCTCGCGGACGTCGTCCGGCGCGCCCTCGGAGACGGAGAGCAGCGCGCGGACGTTCTGCTCGGTCGAGCCGCCGAGGCCGCGCGCGAGCTCGTCCGCCGCGCGCCGTAGCGCCGCCGCCTCGTCGATCCCGAGGTCGCACTCGCGTGCGGCGCCCAGCTCGTGCGCGGAGGTCGGGGGTAGCTCACGGTCCGAGAGCTCGACCGGCTCCCAGCGCCGGGCGGGGCAGAGCCGCTCGTCGTCGAGCGAGAAGTCCTGGCGCACGGGCGCGAGCGAGAGGTTCCTCTCGTCCATGGTCGCGCCGGCGGCGCGCATGAGGCCCCAGACGTCCAGCGGCCCCTCGAGGTCGACGCCCTCGAGCTGCGTTCGCGTGAGGCGGGCGGAGTAGTAGCAGGCATGGCTCACGGGGCCGTCCTCGACCCCGGCCACCCAGACCTCGTCGAGCTCGGGCGCCACGAGCAGCGCGTAGCCGGCGAGAAGGACGCCGAGCCGCAGGTTGTAGTCGCTCGCCGCGCGGCGGCGCATCTCGGAGGTGGTGGACACGATGCCGAGCCCGTCGACGAAGGTCGTCGCCCACCAGATGCGCGGCGGCACCAGGTCGATCTCGAAGGCGGCGCGCCGGCCGACCACGTTGACGCGGAAGCGCGCGGTGAGCCGGTAGGGCAGGCGCGCGGACTCGATTGCCTCGGAGAGCGTCCGGCGCACCTCCCACTCGCCGCGCGCGGGCGTCTCCCTGCGGCGGGCGAGCAGCGGCGCCTGGGCCGTGATCGAGCGGGCGCAGCGCGCCTCCAGGCGCACGAGGTCCTCGAGGCTCGCGGAGTCGGGGTCGTCGAGGGCGCGGGTGGCGAGAAGGGCGGCGTTGAGCGCCGCCTCGACGCGCAGCACGCGCAGCTTGGTGGAATAGGGGAGCTCGTCCTCATCTATGCGCAGGTAGAAGAGGTCCGAGGTTCGCGGGCGGACCACCCTGAGCTCGATCGCGCCGCCCTCGTCGCGCCCCGCGACGCCCGCCTCCTGGAGTCTCTCGGCGAGATAGGTCTCGAGCGGGCTGGGAGCCGCGCCGGCGCCCGCGCTCTCGGTCCGCTCGCGGACGTCGTCGACGAAGCGGCGCAGGACGTGCAGGGGGTTGGGGGAGGAGGCGAGCCTCTGGGAGAGGGCGTCGAGGTCCAGGCGAGACACCTGGGCGTCCGCGCCCTCGGTGGTCGCCATCTGGTCGCGATCCTCGCCCGCGCCCTCGGCGGCCTCCGCGTCGGTGCCCACGAGCGCGGCGAAGAGCCTGCCGAGCCTGCCGTGGCGCTCGTCCCTCTCCTCGCTCATGGCACCTCACCTCCCGTGTTCTTCTCGCTCTCTTACTTATTCCCCTCTATCGCGTGGCGCGCGCCGTCGATGACGGACTCGCGGTGGTTGACGCGCCGCACGAAGAGCCCGCTCAGAAGTTTGGGCGAGAACCACGTGGACTTGGGCGGCATCGTGAGCCCGGCGTCGGCGACCGCCATGACCTGGTCCATGGTGGGCGGCCGGAGCGAAAACGCCACGCCCGTCTCGCCCGCGCGCCGTGCGAGCTCGGCTGCGTTGACGTTGCCGACGAACGCGACGCGCGAGTCGTCCGTGGGGTCGTCCACGCCGAGCACGGGGGCGAGCACGCGGTCCTGCAGCAGCGAGGCGTCGAGCGACGCGGACGGGTCGTCCGGGAGCGGGCCCTCGAACGCGAGCTCCCTCCACGCCCCGAAGGCGTACATGCCCGCGTGCCCGGGCGCATCGGGCCTGACGGGGCCCTCCCGGCGCGGCCCGACCGAGACGCCCGACGCCTCGAGCGAGCTGACGAGCGCCTCCTCGGAGAGCCCGGCCGCGTCCGCGACGACGCGGTCGTAGGGGCGGATGTCGAGGTGGCTGGCGGGGAAGAGCACGCCGAGGAAGTAGTTGTACGCCTCAGAGCCGCTGCAGCGCCCTCCCTCGCCGGAGCGGGTCTCGTGGCAGACGCGCTCGGCGGCGGCGACGCGGTGGTGCCCGTCTGCGATGTAGGCGCGGTCCACGTACTCGAGCATGAGGCGCAGCGACTCCACGGCCGCGGGGCGCGCCACGCGCCAGACGGTGTGCTCCACGCCCGCCGCGTCCGTGAGCTCGTAGAGGGGGTCTGCGGCCTTGGCGGCCTCGACGAGGGCCTCCAGCACGGGGTTGTCCCGATAGGCGAGAAGCGCCGGCCCGGTCTGGCAGCAGGTCGCGGCGATGTGGCGCGCGCGGTCGTCGACCTTGGCGGGCCGCGTGAGCTCGTGGCGGCGGATGACGCCGTTGGCGTAGTCGTCGAGCGAGAAGGCGGCGACGATGCCGGTCTGCTCGTGGCCGTCCGTGCGCAGGCGCCAGAGGTAGAAGCAGGGGGTCCCGTCGCGCAGGAGCGTGCCGTCCGCCACGCGCCCGGCGAGCAGGTCGTGCGCGTGGGCGTAGACGTCGTCCGCGTGCGGGTCGTGGTCGGCGGGGAAGGCCGTCTCCGGGCGGTCGACGGCGAGGAAGGAGCCCGGGTGCGCGTCGATGTAGGCCCGGGCGCCGGCGCGGTCGAAGACGTCGTAGGGCGGCGCGGCGAACTCCGCGGCCCGCTCGGGTCGCGGCCGGTAGCAGGTTATGGGCTCGACGTGCATGGGACCTCCGTTCGGTTGCTGTGACCATGATACCCCGCCCCGCGCCGTGCTACTCTGGGAGCTGCTCGCGGAAGGGGGAGCCATGACAGCAGACGTCGCCGGCAGAAGGCTCGTCATCTTTGACTTTGACGGAACGCTGGCCAACACGGTGCCGGCCATCGTGAGCACGGCGCGCACGGTGCTGGCCCGCCACGGGCTCACCGACGAGGCCATGGGCGACCTCACGCGACTGGTGGGCCCGCCCTTCCCACAGGCCTACTCGCTCGTCTACGGCTTCTCCGAGGAGGAGGCTGCCCAGATCACCGCCGAGTACCGTGCCATCTACCGCGGCATCGGCCCCGAGGCCTGGCCGCTCTTCGACGGCGTCGCGGCGCTCCTGCGCCGCCTGCGCTCCGCCGGGCGCCTCACCGCCGTCGCCTCGTCCAAGCAGATGGCCATGGTCGAGCGCGCCCTCGCCGACAACGGCATCACGGAGCTCTTCGACGTCGCGCTCGGCAAGTCGAGCGACGCCGAGGGCGACAAGGTCTCCCTCATCAGGCGAGCGATGGACGACCTGGGCGTGGAGCCCGCCGAGGCGGTCATGGTCGGCGACCGTCACCACGACGTGGAGGCCGCCGCCGCGTGCGGGGTCCCCTGCGTCGGCGTCACCTACGGCGGGACCGGCACGGTGGCCGAGCTCATGGGCGCCGGGGCCTGCGCGTGCGCGGACACGGTGGAGGAGCTGGGGCGCGTTCTTCTCGGTTAGGACCGCGCCCGCCGACCGCTCGGGTCGCCTGGCGGGAAAGACGCCGCGCGTTGTGGGTAGAAGGGACAGCATGGAACCGTCCTCTGTCCGGACGCGACGAAGGGAGAGACATGGCTGACTTTGACCTGACCGAGGGCCTGCGCAAGATGTTCCTCGCGGGCGTTGGCGCGGTGGCCACGGGTGCCGAGAAGACCCAGGAGGTCGTCGAGGAGCTCGTGAAGAAGGGCGAGCTGACGGTCGAGCAGGGCAAGACGCTCAACCAGGAGCTCACGCACAAGGTCAAGGAGGTCGTCGAGAACACCTCCGACACCGCGCTGCGGGCCCGCCTCTCGTCCATGACGGCCGAGGAGCGCGCCGCCTTCGCCGAGAAGGTCGCCGCGATGTCCGCAGAGATCGACGCCGCCGCCGTGAAGGTCGACGTCGAGGACGCCGACGAGGACGCGGCGGACGCCGAGTAGGAGCGACGTGGCGCACGACAGGGAAGACGATTTCTCGAGCGCCGAGCGCGGCGACGAGCCGAGTCCGGAGGAGGTCTCCGCCCGGGCCGCCCGCTCGGCGCAGGAGCTGCTCGACGCCTGGTACGAGCGCGTGAGCCATGAGTCGCTCGCGGGCGAGCGCCAGACGATCGGCCTCTTTGGCGGTCGCAGCGACGACGAGTACGCGCTCACCCGCGGCTCCAGGCTCGCGCGCATCGGCGAGATGCTCCAGATCGTGCGCCGCTACGACATCTTCCATGGCCTCACCCCCAAGAGCCTGAGGCGCATGCTCGAGGAGCTGGGCCCGACCTTCGTCAAGGCGGGCCAGATCCTCTCCATGCGCTCGGAGATCCTGCCCGAGAGCTTCACGCGCGAGCTCTCGCGCCTGCGCACCGACGTCGAGCCGATGGACCGCGACACGGTCCTCTCCGCCCTGCGCGCCGAGTACGACCGGCCGATCGAGGAGATCTTCGACGCCATAGACGACCGGCCCCTGGGGTCGGCCTCGGTCGCGCAGGTCCACAAGGCGCGCCTCGTGACCGGCGAGCTCGTGGCCGTGAAGATCCAGCGCCCCCACGTGCAGGAGATCATGGCGCAGGACATCTCGATCATGCGCTCGCTCGCGCGCCACGCGATGCGCTTCATGGGCGACGAGCAGTTCCTCGACCTGCAGTCGGTGGTCGACGAGCTCTGGCAGAGCTTCCGAGAGGAGACCGACTTCCTCGTGGAGGCGCGCAGCCTCGAGGAGTTCCGCCGCAACAACGCCGCGTGCGCCTTCGTGGACTGCCCCAAGCCCTACCCGTCGCTCTGCACGCGCCACGTCGTGGTCATGGACTACGTGGAGGGCATCCCCATCAACGACACGGCGCGCCTGGTCGCCGGGGGATACGACCTCTCCGAGATCGGCATCAAGCTCGCCGACAACTACACGAGCCAGATGCTCGACGACGGCTTCTTCCACGCCGACCCGCACCCGGGCAACCTCGTGGTGGTGGGCGGCAAGATCGTCTATCTCGACCTCGGCATCATGGGGCGGCTCTCCAGCCACGACCGCTCGGCGATGCGCGACATGGTGACCGCCGTCGCGGCCTGTGACTCCCCGAAGCTCGCCGAGGGGCTCATGCGCTTCTCGGTCTCCGACACCTCCGACGTCGACCAGGCGCACCTCCTGGCCGACCTCGACGCGATCGTCGCCGACTACGGCCTCTCCGACCTCTCCGACCTCGACGTCGGCGCGTTCATGAACGCGCTCATCTCCATGGCGCAGAAGGACGGCATCGAGCTGCCGAGCTCGGTGACCATGCTCGCGCGCTCGCTCGTCACGCTCGAGGGAACGGTCCACGGCCTGCTGCCGGACACCTCGATCGTGGAGATCATCCACGCGCACCTGCGCGCGCACGGCAGCGTGGGCGAGCTCGCGCGCCGCGAGACGGACCGGCTCGCCCGGCAGTCCGTCGCGGCGACCCATGGCCTGCTCAGTGCCGCGAGCGACGCCGGGCTCGCCATGCGCATGCTCACGCGCGGCCAGCTGCGCGTGAACCTGGACCTCGCCGGGACGGCAGACCCGCTCGAGGACCTCTCGCGCATCGCCAACCGCCTCACGATGAGCGTCATCGTGGCGGGCCTGTTCATCGGATCGTCCGTGGTCTACTACGCGCGCATCCAGCCGGTCATCTTTGGCATCCCCATCATCGGCTTCCTGGGCTATCTCGCCGCGTTCGTGCTGGGCGTGTGGGTCGCGGTCGACATCATCCGCGAGAGCCACCGCCGCCGGCGCCGGTAGGGCGTCAGGTTTGACGCAGCGATGTGTTGGTGACGTGAGGGTTTCCCCGTCTTGCGCCGCGGCGTCCCAGCCGTGCGGGAACGGGCACAAGAGAGGTATCAGCCGGCCCGGGTCGTCCGGGCCGTTCTCTTTGGAAGGAACCTCATGGAGCGGTACAACTCTGACTTCGATCACGTCGGCGACTTCGTCGAGCGCTGGAACGCGGGCGTGCGGCATGCGCGGGTGTGGACCATCGCGATCGGCGCGCTGCTCGTCGTCGCCGGCGTCGCGAGCGCGGCGGCGCCCATGAGCATCTATGCGCTCATCCAGGGCCTCGTGGCCGCGGCACTCATCGTGGGCGGGCTGGGGGAGGTTGCATCCTACGTGCATACCCCCGAGCTCTTCCGCAGCCCGACGATGCTCGTGATGGGCGTGCTCAACGCCCTTCTCGGCGTCATGCTGCTGGTGCTTCCCGCCTACCTCACGGCCGGGACGGTCGTCTTCCTGCTGGCGTTCCTGTTCATCATCTCGGGTGCCGAGCGCGTCACCTATGCGCGCCGTCTTCGCTACTTCGGGCTGCCCGACTCCGGCCTCACCACGGCGACGGGCGTCCTCAACATCGTGTGCGGTGTCGCCTTCCTGCTGATGCCGGCCTTCTCGGGCGTGGTGTTTGGCTACGTGGTCGCGGCCTATCTGATCGTGGGGGGCGCGAGCCTGGTCGTCGAGGGCATCTCGATGCGCCCGATCGAGCGATAGCGCGGTGTTTTGCGTTCCGGGAATCGCCGCCCTTGTCCTGACCCCCTCCAGAAATAGCCGTCCTTGTCGCCAGACCTTCTAGGAAACGCCGCCCTTGTCCTGACCCCCTCCAAGAATCGCCGCCCTTGTCCGTCGAACTGCCATCCGGTTCGTACAAGGGCGGCATTCTTTAGAGCGCCACGGGACAAGGGCGGCAATTCCCAGGCCGTCTGCTGACAAGGGCCACGATTTCTAGATCGCACGACGACAAGGTCCGCGATTCTCGGAGGGCCCACCCTACCCGAGCCCGTACGCCTCGACGGGGACCGTCTCGAGATGCGGCTCCTCGTACGAGGCCACCAACGTCGCGCGACGCTCGCGCTCGCGACCGTTCCAGTGGATGCCGTCGATGAGCTCGAGCTCGTCGTGCAGCCACGCACGTCTCGCCCGCCTGCTCGCCGCCTCGTCTCTGGTGAGGTGCGGTGCGTTCATGCCGAGGTCTGCCCGTGCCAGCGCCACGATGTCGTCCATGTAGTCGAGGTCGTCGTAGAGGGCCTTGGTGAGCACGTAGTTCTTGAAGTTCACCGCGAGCATCTCGTTCTGGCGCCGTGCGTCGCGCTCGAAGGTCTCGGGTGTCTTGTGGATCCCTCCGTTGTAGTCGAACGAGACGCCGGAGAAGGGGGCGTGCACGCTCGTGGCTCCGAGCAGGACGTCCGGTCTCCTCACGCCCGGGCCGAGCGCCGACCCGATGCGCATGACCTCGAGCGGGGCGTTCATGGAGAGGACGCGCAGGTGGTAGCCACCGAGTGACGGCTTGAGCCCGAGGCGCATGGAGAGACGCGTCTCGTAGGGGGAGGCCGACCCCTCGCAGGCCTCGGCAAGCGCGGAGCGGACCTGCGCCGTTCCGGGGACCGGGCCGAGTGCGTCGAGGTGGGTTAGGATTCGCTCGCGGGTCGTGAGGGGCACTCGACGCTCGAACATCCCGTCCTCGCTGTCAGGCGCGATGGCATAGGTGCCCAGGAGCTCGCCGAGGAGGAAAATGAGCTCCAACCGGGTGAGCGACGGTGCCATCTGGACGACGAGGTGCTCGGGGGAGGAGCAGTAGACGTCGTCGGAGAGCCTGATTGCGGAGCCGACGGGGAGCGGAACGCGCGAGCGATGCACGCACGCGAGCTGCGGCGAGAGGACATGGGCCCGACGCGACGCGCAGACGTGAATCGGCAGCGTGAGCTGCGGGAACCGGTCATGGACGGCCTCGATGTCGCCCTTGCTGGGCGAGCTCTCCGGCAGCGGTGCGCTTTCCCGCTCGCCGCGCTCGAGCCGCCGCTTCAGCGAGATGCCCCTGAGGGCCTCGAGCGCGGTGGTATGTGAGAGTAACGTAGACATGGGAACACCCTATCGCATGCGACACCATGTAGTTGTCTACCTGCGAAAATGTTGTTCCGTAAACTGACGGCGGTCTTCCGGCTGTCTTTCAGGGCGGGGCATCTTCCCAGCATTTTGCGATTGTCCCACAGCGCGCGCGACGCTTCGTCAGGGTGCTCGAGAGCGCGTTCGGCGGGGGAGACGGCTCCGTTCGCAGGACGGGCGAAAGCACCGTGGCCCGCACTGGCTTGGGCTGGCGCCTGCCAACCTTAGACGGTTCTTGTCGCCCGGCGAGAAGAACGATCCGGGAATCGCCGCCCTTGTCGCGTGGGCGTCTAGGAACTCGCGCCCTTGGCATCGCACGGCCTAGGAAAAGCCGCCGTTGTCTGTCGCCCTTCTATGAATCGCTGCCCTTGTCCGCGGGCGATCGAGGAAATCGCGCCCTTGCCACGTACTCGTCTAGGAAATCGCGTCCTTGTACGGGAGGGGGCCGTCGAGCGCGGACAAGGGCCGGGATTTCCGGAACGCCGGGCGACAAGGGCCGGGATTCCTAGAAGCGCGGGCGACAAGGGCGGGGATTCTCGGAGCGGCGGCGGACAAGGGCGGGGATTCCCGGAACCGCGCGACATGAGAGGGCACCCCGTCCGCGGGGTGCGGGCGGGGCGCCGGGGGAGGACGCGTTCTTGTCGCTCGCTACTCGAGCTCGAAGGCGCCGGTGTAGAGCTGGTAGTACGTGCCCTTCTTGGCGATCAGCTCGTCGTGGGTGCCGCGCTCGATGATGCGGCCGTGGTCCAGGACGATGATGACGTCGGAGTTGCGGACGGTGCTCAGGCGGTGCGCGATCACGAACGTGGTGCGCCCGGTCATGAGCGCGTCCATGCCGCGCTGCACGATGGCCTCGGTGCGCGTGTCGATCGAGGACGTGGCCTCGTCAAGCACCATGACCGGCGGGTCCGCCACCGCGGCGCGCGCGATCGAGAGCAGCTGGCGCTGGCCTTGGCTCAGCGCGGCGCCGTTGTCGGTGAGCATCGTGTCGTAGCCGTCGGGCAGACGCCGCACGAAGTCGTCGGCGCCGGCCAGGCGCGCGGCGGCGATGCACTCCTCGTCCGTCGCGTCGAGGCGACCGTAGCGGATGTTGTCCATGACCGTGCCCGTGAACAGGTTCACGTCCTGCAGGACGACGCCCAGGGACCGCCTCAGGTCCGGCTTCTTGATCTTGTTGATGTTGATGCCGTCGTAGCGGATCTTGCCGTCGGCGATGTCGTAGAAGCGGTTCAGCAGGTTCGTGATCGTGGTCTTGCCCGCGCCGGTGGCGCCCACGAAGGCGACCTTCTGGCCGGGCTTGGCGTAGAGCGAGACGTTGTGGAGCACGGTGTGGCCCGGCTCGTAGGCAAAGTCCACGTCGAAGAGGCGCACGTCGCCGGCGAGCGGGGTGTAGGTCACGCTGCCGTCGGCCTGGTGCGGGTGGCGCCACGCCCACTGGCCGGCCCAGTCGTGCGCCCGGCGGTCGCACTCGCGGACGGTGCCGTCGCGGTCGATCGTGCAGGCCACGAGCTCGACGTAGCCCTCGTCCTCCTCGATGGGCTCGTCGAGCAGCTCGAAGATGCGCTCGGCGCCGGCCAGGCCCATGACGACGGAGTTCACCTGGTTGGAGATCTGCCCGATCTGGTTGGCGAACTGCTTGGTCATGTTGAGGAACGGCACCGCCACGGCGATCGAGAGCGGAAGCCCAGAGATCGACGGGTTGGGGATGCCCGTCACGAGGAAGACGCCGCTCGCCACGGCAACGACCACGTAGAGCAGGTTGCCCATGTTCATGAGGATCGGCATGAGCGTGTTGGCGTAGGAGTTCGCCGCGCGCGCCGCGGCCTCGAGCTCGTCGTTCAGCTCGTCGAAGGCGGCCTCGGTCTGGCGCTCGTGACAGAAGACCTTGACGACCTTCTCGCCGTTCATGACCTCCTCGACGTGGCCCTCGACGGTGGCGACGGCGCGCTGCGTCCGCAGGAAGTTCTTCGCGGACCGCCCGGCGAGCGTCTTGGCGAGAAGGGCCATCACCGCGGCGCCGCCCACCACGACGAGCGTCAGCGGCAGGCTGTAGTAGACCATGATGCAGCCCACGGAGATCAGCATGAGCATCGTCAGGAAGAGCTGCGGCAGCGACTGCGCGATCATCTGGCGCAGCGCGTCGACGTCGTTGGTGTAGTAGCTCATGACGTCGCCGTGCGGGTGCGTGTCAAAGTAGCGGATCGGCAGGTCCTGCATGTGGTCGAACATCAGGCAGCGGAACTTCTTGAGCGCGCCCTGGGTGAGGATGGCCATGAGCTGCTGCCACACGGCGTTGCAGATCAGGCTCAGGAGGTACATGAGGGCGAGGATCGCGGCGTTCTTGAACACCTGCGGCTGGGCGGCGGCCCAGTCGCCGCTCTCCCAGAACTCGCCGACGACGGTGAGGCAGCGCTCCATGAAGATGTTGGGCGTCGCCTGGACGACGCACTGCACGAGGATGCAGACCAGGACGGTCGGCAGCATCACGGGGTAGAACTTCCTCAGCATCTTGAGGACGCGCAGCGCCGTGCGCCCGATCGACTTGGGGGCGCGGCCGCGCGCGGTGGGCTTATCGGCCATCCTCGCTCACCTCCAGCTCGTCGAGGTCCTTCTCGTCATGGCTCTGCTTGTTCTGCGAGAGGTAGACCTCGCGGTAGATCGCGTTGCGGCGCAGCAGCTCCTCGTGGGTGCCCACGTCGTTGATGCGGCCGGATTCCATGACCACGATTCGGTCGGCGTCCTCCACGCTGGAGGTGCGCTGCGCGATGATGATCTTGGTCGTCTCGGGCAGGTAGCTCCTGAAGCCCTCGCGGATGAGCTTGTCCGTCTTGGTGTCGACGGCGCTCGTGGAGTCGTCGAGGATGAGGATCTTCGGGCTCTTGAGCAGGGCGCGCGCGATGCACAGGCGCTGCTTCTGGCCGCCGGAGACGTTGGTGCCGCCCTGCTCGATGTGGGTGTCGTACTTGTCGGGGAAGGTCTGGACGAACTCGTCGGCCTGAGCCAGGCGCGCGGCCTCGACGATCTCCTCGTCGGTGGCATCCTGCTTGCCCCAGCGCAGGTTGTCCTTGATGGTGCCCGAGAAGAGCACGTTCTTCTGGAGCACCATCGCCACGGCGTTGCGCAGCGTGTCGAGGTCGTAGTCGCGCACGTCGACGCCGCCCACGCGCACGGTGCCCTCGGTGACGTCGTAGAGGCGCGGGATGAGCTGGACGAGCGTGGACTTGGCCGAGCCCGTCGAGCCGATCACGCCGATGACCTCGCCGCTCTTGATGTGCAGGTCGACGTCGCGCAGGGCCTCGTGGTCCTTGTCGCCCTTGTAGGAGAAGCCCACGTGGTCGAAGTCGATCGAGCCGTCCGCGACCTCGAGCACGGGGTCCTCGGGCTGCTCGATCGTGGTCTTGGCGTCGAGCACCTCGAAGATGCGGCGCGCGTTCTCCTCGCTCATGACGACCATGGCGAAGATCATCGAGAGCATCATGAGGCTCATGAGCATCATGAAGCCGTAGGTGATGAGCGACGAGAACTGGCCCACGTCCAGAAGCTCGCCGCGCGTGGAGACGATGGCGTAGGAGCCCACGTAGATCACGAACACCATGACGGTGTAGACGCAGAAGTTCATGATCGGCGCGTTGAGGGCGAGGATGCGCTCGGCATGCGTGAAGTCGCGCTGGACCTCGCTGGCGGCCGCGTCGTAGCGCTGCTTCTCGTAGTCCTCGCGGACGTAGCTCTTGACCACGCGGATGCCGGAGAGGTTCTCCTCGGCGCGCTCGTTCAGGGCGTCGTACTTGCGGAAGATGCGGCGGAAGATGGGCGTGACCTTGCGCACCACGGCGAGAAGGGCCACGGCCAGCACCGGGATCACCACGACGAAGACCACGGCGAGCCAGCCCGCCATCGTGTAGGCGGCGATGAAGGCGCCGACGAGCATGAACGGCGAGCGGATGGCGGTGCGGATGAGCATCATGTAGGCCATCTGCACGTTCATGACGTCGGTGGTGAGGCGCGTCACGAGCGAGGAGCTGGAGAAGCGGTCGATCACTGCGAAGGAGAACGTCTGGATGTTGTAGAACATGTCCTTGCGGAGGTTCTTGGCAAAGCCGACCGACGCCTTCGCGCAGGTGAGGCCCGCCGCCGCGCCAAAGGCGAGCGAGATGAGGGCCATGAGGGCGAGAAGGCCTCCCGTGGAGAGGATCTCCGAGAGGTCGGCGCCGGCCTTGATCGCGTCGATGAGGTCGGCGGTGAGAAGCGGTATCAGCACCTCGAAGACGACCTCGCCCAGGACGAGCAGGGGAGTGGCGATAGCGGCGCCCTTGTACTGGCGGATGCTCCCCATGAGGCGGTGCATGATCTGAGGGTAGGTCATGTGCGCGGCGGTCTTCTCGAACTGCTGGTCCGCGGCTAGCTCCTGCTGCATGCGGCCTCCTCTCGCTTGCTGGCCTCGATCTCCTCCCAGCGCTCGGCCACGCGGTCGAGCGTCTCGAGGAGACGGTCCTTCTCGGCGGGCGTCAGGAAGTCAAAGGCGAGCTGCTCGAACTCCCGGCGGCTCTCGATGAAGGCGCGGGCGCGGCGCGTGCCCTCGTCGGTCAGCGTGAGGGTGAGCTGGCGGCGGTCGGTCTCGGAGCGCTCGCGCAGGATCAACCCCTCCGTCTCGAGCTTGGTCACGACCTCGGAGAGCGAGGCGGACGTGATGCACGACGCCTCCTGGAGGTCTCGCTGGGTCATGCGCCCGTCATGGGCGAGCAGCTCCACGAGGATGTGCTGCTTGCCGTTGCGGCCGCCCCAGTGCGTGTGAAGGTAGTAGCCAAAGTACCCGAGCCTGCGGAGAATCTGCAGCTCGGTGCCTGGCTGTGTGTCCGGTTCGCACACGGTTGCTTCCTTTCTCGTTCGTTGGGCACCCACAACTCTGCGACGCTGACAAGAGAATGTCAAGGTACCATGCGATATTTACATGGTACCTTGCGATATCCTGAGAAGGACCTGTTCTTGTCGCCTCTTGCCTAGAGACGCGGGCCCTTGTCGCCCCGGTCCCGGGAATCGCCGCCCTTGTCCGCGCGCGATCTAGAAAACGCCGCCCTTGTCGCCCCAGCCCCCAGAAATCGCCGCCCTTGTCTGCCGCCTTTCTAAGAACTGCCGCCCTTGTCACGCGGACGTCTAGGAACTCGCGTCCTTGTACGGGGGAGAAGCGTCGGGTGCGGACAAGGGCCGGGATTCTCGGAACGGTTGCGGACAAGGGCCGGGATTTCCGGAGCACTTGCGGACAAGGGCGGCGATTTCTGGATTGCGTGCGGACAAGGGCGGAGTTTCCTGGAGCGCTGGCGGACAAGGGCGGGGATCGCGGATTGCGCGATATGAGAGGGCGCCCCGTCCGCGGGGTGCGGGCGGGGCGCCGGGGGAGGACGCGTTCTTGTCGCTCGCTACTCGAGCTCGAAGGCGCCGGTGTAGAGCTGGTAGTACGTGCCTTTCTTGGCGATCAGCTCGTCGTGGGTGCCGCGCTCGATGATGCGGCCGTGGTCCAGGACGATGATCGCGTCGGAGTTGCGCACCGTGGAGAGGCGGTGTGCGATCACGAACGTGGTGCGACCGGTCATGAGCGCGTCCATGCCGCGCTGGACGATCTCCTCGGTGTGGGTGTCGATCGAGGACGTTGCCTCGTCGAGGATCATCACTGGCGGGTCTGCGACGGCGCAGCGCGCGATTGAGAGCAGCTGGCGCTGGCCCTGCGACAGGTTGGAGCCGTTGTCGGTCAGCATGGTGTTGTAGCCCTCGGGCAGGCGCTTGATGAAGCCGTCGGCGCCCACCAGGCGCGCCGCCGCCATGCACTCCTCGTCGGAGGCGTCGAGCCGGCCAAAGCGGATGTTGTCCATGACGGTGCCCGTGAACAGGTTCACGTCCTGGAGCACCACGCCGAGCGAGCGGCGCAGGTCCGGCTTCTTGATCTTGTTGATGTTGATGCCGTCGTAGCGGATCTTGCCGTCGGCGATGTCGTAGAAGCGGTTGATGAGGTTGGTAATCGTGGTCTTGCCCGCGCCGGTGGCGCCGACGAAGGCGACCTTCTGGCCGGGCTTTGCCCAGACGCTCACGTCGTGCAGGACCGTGTGGCCCGGGCGGTAGGCAAAGTCCACGTCGAAGAGGCGCACGTCGCCGGCGAGCGGGGTGTAGGTGAGCGAGCCGTCGCCGTGCGGGTGGCGCCACGCCCACTGGCCGGCCCAGTCGTGCGCGCGGCGGTCGCACTCGCGGACGTTGCCGTCGCGGTCGATCGTGCAGGCCACGAGCTCGACGTAGCCCTCGTCGTGCTCGACCGGCTCGTCCATGAGCTCGAAGATGCGCTCGGCGCCGGCGAGGCCCATGACGACGGAGTTGATCTGCTGGGAGATCTGGCCGATCTGGCCGGCGAACTGCTTGGTCATGTTGAGGAACGGCACCGTGACGGCAATCGAGAAGGGCAGGCCCGAGATGGAGAGGTTGGGCACGCCGGTCTCGATGAACACACCGCCCACCAGCGCCACGATGACGTAGATCAGGTTGCCGAGGTTCATGAGGATCGGGCCGAGCGTGTTGGTGTACATGTTCGCGGCGCGGCTCGCCTCGAAGAGGCGGCGGTTGCGCACGTCGAAGTCCTCCTGCGCGGCATCCTCGTGGCAGAAGACCTTGACCACGCGCTGGCCGTTCATGACCTCCTCGACGTGGCCCTCGACGATGCCGATCTCCTTCTGCTGCGCCACGAAGTTGCGTGCGGAGCGCCCGCCGAGCTGCTTGGTCATGTAGGCCATGAAGAGCACGCCCGCCACGACGACGAGGCACATCCACACGCTGTAGTAGACCATGACGGAGATGACCGAGACGCAGGTGACGAACGTCAGCGTGATGTTGGGCAGCGACTGGCCGATCATCTGGCGCAGGGCGTCGATGTCGTTGGTGTAGTGGCTCATGATGTCGCCGCGCTGGTGCTGGTCAAAGTAGCTGATCGGCAGGTCCTGCATGTGGCCAAAGAGCTGCTCGCGGAACTTCTCGAGCGAGCCCTGCGTGATGATCGCCATCGCGCGGGTCCAGGTGAAGTTGAGGACGAGCGAGACCACGTAGATGCCGACGAGCGTGAGCACGAGCGAGCCCACCTGGCCGGCGACGGACTCCCAGTCGCCGCTCTCCCAGTTGGCGGTCACGATCTCGAGCGTCCGCTGCATGAACGTGGCGGGCAGGGCCGAGAGCACGGCGGAGACCACGATGCAGAGGATGACGAGGGGCAGCATCTTGGGATAGAACGAGAAGAGCGTCCTGATGAGGCGTCCGAGCGTCTTGCCGCGCCCGCCGCGGCGGCGCTGCTGCGGCACCTGGCGGCCGGCGACGTTCTGGCGCTCCGGCTCGCGCTCGGGCTCGGTCGGCTGGTTGGAGCCGGTGACGTTCTTGAGGATGCTCTCGGCGGAGTTGTTCCTAGCGGCCATCGGCCTCACCTCCCTCCACGGACGGTGCGTCCGCGGGCGCGTCGTCCTTCTCGGCCTCCTGGCTCGTGCGGCTCTGCGCGAGGTAGGTGTCGCGGTAGAACGGGCAGCTCTCGAGGAGCTCCTCGTGGGTGCCGAGCCCGGCGATGTGGCCGTTGTCCAGCACGAGGATGCGATCGGCGTCCTGCACCGAGCTCACGCGCTGGGCGATGATGATCTTGGTGGCCTCGGGCAGGTAGGTCTTGAGGCCCTCGCGGATCAGCGCGTCGGTCTTGGTGTCCACCGCCGAGGTGGAGTCGTCCAGGATCAGGACCTTGGGGTGCTTGAGCAGGGCTCGCGCGATGCACAGGCGCTGCTTCTGACCGCCGGAGACGTTGGTGCCGCCCTGCTCGATGTAGTAGTCGTACTGCTTGGGCAGGCCCTGGATGAACTCGTCGGCCTGGGCGAGCTTGCAGACCTCCACGAGCTCGTCGTAGGTGGCGTCTGCGTTGCCCCAGCGCAGGTTCTCCTTGATGGTGCCCGAGAAGAGCACGTTCTTCTGCAACACCACGGCGACGTTGTTGCGCAGGAACTCGAGGTCGTAGTCGCGCACGTCGACGCCGCCGACCTTGACGGAGCCCTCGGTGACGTCGTAGAGGCGGCTGATGAGGTTCACGAGCGAGGTCTTGGCGGAACCGGTGCCGCCCATGATGCCGATCGTCTCGCCGCTCTTGATGTGCAGGTCGATCTCGGCGAGGGCGCGGTGCTCGGCCTTCTCGGAGTACTTGAACGTCACGTTGTCGAAGTCGATCGAGCCGTCTGCCATCTCTGTCTCGGGGTGGGCGGGGTTCTTGATCGTGGGCTCGGTCGTGAGGACCTCGCAGATGCGCTCGGCGCTCTCCTGGGCCATCGTGATCATGGCGAAGACCATCGAGACCATCATGAGCGCCATGAGGATCATGAAGCCGTAGGTGGTCAGTGCCGAGAGCTGGCCGACGTTCAGCAGCGTGCCCTGGCTGGAGATGATGAGGTAGCTGCCAAACTGCAGGGTCACGGCGAAGACCGTGTAGACCGCGAAGTTCATCATCGGCGTGTTGAGCGCGAGGATCTTCTCGGCGCGGGTGAAGTCGGCGCAGACGTCCTGGGCGGCGCGGCCGAACTTCTCCTTCTCGTAGTCCTGGCGCACGTAGCTCTTGACGTCGCGCATGCCGGTGACGTTCTCCTCGATGGACTCGTTGAGGGCGTCGTACTTGTGGAAGACCGAGCGGAAGATCGGGTGCACGGTGCGAACGACCTTGTAGAGGCCAAAGCCCAGGATCGGCACGATGATCACAAAGACCAGGGCGAGCGGGCCGGCCATGATGAACGCCATGACGATGCCCGCGAGCAGAAGGAACGGGCAGCGGATGGCGGTTCGGATGATCATCATGTAGGCGAGCTGGACGTTGGTGATGTCCGTGGTGAGGCGCGTCACCAGCGAGCTCGACGAGAACTGGTCGATGTTGGCGAAGCTGAAGCGCTGCACCGCGGCAAAGACGTCGTGGCGCAGGTTCATCGCCAGGCCGCAGGAGGCCTGGCTGCAGGTGATGCCGGCGCCGATGCCAAAGGCGAGCGACGCGAGCGCCATGAGCACGAGCTGCAGCGCGTAGGGGAGCATGTCGGCGAGCGTGGCGCCGGCCTGGATGGCGTTGATCAGCTGGGCGGTGACGAAGGGGATCGCCACCTCCATCACGACCTCGCCCGAGACGATGATCGGCGTGGCGATCGAGGCCCCCTTGAACTCGCGGATGCTGCCGCCGATGATGCGGGCGATCTCGCGGCCCGTGAGCTCCTTCCCATCTTCTTTCTTCTTCATGTGACTCCTTTCGACAAGGGGTCATTTTGAGGCGCGGCGGGGGAGATTTCAAGGTACCTTGCGATATTCGCTCGGTACCTGACAAACCATCCACAAACGGAGGGCGCGGGAGACGAGAAGGACCTTTGTAAGGGTCCGCCGAACGGTAGAACCCGCAGGTGAGAAGAGTCGGCGAACGGAAGCTTACAATTCGGCGCCGTTTGTAAGGTGCTCTGTAAACCAATTGTAAGGAGCTGTCAGGCCACCGTAATGCATCGCGAATGAGGGGCGAGAAGGACGCGGCGCCTCCTAGGATTCTCGCTGAACCGGTCGAAGCCCCGCGGGGCGTCGGCCACATCCACGGGAAAGGATCGTTCATGTCCAAGCTTGATCTCACGCGTCGTCAGTTCATGGGCGTCTTTGGCGCCACCGCCGCCATCGCCGGCCTCGCCGCCTGCGGCGGCAACACCGCGTCCGACACCACCGCCGAGGGTGACGAGGGCGCCGCCGACGCCGCGCTCGCCGGCTCCATCTCCTGCTCCGGCGCCACCTCCTTCCAGCCGCTCGTCGAGAAGGCCGCCGATGCCTTCATGGAGGCCAACGGCGACGTCTCCATCGCCATCTCCGCCGGCGGCTCCGGCCAGGGCCTCTCGCAGGTCGCCGAGGGCTCCGTCCAGATCGGCCGCTCCGACGTCTTCGCCGAGGAGAAGCTCGAGGCCGACCAGCTCGAGAACCTCGTCGACAACCAGGTCTGCATCGTCGGCATGGGCCCGATCGTGAACGCCAACGTCGACGTCGACGACATCACGACCGACCAGCTCAAGGGCATCTTCCTCGGCCAGATCACCGACTGGTCCGAGGTCGGCGGCACCGCGGGCGCCATCCAGGTCATCCAGCGCGAGGCCGGCTCCGGCACCCGCGCCACCTTCGAGAACGCCGTCCTTGCCGGCGAGACCGCCCCGGACAGCTTCCGCCCGGTCGCCGAGGTAGACTCCTCGGGCACCGTCGTCGAGCAGGTCGCCGCGACCGAGGGCTCCATCTCCTACGTCGCCTTCAACTACATGGAGAACGACGGCATCAAGGCCCTCTCCGTCGATGGCATCGACCCCACGCAGGAGAACGTCGAGAACGGCGACTTCCTGATCTGGGCCTACGAGCACATGTACACCCGCTCCGACGAGGACGAGGCCACCGCGCCCGTGACCAAGGCCTTCATCGAGTTCATGCTCTCCGAGGACTTTGCCGCCACCGTTGTGGAGGAGGGCTTCATCCCCATGGGCGACATGAAGGTCCAGAAGGACGCCGAGGGCAACGTCACCCCGGTCGCCTAACCCAGACCCCAATTCCCTGTTGGCGGCGTCCCCCATGCGCGGGGGCGCCGCCGTCCCCTGACGAGAAAGGCTCTCCCACATGGCACAGCTCATGCCCAAGCGGAGGCTCGAGAACATAGGCCTGGGCATCACCGGCTTCTGCGTCGCGCTCGTCGCCCTTGTCGTCGTCACGCTGATCTTCATGGTGGCCCAGCAGGGCCTCTCCACGTTCTTTGTCGACGGCATGGACCCAATTGCGTTCTTCACCGGCCAGAACTGGATCCCCGAACAGGAGCGCTACGGCGCGCTGCCCATGATCGTGGGCTCCTTCGCCGTGACGCTGCTCTCGACCCTCTTTGCCCTGCCCATCGCCATCGGATCGGCGATCTTTGTCGTGGAGGTCGCGCCCGGCTTTGGCCGCCGCGTCTTCCAACCGGTGATCGAGCTTCTGGTGGGCATCCCCTCGGTCGTCTACGGCGTGCTCGGCCTCTACGTGATCAACTCGCTCGTGAAGGCCATCTTCGGCGACGCCGCGCCCACCGGCGCGGGCATCCTCTCCGGCGCGCTCGTGCTCGCCATCATGATCTTGCCGACGATCACCACGCTCTCGATGGACGCTCTGCGCGCGGTTCCCAACCAGTATCGCGAGGGCTCCTACGCCCTGGGCTGCACGCGCTGGCAGACCACCTGGAACGTGGTCCTCAAGAGCGCCACGCCCTCGCTCATGACGGCGGTCATCCTCGGCATGACGCGTGCCTTCGGCGAGACGCTCGCCGTCCAGATGGTCATCGGCGGCGTCGAGCGCTCCATGCCCACCGGTCTTCTCGACCCGGCCTCCACGCTCACGGCGGCGCTCACGGCCGGCCTCTCCAACGCGGTCTCGGGTTCCGAGTACTACCACGCCCTGTGGACCCTCGGCCTGCTTCTTCTCGTCATGTCACTCGTCTTCATCATGATCATCCACCTCATCGGCCGAAAGGGGGCAAAGGCAAATGGCTAACCGCTCCCTCGACGCGCACGTCGCGCGCATCGACCGTCAGGACAAGATCGCCACGGGCATCCTCACCGTGATCGTGGGCCTGGTCATCCTGCTCGTCGTCTCGATCATCGCCTACATCATCGTCCGCGGCGCCGGCCGCGCGCTCACCCCCGGGTTCCTCACCAACCCCTACAACGACGAGGTGCTCCCCGGCATCCTCTACCAGCTGTGGGACTCGTTCTACCTGCTTCTGGTGACGCTCGTCATCTCGGTGCCCATCTCGCTCGGCGCGGCGATCTTCCTCGTGGAGTACGCGCCCGACAACTGGGTCACCTCCGCGGCCAAGACGGCCATCGAGACGCTCTCGTCGCTGCCCTCGATCGTGGTCGGCATGTTCGGCTCGCTGTTCTTCGTGGTGACGCTCGGCTGGGGAATCTCGATCATCGCCGGCGCCTGCGCCCTCACGATGTTCAACATCCCCATCCTCGTCCGCACCATCCAGCAGGCGCTCGAGGACGTGCCGCGCAGCCAGCGCGACGCAGCGCTCGCGATGGGTCTCACGCGCTGGGAGACCACGCTCAACGTGCTGCTCCCCGCCGCCATGCCTGCGATCGTGACCGGAATCGTGCTCTCTGCGGGCCGCGTCTTCGGCGAGGCCGCCGCGCTGATCTTCACGGCCGGCTCCGCGCCCGCGCGCCTGAACTTTGCGTCCGTCAACTTCCTGAGCCCCACCAACCCCTTCAACATCTTCCGCCCGGCCTGCTCGCTCGCCGTCTACATCTGGCGTCTCACCTCCGAGCCCACGGCCGGCTCCACGGAGATCGTCTGGGGCACGGCCACGATCCTGCTCGCCTGCGTGCTCCTGTTCAACATCCTTGCCCGCCTGCTCGGCAAGTTCCTCTCGAGGAGGCTGACCGCCGAATGACAGACACCACCACCATCCAGGACCAGGCTGCGGGCGAGAAGAACCTCCCGCTGCTGCGCACCAAGGACGTGACGGTCACCTACGACCTCACGCATGAGGCCCTGCACAAGACCTCGCTCGACTTTGAGGGCGGCCAGGTCACGGCGCTCATCGGCCCGTCCGGCTGCGGCAAGTCCACGTTCCTGCGCTGCCTGAACCTCATGAACCGCGAGATCCCCCGCTGCTCGGTGGGCGGCCAGATCCTCTACCACGGCCGCGACATCAACACGCCCAAGGAGAACCTCTTCGAGCTTCGCAAGTCGATCGGCATGGTCTTCCAGCAGCCCACGCCCTTCCGCAAGTCGATCCGCGAGAATATCCTCTTTGCCCCCAAGAAGCACGGGCGCGTGCGGACCAAGGCGGAGGAGGACGAGCTCGTGGAGACGTCGCTGAGGCAGGCGGCGCTCTGGGACGAGGTCAAGGACAAGCTGCGCCAGTCGGCGCACGCCCTCTCCGGCGGCCAGCAGCAGCGCCTGTGCATCGCGCGCACGCTGGCAATGAAGCCGGACGTGGTGCTCTTCGACGAGCCGTGCTCGGCGCTCGACCCGATCTCCACGTTCGCGATCGAGGAGACGATCCGCGACATCGCCGCGAGCGGCATCTGCGAGATCATCGTCACCCACAACATGGAGCAGGCCACGCGCGTCTCGGACCGCACGGCGTTTTTCTACGTGGGCGACATGATCGAGACGGGCACCACGCAGCAGATCTTCTCGGACCCGCACGACCAGCGCCTCGTCGACTACCTGACGGGCCGCTTTGGCTAGGGGGAGGAACATGGACACAGAGCTTAACGAGAGCGTCTACCGCTCCCTGGACGGGGCCGACACCGCCATCAGCATCCGCGACTTCGACCTGTGGTACGGCGACTTCCAGGCCCTCAAGAACATCAGCCTGGAGATCCCGCGCAACCGTGCCACGGCCTTCATCGGCCCCTCGGGCTGCGGCAAGTCCACGCTGCTGCGCACGTTCAACCGCATGTGCGACTTCGTGGAGAGCGTGCGCACCGAGGGCACGATCGAGTTCGACGGCCAGGACATCTTCAAGATGGACGCCAACGCGCTTCGCGTCTACGTGGGCATGGTCTTCCAGCACCCCAACCCGTTCCCGATGAGCATCCGCGAGAACATCCTCTACGGCCCCCGGCGCATGGGACGCCTCACCAAGGACGAGGCCGACGAGATCGTCGAGCGCTGCCTCACGCGCGCCGCGCTCTGGGACGAGGTCAAGGACGACCTGGACAAGAGCGGTCTGGGCCTCTCCGGCGGCCAGCAGCAGCGCCTCTGCATCGCGCGCGCCCTCGCCACCGACCCCGAGGTCCTGCTCATGGACGAGCCCACCTCGGCGCTCGACCCCATCTCCACGAGCATGGTCGAGGAGCTCATGAGCGAGCTCTCCCAGGACCACACCGTGGTCGTCGTGACCCACAACATGCAGCAGGCCGCCCGCGTGGCCGACAAGACCGTCTTCTTCTACCTCGGTGAGCTCATCGAGGAGGCGCCCACCCGCGAGTTCTTCGCCAACCCGCGCGAGCAGCGCACGCAGGAATACCTATCAGGGAGGTTCAGCTAATGTCCGCAGCAGCAACCCGCTCCAAGTTCACCAAGCAGCTCGACGACATCGAGGAGTACCTGAGGCGCCTCACCGAGAAGTGCGCCTCCGACGTGCGCGCCGCGGGCCTCGCCGCCACGGGCGACAAGGGCGCCGCCGAGGGCGTCATGTCCGGGCGCAAGAACGAGGACCGTCTCCGCAACGCGATCGAGGAGAACTGCCTTGACGTGATGCTGCTCCAGCAGCCGCTCATCGGCGAGGACCTGCGCTTCGTCTCGGGCGCGTTCCGCATCGTCTCCGACCTCACGCACATCGACGGCATGACGCGCGACATCGCCTTCCTCGTGGAGGAGATCCCGGCCAAGGCGGCAAAGAAGCTCACCGCCGAGTTCACCGAGATGTCCGAGTGCGCGGCCGCCATGGTCGAGCAGGCCGGCGCCGCCTTCGCCGCATCCGACGTGGAGGGTGCTCAGCGCGTCGTCGAGGAGGACAACCGCGTCAACGAGCTTTATGATGAGGTGGAGGGCAAGCTCGTGGAGCTGATCCGCGCCGGCAAGTCCTCCGCGCAGTACCTGCCCGAGCTCCTCATGGTGGCCAAGTACTTCGAGCGCATCGGCGACCTCGCCAAGCGCGTGGCCGCCTGGGCGATCTTCCGCGTCACGGGCGAGCACGTGGTGGCCGAGAAGGCGAGCCAGCAGCGCTAGGGTTTCGCGCGTCGAGAGCAGAAGTGGGGAGAGAAGCGTTGGTCTACTACGTCGAGGACGACAAGAACATCCGCGAGCTCACGGTCTATGCGCTCAGCCAGGGCGGCATCGAGGCCCGGGGCTGCGCCGACGACGCGGAGTTCCGCCGCGCCTGCGCGGAGCGCACCCCCGACGCCGTCCTTCTCGACATCATGCTCCCCGACGCCGACGGGCTGGAGATCCTGGCCCGCCTGCGTCGCACCCCCGGCCTCAAGAACGTGCCCGTCATGATGCTCACGGCCAAGGACACCGAGCTCGACACCGTGCGCGCCCTGGACGGAGGCGCCGACGACTACCTCTCCAAGCCCTTCGGCATGATGGAGGTCGTGAGCCGCACGCGCGCGCTTTTGCGCCGCGCCGGCCGCGAGCACGCGGCGGCCGAGAAGCCCGTCTCCCTGATGTGCGGCGACGTGACGCTGTGGCCCGACCGCCGCGAGGTCAGCGTGGGCGGCCGCGAGGTGCAGCTCACGATGCGCGAGTTCGACCTGCTGGAGTTCCTCATGCGCTCGCCCGGCGTGGTCTTCTCGCGCGAGACGTTGCTCCAGCGCGTGTGGGGCTGGGACTTCGACGGCGGGTCGCGCACCGTGGACGTGCACGTTCAACAGGTCCGCGCCAAGCTCGGGGACAGCTCCGACCTGATCGAGACCGTACGCGGCGTGGGGTATCGCGTCCGCGGCTAGACGGGAGGCAGCGTGGTCAGACAGCCGGGGGCCAAGGGCTCGCTCTCGCACCGCATGTTCGTCGCGCTCGTCGTGGCGTGCACGAGCGTGGCGGTGGTCGTGACCGTGGTCGCCTCCCTCATCTACCAGAGCGCCTTCCTCGCCGACGAGCACACCCAGCTCGCCGGCGAGTGTCGTACCATCGCGTCTCTGCTCAACCTCGCCGACGACGACCCGGCCGTCCTCTCCGAGCTCGACCTCGGCGACATCCGCGCCACGCTGATCGACCCCGACGGCACCGTCACCTACGACAGCCTGGCGCCGGCCGACGAGCTGCCCAACCACGGCGACCGTCCCGAGGTGGCCGACGCGCTCGCCGAGGGCTCGGGGTCCTCCGAGCGCGCGAGCGACACAGCCGGCTACATGAGCCTCTACGAGGCGGAGCGCCTGGAGTCCGGGCAGGTCGTGCGCCTGTCGGTCGACCGCGCCGGGGTCGTGGCGTTCCTCTTCCAGGACCTGGTCCTTCTCGCCCTGTTCGCCGTGGTGCTGGTGGGGGCGAGCTGGCTCGTCTCGCGCCGGCTGTCGCGTCGCTTCGTCCAGCCGATCCTCGAGATCGATCCGTCCTCGGGCGACGGCGTGGCCCCCTACGTGGAGCTCGACCCGCTGGTGAGCCGCCTGAACGAGCAGCACGGCCAGCTCATGCACCGCATGGAGCAGATCCAGGACGCCGCCGACCTGCGCCGCGAGTTCACCGCCAACGTGACGCACGAGCTCAAGACGCCCATCGCCTCGATCTCGGGCGCGGCCGAGCTCATCCGCGACGGCATCGCCAAGCCCGAGGACGTCCCCGGCTTCGCGGGGCGCATCTACGACGACGCGCGCCGGCTCTCGAGCCTGGTGAGCGACATCCTCACCCTCTCCAAGCTCGACGAGTCCGAGCGCGCGGGCTCCCAGGAGCTCTTCGGCCCGTCCGAGAGCGTGAACCTGCTCGCCGTGGCGCGCGACGTGGCCGACCGCCTGGCGCCCAAGGCGCGCGCGGCGGGGGTCGACGTCTCCGTCGAGGGCGTCTCGATGATGGTGCGCGGCAACGCGCGCCTGCTCGACGAGCTCGTGAGCAACCTCTGCGACAACGCGATCCGCTACAACCGGCCGGGCGGCAAGGTCTTCGTGTGGGTGCTGCCGGGCGAGGGCGGCGGGGCGCGCCTGCGCGTGTCCGACACGGGCATCGGCATCCCCGAGGCGTCGCAGGACAAGGTCTTCGAGCGCTTCTACCGCGTGGACAAGGGCCGCAGCCGCGACATGGGCGGGACCGGCCTGGGTCTCGCGATCGTCAAGCACGCCGCCGCCTACCACGGCGCCCAGATCGCGCTGGAGAGCACGGTCGACAAGGGCACCACGATCATCGTGACGTTCCCGCGCGCGTAGCGGGCGCGGGGTTCTTCTCGCTCGCCCGGCCGTGCTCGGTCAAATAACGCACAAAATCGTACTTGTGCGTTATTTTCACCTGCGAATATAAAAACCGGTGCTTGATTTTGTGCGTTAATCTGCCGCCGCGGCGCCCTTCTCCTGTCAGGTTTTGCCTCTCCGTGCGTATCGTAGGTAGAGGCGAGAAGGACGGGGGTGTGCGATGCGCGAGAGAAGACGGGCCGAGCGCCTGGTCAACGCCTACGCTGACCTAATCCTGCGCGTCGCCTACACGTACCTGGGCTCGCGCGCCGACGCCGAGGACGTGTGCCAGGAGACGCTGTTGCGGCTGCTGCGCCGCAGGGAGCCCTTCGAGAGCGCGGAGCACGAGCGGGCCTGGGTGGTCAGCGTGAGCGCAAACCTCTGCCGCGACCTGCTGCGCCGGCGCTCCGCGCGACCCACGCTCGCCCTGGAGGAGGTCGCGGAGCCGGTGGCGCCCGAGCCGGGGCACGACCTCGCGACGACGACGCGCGTCCTGCGCGCCGTCATGCGCCTGCCGCTCGCGTACCGCGAGGCGATCTTCCTCCACTACTACGAGAACTACTCGATCAGGGAAATCGCTCGGGCCTGCGACTGCAGCGAGGACGCTGCCGCCGCCCGCCTGAGCCGCGGCCGCGCGAAGCTGAGGGAGCTCTTGAAGGGGGATGATCTCGATGAGGGGGACGTTTGACGAGTATCGCAGGGAGCTCGATGGCATGGCCTTCTCGCCGGGCGAGAAGAACGAGCTGGTAGGAAGGCTCTCCCACGCGGCCGCGCCGCGCCGCGCCCGCCTCCCGCGCGCCGCCGTCGCGGCCGGGGTCGCGATCGCGCTCGGGGCGGGCGTGGTGACGGCGTACGCGACCGGAGCGCTCGGGGCGGCCGCCGACTTCCTGCTCGACGTCTTTGGGGAGGACGCGGCGCAGACCCAGACCATCGCCGACGCCGTGCAGCCCGCGGGCGCGAGCGCCGCGGCGGGCGGGCTGACCGTCTCCGCCGATGCCGTGCTCGGCGACGACACGCACTACGTGGTCGTCTACAGCCTGACCCCCGATGACCCGACGCTCTTCGAGGGCGTGGCGCGCAGCGACGAGGGGACGGTCCTTCTCGATTTCTCCAACATCGCGATCCCGGAGAACGAGGGGGCGTCCGGCGGCGGCATGGGCGCGTACTTCTACGACGCCGACCCGGAAGACGCGAGCGTGCAGTACGTCCAGCAGTGCTGGGCGCAGAGCGAGGGCGGTCTCGCGGGCACCAGCGCGTACGTGAAGTTCGTCGATCTGTACGCGCTCGACCCGGAGACGCTGAAGCCTGTGGGCGAGCCGCTCGCAACGGGCACGTGGGAGCTCGAGGTCCCGCTCGACTACGAGAGCGAGGCGATTGCGCTGCCCGTGGGCCAGACGGTCGACTTCGAGGGTGCCTCGGTCACGGTGACGGAGCTCAGCGTCTCTCCGCTCGGCGTCTTGGTCTCCTACGACCTTGCGGGCACGCCGGATGCCAGCCAGGAGTTCCCGCAGCTGAACCTGCCCGTGTTCGTGAGCTTTGCCGACGGGACGAGCTTTGACGCCACCTGGGCCGGCGGCTTTGGCGACGACGCCCACGTCACCAAGGGCGCGTCCTTCGACCGGATCGTGGACACCGATGACATCGTGAGCGTGACAGTGGGCGACGTCACGGTCGAGGTCCCGCACGCGTAGCGACTCCGCGTACCCCGTTCCCGGCGCCGGCCTCCCCGCGGGGCCGGCGTCTTCTTTAGGCGTCGAGCCTGAGCTCCCAGAGGTTGGTCCAGCCGGGCATGGGCAGCTCGGGGTAGGGGAGCCAGATCGGGCGGTGGCGGGTGAAGCCGCAGCGCGTGTACATGGCGTTGGCCTCGACGCCCTGGACAGAGGTGTTGAGGCGCACCGCGCGGGCGCCCTCGCCGCGCGCCTCGCGACCCATGGCGTCGAGCAGGGCGACGGAGACGTGGCGCCCGCGCGCCGCGGGGTCGACGGCGAGCAGATGGAGCCCCCGCACCTCGCGGGCGGGGAGGTCCTCCCAGCCGGGGCCGCCCGTGCCGGACCCGTGCCCGGGGGCGGTGCCGTCCCCCATGTCCGCGTCGAGGTCCATGGCCACGGCGCCGAGAAGGACGGCATCCTCGCGGGGCGCGCCGTCGTGGACGGCGGCGGCGTCGAAGGCGCCCCAGTAGGAGCCGGCCGCGAGCAGGCCAGGCGCCATGCCGGCCGGCGGCCAGACACCCGGGACCCAGCCGCAGGTGCCGCCTGCCGCGCTCACGTGGGCGTAGAGCGCGTCGAGCCTCTCGGCCCAGAGGCCCGAGACGGGCAGGCGCACGACGGCGACGTCGGTCGGGACGTTCGCGCGGCCCTCGTGGCGCACGTCGTTGCGGGCGATGGTGACGAGGAGCTCGCGCGCCACGGCGGTGGGAGCCATCTTGGGGAGATTGTGGTCGATGCCGGGCTCCACGACCTTGGTCGCGCCGGGGATGGCGGAGACGATGCGGTCGGTCTCCTCGGGGAGGATCTCGTCGAACTCGCCGACCATGACGGTCACGGGACAGGAGACGCGCGCCAGCGAGGCGGCGTCGATCTGCGGCTGCTCGACCATGAGCTGCAGGAGCTCGGCGATGCGGGCGGACTCGGCGGGGGAGGGCACCGGCGTGCCGTCCTCCAGCGTGACGCCCTCCTCGCCCTCCTCGGCCCAGCGGCGATTCTCGGCCGCGGCATAGGCCATCCAGTCGGTGTCCTCCTTGGGCAGCCCGGCGGGCGTGAGGTTGGCGCCGAGCGCGGTCACGGAGAGGACGTGCTCGCCCCAGTCGCGGGCGAGGAGCAGCCCCAGGATGCCGCCGTCGGAGAAGCCGAGCACGTGGACCTGCGGAACGCCGAGGCGTGAGCAGACCTCGCGGGCGTCAGCGGCCATGAGCTCGTAGGAGAGCGGCGCGGTGCCGCGCGTGCTCTGGCCCTGCGCGCGGGAATCAACGGCCACGACGGCGCGGCCGCTCGCGCAGACGGCATCGATGACCGGGCCAAAGATGCCGTGCTCCTCGCCGTTGCCGTGCAGCATGAGGACCGGCGGCACGGCGAGGCCGACGCCGAAGGGCGTTCCCGGCTCGTCGGCGACGCCAGCAGGCGCGTACGTCCAGGCCACGATCGTCGCGCCGTCGGCCGTCGGCACCTCCACGCGCGCCGCGAGCGCGGTCTGCGGCAGCGCGTACGGACGCGGAACGTGCACCGGCGGCGGCGTGACGGTCATGAGGGAATCCCTTCGCCTAAGGTCAATCGGACGGGCTCGCGGGGCGGGAAGGTCCGGCGCTCAGACAGCTTGCCGCAGAGGGCGCGGCAAGAACTCGCGGCGGACCTTCCCGCCCCGCGAGCCCTGACCGGAGGTTCTTCTCGGCCGGCTATTTCTTGAGCTGCGACGGGTGCTTCTCGAAGAAGTCGTAGCGCGGGGGGAGCGGGACGATCTTGTGGTCCGCGGGGGTCTCGCCGCAGGCGGCGGCCAGCTCGGTGGGGCCGTCGAAGGCGTGGTCCCAGGAGAAGAACAGCTCGGGCGAGAAGCTCATGTGCTCGCAGATCTTCTCGCAGCCAAAGGGCACGGCCGGGTGCATGAGCAGGGCCGTCGTGCGCAGCGCGACGAAGGCGTCGGCGAGGGCGGCCTCGTAGGCGGCGTCGTCGCCCTTGGCGGCCTTGGAGGCGTCGTCCCAGCGCTTGTTGGCCGCACGGCAGAACTCCTCGGCAACCGTCAGCGCGCCGTGGGCGTCGAACTCGTAGGCGCGACGCTCGAACTCGAGCGTGGCCTCGCGGGCGGCGGAGACGGTCTCCTCGCTCGGGGCGACGGCGGGCAGGTGCGCGTCGCAGACGTTGGCGGCGCCGTAGAAGCAGCTGCGGGCCAGGCGGTTGAAGATGTTGGTGAGGAAGGCGCTCTCCTTGAGGGCGGGGTCCACCACGCGCGGGTCGTCGCGGACGAGGACGTCCTCGCCGGTCGCCTTGTCCTTGTGGGAGACCGAGGTGTCAAAGGCCTTGGGGTTGAAGGAGACGGCCTTCTGGTCGAGGCCGAGGGACAGCCAGTGGGCGCGCAGCTGCTCGGGCGTGTAGGCGTCCAGCAGCTCGGCGGCCATCGGGGGCGCGATCTTGCCCGAGCTCGAGGCCTTCTTGTTCATGAACAGGATGTGATAGTTGGCCACGGGGATGTCCTGCGTGAGGCCCCAGTCGAGCGCCTCCCACATGGCGGGCTGCGCCACGCAGTAGAAGTAGATGTTGTCCTGGCCGATGAACTGGTAGACGCGGGCGTCCTCACTGCACCACCAGTCGTGCCAGTCGCGGCTGGAGTAGCGGCCCTCCGGAGCCAGCGAGAGCGTCGTCTGCGTGAACGAGATCGGCGCCCACAGGCTCTCGGGCCAGCACCAGACCGTGAGGCCGCTCGTGCCCTCCAGCTCGGGCGCCGCCACGCCCCAGTCGATGTTGCCGGTGATGCGGAACGGCAGCAGGCACTTGCCGGTGCGGAAGCGCACGCCCGCGGCGTCGAGCTTCTCGCGGGCCTCGTCGCGCTCCTCCCAGCCGGCGAAGGTGAGCGAGAAGGACTGCTGGCCCTTCTCGGCCTCCGCGAGCGTGTGGGCGGGGAGCTCGGCGGCGACGGCGTCATAGGCCTCGCGGAACTTGGTCTGGATGTAGATGACCGGGTCGACGAGGCTCTCGCGCACGGTCTTGGTGACGACGGCGCGGACCTGCGGGTCCATGTCCCACTCGTCCATGAGGCGCTCGAGCTCGTCGCGGAAGGCGGGCAGGTCGAAGTACCAGTTGTCGACCGGGCGCAGCTCGGGCGTCGTGCCGCTGACCTGCGAGACGGGAGCGATCAGCTCCTCCGGGTCAAACTGGTGGCCGAGGTCGCACTCGTCGGCATAGGCCTTCTCGGACTTGCAGCCGCGCACGGGGCAGCGGCCCTGGACCTGGCGACCGTTGAGGAAGGTGCCCGCCTCGACGTCATAGAACTGGCGCGTTGAGCGCTTCTTGAGGTAGCCGCGCTCGTGGAGGCGGCGGATCAGCTCGTCGGTCACGCGGGCGTGGACGTCGCGCGCAGGCGCGAGGCCGGAGCCGGCGAAGAGGTCGAGCGAGATGCCATAGGCGTCGAGGGCGGCCTTCTGGCTCTCGTGGTTGGCGCGGACGTAGTCCTCGATCGTGCCCGCGTAGCCCTCGTTCTCGACCTTCTTGCGGTAGCCCTCGGCGATGGGCGACCCGTAGCAGTCCGTGCCGGAGACAAAGATCACGTTCTCGGCGCCGATGCGGTCGCGCAGGAAGCGCGCGAAGAAGTCGGCCGGGACAAAGACGCCGCCGATGTGGCCGAAGTGCAGGTTCTTGTTGCCGTAGGGCATGCCGCCGGTGATGACCGCGCGGCGGGGGAAGCTCGGGCGAGAGGAGGTCTCGGGCATGGGTGCTCCTTCGTGTCTGGGTACAGCCCTCCCATTCTCGCACTTCTCGCCCGCGCGCGGGGCCGGCGCGCTAAGATGGGCGCATGCGTGAGGTCGCAGACATAGACGTCCTGGGGGACGGCGCCCTGCAGCGGGGGATCGCGTGGCTGTCGCTCGCGGTCCTCGGCGGGACTGTCCTTCTCGCCGGGCTCCTCGCGCTCGTCCTGGGTGGCGAGCGCCTTGACGTGTGGTGGTGGGTCGCGCTGGCGCTGGGGAGCCTCGTCGCGCTGCCCGTCCACGAGCTGGTGCACGGCGCGGCGTTCAAGCTGCTGTGCCCTGGGTGCCGGGTCTCCTTTGGCTTCCAGGACGCCTTCCTCTACACCAGGACGGACGGGGCCGTGCTGCCGCGCGGTCGCATGACGGCCGTGCTGCTGGCGCCTGCGGTGCTGGTGACGGCCGCCCTTGCGGCAGCGGCGCTGGCTGCGGGGCGTCCCGTGCTCGCCGTGCTCCTTGCCGGCATCCACCTTGCGGGCTGTGCCGGCGACGCCCTCATGGCCGCGGCGTGCCTGCGCGAGTCGTCCTGTACCCACGTCCGTGACACCGAGACCGGGATCACCCTGCTCTCTAACCGCGAGGAGGCCGAATGAACGAGACCATCGCCCAGCTCCACGAGCGCCGCTCCGTGCGCGCCTATACGAGCGAGCCCGTGAGCGACGCCGACGAGCGCGCCATCCTCGAGGCCGCGTGCCAGGCCCCCACGGCGGGCAACCAGCAGCTCTACTCCATCATCGTGGTGCGCGACCAGGCGGAGAAGGAGGAGCTCGCCGTCACCTGCGACAACCAGCCGTTCATTGCGACGGCGCCGCTCGTGCTCGTGTTCTGCGTCGACGTCCGCCGCTGGCACCGGGCCTTCGTCGCCGCCGGCGCCGAGCCGCGCGAGCCGGGCGTGGGCGACTTCCTGCTGGCGCTCGAGGACACCGCCATCGCGGCACAGAACGCCGTGGTCGCCGCCCACAGCCTGGGACTCGGCTCGTGCTACATCGGCGACATCCTCGAGCGACGCGAGGACCAGGCGCGCATCCTGGGGTGCCCGCGCCATGTGGTGCCCGCGGTGATGCTCGTGATCGGACATCCCACCCCGGGGCAGCTCAGGCGCGTGAAGCCCACGCGCCTGCCGCTCGAGGACATCGTCTTCGAGGACCGGTACGAGACGCGCGACGCCGACCGCCTGCTCGAGGACCTTCGTCCCAAGGCCCCGGCCAGCCGCGACCTCGACGACTGGGCGCGCGCGTTCTGCGAGCGCAAGTGGAACTCGGGCTTCTCGCGCGAGATGACGCGCTCCGCCGCTGCCATCCTCGCGGACTTCGCGACGGACGTGTCCTAAGCCAGATGCTCACCCATTGTCTGGGTACTTTTTCTGGCGACTGCCAAGTATCACCTTTTCAGTAGCATTTTCTGACCTGCGAGTTTGTGACCGATGGCGAGGCATATACTTCGCATTGTCGAGAAAAAGTACCCAGACAACGCATCGGCGCCAAAAGGAGGCCTCATGACGCCGCTTCTGCTCCATGCCTGCTGCGGCCCGTGCTCGCTCGAGCCGGTGAGGCTGCTGCGCGCCGAGGGGTTCGAGCCCACCATCTGCTGGACCAACCCCAACATCCAGCCCGTCTCCGAGTGGCAGCGTCGTCTGGACACGCTGCGCGCCTGGGCCGACGAGGTGGCCCACGTGGACGTGATCGTCGCCGGTGACGACCGCGACGCGTGGGAGCGCGCCGCCGCCCCGGCGGGCTTCGATCGCGAACGGCGCTGTCGGGCCTGCTACGCGCTGCGCCTTGCCGAGGCCTGCCGCGTCGCGCGCGAGCGGGGCTTCGATTACATGTCCACGACGCTCGTGGTCTCGCCCTATCAGCTCTTCGACGACTGTGGGGAGATCCTCGCGGCGGTCGCGCCCCGCTTTGGCCTCACGCCGGTCTGGCGGGACTTCCGCCCGTACTACCCCGAGGCCACGCGCGAGTCGCGCGAGCTGGGGATGTATCGCCAGAACTATTGCGGCTGCCGCTTCTCCGCCGCCGAGGCGGCGATCGAGCGCCACGAGGCCCGCGACGCGCGCAAGGCCGCCAAGGCCGCCGCGCGTTCAGCGACCCTTCAGGTGTAAGGGTTTTGGCAAGACCTCCGATCCCCCTGGCCGCCCCCGTCTCGTCTGCTCTATCGTGGTGAGAGGTCTGCCCGAGACGAAAAGGACGGTGAGAACATGATCCAGTGCCTGCTGACCGGCGAGAACGGAACCATCGAGAAGATTGCGGAGCCCTGTAGCGGGTGCTGGGTCAGCGTGGTGGCGCCCACGAGCGAGGAGCGCGCCTGGCTCGAGAACGAGCTCGGCGTGCTGCCGGAGTTCGTGAGCTCCGCCCTCGACGACGAGGAGACCTCCCGCATCGACTACGACGAGGACGCACGCCAGATCTTCGTCATCGTGGACTACCCGGTCGTGGGGGAGGACGGCGCGGGGGTGCGGCCGCAGAGTCCGCTGCAGTACGACACGATGCCGCTCTCCATGGTCTTTTTGCCCGAGCGCGGCCTCTTCGTCACCATCAGCATCCTCGAGAACGAGGTCGTCGCAGACATGGCGGGCGGTCGCGTGCGCAACGTCGACACGCGGCTGCGTACGCGCTTCCTGCTGCAGATGCTCCTTCACATCTCGGAGCTCTACCTTGTCTACCTGCGTCGCATTGATCGTCTCTCGTCCAACACCGAGGCGCGCCTCCACGCCTCCGTGCGCAACGAGGAGCTCATCCAGATGCTCAACCTCGAGAAGTCGCTCGTGTACTTCTCCACGTCTCTCAAGTCGGACGAGGTGACGCTCAACAAGATCGCGCAGGGCCGCATCATCCCGCTCTACGAGGACGACCAGGACCTTCTCGAGGACGTGCTCGTCGAGGTTCACCAGGCCATCGAGATGGCCAACATCTACTCCGGCACGCTCTCCGGCACGATGGACGCCTTCGCGAGCATCATCTCCAACAACCTCAACATCGTGATGAAGGTGCTCTCGGTCATCACGATCGTCATGGCGATCCCCAACATCGTCTTTGGCTTCTACGGCATGAACGTCGGCCTGCCCTTCGAGGGTGTCCCGCTGCTCGACAACTGGGCGTTCCCGCTGCTGCTCGCCGTGGCCTGCTGCCTCGTTGCCGCCTGGGTCTTCAAGCGCAAGGGCCTCTGGCACTAGCGATTCCGGCGGAGCGGCCGGCGCGGTTCCCAAAGGGCGATTTCGCGCAGCGAGCGCTGAGCCCGTGGGAACCGCGCCGGCCGCTCCGCCGGCCGCCTCGCGCGTGCTATCGTAGTGCGCTGGACCAAGGAGGAACCCCATGCGCACCGACGACTTCGACTACCCGCTGCCCGACGAGCTCATCGCCCAGGCCCCGGCCGAGCCGCGCGACTCCTGTCGCCTGCTCGTCCTGCACCGCGAGGACGGCTCTGTGGAGCACCGCCGCTTCACTGACGTCATCGACTACCTGGAGCCGGGCGACCTGCTGGTGGCAAACAGGACGCGCGTCATGCCGGCGCGCCTCGTCGGCCGCAAGCGCGGCACCGGCGGCGTGTGCGAGACGCTGCTGCTCAAGCGGCGCGAGGACGTGGACCCGCTCGGTGGCGTCTGGGAGTGCCTGGTCAACCCCGGCAAGAGGCTGCGCCAGCCGGGCATCGTGATCGAGTACCGCGCCGGCGGCCTGCACGCCCCGGAGTCTGCGCCGGTCGTGCTCACCGGCGAGATCGTCGACTTCGTCGAGGGCAGCAAGGGTGGCCGCCTCGTGCGCTTCTCGCCGGCGGGCGAGAGGGAGGACGGCTCGCCGCGCACCCTGGACGAGGCGATACACGCTGCCGGGCACGTGCCGCTGCCGCCCTACATCACCCAGTACGAGGGCGACCCAGAGAAGTACCAGACCGTCTACGCCATGACGGAGGAGCACTCCGCCGCGGCGCCCACGGCCGGCCTCCACTTCACGCCCGAGCTCATCGAACGGATTCGCGAGAAGGGCGTGGGCTGGGCGACCGTCGAGCTCGAGGTGGGCATCGACACGTTCCGCCTGGTCACTGAGGACGACCCGGCCCAGCACGTGATGCACACCGAGCGCTACCACGTGTCGCAGGAGGTCGTCGACGCCGTGCACGCGACCAAGGCCGCCGGCCACCGTGTGATCGCCGTGGGTACCACCTCGGTGCGCTCGCTCGAGAGCGCGTGGGAGGAGGGCGCGGCGCCGAGCGAGCCGCCCGTGTCCGCGCTCCGCTTCGAGGCGGCTGCCGGAACCGGCGACATCGTCGCGCGCGAGAACGCCACGACGAACCTCTACCTCATGCCGGGGTCGAGCTTCCACGTGGTCGACGCCATGATCACGAACTTCCACGTGCCCCGCTCCACGCTCATGATGCTCGTCTCGGCCTTCGCGACGCGCGACCAGATCATGGACGCCTACGCCGCCGCCATCGAGGAGCGCTACCGCTTCCTCTCCTTCGGCGACGCGATGCTCATCGAGTAGGTCGGTCTCGCCGCTCCTAGCGCGCGGTGAGCACCAGCACGAGGATGATCACGACGAGCGCGACCACGCCCACCACGGCACCGAGAAGCGCGAGGCGCACCCCGCGCGTCCTCGAGCGCAGGCTGCGCTCGCCCTCGGCGAGAGAGTCGACCATGGTCTGCTGCTCTGAGACCGCGACCTGCTGCTGGGCGACGCTCTGGCGCAGGCGCAGGGTCTCCTCGGGCGTGGCGTGGACGTCCTGCGCCTCGTCGAGCAGCGCGCGGGCGGCGTCGTGGCGCTCCGCGGCCTCGTCGTGCGCCGCCTTGGCGTCGTCGGCGTCGCTGCGCAGCGCGGATATGCGGTCCTCGAGCTGCTTCTCCTCGTCCTGTGCCTTGGCCAGGAGCTCGTCGTACTCGCCCTTGCGCTCGTCGTACTCGCGCTTGGCCTCGTCCGCCTCGCGCTGAGCCTCCTCGAGCGACTGCTTCTGCGTCCAGAGATGGGTCTGGGCGGCGTCGACGGCGGCCTGTGCGTCGTGCGTGATGACGCCCACCTCGCCGCGGGCGGACTCGACGTGGGCGAGCTCGGTCGTCACCTCGTCCTGGAGCTGGCGGATCGCGGAGGCGTCGGCGCGGGACTCCTGGGCGCGCCTCAGTTCGTCCTGGACCTTGCGCAGGCGCGACTGGGATGCGTCGACCGAGCGGTTGGCGGAGGTGATGGACTGCTCGCGGCGATCCGTGGCGTCCTTGACCTGGCTCTCGGCGCCCCTCACGGCGCGCTTCGCCTCGCCGACGGCCCTGCTCGCCTCCTCCGACCTGCCGCGTGCGGTCTCCATGATCTTCTTGTAGGGGCGCAGCTCGCGCTCGTGGTCCTCGCGCAGGCGGGCGAGCTGCTCCTCGAGGGCGTCCGCCTCCGACTCGAGGCTCTCGACCGCCGCCTGCTGTCGGGCAATCTCCTCCTCGGCCTCCGCGACGATCGCGCCCTGCTCGGCGACGATGCCGTCGTAGTTCGCCTCGACCTCCTCGCGACGCGCGAGCGTGGCCTCGTCGGCCTCGAGTGCCTCGGAGAGCTCCCTGAGGCGACCCTTGGCGGAGGAGTGGCGCCTCGCCGCCGCGCGCACGTCCCGGACGGCCGAGATGCCGCTCCTCAGCGTCTCCGCCGCGCCGGATGCGGCCCCGCGCGCCGCGTCGAGGACCTCGGCCTTGCGGTCCGGCGAGCCCTCGGGCTCTCCGCCGGTCTCACGGTTCATCTCGTCCGACATCGCGGCTCCTCTCGCACCGATTTGCCTCAACGCGTCTATTGTGCAGCAACATGCGCTCAACCCGCCGATGATTCCGCTCAGCCCCCCACTTTGCATACTCGGCGGCATCGTCGGCGACGGCGCGTCGCATGTTTGCTAGGATATACCGCGTTTACGGGGAGACTCGCAGGTCTCTCGGTTGTAGGTAATTTGGAAAGGAAGTCCACGCATGGTTTCTAAGCAGACGAGCATCATCAACGCCACCGGTCTTCACGCCCGTCCCGCGTCCGTCTTCGTGACCGAGGCCAAGAAGTACCAGTGCAACGTCACCATCAAGAACGTCGACAAGGACTCCGCTCCCGTCAACGCCAAGTCCATCATGATGATCCTGGCCGCCGGCCTCGGCACCGGCACCAAGGTCGAGATCGCGTGCGACGGCGAGGACGAGCAGGCCGCCCTCGACGCCCTCATCGCCCTCATCGACTCCGGCTTCGGCGAGTAGTCACAACCCAAAAACCAGATCGGTTCGGCCCGGCGCCCCTGCGGTGCCGGGCCGTTTTGTGTACGATGGGGTGCCGTGCTTTCGACTACGGTCGGCTGGCGAGAGGGGACGCGAGGTCCGCCGCGAGTTCCGCAGCCGCGCCCTGTGCGGCGAGGACTGTCCGAGCGCCGGACCTCGCGTCCCCTCTCGCCAGCCGACACCCACGAGCGGAGACACCATGGACCAGACCCTCTTCACCTACGACATCGTCGCCGAGGACGTCGGCACCCACGCGCGCGCGGGCCTCCTGCACACCCCGCATGGCGACGTCCCCACGCCCATCTTCATGCCCGTGGGCACCAAGGCCACGGTCAAGGGCATCATGCCCTCCACGCTGCGCGAGATCGGCACCAAGATCCTGCTCGCCAACACCTACCACCTCTCCATGCGTCCCGGCGCCGACCTGGTGGCCGAGATGGGCGGGCTGCATGGCTTCATGCGCTGGGACGGCCCGATCCTCACCGACTCCGGCGGGTTCCAGGTCTTCAGCCACGAGGAGTTCTGCAGGCTCTCCGATGACGGCGTGCGCTTCCGCGCCGTGGACTACGACGGGAAGTGGGTCTCCTGGACGCCCGAGGAGAACATGTCGATCGCCCAGAAGCTCGGTGCGGACATCGTGATGCAGCTCGACCAGTGCGTGGGCTACCCGGCGTCGCGTGCCAAGGTCGCCCGCTCCGTGGAGCTCTCCAGCCGATGGGCCGAGCGCTGCTACGCCGCCCACACCCGTCCCGACCAGGCCCTCTTTGGCATCGTCCAGGGCGGCATGCACCTCGACCTGCGTCTGAGGAGCCTCCGCCACCTGGAGGAGGTCGGTGACTTCCCCGGCTACGGCATCGGTGGCTACTCGGTGGGGGAGGACCACGAGACCATGTTCGAGACGCTCGCGCCGCTGGTGAGCGAGCACATGCCGCGGAACAAGCCGCGCTATCTCATGGGCGTGGGCAACCCGACCACGCTCGTGCGCGCCGTCGCCTGCGGCGTGGACATGTTCGACTGCGTCCTGCCCACGCGCACGGCCCGCACCGGCTCCGCCTTCACGAGCGAGGGGCGCCTCAACTTCCGCCACGCCCGCTTCGCGCACGACGCGCGCCCCATCGACGAGACGTGCACCTGCCCCGCCTGCTCGCAGGGCTTCTCCCGTGCGTACCTGCATCACCTCGTGCGTCAGCACGAGATGCTGGCGTCCGTCCTGATCTCCCAGCACAACATCCACTTCCTGCTCGACCTCATGCGCCGGGCGCGCGAGGCCGTGGTCGCCGGCACCTACGCCGCCTTCCTCGACGACTGGATGTCCTCTCCCGCCGCTCGCGACTGGTAGCCCGTCCGGGGGACCCGCACCCGCCGAACGGTTGTCGTCCGTAGCCTCTGGTACAATCTTTCGCGATCAACAGACGGGGCGCGAGGCGCCCAGGCACGAGAGAACAGACATGACAGTCAAGAAGAACACGGCCCCGGCGGCTCGCGCCGGGCGCTGGTCCGTCCGTACCACGATCCGGGAGGGCCGCTAGCATGGGCGGCCTCGCCGAGAGCCGCCGCTGGACGGTCCTTCCCTCCAATCGGGAGGCGGAGCGCTCGCTCGCCTCGGAGCTGGGCGTGCCGCCGCTCGTCGCGCGCGTGCTCGTGGCCCGCGGCCATGCCGACGCCGCCGACGCGCGCTCCTTCCTCAACCCCTCGCTCGACGCCTCGTGGGAGGACCCGCTCCTCATTCCGGGCATGGCCGACGTCGCCGACCGCGTCGAGCGAGCCCTGGACGCCGGCGAGACGATCGCCGTCTTTGGCGACTTCGACGTCGACGGCATGACCTCGACCTGCCTTCTCACGCTCGCCCTGCGCGAGCTGGGCGCAACGGTCCATCCCTTCATCCCGCATCGCTTCGGGGAGGGCTACGGCCTCTCGCGCGAGGCGCTCGCCCGTGTGCGGGAGACGTGCGACCCCGACCTCGTGGTCACCGTGGACAACGGCATCGCGGCGGCGAGGGAGGTCGAGTGGCTGCTCGGATGCGGGATCGACGTCGCCGTGACCGACCACCACGAGCCCGCCGACCTCGTCCCGGAGGGCGTGCCGGTGACCGACCCCAAGCTCTCGGAGGACTGCCCCTCCCGCGAGCTCGCCGGCGCGGGGGTCGCCCTCAAGCTCGTCTGCGAGCTCGGTCGCCGTCGCGGCCGCGGCGACCTCTGGCGCTCCTACGTCGACGTGGCGGCGCTCGGGACCCTCTCCGACATGATGCTGCTCGAGGGCGAGAACCGCGCCCTGGTGGCCGAGGGCGTGGAGTGCATGCGCCGCGTCACCCGTCCCGGCCTGGTGGCGCTCGCGGCGACCGCCGGCTGCGACCTCTCGTCCGTGCGCCCCGACGACCTGCCCTTCTCGATCATCCCGCGCCTCAATGCGGCCGGCCGCATGGGCTCGACCGACGTCGCGCTCGATCTTCTGCTCACGAACGACCCCGCCGAGGCGGCCGTGCTCGCCGCGCGGCTCGAGGCCGTGAACTCCGAGCGTCGCGAGGTGGAGTCGGCGCTCGCCGAGGCCGCGCTCGCCGAGGCCGAGCGCACCTACGACGGCGGTCGCGCCGTGGTCGTGGGTGGCGAGGGCTGGCACGAGGGCGTGAAGGGAATCGTCGCCTCGCGGCTGGTCAACCGCTATCACGTGCCCTCGATCGTGTTCTCCGTGCACGACGGCGTCGCGCGCGGGTCCGGTCGCTCGGTCGGCACGGTCGACCTCTTCCATGCCGTCGAGCAGTGCTCGGACATGCTCATGCGCTTTGGCGGGCACGCGGGGGCGGTGGGCGTGACCTGCGAGGCCTCGCGCCTGGACGAGTTCAGGGCGCGTCTCGCCGCGGTTCTCGCCGAGCTCCCCGACGAGCAGTTCGAGGACGTCGGCGAGGTCACGGCGGTGGTCTCCCTCTCCGAGCTCACCGTCGAGACGATCGACGCCCTCGAGCGCCTCCAGCCCTTCGGCCAGGGCAACAAGCGCCCGCTGCTCGCCGTGTGCGGCGTCACCACGCGCAACCGCGCCTGCGTGGGAGCCGACCTCGCCCATCTGCGCTTCGTTGCCACCGACGGCGTCAGCTCCGTCCCCGCGATCTTCTTCCGCGCCCCCGACGCCGAGCGGGCGTGCGCCTGGGACGGCGTCGTCGACGTCGTCTTCGAGGCGGTCAACGAGACCTGGCAGGGGCGCACCAAGCCCAAGCTCATGGTCAAGGACCTGCTCCTGCGCGACGGCGGTGAACCGGTCGACGACGCGCCGGACGAGCCCCCCGCGGGCGAGAAGGGCGTCGCCCCCGACCGCTCCCGCCGCGCCGCTCTCGCCCGGCTCTCAAGCGCCGAGCTCACCGACGCGCTCCGTCGCATGCTCATCGGCGACCGACCGCTTCTTCCTGCGCAGGAGCGGGCGCTGGCGATTCTCGACGCGGGCCGCTCGTGCCTTGCCGTCATGGCGACCGGCCGCGGCAAGTCGCTTGTCTTCCACCTGCACGCGGCGCGCGAGGCGATCTCGCGCGGCCGCGCGAGCGTGTTCGTCTACCCGTTGCGCGCCCTTGTCGCCGACCAGGCCTTCCACCTGCGCGAGCAGCTTGCCGCCGCGGGCGTCTCGGTCGAGGTCCTGACGGGCGAGACGCCGCAGGCGGAGCGTGGTCGGGTCTTCTCGGCGCTCGCGTCCGGCGCGGTCGACGTCGTCCTCACCACCCCGGAGTTCCTCGCCATCCACCGCGCGGACTTCGCGCAGTCCCGACGCGTCGGCTTCCTGGTCATCGACGAGGCCCATCATGCCGGCATGGCCGCCCCGGGCACGCGCGAGGCGTATCTCGAGCTGCCCGCCATCCGTCGCGACCTGGGCGAGCCGGTCACGCTGGCCGTGACGGCCACGGCTGCGTCCGACGTGGCGGAGCGGGTCTGCTCGCTCGCGGGCATCGACCGCTCCGACGTCGTCTGCGACCTCGCCAGCCGCGAGAACCTCCTCGTCGACGACTGTCGCGGGGTGCGCGACCGCGAGGCGGCGCTCGTGAGCATCGTCGCCCGGGGCGAGAAGAGCGTCGTGTACGTGCCCTCGCGCGACCTCGCGGTCTCCCTCGTCCGGACGCTTCGTCACAGCGTCCCCGAGCTCGCCGCCCGCATCGCCTTCTATCATGCCGGGCTCTCGCGCTCTACGCGCGGGCGCGTCGAGCGCGCCTTCCGCGGCGACGGCCTCGCCTGCATCGTCTCTACGAGCGCCTTCGGCGAGGGCGTGAACCTTCCCGGCATCCGGCATGTGGTGCTCTACGGCCTGCCGCTCGGCGGGGTCGAGTTCAACCAGATGAGCGGCCGCGCCGGTCGCGACGGCGCCAACGCCACGATCCACCTGCTCTTCGGCCAGCGCGACGTGGCCCTCGGCCAGAGGATCCTCTCCTCTGCGGCCCCCTCCCGCGACGACCTCGTCCTCGTCTACCGGACGCTCACCCGGCTCTTCCGCTCCGACGGCCCCATCGCCCTCGACGACTCCCAGATCGCCCGGGCGGCCTCCGAGCGCGCCTCGCTCTCGCCGATCGACGAGCGCGAGGTGGCCTCCGCCCTCACGATCTTCTCCGAGCTCGGCTTCTGCTCGGTCACGGGGTGGGGGGAGAGTCGGCGCGTGGTCATGGCCCCGTCCCCGGACCACATGGAGCTCACGCAGTCCGCCTGCTTCCTCGAGGGGCTCCGCGCCCGCTCCGTCTTCGAGGAGTTCTGCTCCTGGGTGCTCGACGAGCCCGCCGACGAGCTTCTCGCCCGCGTGAGGCGACCCATTTCCCCGGACTTCGGTATCATCGTTGGAATGAAGGGGGGAACGATATGAGCATGAGCGACAACGAGGCCCGGGCGCCCAGGCCCGCGTCCGAGCAGGGGGGCGCCCCGCTGACCGTTCCGGCGCAGCCCTCCGGCGAGCCGAGGAAGGCCAAGAAGGCCGTCCCCGACGCCGCCAACTTCCGTCTCCTCCAGTCGGCCTGCGACGCGTACCTCGACGAGGAGGGTCGCGAGAAGGTCGACCGAGCCTACCGCTTCGCCGCCGAGTACCACCGCGACCAGCGCCGTCGCTCCGGCGAGCCCTACATCAACCATCCCGTCGAGGTCGCGCTCATCCTCGCCCATGACCTGCGCATGGACGAGGACACGATCTGCGCGGCCCTGCTGCACGACACGGTGGAGGACACTCCGGCGACGAAGGACCAGGTCGCCGAGCTCTTTGGCCCCACGGTCGCCGACCTCGTGGACGGCGTCACCAAGCTGACGTCCATCCAGGTCTCCTCGATGGACGCCAAGCAGGCGTGGAACCTCCGCAAGATGTTCCTCGCCATGAGCCGTGACATCCGCGTCGTCATCATCAAGCTGGCCGACCGCCTGCACAACATGCGCACGCTTGCCGCCCTCCCGCCCGACCGTCGCCTGTTCAAGGCGCGCGAGACGATGGACGTCTACGCCCCGCTGGCCGACCGCCTGGGCATCTCGTCGGTCAAGTGGGAGCTCGAGGACCTCGCCTTCTTCTGGCTCGAGCCCGAGGAGTACCAGCGCGTCGCCCGCATGGTCCAGGACTCCCGCGCCCAGCGCGAGGAGGACACCGACGCCGCCATCAAGACGCTCGACGACGAACTCAAGGCGGCCGGGCTCACCGGCTACCAGATCACGGGCCGCCCCAAGCACCTCTGGAGCATCTACCAGAAGATGACCCGCAAGGGCCGCGAGTTCGCCGACATCTACGACCTCATCGCGCTGCGCGTGATCACGCAGTCGGTGGGGGACTGCTACTCCGCCCTCGGCGCGGTCCACTCCCTGTGGAACCCGATGCCGGGCCGCTTCAAGGACTACATCGCCACGCCCAAGGCCAACCTCTACCAGAGCCTGCACACCACCGTGGTGGGCCCCGACGGCAAGCCCATAGAGATCCAGATCCGCACCGCCGAGATGCACGAGGCGTCCGAGTACGGCATCGCCGCCCACTGGCTCTACAAGAAGGAGGGCAACTCGCGCGGGCGCATGAGCGCCGAGGACCGCGCGATCGACTCCACGATCAACTGGATCCGCAAGACCCTCGACTGGGCGACCGAGGACGATATCGACGACCCGCACGAGTTCCTCGACAACCTGCGCGTGGACCTCTTCGAGCACGAGATCTTCGTCTTCACCCCCAAGGGCGAGGTCATGAGCCTGAGGCGCGACGCCACGCCGCTCGACTTCGCCTACGCCGTCCACACCGAGGTGGGCAACCACTGCGTGGGCGCCAAGGTCAACGGCGTCGTGGTCCCGCTGTCCTACAAGCTCCAGATGGGCGACCGCGTCGAGGTCCTCACCAACAAGGGCGCCAAGCCCAGCCGCGACTGGATGAGCCTCGTCGCCATGCCCTCGAGCCGCGCCAAGATCCGCAAGTACTTCTCGACGCAGAACAAGAACGACGACGCCGAGCAAGGGCGCACCGAGCTCGCCCACGAGCTGCGCAAGCGCGGCTACGGCATCTCCACGCGCCGCACGGTCAAGGCCATCGAGCGGGTCTGCGAGTCCTTCGAGCTGCGCAGCCCCGAGGACCTCTTCGCGAGCGTCCACACCGGCAAGGTCTCGGTCAAGCAGGCCGCCAACCGCATCGAGGAGATTCTCGAGGAGGGCTCGCCCGAGCAGCTCGCCGCCCAGGCCGCCGAGGCTGAGCGCCAGGCCGCCCATGAGCGCGCCATGATCTCGGGCGCGCCCGTCATGCAGTCCTACGCCATGACGCAGACCGCCAAGGGGCGCCGCAAGCGCAGCAACTGCGGCGTCGTGGTCAAGGGCGACCCCGATCTCCTCGTCCACCTCGCGCACTGCTGCAACCCGGTCGCGGGCGACGAGATCGTGGGCTTCGTGACGCGCGGTCGTGGGGTCTCGGTCCATCGGGCCAACTGCCCAAACGTCACCGACCTCATGAGGAACCCCGACCGCATGATCGAGGTTGCATGGGACACCTCCGGCGCCACGGAGTTCCGGGTCGAGATCGTCGTGGAGGCCACCGACCGCATGGGCCTTCTGCGCGACATCACCGTCGCCGTCGGGGACGCCGGGGCCAACATCCTCTCGGCGGCCACGCAGACCACGGCCCAGGGCGTGGCGCGCCTGCGCTTCCTCGTGGCCATCTCCGACGCGAGCCTGCTCGACGTCCTGCTCTCCGCCGTGAGCCGCGTGCCCTCGGTCTTTGACGCGCGCCGCATCATGCCCGGCGAGGGCGCCAACCAGATGAAGCAGCGGGTGAAGTGAGACAAATGAACCTGTCCCCCTTGTCTCACCGTGGGAGGTTGTGATGGCCGAGAAGAGAGACGAGCTGCGGCAGTTCGTGGTGACGCCGCTGCAGACCAACTGCTATGCCTACGTGAGCGACGGGGAGTGCCTGGTCGTCGACCCCGGCGGCTCCGGGGCTCAGCTCGCGACCGTCCTCGACGACGTGCGTGTGACGTGCGTAGCTGCCACCCACGGCCATGGCGACCACGTCGGCGGCGTTGCGGCCCTCGTGCGCGAGACGGGTGCGCCCTTCGCGATCCACGCGGCCGACGCCGAGCTCGCGCGCCATGCGGGCGAGATGAGCGAGGTCGGCCGCAGCTACGACGAGAACGCACCGGACCCCGACCGCACGCTCGCGGAGGGCGACGTCCTCACGGTTGGCACGGCCACCTTCACCGTCATGGAGACGCCGGGCCATACGCCAGGCGGCGTCGTGCTCGTGGGCGGCGGCAGCGCCGAGGGGGTGGCCTTCGTGGGCGACACGCTCTTCCCGGGCAGCCACGGGCGCACCGACCTCAAGGGCGGCGACGAGGCGACCATCATGGCCTCGCTCGCGCGCATGGCGGCCCTGATCGCGCCCGACACGACCCTGCTCTGCGGCCACGGCCCCGCCACCACGATGGGCCGCGAGCTCGCAACGAACCCCTTCCTGCGCTAGGTACCCGCCCCCATCCGCGGTTTGGGTTCGCCGTTTTGTCCCCGCTGCTGTGCCTGCGTGAAAAAACGCTGGTAACGGGCTCGGGTCTTTCCACCTGAAGGTTCTTCTCGCATGACGATGAACCCAAACCGGAATCCGGTTTGGGTTCATATACGCAAAATTGCAGGAAAAGATGGTGCCCGAGGCGGGGCTCGAACCCGCACGAGTTTCCCCAACGGTTTTTGAGACCGTCGCGTCTGCCAGTTCCGCCACTCGGGCAAGGGCGCAGGGCGCAAGAGGAACTATAGCAGACGGAGGGTTTCCGTCGCCCACGGGGTATATAGTGAGCGTGTACGAGCAGCCCCGAGAGAAGGGAATCCCCATGGCGCTTTCCAGCGAGGTCACCTCGGTCCTCAACGACCAGATCAACAAGGAGATGTACTCCGCCTACCTCTACCTCACCTTCGCCGACTACTACGACGACCGCGGCCTCAAGGGCTTTGCCAACTGGTACGAGATCCAGGCCAAGGAGGAGATGGACCACGCGCTGGCCATCCGCCGCTACCTGCTCGACAACGACTTCAAGCCCACGATGGAGGCCATCGCCAAGCCCGACAAGAGCTTCGAGAGCGACCTCGCGCCGCTGGAGGCCGGCCTCGAGCACGAGGAGTACGTCACGAGCCTCATCCACCACTGCTACGAGGTCGCCCACGCCCAGCACGACGTGCGCACGATGAAGTTCCTCGACTGGTTCGTGGCGGAGCAGGGCGAGGAGGAGACCAACGCCCGCGACATGATCACCAACATGAAGCTCTTCGGCTGCGACCCCAAGGGCCTCTACGACCTGGACCGCGAGTACCAGGCCCGCACCTACGTCCAGTCCGCCTCGCTCAACCTCTAGCGGACGGGCGCCCTTCTCGGCCTGTGAAGAGTTTCTGAAGCCCGCGCGCGCCGTGCCCCGACGAGGAAAACCCCTTGCCGGGGCACGGCGCGCGTGCTATTGTTCTCCAGTGTGCGTTTTGCGAAGCGGGGCGAGAGCCCCCACCTACACGGCGCCATCCGGCAGCTGTCTGGTCAGACAACGTATTCACCACCTCACGCAGGGTGGTTGCTGTCTCCTGGATGCTGCTTGGCGCCAGGGGCTTTTTTATGCGGCGGGAGCCGCGACGAGAGGAAGGTGTGAACGATAGCCAGAAACGACGGTCCTCGCATCAATGAGGAGATCACATCCCGCACGTGTCGCCTTATCGGCGCCGACGGCTCCCAGATGGGACTCTTTGGCGTGCGCGACGCCCTGCGCATCGCGGGCGACCAGGGCCTCGACCTCGTGGAGATCGCCCCTAACGCCGATCCTCCCGTCTGCAAGATGCTCGATTACAAGAAGTTCAAGTACGAGCAGGACCGCAAGGCCAAGGCGGCGCGCAAGAACCAGTCCAAGGTCGAGATCAAGGAGATGAAGTTCCGTCCCAAGATCGACGTGGGCGACTACGAGACCAAGAAGGGCCACGTCCTGCGCTTCCTGAAGAAGGGCGCGCGCGTCAAGATCACGATCATGTTCCGCGGTCGTGAGATGGCCCACCCGGAGCAGGGTCGCCTCGTGCTCGACCGCCTGGCCGAGGACCTCAAGGACGTTGCCACCGTCGAGCAGAAGCCGCTCATGGAAGGCCGCAACATGCACATGACCATCGTCCCGATCAAGGGTGCCTTCGACAAGAAGGACGAGAAGGGCGACGAGGAAGTCACGGAGAAGGAGAACTAGCATGCCCAAGATGAAGACCCACAAGGGTACGGCGAAGCGCTTCCGCCGCACCGGCTCTGGCAAGATCATGCGCGCCAAGGCGTTCAAGAGCCACATCCTCACCAAGAAGTCGCCCAAGCGCATCCGCGGCTTCCGTCAGGAGACCGTCCTCTCCGACGCCGACGTCAAGACCGTCTCCCAGCGCATGGGCTCCAACTAGCCTTTGCCCCTCGAGTGAAGTTTCCATCAAGGAGTTGATCAGATATGGCACGAGTCAAGCGCGCCGTCGCCGGCCGTAAGAAGCGTCAGACGCTCGTCGAGCGCACCAAGGGCTACTACGGAGTCCGTTCCCGCACGTTCCGCGGCATGAAGGAGCAGGCGCAGCACTCCGGTCAGTACGCCTACCGCGACCGCCGCAACAAGAAGCGCGACTTCCGCGCCCTGTGGATCCAGCGCATCAACGCCGCCGCCCGCATGAACGGCCTGTCCTACAGCAAGCTCATGCACGGCCTCAAGCTCGCCGGCGTCGAGCTCGACCGCAAGGTCCTCGCCGAGATCGCTTACAGCGACGAGCAGACCTTCGCCGACATCGCCGAGGTCGCCAAGAAGGCCCTCGCCGACGCCGAGTAGCGTCACGCACAGAGCGTACGTCTGCGCCCCGGGCATCGCGCCCGGGGCGTTTTTTTGTCGCTTCGTCGGTGGCTTGCGATTGGTAACGGAATGGGGCCGCAAAACGTTCCAAACCGCAAGCCGCATGCGCGCAGCTTGCGATTGGTAACGCTTTCCTGCCCCATTCCGTTACCAATCGCAAGCCAGGGGGCGAGAAGAACCGTGTCACGGTCACTCGTATAGCATCCGCGACGTGACGGACAAGCTCGCAGCGGCTACGATTCCCCCAACACGCCGTGAATGGGAGGTCGCATGGACGCGAAGGTGAAGACGCTGACGCGCGCTCTGGCGTGGGTCGCATGGGGCGCAGCCCTGATGCTGGCTCCCGGCGTGGCGCGGACGATGGGGGAGGGCGGAAACCTCCCGTTCGGGTACTACCTCTGGACGTCGGCGATTCCGCTGGCGTTCGTGGCGAAGGCGCTCGCATGGGCGGTTCGCTCCCGCCTCAGCCGCTGGCGTCGGCCGCTGACCATCGCGGCGCTCGCGGTCCTTCTCGCCTACCTTGTGGTGCTTTTCGCAAGCTGCACGGGGAACATGAGGCTCGGCTTTGCCTTGCGCTGGCCGGAGTGGGCGCTGCGCTACGTCGCGTGGGCGCTCTGGGGAATCGCGCTCACCGCCTGGGTGCTGCCGCCTGATGCCCCGGAGCCGGCATCGCCAATCGGGAGCCGCCCAGGGGCGGAGGCGCTCACGGAACGCGAGCGGGAGGTCGTCGAGGCGCTCGTCACGGGCAGCACGCAGGTGCAGGTCGCGGAGGCGCTGGCGATAAGCCCGTCGACGGCCGCGACCTACCGCGCGCGGGCGTGCGAGAAGCTCGGCGTGGCCTCCCTCGACGAGATCTTGCCGTGCGAGGTCGGCGCGGCCGCCGTTCCGCCCGCGATGGGCGTCACGTCCTCCGGGGCGCTCCCGCTCATGGTGATGGCCCTCTGCGTCGGGCTCACGCTGCGCATGCTGACTCGCGTCGTCGTGACGAGCGCGGACGCGCTCTCCCAGGCCCTGGGCACCCTGGCCGTCCTGGCGGCGCTCGTCGTGCCGTGGCTCGTCCTGTTGGGGTATGCGCGCCTGCGGGACATGCGCGTGAGGCCGCGCCAGCTCACGAGGGGGCTCTCCGTCGTGCTGCTCGCCCTTCTCGCCGCCGGCATGCTCGTGGGCGGCGGGCGGTATGGGCTCGAGATTGCCCTCGACTTCGCGACGCTGAGCGTCAACGCGCTCGCGCCGATCGCCCATGCGGTCGCCCTCGCGGCGCTGGCGCCGCACCTCCTGTGGCCCAAGACGCGGGAGTCGATGCGGCTCGACGAGGAGCGCTGCGTGCTCTACCTGCGCGGCCGCGGGGCCGGCGAGCTCCAGGCGCACGTGCTGCTCAAGATCGCGCTCGGGCTCAGCACTCCCGAGGTCTGCGAGGCGCTGCACGTGGCCGCAGGTACCGTGAACGCTTATCGGGCGCAGGGCTACGAGCTGCTCGGGGTTCACACGAGCCGCCAGCTTGCCGATCTTCTCGCCCGTGACGTGGGGTTTGTACCGTCTGCCGGCAAAAACATACCGCCTGCGGACGACTCTGATACGAGCGTGTAAACCCTGCTTGCGCGGGAACAAGGTGAGTAAGCAAGGGCACCGTCGCTACAACCAAGCGGCCGTCAGAAGGAGGCGAGTCCAGTGAACAGCGAAGAGAACGTGCAGTTTGGGCCCGCCGACCGTGCGACCGAGGTCCTATAACATCTGGGGCGAGCGCACTCGCCAACGTTCTCCGAAACGCATTTCGGAACGGACTGATGACAGGAACACTCGAAGCGGGCCCAGGTTGAATACCCAGTTGTCCACCATCGACACGCAGAGACACGGGTGATTCCAAAGTACAGACGAGGCGGGGCGGCGCAATGGGGCGCCGCCCCTTTTTCGTGCGCAGGAGACGATAATGCGCTTTAATGGACCGCGACGTAACGCGTGGCTGAGGAGGACGAATGACGGCGTCACCAAAGACCGAGCGCATTCACGCGCTCGACGGTCTGCGCGGCGTGGCATGCGTCGCCGTCCTGCTCCTGCATGTTGCCACCATGCTCGAGCTCTGGGGCGAGAGCGGGCCGTACCCGCTCATTCCGGGCACGCCGGCCGTCGTCGTCTTCTTTGTCCTCTCGGGCGTGGTCCTCTCGATCGCTCCGCTCGCACGTCTGCGGGAGGGACGTCCCTATGACTGGCTCGGCTACTACCCGCGTCGCGTCGTGCGCCTGGGGCTGCCGCTCGTGGCGGCGGTCGCGATCGGCGTCGTGGCGGGTTTTGTTGCCTGGACCCTGGGCTCGACGGGGCGCTCCGCGACCGCAATCGACTTCGGCGGCACCGCACCTCAGGTCGTCCATGACGTGCTCATGCAGTTTGACGTGCTCTTCTTTGTCTCTGACGACACAGTCACGCTTTTCGGCGATCCGCTCGTGCGAGTGAACTCGCCGGTGTGGTCCATGGGCTGGGAGCTGTGGTTTTCGCTCACGCTGCCGCTCGCCGTCGCGCTTCTCGCCCGGGTCCGTCGGGACGTGCCCGCTGCCCTGCTGATCTTTGCCGGCGTCTTCCTCTCGTACTGGAGCGGGTACTTTCCCCTGCGCCTGTGCCTGACGTTTTGGCTGGGCGTTCTGCTTGCCAAGCACCTTGGCGAGCTGTCGCGCGTTCGGCTGACGGCGCCGATTGAGCTGCTTGCGCTCGTCCTTCTCCTCAGTGTTATCGAACTTGTCCAGGCTGCCTCCGCTGGCATGCTCGGAGCGTTGGGGTCGCTTCTCGCCGCTGCGTTTCCGACGCTCATGGTCGCGGCTTGCATGGGGGTCGTGACCCTCGCCATGACCGACGGCCTTGTGAGGCGCGCCCTCTCTGCGCGGCCGGTCCGCTTCCTCGGAGCCGTGTCCTTCTCGCTCTACCTCACGCATGCCGTGACCATTGGGGCGCTCGAGGCGCTGCTGCCACGCCTGGGCGTGGTCGAGCCGCTTGTGCAGGCGGCGCTGGCGGTCGCGTTGAGCCTTGCTGTGGCGGTCGTCTTCTGGCACGTGGTCGAGAAGCCCGGCATTGCCCTCTCGCGGCGCGTTGGCGACGCTCTCGGAACGCGCGCAAGCCAGCCGTCCGGGGAGTAGGGAAGAGGGGCCGACGAGGCTGCGCCGCTTAGTAAAACGAGGCAGTTGCACCTTTGGGCCGCCATCGTGCTTAGGTATGCGAGGTCGTTGCACCCTCTCGTCATTACGGTGCCGAATAACGCGCACAAAACTCATGCCGAGAAGGACTTCTCGCCGAGAAACTCCAGTTGAGGCACGCCGGACGAATCGTTTTGGGAGGCGGGGCACCGCACCTCCCGCGTTTTTTCTAAGCCGGGTCGTCGCGTTGGGGCGCACTACCCCCTCGTTCTTAAGCAGGCGGACGGACGGTAGGTTTCTCTGGCGCCACCACGCTTGGAACCCTTTCCAGTTTTGGTCGTTGTTTCGTGAGCGGTAGCAAAACGGCGTCAGCCGGTTTCTGAAAAAACTACCAGTTGAATGTCACTCTTCAGCATGCTCTAATGCAACCAACGGAAATGAAACGTTTCCAAATTCAGCCCTCAGAACGGGAAGGAACGTTTCGAAGAGACGGTAGGAGGGAGCACGTTATGTTGATGAAGAGGCGTCAGTTCGTGCAGGCAGGTCTCGGCCTCATGGCGGGCGCGGGCGCGGTCGCGCTCGCCGGCTGCGGTGGCGAGCAGAGCAGCGGCGGCGGCGACGACAAGCAGGCCGCCGGCAAGGTCTACTACCTCAACTTCAAGCCCGAGCAGGACGCGCAGTGGCAGGAGCTCGCCGAGCTCTACACCGAGGAGACCGGTGTGCCCGTGACGGTCATGACGGCCGCCTCCGGCCAGTACGAGACCACGCTCAAGTCCGAGATGGCCAAGACCGACGCGCCCACGCTCTTCCAGGTCAACGGCCCCGTGGGCCTCGCCTCCTGGAAGGACTACTGCTATGACCTCGACGACACCGAGATCATGGGCCAGCTGACCAACGACGCCTACGCCCTCAAGGGCGACGACGACAAGACCAAGGGCATCGCCTACGTCATCGAGTCCTATGGCATCATCTGCAACAAGTCCCTGCTGGAGAAGGCCGGCTACAGCACCGACGACATCACCAACTTCGACAGCCTCAAGTCCGTCGCGGAGGACATCACCGCCCGCAAGGACGAGCTCGGCTTCTCCGCCTTCGGCTCGGCCGGCATGGACGGCTCCTCCGACTGGCGCTTCAAGACGCACCTCGCGAACCTCCCGATCTACTACGAGTACCAGGCCGACGGCATCGACTCCACCGACGCCATCAAGGGCACCTACCTGGACAACTACCGCCAGATCTGGGACCTCTACATCAACAACGCCACCTGCGACCCCACCCAGCTCTCCACCAAGACCGCCGATGATGCCACGGCCGAGTTCGTGACCGGCCAGTGCGTGTTCTATCAGAACGGCACGTGGGAGTACGCCAACGTCGCCGAGGTGGGCGATGAGAACCTCGCGCTCGTCCCGATCTACATCGGCGTTGACGGCGAGGAGAACCAGGGCATCTGCACCGGCTCCGAGAACTACTGGTGCGTGAACAAGAACGCGCCGGAGGAGGACATCCAGGCCACGCTCGACTTCATCAACTGGTGCGTCACCTCCGAGACCGGCGTCAACGCCATGTGCGGCTCCGAGGGCGCCATGCCCTCCGGCGAGGCCGGCATGGGCTTCGTGATCCCGTTCGAGGCCAACCTCGAGTCCACGAACGTCCTCAACAACCTCGCGGATGAGATCAACGCCGAGAAGACCCCGGTGACGTGGTGCTTCTCGACCATGCCCTCCGAGGAGTGGAAGAACGGCGTGGGCTCCGCCCTCACCACCTATGCCGCCGACCAGACCGACGGCAACTGGGACGGCGTCGTGACCGCCTTCGTCGACGGCTGGGCCAGCGAGGCTGCCGCGTCCAAGGCGTAAGGCGCAACAGACCAGCGTTCACGTCCTGTTCGGGCGGTGGGTGCTCCCCTCACCCACCGCCCCTTCCATAGGGAAGGAGGTCACATGGAAAAGGCAATCAAGAAGTACCTCCCCATCTTCGTCCTGCCAACGTTCCTGGCGTTTCTCATCGGGTTCGTGGCACCGTTTCTGCTCGGCCTGTGGCTGTCGCTGTGCGACTTCACCACGGTCACCGACGCCACGTTCGTGGGCTTCTCGAACTTCGTCCTGGCGGTCCAGGACACCGTCTTCCAGCACTCGTTCTGGTACACGGCGCTCTTCACCGTCGTCTCCGTGATCGTCATCAACGTCATCGCGTTCGCGATAGCCCTCGCGCTCACGAGGAAGCTGCGCGGGACCAACCTGTTCCGCACGGTGTTCTTCATGCCCAACCTCATCGGCGGCATCGTTCTTGGCTACATCTGGCAGCTCATCTTCAACGGCATCCTCGCCCAGTACTCCCAGGCGCTGAGCCTCAACGAGTGGTACGGGTTCGCCGGCCTCGTCATCCTCGTGGCGTGGCAGCAGATCGGCTACATGATGATCATCTACATCGCCGGCCTGCAGTCGATCCCGGGCGACGTGCTGGAGGCGGCCGCCATCGACGGGGCGAGCGCCTGGCGCCAGCTCATCGACGTCACGATCCCGATGATGATGTCGTCGATCACGATCTGCATGTTTCTCTCGCTCACCAACGGCTTCAAGCTCTTCGACCAGAACCTGTCGCTCACGGCGGGCGAGCCGTCCAAGATGTCCGAGATGCTCGCCCTGAACATCTACAACACGTTCTACGGACGCGTCGGCTGGGAGGGCGTCGGCCAGGCCAAGGCGGTCATCTTCTGCCTGATCGTGGTCGGCATCGGCCTCATCCAGCTGCGCGCGACGCGCTCCAGGGAGGTGCAGCAGTGATGGCGACCAAGAAGGAGCGACGCGCCCTCGGCTGGGCGGGGTCTGGCCTCATGGCGTTCCTGTGCGTCGTGTGGCTGCTGCCCGTCGTGGTGGTGCTGTTCAACTCGTTCAAGAACAAGCTGTTCATCAACCTCGAGCCGTTCTCCCTGCCCACCGAGCAGACGTTCATCGGCCTCGAGAACTACGAGACGGCGATCGACAAGTACGGCTTCCTCGACTCCGTGGGCTGGACCGTCTTCATCACGGTGGGCTCGGTCGCGGTCATCCTGATCTGCACGTCCATGTGCGCGTGGTACATCACCCGTGTCCAGAACCGCTTCACCAAGGCGGTCTACTACCTGTGCGTGTTCTCGATGGTCGTCCCGTTCCAGATGGTCATGTTCACCCTCTCGCTCATCGCCGACCGCCTCGGCCTCTCCACGCCCTGGGGAATCATCGTGATCTACCTCGGGTTTGGCGCGGGGCTCGCGGTGTTCATGTTCTGCGGCTTCGTGAAGACCATCCCCATAGAGATCGAGGAGGCGGCGCTGATTGACGGCGCGGGGCCGATAAGGACGTTCTTCACGGTGGTCATCCCCATCATGAAGCCCACGTTCATCTCCGTCGGCATCCTTCAGACCATGTGGATCTGGAACGACTTCCTGCTGCCGTACCTCGTGCTCGACACGACGAAGTACAAGACCATCTCGATCGTGATCCAGTTCATGAAGGGCTCCTACGGCCGCGTTGACATGGGCGCCATCATGGCCGCCCTCATCATGGCCGTCATCCCGGTCGTGGTGTTCTACCTGTCGTGCCAGAAGTACATCATCAAGGGTGTCGCCGCGGGTGCGGTCAAGGGCTAGGCGAGAGGGGGCGTCGTGGACATCAGGGACATCGCACGGCTCTCCGGCTACAGCGTGGGCACCGTCTCCCGTGTGCTCAACGACCACCCCGGCGTCAGCGACCGTGCGCGCGAGCGCGTCCTCGCGGTCGTCAGGGAGGTGGGCTACGAGCCCAACACCAACGCCCGCCATCTCAAGACGAGGAGCAGGGCCTCGTTCGCCATCATGGTCAAGGGAATGCAGAACCTGCTCTTCAACGACATCATCGAGAAGGCCGAGGGGCTCTTCGCCGAGGCTGACGAGGAGGTGCGCGTCCACTTCGTCGACGAGGACGCCGACGAGGTGGCGCGTGCCGTCCACCTCGACAGGATCAGGCACCCCAAGGGCTTCCTCTTCCTAGGCGGAGACCCCAGCAACTTCAGGGAGGGGTTCGGCCAGATCGAGGCCCCGTGCGTGCTTCTCACCAACACCGCCGAGGACTGGGGGCTCAAGGGCCTCTCGAGCTTCTCGACCGACGACGTGGAGGCGGCGGGAAGCGTCATCGACCACCTCTGGGAGTGCGGCCACCGGCGCATCGGCGTGCTGGGCGGCAACCGCAAGGTGAGCGAGGTGTCGGAGCATCGACTGGCCGGCGTCGTCCGGGCGTTCGAGTCGCATGGCGCGCACTTTGACGTCGATCGCTGGTACGAGCCCTGCCGCTTCTCCATGGGGGCGGGCTACGAGGCGGCCATGCGCCTGCTCGAGCGTGCGGACGACCTCACCGCGATCTTTGCCTTCGGTGACGTGATCGCCCTCGGGGCGCTGCGCGCGGCAACCGACCGCGGCCTCCGTGTGCCCCTTGACATCTCGCTCGTCGGCTTTGACGGCGTGGACGTCTCTCAGTACAGCGTGCCGCGCCTCACGACGGTGCGCCAGGACGCTGGGCTTCTCGCCCGCAGGGGGGTGGAGTCCCTTATCGCCGCCGCCCGTGGCGAGGGGGCCGGCGCCGTGCACGAGTCCGTTCCGTTTAGGCTGCTGCGCAGGGAGAGCGTGCTCTCCCTCGCGCCCGCCTCGGCCACGGCCGACGTCTGCGCGAAGGGGGAGAGGTCATGAGACGCGCCGGAGTGCTCATGCCTGTCACGTCGCTGCCGTCCCCGTGGGGCGTCGGCACGATGGGTGCCGCCGCCCGCGAGTTCGTCGACTTCCTCGTCGAGTCGGGTCAGACGGTCTGGCAGATCCTCCCGATCGGCCCCACGGGGTTCGGCGACTCGCCCTATCAGGTCTTCTCGACGTACGCGGGCAACCCGTACCTGATTGACCTCGACGAGCTCGCCGCCGAGGGACTGCTCGAACGCTCGGAGTACGAGGGGGTCAGCTGGGGCGACGACCCGCTCTCCGTGGACTACGGGGAGCTCTTTCTCGGGCGGCTCCCGGTCCTGGAGCGCGCCTGCGCCCGACTTCGGGAGTCTCGCGCCGCCGAGCTCGCGTCGTTCTGCGCGCGCGAGTCGGCGTGGCTCGAGGACTACGCCCTCTTCATGGCGATCAAGGACTCTCGCGACGGCGCCCCATGGACCTCCTGGGTCGACGGGCTGCGTCGGCGTGAGCCCGCAGCCCTGGACGAGGCGCGCCGACGCCTTGCCGAGAGGGTCGACTTCTGGAAGGCGGTCCAGTGCCTGTTCTTCCGGCAGTGGGACCGTCTCAGGGAGTACGCGGCGAGCGCCGGCATCCTGCTCATGGGGGACATTCCCATCTACGTCGCTCCTGACAGCGCGGACGTGTGGGCAAGCCCCGAGCAGTTCCAGCTCGACGAGCGTCTCCTTCCCACCGAGGTCGCGGGATGCCCGCCCGACGGCTTCGCCGCCGGGGGCCAGCTCTGGGGAAACCCGCTCTACGACTGGGAGCGCATGGCCGAGGACGGCTTCTCGTGGTGGGTCGAGCGCATCACGTACCAGTTGAGGCTGTACGACATCCTGCGCATCGACCACTTCAGGGGGTTCGACTCGTACTACTCGATTCCCTTCGGCGCCCCGGACGCGCGCGAGGGACGCTGGCGGGAGGGCCCGGGAACGGCGCTCTTCGAGCGGCTGCGCGAGACCTGCGGGACCGAGCGCCTGGTCGCCGAGGACCTGGGCTACCTCACGGACTCCGTCGCGCGCCTGCGCGAGGAGACGGGCCTGCCGGGGATGCGGGTCCTCGAGTTCGCCTTCGACAGCGTCGACGGGTCGGGGAGCGTCTACCTGCCGCACTCCTACCCGCGCGACTGCGTGGCGTATGTGGGAACGCATGACAACGACACGGCGCTCGGGTGGCTCTCTGCGGCAAGCCCCGACGACGCGTCCCGCGCGCGTGACTATCTCGGGCTCAACGAGCGCGAGGGCGAGGGCTGGGGCATGATGCGGGGCATCTGGTCCTCCGTCGCCGACACCGCGATCGTTCAGATGCAGGACATCCTCCGCCTGGGGGGAGAGGCTCGGATGAACGTGCCCTCCACGGTGGGTCAGAACTGGAAGTGGCGGGCACCGGCGCACTACGCGACGCCCGAGCTCGCGCAGAGGCTGCGCCGACAGATGGAGCTCTGCGACAGGGCCCCGGCAGCCGGAAATCGATAGGGAGGGAGCGCACATGGCGCAGGTATCCATCAAGCACGTCGAGAAGGTCTATCCCGCCGCGGGCGGCGGGAGGCATAGGGCCAAGAAGGGCAACGCCAACCTCAAGGTGACCGAGGAGGGCGTGCTCGCGGTCGAGGACTTCAACCTCGAGATCGCGGACGGCGAGTTCATCGTCCTCGTCGGCCCCTCCGGCTGCGGCAAGTCCACCATGCTGCGCATGGTGGCCGGCCTCGAGGAGATCACGCGCGGCGAGATCTACATCGACGGCAGGCTCGTCAACGACGTCATGCCGCGTGACCGCGACATCGCGATGGTGTTCCAGAACTACGCCCTCTACCCGCACAAGACGGTTCGCGGCAACATGGAGTACCCTCTGAAGCTCCGTAAGGTGCCCAAGGACGAGATGAACCGGCGCGTGGAGGAGGCGGCGCAGATCCTGGGCATCACGGCCCTTCTCGACCGCAAGCCCAAGGCGCTCTCGGGCGGCCAGCGCCAGCGCGTGGCCATCGGCCGCGCCATCGTCCGCGAGCCCAAGGTGCTGCTCATGGACGAGCCGCTCTCCAACCTCGACGCCAAGCTGCGCAACCAGATGCGCTCCGAGATCATCAAGCTGCGCCAGCGCATCGACACGACCTTCATCTATGTCACGCACGACCAGACCGAGGCCATGACGCTCGGCGACCGCATCGTGGTCATGAAGGACGGCATGGTGCAGCAGATCGGCACCCCGCAGGAGGTCTACGACTCCCCGGCCAACGTCTTCGTGGCCGGCTTCATCGGCGTGCCGCAGATGAACTTCTACGACGCTCGGCTCGTGCGCGACGGCGAGACGTACCGCGTGGAGCTCGACGGCATCTCCGTTCCCGTGTCTCCCGAGAAGTGCGCGCGCCTCGCTGCTCGCGACGTCGACACCCAGGACATCACCCTCGGCGTGCGACCCGAGAACATCGAGCTCGCAGAGGCGGGCGACACCTCGCTCACCGGCACGGTCGAGACGACCGAGATGATGGGGTCCTCCGTCTACCTGCACGTGAGCGTCGACGGCAAGGACAGCATCATCATCCTCCAGAACGTCGAGGAGGACGGGCGTCGCCCCTCTGACATCCAGGTGGGCAGCACGCTCTCCTTCACGTTCTCCGGGGGCTCCATGCACCTCTTCGACCGCGAGAGCGCTCTGAACCTCGAGTGCTAGCGGGCGTCACGTCGCGCCTTGCCTTCCCTTCTCGCGACGCGACTGGAAACGGGGCCCGACGCCACGGCGCCGGACCCCGTTTTTCGTGCCGAGAAGGACGTTCTTCTCGCTAGTCCTTCTTGATCCAGGAGAACATGGAGCGGATCTTCTCGCCGGTCTTCTCGATCGGGTGGGTGTTGATCTCCTCGCGCTTCTCGAGCAGCCACTTGTGGCCGTTGTTGCAGTCGTCGACGAACTCCTGCGCGAAGCTGCCGTCCTGGATGCGGGCTAGGATGCGCTTCATGGCCTCACGGGACTCGGCGTTGATGACCTGCGGGCCGGCGTAGTACTCGCCGTACTCGGCGGTGTTGGAGATCGAGTAGTTCATGAAGTGGATGCCGGACTCGTACATGAGGTCGACGATCATCTTCATCTCGTGGTAGACCTCGAAGTAGGCCAGCTCCTCGGGGTAGCCCGCCTCGGTCAGGGTCTCAAAGCCGGCCTTCACGAGCTCCACGAGGCCGCCGCACAGAACCGCCTGCTCGCCAAAGAGGTCCTCCTCGGTCTCCTCCTTGAAGGTGGCCTTGATGATGCCGGAGCGGGCGCCGCCGACGCCCCAGCAGTAGGAGAGCACGATGTCCCAGGCGTCACCGGTGGCGTCCTGGTAGACGCAGGCGAGGTCGGGCACGCCGGAGCCCTCGGTGTACTGGCGGCGCACGATGTGGCCCGGGCCCTTGGGCGCGCACATGATGACGTTGACGTCCTCGGGGGCCTTGATGTAGCCGTAGTGGATGTTGAAGCCGTGGGCGAAGGCGAGGGTGTCGCCGGCCTTGAGGTGCGCAGCGACGTGCTCCTCGTAGACCTTGGGCTGGGTCTCGTCGGGGACGAGCATCATGATGACGTCGGCCTCCTCGGCGGCGTCGTCCATGCTCATGACCTTGAGGCCGGCCTCCTGGGCGGCCTGGGCGGACTTGGAGCCCTCGCGCAGGCCAACGCGGACGTCAACGCCGGAGTCCAGGAGGTTCAGCGCGTGGGCGTGGCCCTGGGAGCCGTAGCCGATGATGGCGACCTTCTTGCCCTGGATGACGCTCGGGTCCACGTCCTTCTCGTAATAGATGTCGACGGCCATGTTCTTCTCCTTTGCTTGTGGGGCCGTATGTACCTAGGATGATACGAAGGGACTGTCCCTTTGTATCATTGCGCGCCGCGCGACATGGCGATCTTGCCGGTGCGCGTGAGCTGCTTGATGCCGTAGCTGCGGAAGAGGTCCTCCATCGCGTCGAGCTTGCTCGCGGTGCCGGTGGCCTCGATCGTGAGCGTGTTCTTGCCCACGTCGACGACCTTGGCGCGGAAGACGTTGGCGATCTCGATGACCTCGTGGCGGCGCTCCGGCGAGGACTGCACCTTGAAGAGCACGAGCTCGCGCTCGACGGCCTCCTCGTAGGTGAGGTCGGAGATCTTGTAGACCGAGACGAGCTTGTGCAGCTGCTTGGTGATCTGCTCGAAGCCGACCTCGTCGGCCTCGACGATGATCGTCATGCGGGAGAGGGTCTCGTCCTCAGTGGGGGCGACGGTGAGCGATTCGATGTTGAAGCCGCGGCGGCTGATGAGGCCCGTGACGCGGGAGAGCACGCCCGGCTTGTTCTCAACGAGAACCGAGAGCAGGTAGTTCATCACTCATCAACTCCTTCGTGCGACGGCTTCACGCGCGGGCGGCCGCCCTCGCCGAAGCCCTTCTCGGTGACGCGGACGCCACCGAGCGTGACGTCGAGCGCGCCGATGATGTCGTCGATCGGGGCGCCGGGGGCGACCATCGGGTAGACGGTCTGGGCGGCCGGGATCATGACGTCGAGCAGGTAGGGCTCGTCGGAGGCGAGCATCTCGTCGAGCGCGTCGTCGATCTCCTCGGGCTTGGTGATGCGCCTCGAGCGCCAGCCGTAGGCGTCGGCGAGCTTCACGAAGTCGGGGTTGTCGGCGAGCTCGGTGAACGAGAAGCGGTCGTTGTAGAAGAGGTGCTGCCACTGGTGGACCATGCCGAGCGCGCGGTTGTCGACGATGAGGACCTTGACCGGCACGTTGTTGATCTTGGCGGTGGCCATCTCCTGGCTGTTCATCTGGAACGAGCCGTCGCCGGCGATGCAGACGACCTGCTCGTCGGGGCAGCCGATCTTGGCGCCGATGGCGGCGGGGAAGCCAAAGCCCATCGTGCCGAGGCCGCCGGAGGAGATGAAGGTGCGCGCATGCTCGCGGTGGATGTTCTGCAGGGCCCACATCTGGTGCTGGCCGACCTCGGTGGTGACGATCGAGGCGTGCGGGTCGAGCTTGTCGGAGAGGTGCTCGAGCACGACTTCCGGGGCGATCTTGCCCTCGTAGTCGGCGAAGTCGGAGGTGTAGAACGGCCAGCGCTCGCGCCACTCAAAGACCTCGTCGCGCCATGCCTCGCAGACGGGCCGGGCGTCCATCTTGGCCAGGCGCTCGTTGATGGCGGCGAGCACCACCTTGACGTCGCCGACGATCGGAACGTCCGGGTTCACGATCTTGCCGATCTCGGCGGGGTCGATGTCGATGTGGATGATCTTGGCGTGCGGGGCGAACTCGGAGACCTTGCCGGTCACGCGGTCCGAGAAGCGCGCGCCGCAGGCGATGATGAGGTCGGACTCGGTGACCGCCATGTTGGCGTACTTGGAGCCGTGCATGCCCACGGGGCCGAGGTTGAGCGGGTTGGAGCAGGGGATGGCCGCCTTGCCCATGAGGGTCGTGACCACGGGGATCTGCATGCGCTCGGCGAGCTCGACGAGCTCGGGGCAGGCGTGGGACGCCACGATGCCGCCGCCGGCCATGATGAGCGGTCGCTCCGCCCGGCAGATGATCTCGGCAGCCTGCTTGACCTGCTTCGCATTGCCCTTGTAGGTGGGTCGGTAGCTCGGGATGTTGACGCTGTCCGGGTAGTGGAAGACCATCTCGGAGCCGGAGAGGTCGCTCGGGATGTCGATGAGGACGGGGCCCGGGCGGCCGGTCGAGGCGATGTAGAAGGCCTCGCGGAAGGTCTTGGTGAGCTCGTCGGTGGACTGCAGGAGGAAGCTGTGCTTCACGATGGGCATCGTGATGCCCACGATGTCGGACTCCTGGAAGGCGTCCGTGCCGATGACGCCGCGCGTGACCTGGCCCGTGATGACGACCATGGGCACGGAGTCCATGTAGGCGGTGGCGATGCCGGTCACGGTGTTGGTGGCGCCGGGGCCGGAGGTGACGAGAACCACGCCCACCTTGCCCGTGGCGCGTGCGTAGCCGTCGGCCATGTGCGTCGCGCCCTGCTCGTGACGGGCGAGCACATGGTGGATCTTCTTGGAGTCGTAGAGGGCGTCATAGATCTTGATGGCCTGGCCACCGGGGTAGCCAAAGATGGTATCCACGCCCTCGGCCTCGAGGCTGGCGATGATGGCCTGCGCCCCGGTCATGGTCTTGCCCTCGTGCTCGGTGTGGCTGCCCGGGCCAAACGGACGCCCCTCGATGGCGCGCTGGCGCCGGGCGATCTTCTCCTCGACGGTGATCATGAGAGGTACGCCCCCTTGTCTGCGCTCGTGACCAGCTTTGCGTAGCGGGAGAGGACTCCCGTGGTGTACTTGGGCGCCGGCGGCTCCCATGCGGCGCGGCGCTCGGCGAGCTCCTCCTCGCCGACGCGAAGCTCGAGCGTGCCCGCCTGGATGTCGATGTCGATGACGTCGCCCTCGCGGACGAGCGCGATCGGGCCGCCGGCCGCGGCCTCGGGGGAGACGTGGCCGATGCACGGGCCCTTGGAGGCGCCGGAGAAGCGCCCGTCGGTGATGAGGGCCACCGAGCTCGCGAGTCCCATGCCGCAGATGGCGGAGGTGGGGGTGAGCATCTCGCGCATGCCCGGGCCGCCCGCCGGGCCCTCGTAGCGGATGACCACCACGTCGCCCGGGTTTATCGTCCCGCCGAAGATCGCCCTGCAGGCCTCCTCCTCGGAGTCGAAGACGCGCGCGGGGCCGGAGTGCCGCCACATCTCGGGCGCGACGGCGCTCTTCTTGACCACGCCGCAGTCAGGCGCGAGGTTGCCGCGCATGACCTTGAGACCGCCGTCGGGGGAGTAGGCGTCGTCCACGCCGCGGACGACCTCGCCGTCCACGGGCGGGCACGCCGCGACCCACTCGGCCATGGTGCCGTGGCAGGTGAGGGCGTCCATGTCGAGGTGCCCGGTGCGACCGAGCTCGCCGATGATGGCGGAGACGCCGCCCACGTCGTTCAGGTCCTGGATGTGGAGCGGGCCGGCCGGCGCGATGCGCACGATGTTGGGCGTCTCGGCGCTGGCGCGGTCCCAGTCGTCCATCGTGACGGGGCAGCCGGCGGCCTGCGCGATGGCCGTGAGGTGCAGCATCGTGTTGGTGGAGCCGCCGAAGGCCATGTCGAGCACCATGCCGTTGTGGATGGCGCGCTCGTTGATGATCTGGCGGGCGGTGAGGTTCTTCTCGACCAGCTCCATGACCCTCATGCCGGTCTGCTTGGCCAGGCGGATGCGCTCGGAGTAGACGGCGGGCACGGTGCCGTTTCCGGGAAGCGCGATGCCCAGGGCCTCGGCGAGGCAGCAGATGGAGTTGGCGGTGAACATGCCGGAGCAGGAGCCGCAGGTGGGACAGGCGGTCTTCTCGAGCCAGGAGCACTCCTCCTCGGTCATGGTGCCGGCGGTGACCTGGCCCACGGCGTCGAAGAGGGAGTTGAGGTCGGTCTGGCTGCCGTCGCGCCCGCGCCCGGCGAGCATGGGGCCGCCGGAGACGAGCATCGTGGGGATGTCCAGGCGCGCCGCGGCGATGAGCATGCCGGGGACGATCTTGTCGCAGGAGGGGATGAGGACCATCGCGTCGAACTGGTGGCCCTGGACGGCGCACTCCACGGAGTCCGCGATGACCTCGCGGCTGGTGAGGCTGTAGTGCATGCCCTCGTGGTTCATCGCGATGCCGTCGCACACGCCGATGGTGTTGACCTGCAGCGGGGTGCCGCCCGCCATGCGGATGCCTGCCTTGACGGCGTCGGCGATCTGCTGGAGGTGGAGGTGCCCGGGGATGACCTCGTTCTGGGCGGAGACCACGGCCACGAGCGGGCGGTCGAGCTCCTCGTCGGTGAGGCCGTCGGCCGCCAGAAGGCTGCGGTGCGGCGCGCGCGCCAGGCCCCGCTTGATTGCGTCGCTTCTCAGTTCCACGTTCCCCCTCGCTTTCTCTTGTCGGTGTGAGAAATGCGAGGCGCTGAACCTCGAAGCCGTCACGGTGGCCGCCGGCGCGCGGTACTTCTCGGCGCGTTGGCGGGGGTGGCCCGGCGACCGCGCGGAGGTTCTCGCGAGCTGCTCGAGGGAGTCTTCGGGGCCGTCCGACGCGGGTTCTCACGCTGCCCGCTCGCTGTGGGACGAATGCGGCCCGTACTGGCCCTGTCATCGCATTTGCTCAGTGGGGACACTCTACGCGGCGCGTGTTTCCGGCGGGTAATCGCCCGTGAGCGGTCATGTTTCGCCCGCGAGCGGTGAGACGAAGGGACAGTCCCTTTGTCACATTCAGAGCTCGCGCTGGGCGAGGAGGACGTTGCCGCGCGGGTCGCCGATCTCGAGGTCGCGAATGACCTGCACGGGCTCGGAAATGTCCGAGAAGCGCCGCCCGCCCAGGGTGGCGTTGGCGAGAAAGGCGTCGAGGCTGGGGTACTCGTCGTCGTCCACGTACCAGACGGTGTCAAAGAAGCCGCGGTCCCGCTCAAAGTCCGAGCTCATGCCGACGAGCTGCCGCATCCCGTCGTACTCGACCTCGAGACTCACGATGGGCGCCTCGATGCGCTCACACTCGCGCATGAGGTCGACGATGTCGCCCGGCATGCAGCGCAGCGGCTTCCAGCGGTAGGTCTTCTCGCCCTTGCGTCCGAACAGGTTGGAAAGCAGTCCCATGGGTCCCCCTTGACGACCAGACAGCCGACGCCCGCGGCGCTAGCAGCACAGGAGCTCGGCTAGGCGCGCGCCGTCCTTTGGCTTGAGGTAGAAGCGGAAGCCGCGCAGCGTGCCCTGCCCGTCTCGGGCGCCGCCGTAGACGAGCTCACGCGCGAGGTCAACGCGGACGACCGCGTTCGAGAGGAACCCGCCGCGCTTGACGAGCTCGGCGCCGACGACGTCGTCCGCGAGGTCCGCGGTCCACAGGCCGACGGTGTTGTTTGCGACGAGGCGACGGTTCGTGAGGCAGAGCTTTGACTGGCTCCCGCCGAGGAAGGTGTCATCCTCCGTACCAAAGCAGGAGAGGGGTGCGGCAAAGATGACCTTTTCGCCGTTCGCCAGGTCAAAGGAGAAGTTCGCGCGCGCCTCGGGCAGCGCGTCAAGATGCGCGGTATCCATGCGAGTGCCTCCGTTCGGCAACGAACTCTGAATGAGACAAACGAGCCTGCCCCCGTTGTCTCACAGCGAGGTCTGGACGAGGGTGGGGGTGAGGCCGGCGGCCTTGAGCGCCTCCACGATCTGGTGCTTGTGCTCAGTGCCAAAGGCCTCGATCGTGACGCGCAGCTCCACGGCGGCGTTGCGGTTGGTCGAGACGAACTGGTTGTGCTCGAGCTTGATGACGTTGCCGTTCTGCTCCGCGATGGTGGAGGCCACGCGCACGAGCATGCCGGGGCGGTCGGGGAGCAGAACGCTCACGGTGAAGATGCGGTCGCGCATGATGAGGCCGTGCTGCACCACCGAGCTCATCGTGATGACGTCCATGTTGCCGCCGGAGAGGATGGAGACCACGCGCTTGTTCTCGGCCGGCAGGTGCTTGAGCGCGGCCACCGTGAGCAGGCCGGAGTTCTCGACGACCATCTTGTGGTTCTCGACCATGTCGAGAAACGCCACCACGAGCTCGTCGTCGGGGACCGTCATGACGTCGTCGAGGTTGGCCTGCAGGTACGGGAAGACCTGGTCGCCCACCTCGAGCACGGCCGTGCCGTCCGCGATCGTGTTGGCACCCGGGATCTTCACGGGGTGCCCCGCCTCGAGCGCGGCCGTGAGCGAGGGCGCGCCTTCGGGCTCCACACCGATGACGCGGATCTTGGGGTTGTAGAGCTTGGCGAAGGTCGCCACGCCGCAGGCCAGGCCGCCGCCGCCCACCGGCACGAAAATCGTGTCCACGAGCGGCAGCTCCTGGACGACCTCCATGGCGATCGTGCCCTGGCCGGTGGAGACGCACGGGTCGTTGAACGGGTGGATGAAGGTGTAGCCCTCCTCCTCGGCAAGCCGCATCGCCTCGTCGCACGCCTCGTCATAGACGTCGCCGTGGAGCACGACCTCGGCGCCGTAGTGCTTGGTGCGCTCGACCTTGATGAGCGGCGTGGTCTCGGGCATCACCACCACGGAGCGCGCGCCGGCTCGCGTGGCTGCGAAGGCCACGCCCTGGGCGTGGTTGCCGGCGCTCGCGGTGACGATGCCGCGCCCCAGCTCCTCGGGCGAGAGGGTCGAGATCTTGTAGTAGGCGCCGCGCACCTTGTAGGCACCCGTGCGCTGCATGTTCTCGGGCTTGAGCCACACGCGGTTGCCCGTGCTCGCCGAGAAGTGCGGGCTCTCCACGAGCTTGGTCTCGAGCGTGACCTCGCGGACCTTCTCGGACGCCTCCTCGAAGGCCTCGAGCGTGAGCATCTCTGCCATGTGAAACTCCTTTGTGACGGCTGGCCGCGCCGCGGCGCGATTTACCTATAGTAATCCTTGCGGCGCGCATCGGGCGCCGTCCGAAGGAGGGAGTCCCATGAGCGACGCGGAGCAGACGACCCCGCTCTTCCAGATCCATGACGCGAGCGTGGTGCGCGGCGGCAAGACCATCCTGCACGTCTCGGACTTCAGCCTCGCCGAGGGCGAGCACGTGGCCCTTCTCGGCCCCAACGGCGCGGGCAAGTCGACGTTCATACAGCTGCTCACCCGCGAGGTCTTCCCCCTGTGGCGCGAGGAGCCGCCGGTGCGCTTTCGCGGCGCGGCCCGCCCGCAGCTCGCCGACATCAAGCGCACGCTCGGCATCGTGAGCTCCACGATGCACGACCAGGTGCGCGTGCACCTGCCGGTCATGGATATCGTGGTAGGAGGCCTCTTCGGCACGCTGGGCGTCCCGCTTCGCGGCGAGGTGGGCGACAAGGACCGTGCGCTCGCCGCCGACGCCCTCGAGCGGCTGGGCATCGCCGAGCTTGCCGGCCGCGACGTCATGACGCTCTCCACCGGCCAGGTGCGCCGTGTCCTCGTGGCGCGCGAGCTCGTGCGCGACCCGCAGGTGCTGATCTTCGACGAGCCGTGCACGGGCCTCGACCCGGAGGGCATGTACCACGTGCGCAGGACCATGGGCACGCTCGCCGCCGAGGGGCGCTCGGTCGTGCTCGTGACCCACTACCCCGAGGACATCATCCCCGAGATCGAGCGCGTGCTGCTCATCAAGGACGCCGAGGTCTTCGCCGACGGCGCCAAGGCGGACCTGCTCACGAGCGAGGTCATGAGCGACCTCTTCGACGTGCCGCTCGTGGTGGGGGAGGCGTGCGGCTGGTACTCGCTGCGCGGCGCCTACGCGTGAGGGCGTGAGGGCCGCCGCCCCAAATAACGCACAAAATCGTACATGTGCGTTATTTCCACCTGCGGATATAGATTGTTGTGCTTGATTCTGTGCGTTAATCAGAAAAAGAGAAAAGCGGACGTCCGAGAAGGACGCCCGCCTGCGAGTCATATGGTGGAGACGAGGGGATTCGAACCCCCGGCCTCTGCCTTGCGAAGGCAGCGCTCTCCCAGCTGAGCTACGTCCCCGGAAATGGTGCGTGGGATATTGTGGCAATCCGCCGCGCGCTTGTCAACGACGACACAAAAAGTCGCCCCCTGCGGTGCGTCAATGAACCCACCTCTCAGAAGGTGGGTGTCCCCATCGCGCGTTCCGGCTTTCCCAGCAACGGGGAATCTCCGTACTGAACACGAGATATCGGACTCCCAAGTAACGCTTGTCGGTTCACCCAGTTTGCCCGCAGGGGAACGACAGCCCAACTATAGGTCTGTGAACAGAAAACACCAGTCTTGACTTGCGTGCCTAACTCGGCAAAAGTGGGAGTGTACGTGCGTTTGGGAGGGAAGGGAGCAAGGTGGTTCCGAGCTGGATACCCTACCTATGCCTCTTTTGCGCCGCCCTGCTCGCGTCGCTCGCCACGACTCCGCTCGCCCGGCACATCGCCGTGCGCGTGGGCGCCGTCGACTACCCCAGTGCCCGCCGCATCAACAAGAAGCCCATTCCCCGCATGGGCGGCATCGCCATCTTCTGCGGCATCGTGGCCGCCTTCGTGGTGCAGTACGTGGGCACGACCTTCTTCCACTGGCCCATCGTCCTGGTTCCCTCGCCGCTCCTCGAGGTCAACTACTGGATGCTCGTCCTCTCCTTCCTCGTGATCTTTGTCACGGGGCTCCTCGATGACCGGTACTCGCTGACCCCGCTCCAGAAGCTGGGCGGCCAGGTGCTCGCGGCGGTCATCGCCGTCGCTGGCGGCCTCGTCATCGGCAACATCTCCAACCCGTTCGGGGGCGCCCACATAAGCCTCGGCTGGCTCGCGTACCCCGTCACGGTGGTCTACCTCGTTGCCTACACGAACATCATCAACCTGATCGACGGGCTCGACGGGCTCGCCGCGGGGATCTCCACCATCGCGAGCCTCACGATGTTCGTCCTCTCCGTGCAGGCCGGGCGCCTCGACGCCGCCGCACTCTCCATCGCCGTCGCCGGCTCCTCGCTCGGGTTCCTCAGGTACAACTTCCACCCCGCCTCCGTCTTCATGGGCGACTCCGGCGCCCTCACCCTGGGCTTTGCGCTCGGGACGGTTTCGCTGCTCTCGGTGACGAGGTTCGCCGGCCTCACGACGATCATCGTCCCGCTCGTCATCGCCGCCGTCCCCATCATCGACACGTTCTCGGCCATCGTCCGTCGCCTGCGCGGCCACGTGAGCATCGGCCACGCCGACCGCGGCCACATACACCACCGCCTCATGGCGGAGGGCTTCGACCAGCGGCAGGCGGTCCTGCTCATGTATGCCTGGACCGCGCTTCTGTGCGTGGGCTCGCTGGTGATGACGCAGGTCGACACGGTCCCGCGCATCGCCATCTTCGTCCTGCTCCTGGTCGTCTCGTTCGCCTTCGCGTACCACCTTCGCCTCTTCGAGCCCGTCCTGCTCCACCACTACGACCCCAGGACCGGCGAGGACGAGCTCGTCACGCCGTCCGACGAGGGCTTCGAGGAGGAGGCCGAGCGACTTCGCGAGCACGGGGGCATCCACCTTCCGCGCCGGGGCCGGTGACTCCCGGATGGGGGAGCACCTGACGCAGGACGCCTACGAGGCGTGCCGGCTCTGCCCGCGCCGCTGCGGCGCACACCGCGCCGCCGGCGTTCCTGGTCGCTGCGGCATGAGCTCCGAGCTCAGGGTGGCGAGAAGCGCCCTGCATCTCTGGGAGGAGCCCCCGATCTCCGGCGAGGCGGGCTCCGGGGCCATCTTCTTCTCGGGATGCCCGCTTCGCTGCGTGTTCTGCCAGAACCACGAGATCTCGAGCGAGGGATTTGGCCTGCCCGTGACGACCGCGCGGCTCGCCGAGATGATGCTCGAGCTGCAGGGGCAGGGCGCGCTCAACATCAACCTCGTGACGCCGCTCCACTTTGCCCCGCACGTCCGTGACGCCGTGGGCATGGCGCGCGAGGCGGGACTCACCCTGCCTATCGTCTGCAACACGTCCGGCTATGAGCTTGCCGAGGTCGTACGCTCCCTCGCGGACGTGGTCGACGTCTGGCTCGCCGACTTCAAGTACGCGGACGGCGCCCTCGCCGGCACGCTCTCCGCTGCGCCCGACTACCCGGAGGTCGCCGCCGAGGCGCTGGCCGCCATGGTCGACTCGGTCCGCGCGGCGGGCGGCCGTTCGCTCGGCGAGGACTGCTCCATGCGGCGCGGCGTCATCGTGCGTCACCTCGTGCTCCCCGGTCACGCCGACGACTCCTGCGCCGTGCTCGACCGCGTGTGGGAAATCGCTGGCAACGAGGCCGACCTCTCGGTCATGAACCAGTACACGCCCAACGAGGCCTGCCGTCGCGCCGGCGGCGCCCTCTCGCACGGCGTCTCGGAGGAGGAGTACGAGATCGTGCTCTGTCACGCCGACGACCTCGGATTCGAGCGGATCTGGTGGCAGGAGGGGGGCACGGTCTCCGAGAGCTTCGTGCCCGCCTTCGACGCCACGGGCGTTGTGGGACCCGAGCTCGCGTGCCCTTCTCGCCCACAAGCGCTATAACTATGCAAACTGCCGACCCGAAAGACGGAGGAGACATGGCGGACGACACCGGCCTCACCGACGAGGAGCGCGCCGAGCTCGAGCAGCTGCGCGCCGAGAAGGCCGCGCGCCAGCAGGCCGAGAAGGACGCGGCGGAGCGCGCCGAGCTGGAGCGCCTGCGGGCGCAGCGCGCCGCCGACGAGGCCGAGCGCGCCGCACGGGCCCGCGACGAGGAGGCGCTCGCGCGCGCCCGCGCGCTCATGGAGCCCGACGACGACCTCCGGATGCCCCTGGGACAGAAGATCGTCATTCTCGCAATCGTCGGCGTCGCCGCCGTCTGGCTCGCCGTCACCATCCTCGGATAGGAGGGCACATGTCTCTCACCGATCGCACCAAGCCCACCGACGTCTGCCTCAACACCGACCTCTACGAGCTCACCATGGCCCAGGGCTTCTGGGAGGCCGGGCTCACCGACTCCCAGGCCTGCTTCAATGCCTTCTTCCGTGACTGCCCGTTTGACGGCGGTTACGCCGTGTGCTGCGGAACGGGCCAGATCGCCGACCTCGTGGAGAACTTCGTCTTCGAGGACGACGACATCGACTACCTGGCGAGCATCCAGGCGCCGGGCGGCGGCCCCATGTTCAAGCCGGGCTTCCTCGAGTTCCTGCGCAACCATCACCTCGACCTTACGATCCACGCCGTTCCGGAGGGCCAGGTCGTCTTTGGCCGCGAGCCCATGGTGCGCGTCGAGGGTCCCGTCATCGACTGCCAGCTCATCGAGACCGCCCTGCTCAACCTCGTGAACTTCCAGACGCTCGTGGCCACCAAGACCGCGCGCGTGGTGCGCGCCGCCGAGGGCCATCCCGTCTCCGACTTTGGCCTGCGACGCGCCCAGGGTCCCGACGGCGGCCTCGCCGTCGCGCGAGCCTCCTACATCGCCGGCGCCTCCTCGACCTCCAACGTCCTCGCCGGAAAGATCTACGGCATCCCCGTCTTTGGCACGCACGCCCACTCGTGGGTCATGGCGTTCCCGAGCGAGCTCGAGGCGTTCCGCGCGTTCGCCAAGTCCAGCCCCAGGAACTGCGTGCTGCTGCTCGACACCTACGACGTGCACCAGGGCATCAGGAACGCCATCACCGTCGCCAAGGAGATGGAGGCCGCCGGGGAGCGTCTCTCCGCCGTGCGTCTGGACTCCGGCGACCTCGCGCGCCTCTCCAAGGAGGCCCGCGCCGCCTTTGACGAGGCGGGCCTGCCCTACGTGAAGATCTCGGTCTCCAACGACCTCGACGAGTACACGATCCAGTCGCTCTTCGCCCAGGGCGCGCCCATCGACTCGTTTGGCGTGGGCACCAAGCTCGCCACCTGCGACCCGCAGCCGTCGCTCGGCGGCGTCTACAAGCTCTCCGCCGTCCGTTGCGGCGCCGACGAGTCCTGGACGCCCGTCATCAAGCTCTCCGAGCAGTCCTACAAGCGCACCATCCCCGGCGTCCAGCACGTCCTGCGCTACTTTGACCAGGCCGGACGTCCGACGGCGGACATGCTCGTCGTCGACGAGGTCGCCCGCGCCGGGGAGGCCCGCGAGATGGTCGACATCGTGGACCCCTACCTCACGCACCGGCTCTCCGGCGAGCCCGTCGAGCTTCTCGTCAAGATGGTGGAGCACGGGTCGCGCTGCGGGGAGCCCGAGGGCATTGAGGCGGCCCGCGAGCGCTGCCGCGAGGCGCTCATGCGTCTCGACCCCGCCGTGGCGCGCTTCCTCAACCCGCAGACCTATCCCGTGGGCCTCGAGCTCGGCCTCGCCGACCTCCGCAGCCGCCTCGCGCGCGAGGAGCGCGCGGAGTCCGGCCGCCCCACGGCCTAGCGGCACATCTGTCCAAACGGCCTTTGAGGCCTCAAAAGTGACGCCAGTTTTCCATCCAACTGGGAAAACGATCGTTCTCGCACGACTTTTGAGGCCTCAAAAATCGAGTGCAAGCGTGCACATCTGATATAGTCACGTGGTCAAGAAGTCATGGTAGCTCGGGCGTCGCACGCCCGACGTGGAGGAGATGAGATGCCCGAGAAGATCGAGGAGCTCGTTCGCGCCGCCATCGCTGCAGCGCAGGAGTCCGGCGAGCTGCCGGAGTTTGACGTTGCCGACCTGGGGTTCGAGCGCCCCGCCGACCCGGGCAACGGTGACTGGAGCTCGACGGTCGCCATGCGCTCGGCAAAGCTCGCCCGCCGCGCGCCGCGTCAGATCGCCGACGCCATAGTCGCGCATCTTCCCGAGGACCCCTCGATCGACCGCGTGGAGGTCGCCGGGCCCGGCTTCATCAACTTCTACCTCGCCACGGCCTCGGCCAACGAGGTCTTCCGCACCGTCCGGGAGCAGGGCTTCGACTATGCGCGCTCGGACATGGGCGCGGGTACCAAGATTCAGGTCGAGTTCGTCTCCGCGAACCCCGTGGGACCGCTCCACATCGGCCACGGCCGCTGGGTCGCCATCGGGGACTCGCTCTGCCGCGTCTTCGAGCACGTGGGCTACGACGTGGAGCGCGAGTACTACGTGAACGACCATGGCTCGCAGATGGACGTCTTCGGCCACTCCATCTCGATGCGCTACCAGCAGCTCCTCTCCGTGATGGGGGAGCGCGGCGTCCCCCTCGAGGACGCCCGCGCCACCCTGCTCGCCGACCGCGAGGCCTTCGTGGCGGACGAGGGCGACGAGCACCCCGAGACGCACCCGCTCACCGACGCCTTCAACGAGGCGCTCGGCGGCAACGCCTACGGCGGAGACTACATCGTCGACATCGCCTGCCGCTTCGTCGAGGAGGACGGTGACCGGTGGCTCGCCGCGTCCGAGGACGAGCGCATGGCGGAGTTCCGCGAGCGCGCCTACCTCTGGATGCTCGACTCCATCCGCGGCACCTGCCACGAGGCGCGCTGCGACTTCGACGTCTGGTTCTCCGAGCGCAGCCTCTACGTGAAGGACGAGTCCGGCACCTCCGCCGTGGACCGCGCCCTCGCGGCCCTGGACGAGATGGGCCACCTCTATCGCGACGAGGCGGGCGCCCTGTGGTTCCGCTCGACGATCTTCGGCGACGACAAGGACCGCGTCCTCATCAAGACCAACGGCGACTACACCTACTTCGCCTCCGACGTCGCCTACCACTGGAACAAGTTCCAGCGCGTCGACCACGTGATCGACATCTGGGGCGCCGACCACCACGGCTACATCCAGCGCGTCCAGTCCGCCTGCGAGGCGCTCGGCTACCCCACGCAGTTCGAGGTCCTTCTCGGCCAGCTCGTCAACCTGCTGCGCGACGGCAACCCCGTGCGCATGTCCAAGCGCAAGGGCACGATGGTCACCTTTGACGAGCTGCTCGCCGAGGTGGGCGCCGACGCCACGCGCTACACGCTGATCTCCAAGTCCTCCAACCAGATGATCGACTTTGACATCGAGCGCGTGAAGCGCCAGGACAACACCAACCCGGTCTACTACGTCCAGTACGCGCACGCGCGCATCTGCTCGATCCTGCGCCGCGGCGCGGGCGTCACGCTCGAGGAGGCTGCTGAGCTGGGCATGGACGAGGTCGCGCGCCGCGCGGTGGGGGAGTCCTACGACCTGGGGCTGCTCACCGATCCTGCCGAGGCGGCCCTCGCCCGCAAGATCGCCGAGCTCCCGGGCCTGGTGGAGAGCTGCGCGCGCGACCGCGCCCCCTTCCGTCTGACGCACTACGCCGAGGAGCTCGCCGCGGAGTTCCACTCCTTCTACGCCGCCTGCCAGGTGCTGCCGGGCAAGGGCCGGCCGCTCGACGAGGGCGTCTCCCACGCCCGCCTCGCCGCCTGCGACGCCACGAGGCGCGTCCTCGCGCTCACGCTCGAGCTGGTGGGGGTCTCGGCGCCGCAGAGCATGTAGGGGCTGGGCCGCGTCGACTTGTGTGCGTCTTTTATAAACCGACCGGCGGCCTGATGCGGGAACGATTTCCTCATGTATACTGCGCTCCTGTGGCGTGGGCGCCCTGACGTGGGCGGTTTTCCACGACGCGAGTGCATGTCTGATCATTCTGAACAGGGGGCGGTCTTGGACCTCAAGGAATACATGTCCGTTCGTAGGGCTTACAGCGTCGTTCGTCAGGCGGTCGCGTCCGACGAGCGCCTCACGTTCGAGGAGTTTGCCATCATCTGCCACCTCCGCGAGCTGGGCGAGCCCGTCAAGACCTCCGCCATCGCCGAGTACCAGGGGGCGCTTCGCCCCACCATGACGCATCGGACCAACCATCTGGAGAAGCTCGGTCTCATCGAGCGTGCCGAGGGGACGAGCGACCGTCGCAACGTGGTGTGCTCCGTCTCCGAGAAGGGCGCCGAGCGCGCGCTCGAGCTCGCCGGCCTCACCTGTGACCAGATTCCCAACGGCCACGCCCTCTCCCGCACCTCCCCCGACCGTCTCGTCAAGTACGTCGACGCCATGGGCGGCTTCTTCTGCAAGGCCGGCGAGCTCGTCCTTCTCGGCCTGCGCTCACTCGACGGCGAGTCGGCGACGATCATGAGGCTGGTCGACACGCTCGGCCTCCTGCAGCCGACGGTCTCTATGTCGGTCTCCTCCCTCGCCGACCGCGGCCTCGTCGAGCGGGAGCGCTCGGCCGCCGGGGCCCACACGACGAGCGTCAGGCTCACGCATGACGGCGAGCAGGCCGCGGACGAGCTGGTCGAGAAGATCGAGGCGCTCGTCGTCCGCCGCAAGCCGAGGACGTCCAACTAGCGCATGACACGCGCCCCGCTCGACCAGAGCGGGGCGTTGCTTTTTTTCCTGACACGGGCGTGATATACTCAGCCCAGCTCGGACGGTGCATATTCGCCGGAGAGCACCCACGTTCCCATTTTCGAGCAGAGGCTCGGGACATGACGCGCAGCGACGAGGCGGCCAGCCCGCCCGGCTCTATGGCGGTGGCATTCCGTCGTGCGTGCAACACACGAGAGGTAGAAAACACATGACGGATGAAGTGACCCCTGCTTCCCCTGTGACTGAAGGCGCCGGCGAGGCGCCCGTCGCGAAGCCGAGGCGCAAGCGCCGTACCAAGGCCGAGATGGAGGCCGCCCGCGCCGCCGAGGCCGAGGCGCGCGCCGCCGCCGAGGCCGCCGGCGAGCCGTGGCCGCCCAAGCGTCGTCGCGGTCGCCCGCGCAAGGACGAGGCAGCGCCGGCAAAGGACGCCGAGGTCGAGACCAAGACCACTAAGCCCGACACCGCACCCGAGGCGACCGAGGCCCCCAAGCGCCGTCGCGGCCGCCCGCGCAAGGGCGAGCAGGCCGCGCCGACCGCGGCAAGCGACGAGATGACGAAGATGACCAGCGAGGCCACGGTCGCGAGCTCCGAGCCCGCCCCTGCTCCCGCACAGACGCTCGACGAGGCCGACCACCCTGCGAAGCAGGCCGACGCGCCGCGACCCGGGCGCAGGCACCGTCACGCCGGCGACCGGGGCGGCGAGGCCGCCGGCGCCGCGCAGCCCGGCAAGGCCGCCCAGGGCCGTCGCCAGAACGGCCAGGGCCGCCGTCGGAACCGTCGCCAGCAGGAGTTCAACGCCGAGCCCTCCGTCACGCGCGAGGAGCTCTCCGAGATGAAGGTCGCCGAGCTGCGCGCGAAGGCGGCCGAGCTCGGCGTCGACTACGCCGGCGTCCGCAAGGGCGACCTCGTCGAGGCCGTCTTCGAGGCCGCCGCGCGCGCCGAGGGCTTCCGTCCCGTTGAGGGCGTCCTCGAGGTCGGGAACGAGGGCTACGGCTGGATCCGCACCGGGAACTACATGGAGGGCGACGAGGACGCCTTCGTCCACCAGCAGCTCATCCGCTCGCTCGGCCTGCGCCAGGGCGACCTCGTCTCAGGGACGGTCGGCCCGGGCCGCGCCAACGGCAAGTACCCGCCGCTGCAGAGCGTCATCAGCGTCAACGGCCAGGCGCCCGAGAACCTCAAGAGCCGCCCGCGCTTCCGCGACCTCACGCCCGTCTATCCCAACGAGCGCCTGGTCATGGAGTGCGGCAAGGACTCGATCACCGGCCGTGCCATCGACCTGGTCTCCCCGATCGGCAAGGGCCAGCGCGGCCTGATCGTCTCGCCCCCCAAGGCGGGCAAGACCACGGTCCTCAAGAAGATCTGCCAGTCCATCGCTGCCAACAACCCCGAGGTGCACCTCTTCTGCCTGCTCGTGGACGAGCGCCCCGAGGAGGTCACCGACATGGAGCGCTCCATCAAGGGCGAGGTCGTGGCATCCACCTTCGACATGCCGGCCGACAACCACACCCGCGTCTCCGAGCTCGTCATCGAGCGCGCCAAGCGCCTCGTTGAGCTCGGCGAGGACGTCGTCGTGGTCCTCGACTCCATCACGCGCCTGGCGCGCGCCTACAACCTCGCGCAGCCCGCGAGCGGCCGCATCCTCTCCGGCGGCGTCGACTCCGCCGCCCTCTACCCGCCCAAGAAGTTCCTGGGTGCCGCCCGCAACATCGAGAACGGCGGGTCGCTCACGATCATCGCCTCGGCCCTCGTCGACACCGGCTCCAAGATGGACGAGGTCATCTTCGAGGAGTTCAAGGGCACGGGCAACATGGAGCTCAAGCTCGACCGCGAGCTCGCCGACAAGCGCATCTTCCCGGCGATCGACCCGGTCGCCTCCGGAACGCGCAACGAGGACCTGCTCATCGAGCCCGACTACCAGCCGCTCGTGTGGGGCATCCGCCGCGTGCTCGCCAACATGAACAACGTCGAGCGCGCCGCCCGCGCGCTGGTGAGCGGCCTCAAGGGGACCGACAACAACCGCGACTTCCTGATCAAGAGCGCCCGCAAGGCCGCTCAGCAGACGGACTACATCGCCTAGCCCCCAACGCAATCGCGCACTCATCGGAGCGGGTCGGCCCCTCGGGAGCCGGCCCGCTTCGCGTCTCTGGTCCGCGCGTCAACTTTGATGGAAAGACGCTTGCACAACGAGCAGGCCAACGGGTATATTCTTCACTGTCCGAGCAATCGGTCGATTTGTCACGGTACACACACCTGAAACGCAGCCTACGCCGTTGACGCATCCTCGGGTTCCAATGGGGCCAGTCTCTTGGTTTGGGCTCGTTTCTCCGCTTTTCGGGAGGGCGAGAAGAACATGGGGGAGAGAAGACACCCTGTCGTAGCGCTGGGTCTTGCGGGCGTCTCGCTGCTCGCACTGCCCGGCACGGCTCGGGCGCTCTCGCTCGAGCTCGTCGACGCGACCTTTGCCACCCCCACCGACGCCCTTGTCGCCGGTGCTGCGGGCGGCGCCGCCCTCACGGGTGCGGTCGCCATCACGGCGGCGCTCGTCGTCCGCTCCCGCTCCCGTGTCTCCGACGAGGTTCCCGTCATCGCGCGCCACCTGCGCGTTGACGAGGTTCCTGCGCCGCAGGAGAGCCCCGAGCCCGCACGGGCGCAGGGGCCCAGCCACGCGGCGAGCGACTACGAGGACATCGCGGAGAACTACGTCGGGCGCGCCACGTTCAGGGCGCGCATGGCACGCCGCGCCGAGGGCGTGGCGGCGACGCTGCGCGAGCGCATGGGTGCCAGCATGATGGAGGGCATCCCGGTGATCGAGCGCGCCGACGGCTCGGTGGGCGACGTCGGCACCTCGTGGTGGCGTGACGCCGTCGGGGAGGGAACCATCATCCAGGACTCCGGGTTCGCGACGGACGCGTCGGCGCCGGCGATTCCCTCCGACTTCTCGGCGTCCGACCATGACCGTCTCGTCGCCTCCGCCGGCCGTCACGGGGCCAGCATCGCGAGTCGCGTGGCCTTCGTCGACGAGGGCGCCTATCCCGAGCGCCGCACCGCGGAGGACCTCGACGACGCGGACGAGTGGGAGCGTGCCCTCCGGTCCCTGGACGAGAAGATCGCGAACGTGGCACCCCCGCAGGACCCCATCGGCTTCATCGACAGCGTCGGTGGCCCCGACTCGCTCGACGAGCCCGACAACATGGAGCCGCAGACGGCGTTCATCCCGTTCAAGACCCCGGGCGGCCACCCGGAGGTCGTGGACACCGAGACCTACGTCGACTACCTGATCGAGGACGAGTTCTCCAAGAACTCCTCGACCGCCGCGCGGCGCAGCTCCCGACGGTTCCTCAGGCTGCTCGAGGGCGGCACCCAGCCCGCCTCCCGCCACCTCGCCGACACCGGCGTCTCGCGCTCGACGTACGTCGGCAAGCACTTCGCGCTGCCGCGGGCCGCAGAGGCGTAGATGGCACGACGCTCGCACGACTCGGCGCGACGGTCGACGTATCGCACGTGGGCCGTCGCGTTACTGTGCTGGGTCCTCCTCATCTGGGCGCACTCGCTCATCCAGGGGCCGCAGTCCTCGCTCGAGAGCGGGCTGGTCGTCGAGCTCCTGCGACCGCTCTTCGAGGCGCTGGGCGTCTCCGACGCCGACCTCGCCACGCTCATCGTGCGCAAGGGCGCGCACTTCTCCGAGTACGCCGTGCTCGGCATCATCTCGTGGGGGTTCTTCTCGGCACGTCTGAGGGAGCGGGGGAGGACGCCGTTTCCGATCGCGTTTCTGGTGGCGCTGGTGCCACTCTGCGACGAGGGCATCCAGCTCTTCGTCCCGGGGCGCTCGGGCCAGCCGACGGACGTCCTCATCGACCTCTCGGGGGTCTGCTCTGGCGTCCTTCTCGCCACGATTCTCTCGGCGCTGCGCAGACGTCGAGTTTAACCATCTGGTTACGAGTTACTTAACACTTTCTCCATATGCGTGACGCGCCGTCGCTCCGGGGCTAGCCTAGGGCTCAAATCTCCCCGACACGGGGAGCGACGGGAGGAGAAAGCTATGTTCGAGAACATTTCCAGGCGTCAGTTCGTGACCGGCTCCGCGGCGGCCATGCTGGGCCTCGGCCTCGTGGGCTGCGGCGGCAACGGCGGCGGCGAGTCCACCGAGGGCGGCGACGCCTCCGGCGCCATCAAGGTCGGCATCATGGGCCCGCACACCGGCGACAACTCGTCCTACGGCCTCGCGTGCCTGAACGGCGCCCAGCTCTACTTCAAGCAGCTCAACGCCGACGGCGGCGTCAACGGCAAGCAGGTCGAGCCGGTCGTCTATGACGAGAAGGGTGACGCCACCGAGGCTGTCAACGCCTACAACCGCCTCGTCCAGGAGGACGGCGTGACCGGCATCGTCGGCGACGTCACCACCGGCCCCACGATCGCCGTGGCCAAGGCCTCCGTTGCCGACAACATGCCCTGCGTGACTCCGTCCGCCACCGCCGCCGACGTCGTCACCTACGGCGAGAACTACTTCCGCGCCTGCGTGACCGACCCGGAGCAGGGCCGCGTCATGGCCAACTTTGCGGTCGAGCAGGGCTACAAGAGCGTCGCGACGCTCTACCTCAACGGCTCCGACTACTCCGAGGGCGTCAACGCCGCCTTCTGCGAGGAGGCCGAGGCCGCCGGCATCACCATCACCGCGCAGGAGTCCTACGCCGAGGGTGACGTCGACTTCAACTCCCAGCTCACCAACATCATCGGCACCAACCCCGACGCCATCCTCGTCCCCAACTACTACCAGGACGACGGCATGATCGTCACCCAGGCGCGCGCTCAGGGCTACGACAAGGTCTTCCTCGGTGTTGACGGCTGGTCGGGCATCTACGGCGGCTCCGAGAACTACGCCGACGCCGCCGACCTCCACGACTGCTACTACTGCTGCGCGTTCAGCTCCTCCAACGAGTCCGAGATAGCGACCAAGTTCGTCGAGGACTACGAGGCCGAGTACGGCGAGACGCCGACCAACTTCTGCGCGCTCGGCTACGACGCCGCCATGGTGCTCGCGAACGGCCTCGCCGCCGCCGAGGAGGCCGGCCTCGAGCCCGGCTCCGAGGACTACAAGCAGGCCGTGATCGACGGCATCGCCTCCGGCACCGTCGAGGGCGTCACCGGCTCCATCTCCTACGAGGGCACCGGCGACCCCGTCAAGTCCTCGCTCATCATCACCTTCGCCGAGGACGGTGCCGAGGAGACCTTCGAGGTCCTCGAGGCGTAAGTCCCGTCCTTCTCGCCCCACTCGGGGCAAGGCCTCGCGCCTTGCCCCGTTTTTGCTAGACGCGGTCTCTCCCGCGCAGACCCGAGAGGAGCTCTTCCTTGTTCATCACGCAGGTGCTCAACGGCCTGCAGCTCGGCAGCATCTACGCGCTGGTCGCCCTGGGCTACACGATGGTGTACGGCATCATCCTGCTGCTCAACTTCGCCCACGGCGACATCATCATGGTCGGCGCGTACGTGTCGTGGCTGGTAATGGCCCAGCTGGGGCTTCCCCCCGTGCTCGCGATCGTGCTGTCGGTCGCGGCGTGCACGCTCGTGGGCGTGCTCATCGACAAGGTGGCGTACGCGCCGCTCAGAAATGCCCCGAGGCTCTCGATCCTCATCACGGCCATCGGCGTGTCGTACTTCCTCGAGAACGGCGCCCAGCTCGTCTTTGGCGCCGACGCCAAGGTCGTCCCCGCCTACACCGACCTCACGACCGTCCAGGTCGCCGGCCTCACGCTGTCGTTCCCGTCGGTCCTGACGGTCCTCGTGACCATCGCGGCAACGGTGGCGCTCACGCTCGTCGTGCAGAAAACCAAGCTCGGCAAGGCCATGCGCGCGGTCTCAGAGGACATGGGCGCGGCGCGCCTCATGGGCATCAACGTCAACTCCACGATCTCGTTCACCTTCGCCGTGGGCTCCGCGCTCGCCGGCATCGGGGCCGTGCTCTACGCGATGGCCTACACCCAGGCCAACCCGACGATGGGCATGATGCTCGGCACCAAGGCGTTCGTCGCCGCGGTCCTCGGCGGCATCGGCTCGATCCCCGGTGCCGTCGTGGGAGGCCTGCTCGTCGGCTTCGCCGAGGTCTTCGTGAACGCGATCGGCCTGTCCGTCTGGAAGGATGCGGTCGTGTTCCTGCTGCTCATCATCGTCCTCGTGGTGCGCCCGACCGGCATCTTCGGCCGCACGATGAGCGAGAAGGTCTAGGGGGTGTGAGCATGGAGGAAGAGGTCATGTCTGAGAAGCGCCCGATCATCTCCACGGGCGGGCGCGGCCCGGCCGCCGGCGGCGCGCGCCGTACGCTCCCGATGCCCGCGCGCTATGCGATCAACGCGATCGTGGTGCTCGTCCTTCTCGTCCTGGGCGAGCTCATGATCAGCGGGGGCGCCATCAACCGCTACCAGTCCACGGTCCTCGAGCAGGTGGGCATCTACATCATCCTCGCCGTGTCGCTCAACATCGCGACGGGCTACCTGGGCCAGCTGCCGCTCGGCCACGCGGGATTCATGTCGATGGGCGCCTACGGCTGCTCGATCTTCATCATCCGCATGAGCGAGTTTCTGGGCGTCGGCGCCCGCGACTTCGTGACCGGCACCCCGATGGCGTTCCTTATCGTCATCGGCGGCCTGATCGTGGGAGGGCTGTGCGCCGCGATCGCCGGCATCATCATCGGCATCCCCGCGCTGCGTCTCAAGGGCGACTACCTGGCCATCATCACGCTGGCCTTCGCCGAGATCATCCGCGTCGTGATGCTCAACATCGACGACGTGCTCGGCTTCGAGCTCACGGGCGGCGCGGCCGGCCTCACCGGCATCCCGGGCTTCTCGAGCTTCCTTCTGGTCTTCGGCTGCGTCGCGGTGGTGTGCTTCCTCATCCACACGATGATGAAGTCCCGTCACGGTCGTGCGATCCTTGCCATCCGCGACAACGAGATCGCGGCCGAGGCCACGGGCGTCAACACCACCTACTACAAGACGCTCGCCTTCGTCGTGTCCGCGTTCTTCGCCGGGGTGGCCGGCGGCCTGTACGCGGGCTGCGTCGGCGTCCTGCAGCCGGCGGTCTTCGGCTTCATGAAGTCGATCGAGATCCTGGTCATGGTGGTCCTCGGCGGCATGGGCTCCATGCTCGGTTCCGCCATCTCGGCCACGGTCCTCACGATCCTGCCCGAGGCGCTGCGCGCCTTCTCCGAGTACCGCATGATCGCCTACGCCGTGGTGCTGATTATCGTCATGATCTTCCGGCCGCAGGGTCTTCTCGGCTCCTACGACTTCTCGCTCTCCCGCATCATCGAGCGCGTCATGAACCGTGACTTCCCCTGGAGGAAGCGTAACGACGCGCCCGCGGACACCGCGGAGGAAAAGGAGGTGAGCGCCGATGTCTAACGAGAAGAAGAAGCACCGCTCCGTCCTCGTCCAGGTCGAGACGCCGAACCTCATCCCCGAGCGCGACCTGGGCACTATCCCGGTCCTCCAGGCGGAGCACCTGGGCATCGACTTCGGCGGCCTCACCGCCGTGGACGACTTCAACATCGCCATGGGCCGCACGGAGATCTCCGGCCTGATCGGCCCCAACGGCGCCGGAAAGACCACGATCTTCAACCTGCTCACGAGCGTCTACAAGCCCACGCGCGGCACGGTGCTCGTGGACGGCTACGACACGGCCGGCAAGTCCGTCGCCGAGGTCAACCGCATGGGCGTCGCGCGCACGTTCCAGAACATCCGCCTCTTCTCCAAGATGACGGTCGAGCAGAATGTGCTCGTGGGCTTTGGCAACACCATGAAGACGCATCTCGTCACCGACATGCTGCGCCTTCCCGGCCACTGGAGGCAGGAGGCCGAGTTCCACGACCGCGCCCTCGAGCTGCTGGACATCTTCGACATGCGCAAGTACGCCGACACGCAGGCGGGCAACCTCCCGTACGGCGCCCAGCGCCGCCTTGAGATCCTGCGCGCGCTGGCGACCAGTCCCAAGGTGCTGCTGCTCGACGAGCCCGCCGCCGGAATGAACCCGGCGGAGACAGAGGAGCTGATGGAGAACATCCAGAAGATCCGCGACGAGTTCCAGATCGCCATCCTGCTCATCGAGCACGACATGTCGCTCGTCATGGGCGTGTGCGAGGTCGTCGGCGTGCTGGACTACGGCAAGATCATCGCCAAGGGCACGCCGGAGCAGATCCAGAACGACCCGCGCGTCATCGAGGCGTATCTCGGCAAGCAGGGGGTGAAGTAGCATGGCACTTCTCTCCGTAAAGGACCTGCACGTCTCCTACGGCGCAATCAAGGCCGTGCGTGGCATCTCGTTCGACATCAACGAGGGCGAGATCGTGACGCTCATCGGCGCCAACGGTGCCGGCAAGTCCACGACGCTCAACACCGTGGCCGGCCTCATCAGGCCCGAGTCCGGCTCCGTGGAGTTCGACGGGTCGTCCGTGGTGGGCGTGCCCGCGCACAAGGTCGTGAACCGCGGCATGGCGCTCTGCCCCGAGGGCAGGCGCGTCTTCACGCAGATGACCGTCGCCGAGAACCTCGAGATGGGCGGCTACACCCGCTCGGATGCCGAGAACAGGGAGACTCTCGAGAAGGTCTACGCGCACTTCCCGCGCCTCAAGGAGCGCCGCAGCCAGGTCGCCGGCACCCTCTCCGGTGGCGAGCAGCAGATGCTGGCGATGGGGCGCGCCCTCATGAGCCGTCCGCGCCTGCTCATGCTCGACGAGCCGTCGATGGGCCTCGCTCCGATCCTGGTGCAGGAGATCTTCGACATCGTGAAGCAGCTGGGCGAGGCGGGGACCACGATCCTGCTCGTCGAGCAGAACGCGAACATGGCGCTCTCGGTTGCCGACCGCGCCTACGTCCTGGAGATCGGCACGATCAAGAAGACGGGCACCGGCGCCGAGCTCCTCGTCGACGACGACGTCCGCAAGGCGTACCTCGGAGGCTAGTGAGCCTCGGACATATCGGCGTCAGGCGGCGACGGACCACTCCTCCTCCCAGGTCCGTCGCCGTTTCTTGTGCCGAGGTCCTTCTCGTCCGCACTTCTCGACAGTCCTTCTCGCCTCTCATTCTCTGCCGCCCGCAGACCGTCCCCTTAGGTTTTGGGCAACATCTTTGATGCTCTTCCGCCCATGCTGCGGTTTTGGATTAAAGCTGTTGCCCACAACCTGGGGAAGTGTGGCAAATCTCCCTGGCGACATAAAACATATGTCCCAAAACATCGAGAAGAACCTCGGGATCGTTCACGTATCACGCACGTGTGAGGCTTTTCCCCAAAAGGTTGTGTTTCTCGCTATTCTGGAGAGTCGGTGAAGGCGGGGCAGGGCGTTTCGAAGAAACTAATAGACTGCATTTAAATTGCAAGCAAACAAAGCGCCAACATCGGAAAACCCAGTATTACAGCAGCCTGACACCAGGGTGTCAGCTAGCCCCCTCCACTCGAATCGCGCCCAACGCATATGCTGCGGATACAACAGCGGAGAGGGGAGACGATGAGCGAGAGGCTGCTTTTGGGATTCGAGACCGCGCAGCAGGTATGGCGGACCGTTGGCCGGCGCGTGGCGGCAGACAACCCGCCCACGCCGAAGCGTCCCCCGCTGCTCGTACGTCTGCTCTTCGAACAAGGCTTGGGCATCAATCTGGATTCCATGCCCCGTCGGACCCGCGCAAGCGCGGTTCCGGAAACCATCAACGGCATGCGTGCCGCGCATGCTCGGCTCATGTTCGACGAATGCCCGGCCACGCTTGATCTCTGCGTGTCCCGGCAGAGGGGTCGTCGCTTCTTAACAGGCGCTCGGTGCCATCTCATGACGGGGTCCTACCCCGTCGGCTCGTTCTACGAGCTCGAGGAGGGGATTTTGGTGACGTGTCCCGAGCTCACCTTCCTGCAGATGTCGCGCACTATCAGTGAGGAGCTGCTCATCCTCTATGGTCATGAACTGTGCGGCTACTTTGCTCACGGTATGGGCGAGCACGGATTTTGCAACTGTCCCGCATTGACCACGGTGTCGCGCATAGAGGCGTATCTCGACCGTCTTGAGACGCTTCGGACCAGTTGCGGGGAGGGAATGCCGTGGGGCCTGCGAAGGGCTCGGGCGGCGCTCGCGCATATTCGCGACAGAGCCGCTTCGCCGGAGGAGGCAGTCCTTTCGATGATTCTCACGATGCCGCGCCACATGGGCGGCTATGGGCTTCCGCCGGCGATGCTGAACGCCTCCGTCCGGCTCGGGACTGAGGTCGCGGAACTCTTCGGCATAGAAGAGTTTGTCTGCGACCTGCGGTGGGCTGGGCACGGTCTCGTCGCCGAGTTCCAGGGGTCGCAGCACAAGCTGCGCAGTCGGCGGTCATACGATCTGCGCAAGGGGAACGTCCTCGGTGCGGACGGTTGGACGGTGATCGAGGTCGACCGCACCATGCTCGAGCGCGCGCCGCTGATGGATGAGGTCGCAAAGTCGGTGTCAAAAGGCCTGGGCCTGCGTTGGCGGCGGCCGGGGGCGCGAGCTGCGACGTGTCAAGCTAGGCTACGAAACCGCCTGCTTAAGTTCCTTGACGACATGCGTGTAAATGCCGTTACCACGTTGGCATCGTAGCCAAGGTTTTGGGGCAGAGATCTTTTGTGCGTCGCGCGCGCAGTGTTCCGAGGCTCTTCTCAATGTTTTGGGGCAAACGATTTATGTCGTGTGCCTGATTCGCCTCGTTTTTCAAGGTTGTGGGCAACATTTGTGATGCAAAACTCGCAAATTGCTTGTAAAGCATCAAAGATGTTGCCCAAAACCTAGGGGGTATGCGGGTGGTAAAGAAGGACAGGCGAGAAGGACGCGCTAGTGGACCTCGACGGTGGTGCCGAGGGTGTTGGCCGCGAGCGCGCGCAGCCAGTAGCCCGGGCACGTCTCGGCGAGCGCGGAGCTGACGCGGCCGGCCGCCTCGTCGCCGTCTGCCACGGCGAGCATCGTGGAGCCCGAGCCGGAGATCATGAACGCGCATGCGCCGGCGTCCAGCGCCGCGGAGCGCAGGGCCTCGTAGTCGGGGATCAGCTTTGCGCGGTAGGGCTCATGGAGCCGGTCGTGGCATGCCTTGGCGAGAAGGTCGGCGTCGCCGAGCTCGAGCGCGCGCACCGTGGCCACGCAGCGCCCCATCTGCCAGACGGCCGTCTCGCGCGATACCTCCTCCGGCAGCACGCGCCGGGCGTCGGCGGTGCGGACCTCGTAGGGCGGGGCAATCGCAACGAAGCGCAGGTTGTCGGCCACGCCCATGCGCGTGGAGGTGGTGCGGCCGTCGTCGACGAAGGAGCACACGAGCCCGCCGAGCAGAGCCGGCGCCACGTTGTCGGGATGCCCCTCCTCGGCACAGGCGAGCTCGAGCGCGCGCTCGCGGTCGAAGCCGTCGCCGGAGAGCGCCATGGCGCCCGCGATGCCCGCGATCACGCAGGCGGAGCTGGACCCCAGCCCGCCCGAGAGCGGGATGGGGGAGAGGATCGTGATGTGCAGCGGCACAGGCTCGACCCCGAGGCGGCCGCACGCATCGAGGTAGCTCTGCCACACGAGGTTGTCCTCGCCGCGGAAGCGCTCCTCGCAGCCAACGATCTCAAGCTGCTCGGCCGGCGCCATCAGGAACGTCGCCGTGAGATCGAGCGCGAGCCCCAGGCAGTCAAAGCCCACACCCACGTTGGCGCTCGTCGCGGGAACGCGAACGATCGCGACGGGACGCTCCCGCCCGTCGGCCCCGATCACAGGAACACCCGGGCGCAGGCGGACTCGACGAAGGCCCCCACGCGGTCAGGATCGCAGACGTCGTCGTGGAGGACCTCGCCCGCGCGCAGGCCGGAGAGCTGGGACGGGGCGACGGTGCCCGTCAGGCGCTCCAGGGCGTCCATGCAGGCGAAGCCGTTCATGCCGTCGGTGACCTCGCCCAGCGATGCCAGGACGTCCGCACAGAACTTGTAGGGGCTCGCGGTGGAGAGGCAGACGCGCTCGGTGCCGTCGGCGGGCGTCGCGTCGAGCACGTGCTTGGCGACGGCAGTGTGCGGGTCGATAAGGACGTCGAGCTCGCGCCAGACGTCGCGGATGGTCGCGCGCGTCGCCTCGTCGTCGGCGCGTCCGCAGGAGAACACCGAGCGAATCTCGTCCATGACGCGGTCGGGCACGGTGTAGACGCCCTTCTCGGCGAGGTCCGCCATGAGGGAGGCGACGAGCTCGCAGTCTCCGTCCGAGGCAAAGTAGAGCAGGCGCTCGAGGTTGGAGGACACGAGGATGTCCATCGAGGGCGAGATGGTCTTGTGGAAGTCGCGACGACGGTCGTAGGTGCCGGTCGTGAGGAAGTCGGTGAGCACGTCGTTGGCGTTCGAGGCCACGATGAGGCGGCGGACCGGCAGGCCCATGCGCTTGGCGTAGTAGCCGGCGAGGACGTCGCCGAAGTTGCCGGTGGGCACGCAGAAGGTGACCTCGTCGCCGGGGCGGATTGCCTCGCGGCGAACGAGCTGCGCGTAGGCGTCGAAGTAGTAGGTGACCTGAGGAGCGAGGCGCCCGACGTTGATCGAGTTGGCACTGGAGAGCGCGACGCCGTCCTCGGCGAGGCGCGCCGCGAGCTCGCGGTCGGCGAACACGCGCTTGACCTGGCCCTGGCAGTCGTCGAAGGTGCCGTTGACGGCGCAGACCGCAACGTTGCCCCCGAGCTGCGTGACCATCTGGAGGCGCTGGATGTCCGACACCTTGCCGGCGGGGTAGAACACCGTGACGCCCATGCCGTCCACGCCCGCGAAGCCGTCGAGGGCGGCCTTGCCGGTGTCGCCGGAGGTGGCGGTCACGATCATGATCTTCTCGCCGTCGGCTCCGCGCGCCACGCCCATGAGCTGGGGCAGCATCTGGAGGGCGACGTCCTTGAAGGCGCAGGTGGGGCCATGGTAGAGCTCGAGCAGCCAGTCGGTGCCGAGCGGGGTCACGGGGCAGATGCCGGGGGCGTCCCACTGCGCGCCGTAGGCGGCCTCCACGCAGCGGGCGATCTCCTCGTCGGTGTAGTCTCCCAGCAGCGTCCCCAGCACGAGGCGCGCGGTCTCGTGGTAGGTCTGGCCGCACACCGTCTCGAGCGGAAGGGTCTTCTCGCCCAGCTCGTCGGAGACGTAGAGGCCACCGTCAGGTGCGATTCCGGCGAGGATTGCTTGCTTGCTTGTTACGGAATTCGCGCCTGTGCGCGTGCTGTGATAGAACGACATGGTGCTCCTTGCGTCGCGGCGTGTCGGCCTTGTTGCCAGTATCATAGCCGTAGCGCGGGGTGCCAAGGCCCGACGGACACACACTCGAAAGATTGGACGCCCATGAACATTGCCCTCCTCGGCTATGGGACGGTCGGCCGAGGCGTCGACCAGATCATCTCCGAGCGCGTGGAAGGCGTCAGCGTGACGCGCATCCTCGAGCTGCCGGACCGCCTGAGCGACCCCCGCATGACGGCGAGCTACGACGAGATTCTCGCGGACGAGAAGATCGAGCTGATCGTCGAGTGCATGGGCGGCCTCGAGCCGGCGCGGACCTACATCATGGCCGCCCTCGAGTCCGGCCGTCACGTCGTCACCTCCAACAAGGCCGTGGTTGCCGCCCACCTCTCCGAGTTCGCGGCCGCGTCGGCGTCCTCCGGCGCGGGCCTCTACGTCGAGGCGGCGGTCGGCGGCGGCGTGCCCTGGATCGCGGGCGTCGAGAAGGTCAGGCGCGTCGACGAGGTCACGTCCTTCTCGGGAATCATGAACGGCACGACCAACTACATCGTCGACGCCATGCGCAGGCAGGGCGCCGAGTTTGACGTCGTCCTCGCCGAGGCGCAGCGCCTGGGCTACGCCGAGCGCGACCCCTCCGCCGACATCGACGGCATCGACGTCCTCAACAAGACGATCATCTCGGCCTCCGTGGCCTTTGACGTTGCGTGCGAGAGGAACCTCCCCGCGTCGGGCATCCGCAACCTCACGAAGGCGGACCTCGAGCTCTTCGCAGCCCACGGCCGCACGGTGAAGCTGCTCGGCCGCGGCGTCGCCTCCGAGGGCCGCTACGCCGCCGCCGTCGAGCCGGTGGCCGTCGCCGCCGACTCGCTCGAGGCCAGCGTCCCCGGCAACTTCAACCTCCTCACGCTCGAGGGGACCACGGTCGGCGAGCTCAAGTTCTACGGCCAGGGGGCGGGGAGCCTGCCCACCGGCAACGCCATCGTCCAGGACGTGCTCGACTGCGCGAGCGGCGCGCGTCGTCCCGTCTACGACCTCTCCCGCCCGCTCTCCTACGACCCCACGCTGCTGCGGTCGGACTACGTCCTGCGCACGACCGCCGAGCTCGGGGACGCGGAGCCCTACGGCCCCGGTGCCGTCCTCGTCCGCGGCCTCACCGCCGAGGCCGCCCGTGCCCTGCTCGACGAGGCGCTCGTCGCCGACCCCACCACGTTCATGGCCGCGGTGAGCGCGGCGTAGAAAGGCAAGGTTTCTCAGCATGATTAAGATCGCGAAGTTCGGCGGCTCCTCCGTCGCGTCCGCCGAGCAGTTCCGCAAGGTCAAGTCCATCGTCGAGGCCGACCCCGACCGTCGCTTCGTCGTGGTCTCCGCCGTCGGCAAGCGCGACTCCGCCGACAACAAGATCACCGACCTGCTCCTGCTGGTGAACGCCCACATCCAGTACCACGTGGACTGCACCGCCCTTCTCGCCGACATCGAGCAGCGCTTCCTCGACATTGCCTCCGAGCTCGGCCTCAAGTGGCCCGTGCACGAGAAGTTCGAGCTCTTCGCGAAGAACATCAAGAAGCACTCGCCCGAGTACGTGGTCAGCCGCGGCGAGTGGTTCACGGCCCACCTCATGGCCGAGTACCTGCAGATGCCGTTCGTCGACGCCGCCGACGTGGTGGTCTTCCACCACAACGGCGAGGTCGACATGGAGCGCACCGCCGTGCGCCTGAAGGACGTCATGGTGCGCGAGGGCTCCTTCGTGCTGCCGGGCTTCTACGGCGCCACGGTCGACGGCCAGATCAAGCTCTTCCAGCGCGGCGGCGGTGACATCACGGGCGCCATCCTCGCGCGCTGCATCGACGCGGGCCTCTACGAGAACTGGACCGACGTCTCCGGGTTCCTCTCCGCCGACCCGCGCATCGTGGAGCACCCGCGCTCCATCCGCCGCATCACCTTCGACGAGATGCGCGAGCTCTCCTACATGGGCGCCTCCGTCCTCCAGGAGGAGGCCATCTTCCCGGTGCGCGAGGTCAACATCCCCATCCAGATCAAGAACACCAACCGTCCCGAGGACGAGGGCACGATCATCCGCGAGCGCGCCCGCGCCGGCGAGGACGAGCACCTGATCACCGGCATCGCCGGCAAGAAGGACTTCATCTCGGTGCACGTCAAGAAGGCGCACATGTCCAACGAGGTCGGCTTCGTGCGCCGCGCCCTCTCCATCCTGGAGCGCTACGGCGTCTCCGTGGAGCACATCCCCACGGGCGTGGACTCGTTCTCCGTGGTGGTCAACGGCTCCGACGTGCGCGACTCGATCTACTCCATCGTCTCCGACATCCGCCGCGAGCTGGAGCCCGACGACATCACGATGGTGGACAAGCTCGCCCTCATCTCCGTCGTCGGCCGCAACATGTCCAAGCGCTCCGGCACCTCCGGCAAGATCTTCGGCGCGCTCGGCGAGGCCGGCGTCAACATCCGCATGATCACGCAGAGCTCCCAGGAGATCTCGATCATCCTGGGCGTCAACAACGAGGACTTCGACCGCGCCATCCAGGTGATCTACGACCGCTTCGTCCGCGACGAGATGGTCACCGCCGGCTAGCAGCCTGACAAAGGTGCCAGGTCACTTTGTCAGGTTCTCACAAGAAAGGAACCGCCATGAGCGAGAAGACCGTTGCCATCCTCGGCGCCACCGGCGTGGTGGGCCAGCAGATGCTCCAGTGCCTCGAGGAGCGCAACTTTCCGGTGGGCAGGCTCGTGCCGCTGGCGAGCCAGCGCTCCGTCGACGCAGGCAAGACCGTGCGCTTTGCCGGCGAGGACGTTCCGGTGCGCCTGGCCGAGCCCGACGCCTTCGAGGGCGTGGACATCGTCCTCGGCGCGGCTGACGACGCCACCGCCCGCGCGCTCATGCCCGAGGCGGTGAAGCGCGGCGCCGTCTGCGTGGACAACTCGCACGCCTTCCGCATGGATGCCGACGTGCCGCTCGTCGTTCCGGAGATCAACGCCGGCGACATCGCGGCCCACCACGGCATCATCGCCAACCCCAACTGCGCCACGATCATCGGCCTCGTGCCCGTGTGGCCGCTCCACCAGCTCGCGGGCGTGAAGCGCCTCGTCGTCTCCACCTACCAGGCGGCATCGGGCGCCGGAAAGCCGGGTCTCGACGAGCTCGTGCGCGAGATCGGCTGCGTGGCGGCCGGCGAGCCGGTGGGGGAGAGCAAGCCCTTCCAGTACCAGCTGGCCGAGAACCTCATCCCGCAGATCGGCGGCTTCAACGAGGAGGGCTACACCTCCGAGGAGATGAAGATGCTCAACGAGGGCCGCAAGATCATGCACCTGCCGGAGCTCCGCGTGAACTGCACCTGCGTGCGCGTGCCCGTGGTTCGCTCGCACTCCGAGTCCATCACGGCCGAGTTCGAGCGGCCGATCTCTGTGGAGGAGGCGCGCGCCGCGCTCGAGGCCGCGCCGGGCGTGAAGGTCGTGGACGACCCCGCCGAGAGCCGCTATCCCATGCCGCTCGAGACCTCCGACCAGGACCTCATCTACGTCGGCCGCATCCGTCGCGACCTCTCCGCGCCCGAGGGCGTGAGCGCGCTCACGTTCTGGTGCTGCGGCGACCAGATCCGCAAGGGCGCCGCCACCAACGCGGTCCAGATCGCGGAGTACCTGGTCTAGCGAGAAGGACGCCAGGGGGTCGAGGTTCTTCTCGGCCCCCCTGCTTTTCTCGGCTTACGCGCGGCCCTCTGGTCCTCGCGGCGCTCCTGCTGGGTTTTGGGCAACAAGTTTTATGTCCGAGGCGCGTGTGCAGCCAAACAGGGCCCGTTTGCGGACAAGATTGTGTGCCTGCGTCACGTTTGGCATGGTTTTGCAGCAATACTTCATCTAGTGCATAAAAGAATTGCCCCAAAACCTAGTGATATCTCTCGAATCCGGCCTCGCGAGAAGCGCGGCAGGGGAGAATAACACAGAACCATGCAGTTCTTGGCATCAACAGTCGTACTAACAGCAAGCAGGAGGACTCATGGCGCTCCTAACAAGCTACTACCTGCCCGGCCTCGCCGTCGAGGACCACGCGATCGACGTCCCGCTCGACTGGCGGGGCACGTCCCCCGCGCGCTTGGCGGGCGTCGAAAGCGCGCCTACCTCGCTGCTCGCGGAGGCGTCGGCGGCCGAGAAGTGCGATCCCGCCTTCGAGGGTCGCTCCCTGCGCCTCTTCTACCGCGTGGTCAGCGCGCCGGAGAACGTGGGACGCGACCTCCCGTACCTCGTCTTTCTCCAGGGCGGTCCCGGCGGCGCCAGCCCGCGCCTCACCTCGCCGACAAGCGACGGCTGGGTCGCGGAGGCGGTGCGCCATTTCCGCGTGATCCTGCCCGACCAGCGCGGCACCGGACGCTCCTCGCGCGTGGACGGCGCCACGATCGCGCGCGAGGGCGATGCCGCCGCGCAGGCCCGCTTCCTCAAGCGCTTCCTCGCGGACTCGATCGTCCGTGACCTCGAGTACCTGCGCCTCAAGGAGCTCGGCGGCGTTCGCTGGGTCACGCTCGGCCAGAGCTACGGCGGCTTTCTCACGCTCGCGTACCTCTCCACGTTCCCCGGCGCCGCGGCGGCGTGCTTCACCTGCGGCGGCATCCCGCACGTGCCGGCGAGCGCCGAGGAGATCTACGCCCACACGTTCCCGCGCATGGTCGCCAAGACGAGCCTCCTCTACGAGCGCTACCCGGACGACGAGCGCCGCCTCGCGCTCCTCGCCGGCCGCGCCGCCGTCGGAGACGTGCGCCTGCCAGACGGCTCGCCACTCTCCCCGCGACGCCTGCAGTCGCTGGGGCAGGGCCTTGGCATGAAGCCGGGCCACGAGCGCCTTCACAACCTGCTCGACCTTGCCTTCACTGCCGGCGACGGCTCCGCGGACGCGGCTCTTGCCGCAGTGCGCGGGCACGCCGAGAAGATTGAGCTCTCGCCGGCGTTTCTCGCGGGCGCGTGGTCGACCACCAACGTTGCGGCGAACCCACTCTACTGGGTGCTCCAGGAGCTCATCTATGCGGACGGCGAGCTGGACGCGCCGATCGCGTGGGCTGCGGAGCGCGCCTGGCGCGAGCGTCCCGAGTTCGACCCCGTCGCGCGACCCCTCATGCTCACGGGCGAGGCCTGCTTCCCGTGGATGTTCGAGGAGATGCCGGAGCTGCGGCCCTTCGCGGGCGCGATGGGGTGCCTCATGGCGGACACGTCGTTCGGCCGGCCCTACGACCCCGCGGCTCTTCTCGCCAACGAGACGCCGCTCCAGGCGGCGGTCTACTTCGACGACCTCTACGTAGACGCAAGCCTGCAGCTGGACACGCTCGGCCGCGTGGGCGCGGGCCACGCCTGGGTCACCAACGAATTCGAGCACGACGGCCTGCACGGCGACCGTGTGTTCAAGCACCTGCTGGACGAGGCACGTGACCGCGGCGACCTTGCGGGCCTGCTGTAGCAAGGGTCGTCTTGCCACGAGAATTGGCGGGCGGGATCGAAGTCGCTGACCGAGTGCGCGCCTATGAAGAATTGATTGCCCGACATTGTCGGTGGATTCTATGTGACGACTGGCATAGACTGTAGGCAGCGGGCATATCTCGGCCCTAACGGAGAAAGTTATAAGCGGGCATATCTCGGCCCTAACTGAGAAAGTTATAAGTGAGCGTTTCGCCGCTCTGAGTGCGAGCGTAACAGCGAGGGTGGGCTCTGCCTGCCCTCGATTTGTCTATTTGGGAGGGGTTGAGATGGAAGACATTGGAATCTACGAAGTGAGCGAACGCTATGTCGACTATCTGGCTCCCCTTGCTCCGCACTTGTTTCATAACAAGCGCCACGGGCAGAAGTTCTCCCGAAAGTATATCGGTGTCGTGCTGACGGTGAACGATATGGATTACTTTGCCCCCTTATCCTCCTTCAAGGACAAACATCGAAAGATGAAGGAGGGTTTGGACCTCATCAAGCTCAAGGACTACGCCGTCATCAACTTGAACTGCATGTTTCCCGTTCCCGAGAATCAGTGCACCTATGTTGACATCTCCAAGGTAGAGGACCCCTCGTATCGCTCCCTTCTTCGGGCGGAGTATCGGGAAATCAGGGCTCTCTCCGGACGCATTAGGAAGAGCGCACGGAACCTTTATCGGCACAAGATCAAGAACGGAACGTCGACCCGTTTGGCGGCTCGCTGCAATGACTTTACGGTGCTTGAGACCGCCTGCAAGGAGTTCTTGTAAAAAACGGCCGAGAAGAACGGAGGGCTCGCATGAGTGATGGCATGCCCGGGTGGGCGGCGTGGGGGAGCCTCGCCGAGGAGCAGCTTGCGGGTGAGGCTGAGGCGCTGCTGCGCGAGAGTCGGCGCGCGCCGGTAGAGCGTCGCCGTGTGGAGGCGCTGCTCGACCTCTACGGCCAGAGCTTTGAGACGCTGCCCGACTATCTGCGGCGCATTGTGGGAGAGATTGAGGTCGAGGACTGACCGTCCGCCCACCAGCATGTGCGAATGCTTGCAACTCTCGGTATCATGGGAGTGTTGAATTATTGTCCGGTGCCCTCGCTACGATGGGGACGGTGCCGGTCGTAACGGGAGCGAGCACATGAATGCGCTTGTGAACTGCAAAAACCTAACGGGGGGGGGTTCTCCGAGTAGGAGTGCCCGTCTAGTCCCGCATGCCCTGCTACGCCGCCCCGAGGGGGTGGCGTAGCGAATGGACAATGCCTTTTTCGACAACAGAACCAGTATTCTCAAAGATGACCTTATCAGGGTCATAGAAGAAGGGGATACTGTCTCTATTGCGGCGTCGGTGTTCTCCATGTACGCATTCAACGAGCTTCGCGAGCAGCTCGAGTCGCTCGACGAGTTCCGGTTCATATACACCGAGCCAACCTTTGCCAAGGAGCACGCCAAGAAGGAGCAGCGTGAGTTCTACATCCCGCGCCTTTCGCGCGAGCAGGGACTCTACGGCACAGAGTTTGAAATCAAGCTTCGCAACGAGCTTACCCAGAAAGCCGTTGCGTCGGAATGCGCGAGCTGGATCAGGAAGAAGGCTCGTTTCAGGTCCGCGACAACCGGTCAGGCGCCTGTTGCCCCCGCGCTGACCGTGAGCGGAAAGGAAGACGCCTCTACCTATATGCCCTTCCAGCGCTTTACGGTGGGAGAGCTTGGGGTGGGCGACCATCCTACCGTGACGGGCGTGTCGCGTCTTGACACCTCGACGTCCCGACAGTTCCTTGTCATGTTCGATCAGGCGTGGGAAAACGGGGGGCTCGAAGACGTCACGGATACAGTCGTGGACAACATTCAGGCAATGTATCGGGAGAATGCGCCCGAACTTATCTACTATGCAGCGCTCTATCGAATCTTCCACGAGTTCCTTGACGATGTCTCGGTGGACAACCTGCCCAAGGAGGGAACGGGTTTCCGTGAAAGTGCCATTTGGAACCTTCTCTATGACTTCCAAAGAGACGCGGTCCTTGCCATTATCAACAAGCTCCAGACCTACGATGGCTGCATCCTCGCCGACAGCGTAGGTCTTGGCAAGACGTTCACGGCACTCGCTGTCATTAAGTACTACGAGTCGCTCAATCGCAACGTGCTCGTCCTTTGCCCTAAGAAGCTTTCGGACAACTGGACGATGTACCGCAACAACCAGGTCAACAATCCCATAGCCAGCGATCGTCTCCGCTATGACGTGCTCTACCACACCGACCTCTCGCGCAAGCGGGGCAAGACCGTCACGGGCATGGACCTGGAGACAATCAACTGGGGCGGATATGACCTCGTCGTCATCGACGAGTCCCACAACTTCCGCAACGGCGAAGACACGGCAACTGCGGCAAGGGACGACGGGACGGGTGGTACCGAGAACCGCTATCAGCGTCTGCTCAACCACGTCATTCGCGGTGGAGTCCCTACCAAGGTGCTCATGCTCTCCGCCACCCCCGTCAACAACCGTTTCCGTGACCTGCGCAACCAGCTAAGGCTCGCCTATCAGGGAGATCCGGCTGGGTGGTCGGAGAAGCTGGGGCTCTCTTCCAACATTGAGGACGTGTTCAAGAGCGCCCAGGGTGCCTTCACGGTCTGGTCCAAGCTTCCCGTCGAGGGGCGTAGCACCGAGGCGCTCACTGATTCGCTCGACTTCGACTTCTTCAAGGTTCTCGACCAGGTGACGGTTGCTCGCTCGCGCAAGCATATCCAGCGGTACTACGACGTGAGCGCCATCGGCCCGTTCCCGCGCCGCAACGATCCCATCTCAATCTACCCCAAGCTCTCCACGCTGCCCAACAGCACCACATACAGCGAGATTGCCAACTCGCTTGATCTGCTCAAGCTCGCGGTTTACATCCCATCGCACTATCTGCTGGCTTCGGCTCGAGGCAAGTACGAGGACAGGAATGGCAACCTCACCACGAGCGGTCGCGAGACGGGTGTCCGCAAGCTCATGGCCGCCAACTTGCTCAAGCGTCTCGAGAGCTCCGTCTCGTCGTTCAGGCTCACGCTCGAGCGCGTCTTCTCCGTAATGAACCAGTGCCTCAACACCATTGAGGTGTTCAAGGCGGAGGGCGCGGTTACGGCAAAGGTGGATACCTCCTCTTTTGGCAAAGACTTCGACCTCGACTACGAGGATGCCGACTTCATGGACTTCTCCGTGGGCGGCAAAACGCAGTTCGATCTTCGCGACCTCGATTGGAAAAGCTGGGAGAAGGACGTCCGGGATGACGCTCAGACGATTGAGGGCCTGCTCGAGATGATTCGCAGCATCGATGCCGAGCATGACGACAAGCTCCTGCGTCTCGAACGGCTCATTGCCAAGAAGGCCGAGAACCCCATCAACCCGGGCAACAAGAAGGTCATCGTGTTCACGGCGTTCGCCGACACCGCGAACTACCTTTACGAGAACGTCTCCGAGTTTGCGTCCCGCGAGCTGGGGCTGGGAGTCGCAGAGGTCACGGGATCGGGTGGCGGCAAGACCAACGTTGAGGGCGTCCGCGGGGACCTTTCCGAGATCCTCACCTGCTTCTCACCTGTCTCCAAGGACCGCGACAAGGTCTACCCGCGTCTGCGCGGCAAGGACATCGACATCCTCATCGCCACGGACTGCATCTCCGAGGGCCAGAACCTCCAGGACTGCGACTATCTTGTGAACTACGACATCCATTGGAACCCGGTGCGCATAGTCCAGCGCTTCGGCCGTGTTGACCGCATCGGCTCCAAGAACGACGCCATTCAGCTCGTCAACTTCTGGCCGGATGAAGACCTTGATCACTATATCAACCTCAAGGCGCGCGTCGAGAATCGCATGCACGCCGTCGTCATGACCTCGACCGGCGACGACGACTACATAAACGAGGACGAGAAGGGCGACCTCGAGTATCGCAAACAGCAGCTCGAGCAGATGAAGCATGAGGTCGTGGACCTCGAGGACGTCTCGGGCGGCGTCTCCATCACCGACCTCGGTCTCAACGACTTCCGGATGGACCTCGTCTCCTACCACCAGGAGAACCCGGACATCGACCGCGTTCCCACGGGCATTGATGCCGTGGTGGAAGGCGACACTCCGGGCATCATCTTCGTGCTCCGCAACGTGAATCAGGAGCTCGACGCCAAGACACGCAACCAGATTCACCCGTTCTACCTGGTGTACGTGAGCGACGAGGGCGAGGTCGTGCATGGTTACCTCGATCCCAAAGAGTCTCTCGACGCCATGAGACGCCTGTGCAAGGGTAAGTCCGAACCAGATGCAGCGCTCTGCCGTGCCTACAACAAGGCCACGAAGAACGGGCGAGACATGCGTGCCGCCTCGAGCCTGCTGCGCAGTGCCATCGATTCGATCGTGGAGGAGAAGGCCGAGGCCGACCTCGACAGCTTCTTCTCCGGCGGTACTACGAGCTTCCTCGAGAACGACGTCGCCGGCCTCGATGACTTCGAGCTCGTCTGCTTCCTGGTGGTGAGGCCTCGTGCTTAACCTGCCGAGCACGGTGCTCGTCAACCGTGTGATGCCCAAGAAGGCGTTTTACGAGCACCTCAAGACAACGACTGCCATCAAGGAGCAGTTTGTCCAGCAGATCGAGCGCATCGAGATGGTCGCTTCCATCAAGGAGGCCAGCATCCACATCCCTGGCGACAAGGATGTGGCGGAGATAGATGTCCTCGCGCTCCACCTCAAAGGTGCCGATGTTCCCTACGAGGCAATCGAGTTGGTTGCGCGTTCGATACCCAACAAGCTGCTCTTCGTTTGTCTGACGGACGAGTCCTGCAAGCTGCTCGTGAGGCGAGATCGTCTCTATGAGACGGAATGGGTATCAGTCGATGACGCTAAGCTCGAGCTGGCGGGATCGACCTTAGGAGAGCTGTGGGACTCCATCGCCTCTCAGGTCGTTTTCGGCGACGCCAACTCCGTTGACCTTGCTGGGCGCCTTGAGCGCAAGAGGCGGAGCGAGTCGCTGCGGCTCGAGCTCGAGCAGGTTGAGCGGAAGCGCAAATCAGAAAAGCAAATCGCAAAGAAGAACGCTCTCTTCGATCGCAAACGCGCAATCGAGGCGGAGCTGTCCCGTCTGGAGGGGGAGTCCTGATGGAGAAGCTGTCCCACACCACCGAGAGCATCCTCGACGAGAACGTCGAGAAGCTCGCCGCGCTCTTCCCCGAGGTCGTGACCGAGGTTCGCGAGCCCGACGGCACCCTTCGTCACGCCATCGACGCCGATGCCCTCAGGGAGCGAGTGGGCGACGTCGCCGAGGGCAGCCGCGAGCGCTACCAGTTCACCTGGCCGGGCAAGCGCGAGGCCAAGCAGGAGGCGTACCGCCAGATAGACAAGTGCCTGCGCCCGTGCCCCGAGGAGAGCGTGGACTGGGACACGACCGGCAACCTCTACATCGAGGGCGACAACCTCGACGCGCTCAAGCTCCTGCGCAACACCTACGCCGGCAAGGTCAAGATGATCTACATCGACCCGCCCTACAACACGGGCCACGACTTCATCTACGACGACGACTTCGCGCGGACGAAGGCCGACTACGATGCCGAGAGCGGCGACTACGACGAGAAGGGAGGCCGTCTCGTCGCCAACCCCGAGTCCAACGGCCGCTTCCACTCCGACTGGTGCTCGATGATGTACCCGCGTCTGTTGCTCGCGAGGGATTTGCTGAGTGATGACGGAGTTATCTTTATCTCAATCGACGATGGTGAATTGCAATCACTTGTGCAGATATGTAATGAGATATTTGGCTGCAGCAATGGTTTCCCCACCCTATGCGTCGAGATTTCTAAAACTCAAGGGATGAAAGTTGCGGCTGCCCAAAAAGGACAAATTGTAAAGAATCACGAGTATGTGACTGTTTATTCAGCCAACAAAGAGCTGGCATCATTGAATCGAATGCCTTTATATGATAGGGCGACAAAGTATGATAATCATTTCGATATCATATTAGATGATAAGGGGGCTACTAGATCACTTCTTGAATTTCTAAGGAACACCCCTGAGTCTGCTGAATATTTCGAACGCTACGGGCTTGATTATTCTAAAGACAGTCTTCAAATATTGCTTAATATATCCAGTGAGTTTGAGGAATATTTTTATCGTTATGTCGCAAGTAGGCTATACCAAAAAACTATGATCAATATGTCCTCAATTCAAAAGCTGGACATGCCTGTTGGAAAAGTTGTTGAATATTCTGGATACCTCCTACTAAAGAACAGTAGGGGAAGAATAGAGCAGCTTCAATCATTTGAAAAGACTTTGCATTACTCAGATGAATATAGGCCGAGATTTGAGCGCACTACAATTCGAGGTGCTCTTTGGAAGGGCTTTTATTCTGACATGATGAACGTGGCCAAAGAAGGAGGCGTGGATTTTAAAAATGGAAAGAAGCCCGTCCGTCTAATTGAGCAACTTGCAAAATGGCTTAACAGAAGGGACGCTATCATTCTCGACTTCTTCTCTGGCTCCGCCACCACCGCTCATGCTGTCATGCGGCTCAACGCGGAGGACGGCGGAAGCCGCAAGTTCATCATGGTGCAGCTGCCAGAGGTCTGCGATGAGAAGTCGGAGGCTGCCAAGGCTGGCTACAAGAACATCTGCGAGATAGGTAAGGAGCGCATCCGCCGTGCGGGCAAGAAGATTGCCGCTGAGGTGGAGGAGTCCAACCGCCAGCTCAAGCTCGGTGAGGAGCCAAAGAAGGTTCCGGACATCGGCTTCCGTGTGCTCAAGATCGACTCCTCGAACTTCGAGGACGTTTCTGTGGAACCGGACGGGTTCTCCCAGGATGCGATGCTTACGTTCGCGGACAACCTCAAGCTCGACCGCGCACCCGACGATCTTATCATCCAGGTGATGCTCAAGAAGCAGATCGAGCTCTCGGCTCCTATCGAAAAGCTCCACGTCGACGGATGCACTGTCTTCTCGGTTGACGGCGGGCGTCTGGTCGCCTGCTTCGACAGGGACGTTCCCGTCGAGGTCATGACGGCAATGGCCAAGATGGAGCCCGACTACGCGGTCATGCGCGACGCCTCCTTCGCCGGTGACGATGCCGTCTCAAACTTTGCCGAGATCTTCAAGAACTACAGTTCCATTACCGAGGTCGAGGTGATCTAGGTTATGGAGTTCAAGTTCAAGGTCCAGCAGTACCAGACTCTGGCGGCAGATGCAGTTGCCGATGTCTTCAAAGGCCAGCCCAAAGTTGATGGGCAGCAGTTCGTTCGTGACCTGGGGGCCGGATTCTATAACAAGAGGGGCCAGGCGTTCATTGGCAACTTCGACGGTTCTGATGCTGGTGCCTCTGATGGCTACAAGAACGCTCCGTTAACGATGGGGTCCGACGTTCTTCTCGACAATATCAAGAAGGTCCAGGACCGCAATGGCATTGAGCGCTCGGGCAAGCTCAGCCACGCACTTGGCGCCTGTGAGCTGGACGTTGAGATGGAGACAGGCACCGGTAAGACCTACGTCTACACCGAGACGATCTTCGAGCTCAACAAGCGCTACGGGTGGTCCAAGTTCATCATCGTGGTGCCGAGCGTCGCCATTCGCGAGGGCGTGGCGAAATCACTTGCTATCACTGAGCGGCACTTTGCTGATCGCTACGGAAAGCGCATCTGGTGGTTCGTCTACAGCAGTTCGCGCCTGAACGAGCTCGATGCCTTTGCTAGCCGGAGCGACATCTCCGTCATGGTCATCAACATGCAGGCGTTCAACGCCTTTGACGAGTCCAAGAGTAAGGAGGGACGCGGGGGAGACAAGACCGCCCGCATCATGTTCTCCGAGCGCGACGACTTTGGCAGTCGTCGTCCCATCGACGTCCTGGCGGCAACCAACCCCATCCTCATCCTCGATGAGCCTCAGAAGATGGGAAAGAAGAACAGCGCCACGCGCAAGGCGATGCGGCAGTTCTGCCCGCTCTTCTCGCTCAACTACTCGGCCACGCACGCAGAGCATCACAACGAGGTCTACGCGCTTGACGCGCTTGATGCCTACAACATGCGCCTTGTGAAGCGCATCGAGGTCAAGGGCTTTGAGGTGCGTGGTATGCGTGGCACAGACGGCTATCTCTGCCTGCAGGAGATCAAGGTGAGCAAGGCCGCTCCTGTCGCGCGCATCGAGTTCAAGAAGCTCATGGCTAACGGCAGCGTGAAGAAGGTCATCGGCTCGTTCGATGAGGGTGATGACATCTATGTTGCCTCGGGCGAGCTCGAGGCATATCGCAACGACTTCGTGGTCTCTGAGATTCGCGCCGACCGGGACGGTGCCCTTGGCTACGTGCGCTTCCGCAATGGCGAGGAGCTGCGTTGCGGCGAGGTTGTCGGTGACACCGTGGGCGAGGACATTCGTCGTGTACAGATTCGCGAGACCATCAAGAGTCACCTCCAGAAGGAGGAGCAGCTCTACTCACGGGGCATCAAGTGCCTCTCGCTCTTCTTCATTGATGAGGTGAAGAAGTATCGCGAGTATTCAGTTGATGATGGGGAAGAGCTGACGGTCGGCTACGGCAAGGTTTTCGAGGAGGAGTACGCCGCTGCTGTAGCAGAGAGGCTTGGCTCTCCCCGCATTGGGGACGACGCACCCGGCTCCTATGCCTCGTATCTCAAGCAGTTTGAGCCGAGCCAGGTGCACAAGGGGTACTTCTCGATTGACAAGAAGGGTCACGCGATCAACAGCACCACCAAGCGCGGCTCCGAGGACTCCGATGACGAAAGTGCCTACGACCTCATCCTCAAGAACAAGGAGCGCCTGCTCTCCTTCGAGGAGCCTACGCGCTTCATCTTCTCTCACTCGGCGTTGCGCGAGGGATGGGACAACCCCAACGTCTTCCAAATCTGCACGCTCAAGGAGTCTGGCTCCGAGACGAGCAAGCGACAGGAGGTTGGGCGCGGTATGCGTCTGTGCGTGAACCAGGAGGGCGACCGTCAGGATGTTGGCGCGCTCGGCGAGGACATGGTCCAGAAGGTGAACCTGCTTACGGTCATCGCGTCCGAGAGCTATTCGAGCTTCGTGAACGACCTGCAGAGGGACATCCGCGCAGAGCTGCGCGAGCGGCCGAAGAAGGTCACGAGGGAGTTCCTCCGGGACTTTCACTATGTCGGATCGGGCGGCGTGAAGCTCGAGCTGGATGGCGAGCAGGCCGAGCTCGTGCACAACGTGCTGGTGAAGCTCGAGTACGTTGGCCTCGACGGCAGCGTCACCGACAAGTTCAAGACCGAGGGCATCAGGCGCGAGGAGATCGAGACGCTCCCCGTTGCCGCGCGCACGGTTATCGAGCAGAAGCTCCCGCTTATCGAGACCGCTCTGACGAGCGTCTTTGACGGCTCGGTGCTCGATGACATGGTGAGCAACGGTCTCGAGGCGAAGGTCCTCTCCAACCCCCTGAACGAGAACTTCGGAAAGAGGGAGTTCCAGGAGCTCTGGAACAAGATCAACTTCAAGCAGGCATACACCGTTCACTTTGATGACGACGAGCTGCGCCGCAAGGCGGTGGACAACATCGACCGCAACCTCATGGTCTCCAAGGTGACGTATCGCATCGTCACGGGAGAGCAGGCAAAGGAGGGGAGCGCCGAGCAGCTTGACTCGAAGAGCCGCTTCGAGGTGAGTCACACCGAGACGCACAGTCTCTCGGAGGTGTCTCCCATCCACGTCAAGTACGACCTGGTGGGTGAGGTTGCCAAGCGTGCGAAGATCACCCGTCGAAGCGCGGCGAGGATTCTCTCCGAGATGAGCCCCGTGAAGTTCGCTCTCTTTAAGGAGAACCCCGAGGAGTTCATCGCCAAGGTGGGAGACGCCATCGTTGACGAGAAGGCGACGATGATCGTGGAGCACATCAGCTACAACCGACTCGAGGAGCGTTACGACGCGGCAATCTTCACCGAGACGATGCCGGAGAGCATGGCGCGCGCCTACCGGTCCAAGAAGAACGTGCAGGACTACGTGTTCCCGGACGGGACTGCAGTGAAGTCAGTGGAGCGGCGGTTTGCCGAGGACCTGGATGCGGCTGACGAGGTGGTCGTCTACGCCAAGCTGCCGCGCTCGTTCCAGATACCGACGCCGGTCGGCAACTACGCCCCCGATTGGGCTATCGCCTTCAAACGTGAGCGCGTGAAGCACGTCTTCTTTGTCGCGGAGACCAAGGGATCGATGAGCACGTTGGATTTGCGTCCTATCGAGCAGGCGAAAATCGCGTGCGCGAAGAAGCTCTTCAACGAGATGGGCGATGCCGACGTGCACTACGACGTGGTGGATAGCTATGAGAAGCTGCTGAGGATTGTGGGTGAGTGATCGTGAACTCTACGGAGGACATGAAGCGCAGGCTTGAGATGCGCGACATGCACGATTTTTTCCTGAACAAAATCAAAGGAGCAATGGATAGCGAGAATTATTTTGAGGCTGCGTGGCTCGAGTATTCTTGTCTTGAGAATCGATACTTTCGCACGCTCGGTAAGTATAAAACAGCATGTAAATACTGTAAGGGAAAATGCAAGAGTAAGAAGAACGAACTTGCGTTGAGAACCAAGGTTAGGTGCGTCCAAAGACTTATGGACGCTGGCATCAGTTGTGTCTCGGAGTCGTTTTCTCCGGATCAGATATCGAGTACGCTTTCATGGATTAAGAAAAGAAACTATCTCATGCATAGTTTACTGGCTCTAGAAACCTACCAAGAATCATTTGACCATTCGTTTCGGGAGCTCGCAGGCGAGGGCTATGATCTGGTTGTCCAAACGTATCAATCCTGTACACGTTTTCGGGCAATCTTCTTTAGTGAGAATTATATATTTAATTTCCCTGAAGAGTGCATGGAGAAGTGCGCATGCAACGTTAAAGCTAGGGAAAGAACCATAGAGCTATAAAGGCGCTCGGGTTGTAGGGGCGCTCGACTTGTAGATTACCAGAGTCAACCTAGTCAATCTCGCAAGCGGGTACAATCGTCCAAGTTGCGGCAAGATTGGGGGGATGTCACATGCGCATATGGAAGGACCCAAGCGGCAACCTCGTGGACGACCAGCGTCTCCTTGCGTACGTGAGCGCCCACGGCAGCCTTTCCAAGGCCCTTGCGTCAGGTGATTTCGTGCTCGTGAGCGACAATAATGAGACGGCGAGCCGCAAGCGTCCCAGCAAGCAGTTTGGCGAGCGTCCACGCCTTGCCGACTACCTCTAGGTCGTGAGGCCGATGCCCGACGTTCTTCTCGCCAGCTACGAGGGCCTTGTCTCGAGGTGGAGGGAGCTCCCCGCCCCTTCGCGCGAGGCGCGTGTGGACGACTTTGTCCTCAACTACGCCTATAACTCCGGAAAGATAGAGAACGACGCCATCACGTATCACGACACTCACGAGGTCTTTGAGAACGGTCGCATTGTCGCCTTCACCGGTGACGTGCGGACGCTCTTTGAGATACAGAACCTCAAGACCTCCTGGGAGTGGGCGAGGCCGCTCGCAAATTCCGGGTTGCAGCTCACGGAGGATCTTGTCCTTAAGGCTCACGAGCTCCTGACCTACGGCACGTACGACGAGCAGCGTTGGGGGAGTGGGGAGAGGCCCGGCTCGTACAAACTGGGTGACTACGTTGTTGGAGCGAAGGCGGTTGGCGCTGACGCGGCGGACGTCCCCGAGCTCATGCGGGATCTCCTCGATGATGTGAACACCTACCTTTCTGATGATGGTCATGCGCTCACCGTCGCCGCCTATCTCCATGCCTCGCTTGTTGACATTCATCCGTTTGCCGACGGCAACGGGCGGGTGGCTCGCCTGCTCATGAACATGGTCCTTCTTGCCATGGGTCACCCGCCGGTGGTGATCAGGGAGCAGGACCGGATGGCGTACTATGGCGCGCTCGACGCCTTCCATGATGAGGGCGACCTTGAGCCTTTCAAGCAGTTCCTCGTGACCGAGTGCCTTCTCACCTGGGATGGGGCCGTGTAGGCATTTATGTCCGGCCTCCCTGATACGCTTTGCGTGAGGATTCGGGAGGAGGTACTCCATGCCGCGTGCGCTGCCGGACATAGCGGACCTTGCGCCATTTGACGGCGTGCCGCTGCGCTTTGCGTGGGAGGCTTCCGTCGTGGGGGCGCGCTACCACGGGGCGGAGGGGGCGTGCCTGCGGCTGCGACTGGGCGACGAGGTCGATCTGGTGCGCGAGCCCGAGAACGCCCACGACGCCGACGCCATCCGCGTGGAGCATGGCGGTGAGCTGCTTGGATATCTGCCGGCAGAGTTCGCCCGCGCCTGGGCCGGCGCGCTTGACGCAGGCGTGCGCACGCGTTGCGAGGTGCTCAGGCCCACGCAGAAGAACACCGTGCGCGAGGACGTGGCCGTGCCGCTCGTCTGGGTGCGCTTCTACGCCCGGGAGCAGCGCTACGAGCTCTGTGACATGCGCTATCGACCACCCTTGAGAAACCCCTTTGACGGAGGGTGGTCCGATCCCCCGGAGCATTGCTTCTATCTCGCGGACGACGATCCGGCGGGTCGTCACCGCCTGGGCGACGTGATGGTCTCGGCGGACGAGAAGACCGTGGTGGGGCTGCCGGAGGGCGCCGAACCGCCGGCGGTTCTCGTCATCCCCGAGGGCGTGCGCGAGATTGCGCCGTGGGCCTGCGCGCAGTCCGGCGCCGGGGGCGTCATCCTGCCGGACACGCTCGAGCAGATCCACCAGTTCGCCTTCGCCGAGGCGTCGGGCTGGCTCGTCCGCGTCCCCGCAGGCGTCCGCCACGTCGCTTCGGGTGCCTTTGCCGCACGTGCCACCTATGGCGAGGGGTGGCGTCCCTGCTACTTTGAGGTCGACGGCGCGAACGAGCGCCTCTGCTCGCGTGAGGGCTCGCTGCTCGGGCGCACGGCCGACGGGCTCGAGCTGCTCTCGCTCTACGCTGACCTGCCGAGCCACGAGCATGACGACCCGGAGCTCCCGTCTGCGGGCGTCGACTACCGCGTGCCGGAGGGCACGACGCGTGTCGGCGCCGCCGCGATTAGCGTGAGCCCCATGACCTTCTCGCCCACGCGCCTTCTGGCGCCCGAGCCCCTGGGCGTGCTCGACGCCGGCTCGTTCTCGTGGGGCGCGCCGGACGAGGGCGTCGTCGTGGACTGGGGAGGTCGGTCATGAGGCCCGAAGACGTCATGACCCGCCTTGTGCTCGCCGCGCTCGCGGACGACGCGGAGGCGTGCGCCGAGCTGCTCTCCTCCGGCGAGCCGGCGGAGATGCCCGCCGTCGCGCTCTCGCGCGCCATCGCGGCCGGCAGCTCTCGCGCGGCGCTTGCGCTCGCCGGGTGGGGCGTCACGCTCGCGCCGTACCCGGAGGCGGTCATCGTCCCCGGGGACACGCTCGCGCGACGAGAGGGGAGAGTGAGGGGCTACCTCCGCGATCTTCTCGCCTTGGGAAGCGGGCGGCTCGAGTTCTGCGGTCGACATCGCCCGCGGCGCCCCGCCCCGGGCCACGAGTTCTCGGGCTGTCTCTACCTGCATGCGATCTCTCGTGCGAGCGGCCCGGTACTGAGCGCCCTTCTCGACGCGAACTTGCTCTCGGCGCGCGACCGCGCCGGCCTCATGCTGGTCGCAGCGAACTACTGGGTGAGCTGGCGGGACGAGGGCCTCCTCGAGACGGCCGTGCTTCTCGCCCGCTCGCTTGGGGAACGCCCCCCGTACCCGACGATCGACTTCAAGAGCTGCGGGCTGGGGAACTATATCGCCTCCGATCTCTTTGACCTGGCGGCCTGTCGCCCGGCCACGTGGCTGGGGAGCTATCTGCTCCGTGCGGCGCGCGTGGCACGGGAGGGCGGGGTGCTGCTCTCGTATGCGCACCTGGCCTCGCGCCTGACCGGGACCACGCGTCGTCCGAGATACGAGGCGGAGCTGCGCCGTGTGGTGGGCGAGGTCGGCCTCGATCTCTTTGGTACCACCGGCCCCTTGCCGAGGCGTCCGCGCCTCTGACGGACGGGGCGGCGCGCGCGGCCGCGACGGGCGCTACAATGCCCCCAACAGGCCGAGGACAGGAGGTGTCCCATGGCAGATTCGCTGAAGCCGCAGTACGACGAGCTCGTCGCCAAGTGGAGCGCCCTCGCTCCCGAGCGTCGCGAGGAGCTGCTCGCGGAGTTCGTGCCCGACTACGTCTACAACTCCGAGAAGATCGAGAACTCCGAGCTCACCTACGAGACCGTCAGACAAATCGTGGAGACGGGGTCCGTCACGGGCTATACCGGTGACGTCCAGCTGCTCATCGAGACTTACAATCTGAAGCTCTCCTGGGACCTGGCGCGCGTCAAGCTCGCCGAGGACCCGTGCCTGTCCGAGGAGCTCATCCAGGAGGCGCAGGGCCTCGTGACGATGGGCACCTACGACGAGAAGCGCCTGCTTGCCGGCGAGCGCCCGGGCACCTTCAAGCTCGAGAACTACGTGGGCGGCCCGGCGAGCGTGGGCATCCCCGCGGCGGAGGTCCCGCGCGCGGTGGGTCTTCTCGCCGACGATGTGAACACCTACCTCGAGGAGGGCGAGCGTCGTCTCACCATCGCGGCCTACCTCCATGCCAAGCTCTTCGACATCCACCCCTTCGCCGACGGCAACGGGCGTACGGCGCGCCTGCTCATGAACGGCGTCCTGCTCGCGATGGGCATGCCGCCGATTGTGATCCACGCGCAGAACCACGCCGCCTACCACGCGGCGCTCGACGTCTTCCACCTGGAGGGCGACCTCGGCCCGCTCAGGCGCTTCCTGCGCTCCGAGACGATGCTCACCTGGGAGGGCCTGCTCGACGACTGACGGGAGGCGCGCATGGACGACCCCATCCGCACGGTCCTGGGACCCGACGGCATGCACATGGAGCAGGAGTTCGGCTCGCTGCGCTGGGACGTCCTGACGGGGGAGACGTCGACGGTCATCGGCGAGCCCGGGGATGGCCTGCGCGTGGTGACGCGCCCGGACGGCACGAGCGTCACCGAGCAGCAGGTCGGCAACATGCGCTTCTCGCCCGACCGCGGCGTCGAGACCATCTTCTAGCATGGCGGGCAACCCCTTCGACTTCAATCGCAACGGCCGGTGGTCCACCTCCGAGCGCGCCTTCACCCACTACGGCGTCGACCCGCTCGTGCGGGGAGGCGGCTCCGGGTCGCCCGGCTGCGGGAACGGCTGTCTGGGGTGTCTGACCCTGCTGGTCCTGTGCTGCTTCGTCTACCTTGGGTGGCTCGTGCTCACGCTGCTCTTCTCGCCGGGGGCATGAGCGCGCCAGCCGCGCCCGCCTCCCGGAGGTTATGCAACATCTGCGAGGTTATGCAACGTCCGTCTGGCGACACGATCTTATCGCCAGCTAATTTACCTGCAAATATATGTCTTTCATCCTTACTTACGGCTGTGACAACGTTGCATAACCTCAGCAACGCCGCATAACCTCGGGGCGGCGCCTGAAGCGCGTGCCGCAGGAGGCGAGAAGAACGGTCCCGTCGGACTCCGAGCGCCGCTCCTCCACACGTTCTTCTCGCGCGAGAAAAAGTCCTTGCATCGGGCGACGCGGTTTTGCATAATAGTCGAGCTGCTTCAAGAGGTGGCGAAATGGTGGGCGTAGCTCAGTTGGCAGAGCGACGGACTGTGGCTCCGTAGGTCGAGGGTTCGAGACCCTTCGCCCACCCCATCTAATCGAATACGGATCGTTAGCTCAGCTGGTAGAGCAGGGGACTCTTAATCCCAAGGTCCAGGGTTCGAACCCCTGACGATCCACCATTTTTGGATCGTTAGCTCAGCTGGTAGAGCAGGGGACTCTTAATCCCAAGGTCCAGGGTTCGAACCCCTGACGATCCACCACGATAAGGCGGGGGTCGTCGCAAGACGACCCCTTTTCTGTAACCAGGGAGGCCGCGTGTCCCGTCCGTCGTCCAACATGCCGAGAAACACGAAGCTCCGCGGGCCGCTCGCGCTCGTTGCCGCGCTGCTCGTCGCCGTTGCGACCGCGTTCGGGTCCGGTGCCGTCTCGCCGTCCGGCGGCCAGTCGGCGCAGGTCGGGAGCATCTCGACGCAGCAGACGGAATACAACACCTGGAACCAGGAGGACTACCCGGAGTACTACCGCATCGTCGGGAGGGCCGACGTCGACGTCGAGCTCGAGCCCGGTGAGATCAGCTACGAGGGCATGGACGAGCTCGGTCGCACGGGCCGCGTCGCCGCGTGCGTCACGCTCGAGATGGCGCGCGAGGGCAGCGACCGTGAGCGCGAGGACATGTCGTGGATCCATCCCTCCGGCTGGGGCCACAACCGCGAGGTCGACATCGTCATGCCCGACGGGGACACCTATCACGGCGCGCTCTTCAACCGGAGCCACCTGCTCGCCAAGTCGCTCGGCGGCGAGGAGGTCCCCGAGAACATGGTGACCGGCACCCGCACGCAGAACGTGGGCGACAACCACGGGCAGGATGGCGGCATGGCATATGCGGAGGAAATCGCCCGGGACTGGCTGTGGGACCACCGCGACGGAACGCTCTACTACTCCGCCACGCCCGTCTACGAGGGGGACGAGCTCGTCTGCCGCAGCGTCATCGTGGACGTGCGCTCCTCCGACGGGAGCCTCGACCAGCAGATCGAGGTCTTCAACGCCGTCGGCGGGTTCGAGATCGACTATGAGACCGGCGAGTTCTGGGAGGTCTGACGTGTCAGAGGGGCTTGAGGCGATTCGCCGCGCGCTCGAGGATGACCCCGTGCTGTACGAGGGCGTCCTGCGCACCGACCGTGAGTGGGAGGGGAGGATCTTCTCGGTCGAGCACCTGGAGGTCGAGCTCTCCGACGGCTCCCACGACTGGCGCGAGGTCGTGCGCCATCACGGGGGCGCCGGCGTGGTCGCGGTCCTCGACGGGCGCGTCTGCCTGGTGAAGCAGTATCGCGTGGCACTCGGTCGCATGACGCTCGAGATCCCCGCGGGCAAGGTGGACCCGAGCGAGCCGCGCGACGTCTGCGCGGCGCGCGAGCTCACCGAGGAGACGGGGCTCGTCGCCGAGCGGCTCGAGCTGCTCACCGAGTCCTACGGCGCGCCGGGCTTCACCAACGAGCACACGTCGGTCTACTTCGCGCACGGCCTCACCCAGGGCGAGGCGTCCCTCGACGAGGGGGAGTTCCTGAACGTCGTGTGGGTGCCGCTCGACGACGCGGTGGAGGCAATCCGCGCCGGGCTCATCGACGACGCGAAGACCGTCTCGGGCATTCTCGCGGCGAGGGCCTACGGGATGCTCTAGAATGATTGCTCGCCGACCGCGCGTCGGCCGAGAAACGCGCCCTTAGCTCAGTTGGATAGAGCCGCGGACTTCTAATCCGAAGGTCGGGGGTTCGAATCCCTCAGGGCGCACCAGAGCGAGTCTGGGCCGGGCCCACAAACGCGGGTCCGGCCTTTTGCCGCCTCCTGCGGCGGCGAGTGGCTCGCTCGCAAAATTTCGGCTGGCCACGGGGGGATATGAGTCATACTTAACAGGTGCGAGCACATCCGTTGGAAGGAGCGCGCGTTGATCTATACGATGACGTTGAACCCTGCCCTCGACTACGTCATGCACCCGCTGACGCTCGACATGGGCTTCACCAACCGGTCCTCCTCCGAGGAGCTGCACTGCGGCGGCAACGGAATCAACATCTCCACGCTGCTCAACGAGCTCAACGTGCCCAGCATCGCGATGGGAATCGCGGCGGGCTTCACCGGCGACTACCTCCTCCACCGTCTCCAGGAGAAGGGCGTCGCGCTGAACTTCGTCCTTCTCGACCGCGGCTACACCCGCATCAACATCAAGCTCAACGGCATCGTCATGACGATGGTCAACGGCATGGGCCCCAAGATCCCCGAGAAGAAGGTCGACGAGCTCCTCGAGCGCATGGACGTCGTCGGCGCCGACGACACGCTCGTCCTCACGGGGTCCATCCCCAACTCGCTTCCCGAGGACATGTACATGCAGATCATGCGTCGCCTCGGCGGCCGCGGCATCCAGTTCGTGGTGGACGCCCCGGGCCAGCTCCTGATGGAGTCCCTCGAGGCGCACCCCTTCCTCATCAAGCCCAACAACCACGAGGTCGGGCGCATCTTTGGCGTTGAGATCGAGGAGCCCGAGGAGTGCATGCCCTACGCGCACAAGCTCCAGGACGCGGGCGCCCGCAACGTCATCATCTCCTGCGGCGGCCACGGGTCGCTGCTGCTCGACGAGAACGGCGCGGAGCACGTGGTGCCCACCGCCAAGATCAGGCTCGTCAACGCCACGGGCGCCGGCGACTCCATGGTCGGTGGCTTCCTCGCTCAGGTCACGCGTGGTGCCGACTATGAGACGGCGCTGATCTTCGCCTCCGCCTGCGGCACCGCGACCGCGGCGAGCAAGGGCATCGCCAAGCGGGCCACGATCGACCGCGTGGTGGCCGCCCTCTACAAGAAGATGGGCCGTGCCATTCCCGGCACCATCGCCCGTGACATGGAGAACAACCGCGCGCGCGAGGCCGCCCAGGAGGCGGCAGCCGAGAGGTAGCCTCGGCGCTCAGGGGTCACATCGCCCGAGAGGGCGTGGACGTAACAGGGTTTTGGCCGCTTGCGGCCCGTAGGCATTGGGGGAGTCGAAATGTACGAGGGAGTCAACGCATCTGACGGCATCGGCATCGGCGTCGCTCGCGTCGCCGTCGAGCCCGACCTGAGCTTCACGCCGCACGTCCCGGAGGACGCCGGTGACGAGAAGCAGCGCTACGCCGCCGCCGTGGCCAAGTTCGTCGAGCAGACCAACGCCCAGATCGCCCGCATGACCGAGACGGTGGGCGAGGAGGCGGCCGCCATCATGGGCGCCCACATCGAGTTCGCCGAGGACGAGGGCATCCAGGAGATGGTCAACGGCTCCATCGAGGCCGGCATGTGCGCCGAGCAGGCCGTCTCCGAGGCCTACGACATGTACTACAACATGTTCTCCAACATGGAGGACGAGCTCTTCCGCGAGCGCGCGGCCGACGTCGCCGACGTCAAGACCGGGCTTCTCGCCGACCTGCTGGGCAAGGAGGTCGTCGACCTCTCCACGCTGCCCGAGAACTCCGTCGTCGTGGTCCACGAGCTCACCCCGTCCATGACCGCGGACATCGACAAGGACAACGTCGCCGCCATCGTCACCGAGACCGGTGGCCGCACGTCCCACTCCGCCATCATCGCCCGCGCGCTGGAGATCCCGGCGGTCCTGTCCGTCGCCGACATCACCAAGGTCATCAAGAGCGGCGACATGGTCATCGTCGACGGCTCGCGCGGACGCGTGCTCGTCAACCCCGCCGACAACGACCTCACGCACTATCGCGCCAAGGCCAAGCAGTTCGCCGAGGAGAAGCTCGCGCTCGAGGCCTACCGCGGCAAGGAGACCGTGACCGGCGACGGCGAGAAGGTCCTTCTCGTCGCCAACATCGGCAACCCGGACGACGCCAACGTCGCGGCCGAGCACGACTGCGAGGGTGTGGGCCTCTTCCGCTCCGAGTTCCTGTTCATGGACGCCAAGGAGCTCCCGAGCGAGGACGAGCAGTTCGCCGCGTACCAGAAGGTCGCGCTGCGCATGAAGAACCAGCCGGTCATCATCCGCACGCTCGACGTGGGCGGCGACAAGGAGATCCCGTACCTCAACCTCCGCAAGGAGGAGAACCCCTTCATGGGCTACCGCGCGGTGCGCTACTGCCTGAACAACCCGGACCAGTACAAGGTCCAGCTCACGGCCCTGCTGCGCGCGAGCGCCTTCGGCGACATCAAGATCATGGTGCCCCTCGTCACCAACATCGACGAGATTCGCCAGGTCAAGGCGCTCGTCGAGGAGTGCAAGGCCGATCTTGACGCCCGCGGCGTGGCATACAACAAGGACATCGAGGTCGGCACGATGATCGAGACGCCCGCCGCCTCGCTGATCGCCGACGACCTGGCCGCCGAGTGCGACTTCTTCTCCATCGGCACCAACGACCTGATCGGCTACACGATGTGCGCCGACCGTGGCAACGACCGCGTGGCCTACCTCTACGACGTGTACCAGCCTGCGGTGCTGCGCTCGCTCAAGCGCATCATCGAGGAGGGCAACAAGGCCGGCATCATGGTCGGCATGTGCGGCGAGGCCGCGGCCGACCCGCTGCTGATCCCGGTGCTCATCTCCTTCGGCCTGGGCGAGTTCTCCGTGGCCGCCCCGTCGATCCTGCGCACCCGTCGCATCATCTCCGAGTGGACCAAGGCCGAGGCCGACGCCCTCACCGAGAAGGTCATGAAGCTCAAGACCGCCACCGAGGTCAAGGCCATGCTCCAGGCCGCCGCGCGTTAGGCGCCGCCCCAACCGATTTTCGGACGGCCCCCTCTGCGGAGGGGGCCGTTCTTATGTCTGTCGGGCTTCCTCGGAGGTTTGGGTTCATCGTTCTCGTGAGAGAAGAGGCGCTGTTTGCAAAGGCGCAGGTAAACGACTCGCCCTCATGGACGCACTCGAAAGTACGCCCCCTTGCGAACCCAAACCGTGGGAGGCGGGCTCAGCTGGGGAAGATGACGCTGAGGGCGGAGGGGAGGAGGTCGATCGAGAAGGACGTGCCCTCGAGGGGCTCGCCGTCCACCTGACAGGGTGGCGCCGCGTCAAACTCGAGCTCCGCATGGCGGATGCGCAGCGTCTCGATGACGCTCGAGCGGACGTGACGACCCGAGCGCGCGAGACCGAAGAGGGCCATGAGGCGCGGCAGGGACGGCTTGCGCGTGTTGTAGCAGACGTCGAGCAGCCCGTCGGAGGGGTCCGCGTCGGGACAGATGAGGAAGCCGCCGCCGTAGCTCGGGCCAATCTGGAAGGCGAAGACGTGGGGCGCGAGCTCGAGCGGCTCGCCGTCGTCGAAGCGCGCTGTGCAGGCAAAGCCCTGCTTGGCCTGTGAGAGGATCTTGAGGCCGGAGGTCACGAACAGCGCCTCGCCCTCCTGCGAGGTGTCGGCGGCGCGCCTCGCGGTGGTGTCGATCGCAATCGCGGCGTCAAGGCCAAAGGAGAGGGTCTCGGCGAAGTAGGTCCCGTTCACGCGTCCCACGTCGACCGGGCGCGCGGTTCCGCGGACGATCTGCGCGAACGCCCCCTCGACGTCGTTTCTCGCCATGCCGAGCGTCCTCGCGTAGTCGTTCCCGGACCCGAGGGGCAGGACGGCGAGACGCGGGCGCCGTTCACGGGGGAGCGACATCAGGCCGCACACGACCTCGTGGATGACGCCGTCGCCGCCGAGCACGACGAGCGTGTCGTAGCCCGCGGCGCGCGCTGCGATCGAGGTGGCCTCCTTGGCGCGCGAGGTGAGCCGCACGTCGTACCCATCCGTCACAGACGAGTAGCTTCCCAGGAAGCGTCGGGCGAACTCGGCGCCCTCGGCACCGCGTCCGCTGTGAGCCGCAGGGTTGGCGACCAGGAGGGTACGGCCGAGAGGGGAGTCCGACATGCGCTTCCTTTCCCGAGGTTCTTCTCGGAGCTCATTCTACGCTTGCCGCGCGTCCCGCGCTCACCTATACTTTGACCCTGCGACCGGGGCGTGGCGCAGCTTGGTAGCGCATCTGCTTTGGGAGCAGAGGGTCGCTGGTTCGAATCCAGTCGCCCCGACCAACGCATGCGGGTGTGGTTCAATGGTAGAACCTCAGCCTTCCAAGCTGATGACGCGGGTTCGATTCCCGTCACCCGCTCCATGGGACACGATGAGCCCGGGCCACGAGCCCGGGCTTTTTCGATTCGACGGCATGTGGATTGCTCGCGTGTTTCGTGTGTACGGAAGATTTCGCGCGAGGTTCGGTGACGTTACACTTCTCGTTCAGATTTGTGCCGCCAGGTTTCGTCAACGTATCCTCTCTTCCGGAACTTTTGGTGCGGCCCCGCCGCCCGAGAAGGGAGAAGGACATGACGTATTCCGAGAAGGTCATCGCCGAGCTCGAGGCCCGCTACCCCGAGCAGACCGAGTTCATCCAGGCCGCCAAGGAGGTCCTCGAGACCCTGCAGCCCGCCCTCGACGCCCACCCCGAGTACGAGGAGGCCAGCCTGCTCGAGCGCATAGTCGAGCCCGAGCGCGTGATCATGTTCCGCGTGCCGTGGGTCGACGACCAGGGCAAGGTCCAGGTCAACCGCGGCTACCGCGTGGAGTTCAACTCCGCCATCGGTCCCTACAAGGGCGGTCTGCGCTTCAACCCCACCGTCACCGTGGGCATGCTCAAGTTCCTCGGCTTCGAGCAGATCTTCAAGAACGCGCTCACCACGCTGCCCATGGGCGGCGGCAAGGGCGGCTCCGACTTCGACCCCAAGGGCAAGTCCAACCGCGAGGTCATGGCGTTCTGCCAGTCCTTCATGACCGAGCTCTTCCGCCACATCGGCCCCAACACCGACGTCCCCGCCGGCGACCTGGGCGTGGGCGGCCGTGAGGTGGCCTACATGTTCGGCCAGTACAAGCGCCTCAAGAACGAGTGGACCGGCGTTCTCACCGGCAAGGGCCTCACCTTCGGCGGCTCGCTCGCCCGCACCGAGGCCACCGGCTACGGCCTGGTCTACTTCGTCGACGAGTACCTCAAGAGCGCCGTCGACTCCTTCGAGGGCAAGAAGGTCGTCGTCCACGGCTCCGGCAACGTTGCCATCTACGCCATCCAGAAGGTCGCCCAGCTCGGCGGCACCGTCATCGCCTGCTCCGACACCAAGGGCTGGGTTGAGGACCAGGAGGGCATCGACTACCAGGTGCTCGAGCACATCTACAACAAGAAGCGCTCCGGCCACGACCAGGGCGTGAGCCTCGCGATGTACGTCGACGAGCGCCCGAACGCCGTCTGGCACGAGGGCGACGGCCGCGGCGTCTGGCAGCTCCCCTGCGACATCGCGCTGCCCTGCGCTCGCGAGAACACGCTGCACCTCGAGGACGCCCAGGCGCTCGTGGCAAACGGCTGCAAGGTCGTCGGCGAGGGTGCGAACATGCCCACCACGCCGGATGCCACCACCTACCTCATGGAGAACGGCGTCGCCTTCATGCCCGGCAAGGCTGCCAACGCCGGCGGCGTGCTCGTGTCCGGCCTCGAGATGAGCCAGAACGCCGAGCACCTCTCCTGGACCTTCGAGGAGGTCGACGGCAAGCTCGAGAGCCTCATGCGCGGCATGTTCCACAACGTGGACGACACCGCTCGCGCCTACGGCCACGAGGGCAACTTCGTCATGGGCGCCAACATCGCCGGCTTCACCAAGGTCGCCGAGGCCATGATGGCCCAGGGCGTCTGCTAGTCGAGAAGAGCAAGGGCGCATCGACTGTTCTCAGCCCGGCCGGCACTCATGGGTGCCGGCCGGGTTGACGTTTTACGGCAGGGAGTGCGGGGTTCGTCTCGGCATCCGACGATGGGTGCCGGCCTTCGGTGCCCCTGAAGCCGGCACTCATGAGTGTCGGTGCGGGCCGCGCGTCCCGTCCGACGTCATTTTGTGCGGATGCGTTATGTCGCAACACGGTGAACGCGTTTCCGGCTATACTGTCCTGTGACCTTTAAGACGGTACGAGAGACCGAAAAGGCGTCCACAACCTAATCGCAGCTGCCTTCTTCGGAGTATCCGCCCCGCGGCGGTCGCTCCGTTTTTTGTAGCTGGGGATTCCCCTGGGCGCACGACGAAAGGGCGGTGTTGCTGTGAACCTGTTGGTCGATGGAGGCAAGCATCCGCGAGCGCTCCTCGCGCTCGAGGACGGGACGTACTTCTTCGGACGTTCCGCCGGTGCCGAGGGCGAGACCTTCGGCGAGATCGTGTTCAACACCTCGATGGTCGGCTATCAGGAGATCGTCTCCGACCCCTCCTATGCCGGCCAGATCGTGACCCTCACGTATCCCCAGATCGGTAACTACGGCATCAACGAGAAGGACATGCAGGGCGACCCGCTCCACCTGGCCGGCCTCGTGGTTCACGACATGTGCTACACGCCGAGCAACTGGCAGAGCGTCGAGTCCTTCCCGAACTTCCTCGCGCAGAACGGCGTCGTGGCCATCGAGGACGTGGACACCCGCGCGCTCACGCTGACCATCCGCGAGGGCGGCGCCATGCGCGCGGCCATCTCCACGACCGACCTCGACCCCGAGAGCCTCATTCGCCGCGTCAAGGCCGCCCCAGCCATCGCCGACCACAACTACGTCGCCGACGTCTCCACGAAGGAGTCCTACGTCGTGCCCGGCCAGGACGCCGACGGCCACCCGCGCCTGCACGTGGTGGCCTACGACTGCGGCGAGAAGAAGGGCATCGCCAAGCGTCTCTCGGCCGCCGGCTGCGAGGTCACGGTCGTGCCGTGGGACACGCCGGCCGAGAAGGTCCTCGAGATGAACCCCGACGGCGTGTTCTTCTCCAACGGCCCCGGTGACCCGGTCTCCGTGCCGCCCGTGGTCGACGCCGTGCGCGTGTGCCTCGGCAAGCTCCCCGTCTTTGGCATCTGCCTCGGTAACCAGGTCATCTCCATGGCGGCCGGCGCCCAGATCGAGAAGCTCCCGTACGGCCACCATGGCGGCAACGAGCCCGTGATGAACCTGCTCACCGGCAAGGTGGAGATCACCGCGCAGAACCACAACTACGGCCCGGTCTTCTCGACCTTCGGTCCGCTCGTGCCCGAGCTCTCCGGCGGCGTGGCCGAGCATCCGGCAGACGGTGACCTGCGCTTCTGGTCTCGTGCCCGCATCGCTCCCGTCGTCCAGACCGAGAAGTACGGTCGCGTGCGCCTCACGCACGTCAACCTCAACGACGGCACGCCCGAGGGCATCCAGTTCCTGGACATCCCCGCCTTCTCGATGCAGTACCACCCCGAGGCCAAGCCCGGCCCCAATGACTCCACGTACGCCTTCTCGGCGTTCGCCAAGCTCATGCGCGGCGAGGACGACTACCTCGCCATCGACGTCCGCGAGGGGAGGCGCTTCTAGATGCCCAAGCGCACCGACATCAAGAAGATCCTTATCATCGGCTCTGGCCCCATCGTCATCGGCCAGGCCTGCGAGTTCGACTACTCCGGCACCCAGGCCTGCAAGGCCTTGCGCTCGGAGGGCTACGAGGTCGTCCTCGTGAACTCCAACCCGGCCACGATCATGACCGACCCGGAGACGGCCGACCGCACCTACATCGAGCCCATCACCGTCGAGTCTGTGACCAAGGTCATCGAGAAGGAGCGCCCGGACGCCCTCCTGCCCAACATGGGCGGCCAGACGGGCCTCAACTGCGCCGTGGCCCTCGGCAAGGCCGGCATCCTCGAGAAGTACGGCGTCGAGGTCATCGGCTGCGACGTCGACTCCATCGAGACCGGCGAGGACCGCGAGCTCTTCGCCAACGCCATGCGCGACATCGGCCTCGAGGTCGCAAAGTCCGGCATCGCGCACACGATCGAGGAGTGCGAGAAGATCGCCGACGAGCTCGGCTACCCCGTGGTGATACGCCCCGCCTTCACCCTCGGCGGCGCCGGCGGTGGCATGGCATACGACCATGACGACCTGCTGCGCATTGCCGAGCAGGGCCTCGCGCTCTCGCCCGAGAGCGAGGTTCTCGTCGAGCAGTCCGTGGAGGGCTGGAAGGAGATCGAGATGGAGGTGATGCGCGACTCCGCGGGCAACGGCGTCGTCATCTGCTCCATCGAGAACCTCGACCCCATGGGCGTCCACACCGGCGACTCCATCACCGTCGCCCCCTGCCAGACGCTCAACGACTTCGAGCTCCAGCGCCTGCGCGACTACTCGATCGCCATCCTCGAGCGCGTCGGCGTCGCCTGCGGCGGCTCCAACGTGCAGTTTGCCGTGAACCCCGACGACGGCCGCGTCATCGTCATCGAGATGAACCCGCGCGTCTCCCGCTCCTCGGCGCTGGCCTCCAAGGCCACCGGCTTCCCGATCGCCAAGATGGCGGCGCTGCTCTCCGTGGGCTACACCCTCGACGAGATCGAGAACGACATCACGCGCGAGACGCCGGCCTGCTTCGAGCCGTCGATCGACTACTGCGTGGTCAAGGTCCCGCGCTTCGCCTTCGAGAAGTTCAAGGGCACCGATGACACGCTCACCACGCGCATGAAGGCCGTGGGCGAGGTCATGTCCATCGGCTCCACCTTCGAGGAGGCCATGCAGAAGGCCATGCGCTCTCTCGAGCAGGGCCACGCCGGCCTGGGCGCCGACGGCAACGACGACTACGACGAGGAGAGCTTCGAGTACCACGTCGCCACGCCCACGCCCGAGCGCATCCTCTACGTGGCCGAGGCCCTGCGCCGCGGCTGGGGCGTCGAGCGCGTCTTCGAGCTCACCAAGATCGACCGCTGGTTCCTCAACCGCATCGCCGACATCGTGTGCGCCGAGGGCGTCATCCGCGAGCGCGGCCTGGCCGGCCTCGACGCCGACACCATGATGGCCGCCAAGCAGCTCGGCTTCTCGGACGCCCAGCTCGCTCACCTCACCGGCCAGCGCGAGGATACGGTTCGCGCCGTGCGCGAGGTCCTCGGCGTCCACCCGTGCGTCAAGACCGTCGACACCTGCGCCGGCGAGTTTGCGGCGCGCACGAGCTACCACTACCTGACCTACGAGAAGGGCGGCGTGACGGAGTTTCACGAGGCCGAGAAGCCCCGCGTGGTCATCCTCTCCGCCGGCCCCAACCGCATCGGCCAGGGCATCGAGTTCGACTACTGCTGCGTCCACGCCGCCTATGCGCTCGAGGCCAAGGGCTACGAGACCGTCATGGTCAACTGCAACCCCGAGACCGTCTCCACCGACTACGACACCTCCGACCGCCTCTACTTCGAGCCGCTCACCTTCGAGGACGTCATGAACGTCATCGAGGTCGAGAAACCCGTGGGCGTGATCGTCACCCTCGGCGGCCAGACCCCGATCAACCTCGCCAAGCGCCTCAAGGCCGCCGGCGTGCCCATCATGGGCACCCAGCCAGAGGCCATCGACCTCGCCGAGGACCGCGACCGCTTCGCCAGCCTGCTCGACCGCCTCGAGATCGCCTACCCGCCCTCGAGCACGGCCGAGACGCTCGACGAGGCCAAGGCCGTCGCGCGCCGCGTGGGCTACCCGCTGCTGGTGCGCCCGAGCTACGTGCTCGGCGGCCGCGGCATGGGCATCGTCTACGATGACGACGACCTCGTGAGCTACATGGAGGAGGCCACCAAGGTCTCCCCGGACCACCCCGTCTACCTCGACGCCTTCCTTGAGGACGCCATCGAGCTCGACGTCGACGCCCTCTGCGACGACGAGCAGTGCTACGTGGGTGCGGTCCTCGAGCACATCGAGGAGTGCGGCATCCACTCCGGTGACTCCGCCTGCTGCTTCCCGCCCTTCTCGCTCTCCGACAAGATCGTGGCCAAGGTCCGCGAGACCACGCGCCGCCTTGCGCTCTCCTGTCACATCCAGGGCCTCCTCAACGTCCAGTACGCCGTCCGCGACGAGCAGGTCTTCGTGATCGAGCTCAACCCGCGCGCGAGCCGCACCGTGCCCTTCTCGTCCAAGGCCACCGGCGTGCCGCTGGCCAAGTGCGCCGCGCGCATCATGAGCGGCGAGAAGATCTCCGAGCTGGGCCTCCCCGAGGAGGCGCACGAGCGCGGCTACTACGCGGTCAAGGAGGCCGTCATGCCGTGGAGCCGCTTCCCGGGCGCCGACGTCACCCTCGGCCCCGAGATGAAGTCCACCGGCGAGGTCATGGGCCTCGACGTCACGTTCCCCAAGGCCTACGCCAAGACGCGTGAGGCCATCGACTACGACGTGCCGCAGTCCGGCAAGGTCTTCGTCTCGGTGTGCGACCGCGACAAGCGCTCCGTGGCGCCGGTGGCGCTCTCCCTGGTGAACCTGGGCTACGAGCTCGTCGCCACGCGCGGCACCGCCAAGACGCTGCGCGCCGCGGGCATCCCGTGCGAGGTCGTGAAGCCCATCTCCGAGGGCTCGCCCAACATCCTCGACATGATGGCCGCCGGCGAGATCGCCTTCCTGATTAACACGCCCAAGGGCCACAGCTCGCGCGGTGACGGCTTCAAGATGCGCGGCGAGGCAGTGAGCCGCGGCATCGACATGGCCACGACCATGTCCGGCGCCGTGGCGCTCGTCCAGGCCATCTCGGCGCTTCGCCAGGGCCCGCTCACCGTCAACGCCCTCCAGGACCTGTAACCTGACAAAGGTGCCAGGGCCCTTTTTCAGGTCTCGGGCCGTCGGGCTTTTCGCCCGGCGGCCCTTTTTTGACAGTCCAGGCGCCAATGAGACTGATTTCAAAAGGACCTGCCACCAAAACCGACTTGTGAACAGATTTGTGCCGTGGTCGCCTCAGTTATCACTCTTTGAGCTGAGTTTACCTGGGGGATTGTTATCGCAGGCACTGCTGTTGGATGTCCCTCAGATAGAAATCTGTTCACAAGTCGGTTTTGGTGGCAGGTCGTCTCAAAACTGGAGCCATCTGTCTACGTTTATGGGCCTCTGCCGCGTTGGACGGCGCTCTGCCGCAGTAGGATTGTTCTCCGCGTGGGAGGTCGGAATTACAATGACGGGTGACGTTCCCGGATGGTCCGGGGAGACGCCGCCCGAGGGAGACTCACATGGCGCGACCGCTTGAACCCGGCTCGATCGTTGACTGCCACACGCATACGTGCTTCTCGGACGGCGCGGGGACGTTCGAGGAGAACGCCCGCGCGGCCGTTGCGGCGGGGTGCGCCGTGCTGGTCTGCACGGACCACCTCACGCTTCCCGCATCGATGGACCCCGCGGGCGAGGCCCAGGTGGTCGAGAGCGACCTGCCGGCGCACCGCGCCGCGTTCGAGGCCGCGCGCGACGCCCACCCCGAGCTTGAGATGCTCTACGGCTTCGAGGCCGACTGGTATCCCGGGTGCGAGGCCGACGTCCACCGGTGGTCGTCCGGGGCACAGGTCCTTCTCGGCAGCGTCCACTGGCTGGGCGAGAAGGACGACGGCGCGTGGATCGACGACACCTCCGACCTGAGCATCTGGCACGAGCTCGGACCGGACGAGGTGTGGCGCCGCTACGTGCGCGCCTGGTGCGCCGCCTGCGAGAGCCCGCTCGCCTTTGAATCGATGGCCCATCCCGACCTGCCGGAGCGCGTCCGACCGCTCGGCCTCGGGGCGTCGATCGACCTCGCGCCGCTCTGGGACGAGATGGCCGCCTGCGCGCACGACACCGGTCGCCGCGTCGAGCTCTCCACGGCCGCCCTGCGCAAGGGAGTGGGGGACTACTATCCCGCGCGCGGCCTGTTCGAGCGCTTCCGCGCGGCGGGCGTGCCCGTCGTCGTGGGCTCCGACGCGCATCGCCCCGAGGACGTGGCGTACGGCGTCACTGCCGCATACGCCCACGCCTGGGACGTCGGGTACCGCGTCGTCGAGGTCCCGCGTGCGGATGGCGGCTGGGAGCCCATGCCGCTGCGCTAGTATGGGGCGGACAGCCTTTCGCATTCCATGGAGAAGAGCATGGCACGTGTGCTGGTGATAGAGGACGACGCGGCGATCAACGACGTCGTGGCGACGCGTCTTGCACGCGACGGCCACGCGGTGACGCAGGCGTTCTCCGGCTCCGAGGCGCGCCTCCTCCTGGGCGAGAAGGACGCCGGGTTCGATGTCGTCGTCTGCGACCTCATGCTGCCGGGTGCGACGGGCGAGGAGCTCGTGGGCCTCATCCGCTCCCGCGACGCGGCGACGCCCGTCGTGGTGATCTCCGCCCGCGCGACGGCGGCCGACAAGATCGGTCTGCTCGACCTGGGTGCCGATGACTATCTCGTGAAGCCCTTCGACCTCGACGAGCTGGCGGCGCGCGTTGCCGTGCAGCTGCGCCATCGCGGCGCGGTCGCGGCGACCCCCTCGGGAACCCTCCGTCATCGTCGCTGGACCCTCGACCCGGAGGCCCGCACGCTCACCGTCGATCCATCGACGGAGGTCCCGCTCACCAAGATCGAGTTCAACATCCTCGAGGCGCTCGTGAGGCGGCCAAACAAGGTGTTCTCGAAGGCGGAGCTCTTCGAGCTGGCATGGGGCGAGCCCTTTGCGGGCGACGACTCCACGGTGGCCGTGCACGTCTCCAACATCCGCTCCAAGCTGCGTGCAACCGGCACAGACGACTACCTCAGGACCGTCTGGGGAATGGGCTTCAAGCTCGCGTGAGACAAACGACCCCGTCCCCTTTGTCTCACCGCGTACCCTCAAGGATTCTTTAGATTTGGCTCACGGTTTCTAAAGGTCTGCCTGCCAGACTGGGAGGCAGCCTCTAGAAAGGAGCGAGCGTGAACGTCATCGAGACGCACGGCCTCACCAAGCGCTACCGTCGCAAGCTGGCCGTGGACAACCTGGACATGACCGTCGCCGCCGGCGACATCTACGGCTTTGTGGGCAAGAACGGATCCGGCAAGTCGACCACGATGAAGATGATCTGCGGCCTGGCGCGCCCCACGGCGGGCGAGGCCGTCCTCTTCGGCGACCCCCAGAACGGTGGCGCGACTCCGCAGGGCTTCTCCCGCATTGGCGCGCTCATCGAGAGCCCAGGCGTGCTCGCCAGCCTCACCGCGCGCGACAACCTCGTCGCCAAGGCGCTCGCGCTCGGCATGACGCACGCGGGGCAGGTTGCGGACGACCTGCTCGGCCTCGTGGGCCTCGACCCGACCGACCACCGTCGCGTGAAGGCCTACTCGCTCGGCATGAAGCAGCGCCTGGGCCTGGCGCTCGCGCTCCTGGGCAGCCCTGACCTGCTGCTCCTGGACGAGCCGTTCAACGGCCTCGATCCCGAGGCCACGCGCGCCGTGCGCCTCGCGCTCGTTCGCCTCAACCACGAGCACGGCGTCACGATCATGATCTCCTCCCACGTGCTCGACCAGCTCGACCGTGTGGCCACGCGCTTTGGCGTCATCTCGGACGGGCGTCTCACGGCCGAGTTCACCGACGAGGAACTCCACGAGCGCTGCGGCAGCTCGGTACGCGTGCGTCTCGCGCAGCCAGAGCGCGGCCTCGCCCTGCTCGAGCAGGCGCTCCCGCGGGCGGCCTTCCGCGCGGAGCCCGACGGCGCGCTCGTGGTCACGGGCGTCGCGCTTGAGGAAGTGAGCGCGGCGTGCTTCTCCACCGGCGTCGAGGTTCGTGAGCTCACCCAGCAGGAGCGCGACATCGAGGAGTACTTCGTCGAGCTCATGGGGGCTGGCGAGAAGGACGGGGGCGCCCGATGATCGCCCTGCTCCGTTCGGATGCCTATCGCGTCCTGCACTCCCGCTGGATCTGGGGCGTGGTTGCCATTGTGACGTTTCTCCTGTTCGCGCCAGCTCTCATGATGCGCTGGACCAGCATGGGACCCGTCTTCTACGACGACCTCACCAGCTCAGCGCTCGCCATGACGGGCGTTCAGATGCTTGCCGCGGCCATGGCGTGCATTGTGTGCTGCGACCGAACTGACATAGGGTTTTCCCGCTCGATTCTCTCGTCTTTCTGCGAGCGCGGCCGCACGGTGTGGTTTGCCGAGAAGTGCGTCTTCTCGTTGGCGCTGGCTGCCGTCTTGATCGTGTTCACGTTTGTGGTGGGGCTTCTCGCCCTGCTGGTCTCCGGGGTTCCGGTGGCAAATCCCGAGCCCGCGTGGCAGGTTGCGGCCTGGCTCGGCTGTATGTGGCTCTGCGCCGCGCCCTACGTCGCGCTCACGGTGCTCGTGGCCCACCTCACACGCAGCGAGGGCGTGACCATCGGGTTCGCGGTGCTCAGCTCTGGAGGCCTGCTCGAGGGCGGCATCGTCATAGGTATCGATGCTCTCTGCTACCTTGCCGGCGGCCATTTCCTGGATTTCTCCTCTGCCGTTGCTCCGTGGCTGCCGTCTCAGATTGCCGGCATCGTCGGTCAGGGAGCCGCCGCGCTGCTCTCGACGGACAATGCCGAGCATCTGTCCGCCGCCGTTCGCGCACTCGTCGTCTGCCTGCCGCTCACCGTTGCCGTCACCGCCGCCGACGCGCTGCTCGTCTCGAGGAGGGATGTCGCATGATGGAGCTGCTCAAGTCCGATCTCTACCGCACGGCCCGCTCGCGCTGGCCATGGGTCGTGCTCGCCCTCGTCGCGCTTGCCACCCTGGGCAGCGCCGTCCTCACGATCTGGTGGCCGCTCGAGCCTGGCATCGTCTACGACGGCCTCACCGGGCGCGCAGGCGCCCTGCGCCTCGCCGGGCGCGGGAGCTCCATCGTGCTCGTGAGCACGATCGCCCCCTTCGTGGCCGCGCACCTTTCCTGCGCAGACTCCGATGGCGGCTTTGATCGCACGCTGCTTGCGTCCCTGCGAGGCCGCGTTGCGTACTTTGCCGAGAAGTACCTGCTCACGGTGCTCCTCTCGGGTATCATCCTGCTTGCCTACCTGGCGTTCAGCGGTATCGGGGTCCTTGTGACCATGCGCGCCGTGACCAACGTAGAGCCGTTCTGGCAGTTTGTTGCCTGGGCGGGGGAGGGCTGGCTCGCGGCGTGCGTCTACGCGCTTCTTGTGCTGCTTGTTGGGCAGCTCACGCGCCACCGGGCAATTGCCCTTATTGTCGCGTTCCTGCTGCTCTCGGGTGCCGTGGAACAGGGGTTCTTCAGCTTCCTCCTGCTTGTGAGCGACGCGTTCGGCCTGGGGTGGGCCCCGGCGCTCGAGGCCGCCATTGCCTGGATGCCCTACGTCACCATCGCCGCTGTTGGCAACGGTGCCGCGGACATGCTGGCCGTCGACGCCACCGGCTTTGCCCCGGCTGTCCGAGCGCTCATCGTCTGCGTCCCGCTCTGCCTCGCGTGCGTCGGTCTCGGCACCCTTGTTGGCACGAGGCGTGACCTCGCGTGATGCATGACGTGTTCCTCGAGCAGCTCTACCGCTGGCTGGAGCCGCTCGTAGACTGGTTGCTCGCAAGCTCTAGGATGGAGTGGCTGGTCGGGATCGTGGAGGGGTTTCACATGGCGGATGCGCTCATGCTCGCGGCTGTGCTCGTGCTCGGCCTTGCCCTGGGAGGGCTCTTCGTCATCGCCTGCTATGCAACCGAGCTGGGTCGCCAGGCGCGCTTTCTGACCGCCCGCGACCGTGCGAGCAACGCGCGGCTCACCTGCGGCAGCCGTCTGCCGGGCATGGTGGGTGTGGTCGACGCCGTGAACGCCGAGCTTGCTGCTGCCGAAGCGGAGCGCGTGGAGGCCCTGCGCGCCGCAGACGAGTTCTCGCGTGGTCTTTCCGCGCTCAGCCATGACGTGCGGACGCCGCTCACCGGCGCACGCGGCTATCTGCAGCTGGCGCGAGAGGAAGAGGACCCGGCGCGCAAGGACGCCCAGCTCGCCGCGGCCGACGCTCGCCTCTCGGCGATGTCGGGGCTGCTCGACGAGCTCTTCTCGTATGCCCGAGCCGCCGATCCCGACACCCCGCTCGAGCTTGGCCCCATTGCCCTGCGGCCTCTGCTGGAGCAGGTTCTTGTCGGGCACTACCCCGAGTTCGAGGAACGTGGCTGGGAGCCGACCCTGACCTGCGACGAAGTTCTCGTCGAGGCCGATGGGGAGGCGCTCTCGCGCATCGTCGAGAACCTCGTTACCAATGCGCTGCGCCATGGCTCCGGTCCGCTTTCGGTGCGCGCGCGGCGGACGGGCGAGAAGGACCGTCTCGCCGTAGAGTTCGCCAACTCCGTGGCAGGATCGGATACCCTTGACCCCGACCGCCTCTTCGAACGCTTCTATCAGGCGGACTCCTCGCGCTCAACGGCGGGGTCCGGTCTTGGCCTGTCCGTTGCTGCCAAGCTCGCCGAGGCACAGGGCATGACCCTCGCCGCGCGCCTCGAGGGCAACATGCTCGTTGTCACGCTCGTTGTGAGCGCAGTCTGAAGGGAGAGCTCATGATCGTCACCACCACGAACTCCGTCGAGGGACACCAGATCACGGACTATCTCGGCATCGTCACCGGCGAGGCCGTGAGCGGCATCAACATGTTCCGCGACCTCGGCGCGGGGATTAGAAACGTCTTCGGCGGTCGCTCGGCCGGCTACGAGGAGGAGCTCCAGCAGGCGAGAAACGAGGTGCTCGCCGAGATGCAGCAGCGAGCGGAGGCTCTCGGCGCGGATGCCGTCGTGGGCGCCTCCATCGGCTATGAGACCTTCGAGGGCATGATCATGACCTGCTGCTCCGGCACCGCGGTCCGCCTGCGTCGCGCGTGACGGCGTTCAGGGGATGGCCAACGTTGTTCAGGTCCTTCTCGCTAGCGTGAATTATTCAACGTGATGAGGGTATCCTTTAGAAGTTTGGTACACTCATAAGGCTGTGCGAACTGCGGGCGTGGTGGAACTGGTAGACACGCTGGATTTAGGTTCCAGTGGGGGAGACCCCGTGAAGGTTCGAGTCCTTTCGCCCGCACCAGCGAGAAGGAAGTGGCGGGGCCCCGCCATCAGAGACACTGGAGGAACGTTGAAGATCACCGTTACCGCTGAGAAGCCGTCCGACGAGAAGATGGCTGCCACGCTCACCATCCCCGCCGCCGAGGTCGACGCCGCCATCGCGCGCGCCTACAAGGACATCGCCAAGAAGTACAACTTCCAGGGCTTCCGTCGCGGCCACGCGCCGCGCCCGGTGATCGACGGCATCGTCGGTCGCGAGGCCGTCCTCGCCCAGGCGACCAACGACCTCCTGAGCGCCGCCGAGCCCCTCATGCTCGAGGAGCTCGACGTCACGCCCGTCGGTCGCGTGGACTTCGGCGCCGAGGGCGCCGAGCCCGAGCTCGCCCAGCAGGGTGCCGACTACGTGGTCGCCGCCACCATCGGCGTGCGCCCGGCCTGCGAGCTCGAGAGCTACGACGCCCCCACGATCAACATGCCGCCCGAGGAGGCCACCGAGGCCGAGATCGACTGGCAGATCAACCAGCTCCTCAGCTACCAGGTCACCTACGAGGACGTCGAGGAGGACCGTGCCGTCGAGCCCGGCGACGTCGTCTCCGTGGACGTCGAGAACGTCGAGGGCGCCGGCCACCTCGCCGGCACCAACCGCATGCTCGCGCTCGACGGCCAGCAGGTGCCCGACCAGCTCCAGGAGGGCATCGTCGGCATGAAGAAGGGCGACGAGAAGGCCATCGAGTGGACCCGCACCCACGAGCACGAGGGCGAGGAGCACTCCCACACCTTCTCCGTCAAGGTGAAGCTCAACGCCATCAAGAAGGCCGTCACCCCCGAGCTCGACGACGAGCTCGCCAAGAAGTACGGCTACGACGACGTCGCCTCCTTCCGCGACGCCGTCAAGGAGGAGATCGAGGGCGACAAGAAGACCAGCCTGCCCAACCTCAAGGAGGATCGTCTCGTCGAGGCCGTGGGCAAGCTCCTCAAGCTCGAGACCGTCCCCGAGGCCTACCAGAACGAGATCTTCAACGAGCTCGCCTCCGAGTTCCTCGCCCGTCTGCAGAGCCAGGGTGCCTCGCTCGACATGTACCTGCGCGCCCGCGGCGTGAAGTCCGACGACTTCATCGCCGACCTCCGCGTCCAGGCCGAGGAGCGCGCGCGTCAGTCCCTGGCGCTCGACGCCCTCGCCGCCAAGCTCGGCGTCGAGGTCAGCGACGAGGAGGTGCGCGAGGAGTTCGAGAAGGCCGGCGTCGAGGACGTTGACGCCTCCGTCGAGCAGTGGCGCTCCGAGGGTCGTCTCCCCGCCATCCGCGACTCCATCCGTCGCACCAAGGCCCTCGACTGGCTCGTCGAGAACGCCAAGGTCAACATCGTCGATGAGATCGCCGAGCGCGCCGCCGAGGGCGACAAGGCCGAGGACGCCGAGTAGCCTCGTCTCACGGATCGGAAGCGCCCCGGGCGGCGACCGCTCGCCCGGGGCGCACACATACGAAACGGAGAGCACATGCACCAGCCTACCAACATCCCGCTCATCCCGTACGTCGTGGAGCAGACGCCGCGCGGCGAGCGCAGCTACGACATCTACTCCCGCCTGCTCAACGACCGCATCGTGTTTCTCGGCGAGGAGGTCACGCGCGACTCCGCGAACCTCGTGATCGCGCAGCTCCTTCACCTGGAGAGCCAGGACCCCGACAAGGACATCTCCCTGTACATCGACTCGCCCGGCGGCGACGTCTACGCGGGTCTGGGCATCATCGACACGATGAACTTCATCAAGCCCGACGTCTCCACCATCTGCGTGGGCATGGCCGCCTCCATGGGCGCCGCTATCCTCGCGTGCGGCGCCAAGGGCAAGCGCCTGGCGCTGCCCAACTCGATGGTCCTCATCCACCAGCCGAGCTCCGGCGTCTCCGGCCAGCAGACCGACATCCAGATCGTCGCAGACGAGACCCGCTGGATCCGCAAGCGCCTGAACGAGATCCTCGCGGAGGCGACCGGCCAGCCGATCGAGAAGATCAACGCCGACACCGAGCGCGACAACTACATGCGCGCCGCCGAGGCCTGCGAGTACGGTCTCGTCGACAAGGTCATCACCTCTCGCACCGACCAGAGCCAGGAGTAGCACATGCCCAACAACGACACCGACTCGTTCGGCGGCGAGATGCGCTGCTCCTTCTGCGGGAAGACCCGCAGCCAGGTGAGCAAGCTCATCGCCGGTCCTGCAGGCGTCTTCATCTGCGACGAGTGCGTGCACGCGTGCACCGACATGATCGATGACGCGGAGGTCTCCGAGGAGGGCGTCGAGGGCGGAGAGGGCGCCGACGACGGCCTGCCCATCAAGAACCTGCCCACGCCACACGAGATCTACGACGAGCTCTCGCAGTACGTCATGGGGCAGGAGCAGGCCAAGCGCGCCATGAGCGTGGCCGTCTACAACCACTACCGTCGCATCCTCTCCGGCAACGACGAGGTCGCCGAGGGCGAGGAGGACGTGGAGATCGCCAAGAGCAACATCCTGCTGCTGGGCCCCACGGGCACGGGCAAGACGCTGCTCGCCCAGACGCTCGCGCGCTTCCTCGAGGTGCCCTTCGCCATCGCCGACGCCACCACCCTCACCGAGGCGGGCTATGTGGGCGAGGACGTGGAGAACATCCTCCTCAAGCTCATCACCGCCGCCGACGGCAACGTCGAGCGCGCCCAGGTGGGCATCGTCTACGTGGATGAGATCGACAAGATCGCCCGCAAGGCCGAGAACCTCTCCATCACGCGCGACGTCTCCGGCGAGGGCGTGCAGCAGGCGCTCCTCAAGATTCTCGAGGGCACCGAGGCGAGCGTCCCCCCGCAGGGCGGTCGCAAGCACCCCCAGCAGGAGCTCATTCGCATCGACACCACCAACATCCTCTTCATCTGCGGCGGCGCCTTCGTCGGCCTGGACAAGATCGTGGCCGATCGCATCGGCAAGAAGGGCATTGGCTTCAACGCCGAGGTCGGGCAGAGCGCCGAGAAGAACGAGGACTACCTCATGGAGCAGGTCATGCCTCAGGACCTGCACAAGTTCGGCATGATTCCCGAGTTCCTCGGGCGCATCCCGGTCATCACCGCCACACGCGAGCTCACCGAGGAGGACCTCGTGAGCATCCTCACGCAGCCGCGCAACGCGCTCGTGAAGCAGTATCGCCGCATGTTCGAGCTCGAGGGCGTCGAGCTCGTCTTCGAAGACGACGCGCTCACCGAGATCGCGCACCAGGCGATCGCCCGCGGCACCGGTGCCCGCGGCCTGCGTGCGATCTGCGAGGCCACGCTCCAGGACACGATGTTCGACCTGCCGAGCGACCTGGACATCACCAAGGTCGTCGTCACCAAGGAGAGCGTCGGCGGGGGAGCGTCGCCGCGCCTCGTCAGCAAGGCCCACGGCAAGCATCACGTGGCCTAGCGACGCGGGCTTCGCTCGCCTTCATGCGTCCGGACGGGGACGTCGCCTTCGGGCGGCGTCCCTTCTTGTTGGCTGTCAGAGGCTAGGGGCTAGAGGTTGGAGCCGCCGAGAGCCATGTAGGAGCGGATGACGGCGTCGCGGCGGCGGGAGCCGGCGGGGCAGACCTTGTCGAAGGCGGGCATTATGCCCTTGTAGATGGCGATGACCTGCAGGCGCTTCGCCAGGCCTGCGGCAGAGGCGCGCGACTCCTCGAGCTGGCCGCGGATCTCGTCGAGATAGGGCGAGCGCATGGCGTAGTGCCAGAAGAGGTCGGCTCGGTCGGCGTCGGGGTAGAGCCAGGGGCGGTTGTCCGGCCCTGCGAAGTGGATGATCGCGGGGTCCGCGGCCGCCTCCTCGTACTCGGCGCGCACGTCGGCCGGCGCGTTGGCCACGATGTGGGTGCGCCGCAGGTGCTGCCAGTCCATGAGGTAGTTCCAGCGCATGTGCACGCGGACATAGTTGCCGTCGACAACCTTGTTGAGCACGTCCTGGTCGAGCCAGCGCCACATGCGCTGCGTCGAGAGGGCGAGGAACTCCTCCGGCGTGACGGTCGCCCGGAGCTCGGCGAGGTTCAGGAGCAGCACGCCCGCCTGGAAGTAGTCGTGCGGGTCGCTCATGCCGAGCTCGTTCTTAAGGTAGGGTCCGACGGTGGTGTCGTAGCCGTCGATCTGACCGATCGTGTCGGCGTCGCGCGTGGCGGCGAGCAGGTGGCCCGTCACGTCCACGTCGAAGAGCTTGGCGACGTCGTCGTCGACGATGAGGTCGGAGTCGAGGTAGATGGCCTTGTCGACGTTGGGGAGCAGCTGCGGTGCGAGCAGGCGGTAGTACGTCTCCGGGCGGAAGTGCCCGTGGTGGGGGAGCTCGATGTCTCCCAGCGCCGCATCCACGTCCAAAAAGCCGATGCCAACGTTGTCGGCCTTGGTCTGACGCGTGAGCGTGATCATGCTCGCCGGCGAGATGTTGCGCGTGAGCACGATGATGTCGTAGCGGCGCTCCGGGCTCGAGTTGTCGAAGATCGACTGGATCGCCACGGAGAGGTACGGCACGAAGTTCTCGCTGCAGGCAAAGACGATGACGACGTCGTTGAGCGGCAGGTCGAGGTCGCCCGACGTGCTCGCGAGCATCGTCGAGGAGAGGGGGTTTCTCACGTGCGTGGTCTTGCGCAGCGGCTTCATGTGACCTCGGTTCGTGCGCCTTCAGGGCCTCATAAACTCTACCATGCGTCGCGTCGGCTCTCAAACGTCGAGCAGGGACAGCGCATTGTCTACGAAGAGTCTGCGCACTTCTCCCGAGTCGACACCGCGCGCCGTTGCCACCGCGTCGATGGTTCGCTCGAGGGAGGAGACGACCTCGTCCGCGCATGCTCGCGCGCCCTCGTCCTCCGGCAGGTCGGTCTCGGAGAGGATGAGGCCGGCGGGCAGGATGCGCGCGAACTCTCGGCCGCGACGCGTGGCGAGGGAGCGCTCTCCCAGCGAGAAACGGCAGCCCATGCGAGCGGCGCGCCAGAGGTCGTCAGAGGAGCCGGAGAACCAGTGGAGGACGCAGCGGCAGCGCTCGCCGGCCCCGGTGCGCTCGAGCACGTCGAGGACGGTGCCGGCGGCACGCACCGCGTGGATCGAGAGCACCTTGGGCGCCTCGGGGTCGCTCGTCTCCGCGCACGTCACGCAGATACGCTCGAACGCCCCCAGCTGCGCCTCCCATGTCCCTGCGTGCCTCGGCGCGGCGTCGAGTCCGACCTCGCCGACGAAGCGCGCCTTGGGGAGGACGGCGATCAACGCGTCGGCGTCCTCCGGCCTGCGGACCCACCAAGGATGCAGGCCCGCGGCGAGCAAGACGTTGGCCTCGCCTGCCAGGGGCTCTCGCCAGGTGAGGTACTCGTCCGGCGTCACCGTGACGGCGAGGAGCCCGAGGCCCTCCCGTGCCGCGCTGCGCGCCGTGGCGATGGGGTCGGCGAACCACCCCAGGTGACAGTGGGAGTCAAAGAGGTCGCACTTTCCGGTCATAAGACTCTCCCGCGAGACGCTGGATGCATAAAACAGTCGCTCATGCGACATTTTGCCCTTCCAGGAATCAAAACGTCCATTCGTGTAGCGTAGATTTTGAGTTCAGGTGAATCCGCGATTGCGTTTCCGCAGGTAAAATATAAATCATTTAATGCATCACAGTCGCGAGGCGCGGTTTTGGGCCAAAACTACGCTACACGAGCGAGCGTTTTGATTTCAAATCCGTCGTAATGTTGCACGAGCGAGCTTTTTGAGCACGCCATGCTGTCCCAGCGGAGAAAAGCCGAAGCGAGGACGGGGTGTGCCCACGTGCTATCCTGTTGCACTGATATGCACACGACCGGGAGAGGATGCCCCGTGGAAGAGATGCCCAAGAACTACGATCCCCAGACCGCCGAGCCCGAGCTCATCGAGCGTTGGATGAGTGCCGGCTGCTATCAGCGCTCCAAGGGAGTGGGGGACTGCACCGTCGTCATCCCGCCGCCCAACGTGACGGGCATCCTGCACATGGGTCACGCGATGGATGACTCCATCCAGGACACCTACGTTCGCTACAGCCGCATGCGCGGCCGCTCCACGCGTTGGATTCTGGGCACCGACCACGCGGGCATCGCCACGCAGACCAAGGTGGACAAGAAGCTCAAGAGCGAGGGCGTGAGCCGCCTGGAGATCGGGCGTGAGAAGTTCCTCGACGCCTGCTGGGACTGGACGCGCGAGTACGGCGGTACCATCGTCTCCCAGATCAAGCGCATGGGCTGCTCTATCGACTTCTCCGATGAGAAGTTCACGATGAGCCCCGAGTTCTCCCGCGCCGTGCGCAAGGTCTTCTGCGACTGGTACCACGACGGCCTGATCTACCGCGGCAAGCGCATCGTCAACTGGTGCCCGAGCTGCTGCACCGCCATCTCCGACGACGAGGCCGAGTACCAGGACGAGAAGGGCCACCTCTGGTATCTCCAGTACCCGCTGGTCGAGCCCGTCGACGGCATCGACCACGTGACCGTGGCCACCACCCGTCCCGAGACCATGCTCGGCGACACGGGCATCGCGGTCTCCCCGAGCGACCCCGAGAAGGCCAAGCTCGTGGGCGCCAAGGTCATGCTCCCGATCGTGAACCGCGAGATTCCCATCTTCTCCGACTGGCACGTCGACGCCAACTTTGGCACGGGCTTCGTCAAGGTCACGCCCGCGCACGACCCCAACGACTACGCGATGGGCCAGGCGCACGACCTCGAGCAGATCAACATCTTCGACGAGCACGCCGTCGTCGTCGACGGCTACGGTGAGTTCTCCGGCATGAACCGCGACCAGTGCCGCGAGGCCGTGGTCGCCTGGTTCGAGGAGCACGGCCTGCTCGAGAAGATCGAGGAGCTCGACCACTCCGTCATGCACTGCTATCGCTGCAACACTGCGCTCGAGCCCTGGCTCTCCGAGCAGTGGTTCGTTGCCGTGGACAAGCTCAAGGAGCGCGCGACCGAGGTCGTGAAGACCGGTGAGGTCAAGTTCCACCCCGAGCGCTGGACCCAGACCTACCTCACCTGGATGGACAACCTCAAGGACTGGTGCATCAGCCGCCAGCTCTGGTGGGGCCACCGCATCCCGGTCTTCTACTGCGAGGACTGCGGCTGGGAGGACGCCCTCATGGAGGACGCGGACGTCTGCCCCAAGTGCGGCGGCCACCACGTCCGCCAGGACGAGGACGTTCTCGACACGTGGTTCTCGAGCCAGCTGTGGACCTTCGCCACGCAGGGCTGGCCGGACGACACCTCCGAGCTCGCCGAGCACCATCCCACCAAGGTCCTCGTGACCGCGCGCGACATCATCGCCCTGTGGGTGGCGCGCATGATCATGAGCTCGCTCTACTTCACCGACGAGGTGCCCTTCCACGACGTCTACATCTACGCCACGATCCTGGCCAAGGACGGCAGCCGCATGTCCAAGTCCAAGGGCAACGGCGTCGACCCGATGGAGCTCATGGAGAAGTACGGCGCTGACGCCATGCGCTACAACCTCCTCACGCTCATCACCAACAACCAGGACGTCAAGTTTGACGCCAACATCGACAAGAAGACGCACCAGCTCATCGACAGCCCGCGCACCGAGCAGGCCCGCGGCTTTGTGACCAAGATCTGGAACGCGAGCCGCTTCGTCCAGATGAACCTCGAGGGCTACGAGCCGGGCGCGCCGGCCGCCGTGACGCCCGAGGACGCGTGGATGCTCAGCCGCCTGGCCCGCGCCGTCGCGCACGCGACCGAGCAGCTGGAGACCTACGCCTTCGGCGACTACGCGCGCGAGATCCAGAGCTTCTTCTGGGGTGACGTCTGCGACTGGTACATCGAGCTCTGCAAGAGCCGCCTGCTCGACGGCGCGCCCGAGGAGCGCCTGCAGGTTCAGCGCAACCTCGTCTTCGTGCTGGACACCTGCATGAGGCTGCTGCACCCGGTCATGCCGTTCGTGACCGAGAGCGTCTGGGATGCCCTTCCCGCGAGCGGCCTCGACGACCACTCCGCCGAGTTCCTCATGGTGGCCGCCTGGCCGGAGCCCGAGCGCTTTGCCGAGTTTATGAACGAGCGCGCCGAGAAGGACTTCGAGCTCGCCAAGCGCGTCATCTCCTGCGTGCGCTCCACGCGCGCCCGCTACCGCCTCTCGCCGCGCGCTGAGCTCGACGTCTGCGTGCGCTGCGGCGCCGAGGACGCGGCGGTTCTCGCTGGCCAGGAGGGCTTCGTGCGTTCCGTGGGCCACGTGGGCGCGTTTGTTGCTGCCGCTGACGCCCAGAAGCCCGAGGGCTGCGTCTCCGTGGCCGACGGCGGGCTGGAGATCTTCGTCCACGTGGGCGACCTCGTTGACCTTGCCGCCGAGTCCGCGCGCCTTACCAAGGAGCTTGCCAAGGCCGAGAAGGACCTCGCGGGCGTGGAGCGCACGCTCGCCAACGAGGGCTTCGTCGCCAAGGCGGCGCCTGCGGTCATCGAGAAGAAGCGCGCGCAGGCGGCTGAGCTCACGGCTACGATCGAGCAGCTGAAGGCGCAGATCTCTGACTTCGCGTAGACTCTCACGTACCTGACGGCCCGCCGGCACTTCTCGCCAGCTCATTGGGCTTCGCCCAAAAGTCGCTGGCCGAGAAGTGTCGGCGGGCCTTTCTGTTTCGATTCTCGCGATGGGGGAGAACGTGAACTCGCTGGAGAACCAGGCCGAATCGTACACGGACGTGAACGCGCGGGTCGTGGACGCGTGGGTGGCTGACGGCTGGGAGTGGGGGACGCCCGTCAGCCACGAGCGCTACCAGGCGGCGCTGGGCGGTGACTGGTCGATGGTGCTCACTCCCACGCGCGAGGTCCCGCGCGACTGGTTCTTCGACGACATGCGTGGCAAGCGCGTGCTCGGCCTGGCGTCCGGCGGCGGCCAGCAGATGCCGATCTTCGCGGCGATGGGCTGCGCGTGCACCGTGCTCGACTACTCCGAGGCCCAGATCGCGTCCGATGTCATGGTCGCCGAGCGCGAGGGCTACGAGATCCGCGCCGTGCGCGCGGATATGACGCGCCCGCTGCCGTTCGAGGACGGAGCGTTCGATCTCATCTTCCATCCGGTTTCCAACTGCTACGTGGAGGAGGTGCTCCCCATCTGGCGCGAGTGCTTCCGCGTGCTGGCGCCGGGAGGGCGCCTGCTCGCCGGACTGGACAACGGCTTCAACTACGTCATGGACGACGGGGAGGAGTGCGTCGTGCGCGGTCTGCCGTTCAACCCGCTCCGCGACCCCTCGCTCATTTCCGAGAAGGACCTCCCGGAGTGGGGCATGCAGTTCTCGCATACCCTGGACGAACAGATTCGCGGGCAGATTCAGGCAGGCCTGCGGATCCTGGACCTCTACGAGGACACCAACGGCGAGGGACGCCTCCACGAGCTGGGCATCCCCACGTTCTGGGCCACCTGCGCCGAGAAGCCCGCGTGACTCCGAGAATCAATGGATGCCTGAACTCAACCGAGCTCTGCGGGAAGCGTATCATCTCGTCATTGTTTGATCGCGGTGAGGAGCTGACATGTCCGATACGGCGCTCGAGGTACGTGACCTCTGCTTTGGCTACGGGGACGTCCCGGTGTGGGAGGGCGTGTCCTTCTCGCTGGCGGCCGGGCAGGTGGCGTTTCTGACCGGCCCGAACGGTGCCGGCAAGTCGACGCTCTTCCGCTGCCTGGCGGGCTGGCTGGAGCCCGGCTCGGGCGAGGTTCTGGTCGCCGGCGAGCCCTTCACGGGGCGCATGCGTCTCGCGCCCGGCGCGCTCACCTTCGTGCCCGACGTGCCGAGCTTCTACGACGACCTCACGGCGATCGAGCACGTGGGGCTCGTGCTGGCGGCCAACCGCGCCGACGCCGCCCGCCCGCGTGCGGAGCGGCTGCTCGAGCGCTTCGGCCTCGTCGGGCACGAGCGCCTCCTGCCCTCGGCGTACTCGCGCGGCATGCGCGAGAAGCTCGCGCTCGTCCTGGCCCTTATGCTGCGCCCGCGCGTGCTGCTGCTCGACGAGCCGCACGGCCCGCTTGACCGCGAGGCGTCGCTCGTCCTCTCCGAGGAGCTCGCCGCCGTGGCAGCCGGGGGCACGGCGGTGCTCCTGAGCTGCCACCATGACGTTCCGGGCCTCACTGCAGACGTCAATCTTGTGCTCAGTGACGGCGCGCTGCGTCAGGAGCCCTGAGATGGCCGGCAACCTCGGCCTCCTGGCGCGCCTGCGCCTCCGCCACCTCCGCAGCGGCGCGCGCTTCCTGCTCTTTGCCGCCGGCGCCGACATCGACGAGGACTGCGGCTTTCTCGAGCGCACCTACCAGCTCTACCTCGTCGCCATCTTTGCCGTGGTCCTCGCACTCTCCTGGGCGCAGGTGGTCGACCTCGTCGAGGGCACGCGGGACGCGATGGGCTCGCTCGCGGGCGCTCTCGGGATGCTGCTGCTCGCGGTCGCGCCGTCGATCGCCCTCGTGTGCTGGGCCGTGGCCGCCCTGCGGGAGACCCCGCTGCGCCTGACCTCGCCCGATATCGCCTGGCTCTCGCGCGTTGTGCGCCCGCAGGAGCTGCTTGCCGTCCAGCTCGTCGGGAGCGCCCTGGTCGTGGCGACGGTGTCGGCGCTTCTCGGTTACCTGCTCGGGGTGCTCACGCGCGCGCCCGCACCGCTCGCCTGGTGCCCGCTCGTCGCCTCGCTCGCTCTGGCCGCGCGGCTTCTTGCGCTCGTCCTCGGTCTGGCGAGAAGCGCCGTCCTGCCGCGACGCCGCCGGCTCGTCACGGTCGTCGCAGGCGTGCTCGCTGCCCTTCTCGCCGGGCTTCTGGCGCTCGCGCTGCCGACGCTCGTCTTTCTGCTGGGCTGGCTCGTCACCTTTGGGGCGCTGCTGCTCGACGTTGTGATCGCCGCGCTCGCCCTCTGGCTGGCCTCCCGTTCGGACATGACCTTTATCGTAGATGACAACGAGCTCTACGCTGCCCGCGTGTCCCTGAGCTTCCTTGCGTTCGCCAATGCGGGCGCCTACAAGGAGGCGTGTCGGCGACGTCGCCTCGGACGCCGTCGGCAGGCGAGAAGGACCTGGCACTTCGCGCGGGGGAGCGCGGCGTACGTCTCCCATGCGCTCGTGAGCCTGGCGCGGCAGCCGTCGATGGCGCTCAGCGCTCTCCTGTGGGGCGGCGCGCTCGTCCCGGCGGGAGCCCTGCTCGTCGCCACGGGTGCGAACGCGGGCGTTCTGTTCTGCTGGTTCTTCGGCGTGGCGCTCGCCCAGCGCGAGCCGCTGCCGATCGCCCACGTGTTTCGCGCGGACTGCGCCAACCGGCTCGTCCGGCAGCTGCTGCCGTCCGCGCCGCTGGCCTTGCTTCTGCTCGACGCGCTGCCGCTGCTCGTGCTGGCGCTGGCGGCGTCTGCGGCCGTCGTGGTCCCGATGGCCCACCTGCTTGGGGTCGTCGCAGCGCCTGCGGTCCTGCTCGCCTGGGCCCTGCTTGTGGCGCTCGTGCTTGTCGCCGCCCTCGACGACCCCGGGCATGTGCGCTCCGTGGGATCCTTCCAGTTCACGGCCTTCGCGGGTGGCGTGCTCAGCGTCTTTGCCGTCTGCCTCGTCGGGCTGCTCGGGGCGGTTCCGGCGCTCGCGTGCGCTGTCCTCGTCGACGTCCTTCTCGCCCGGTCGTTGCGGTAGGCGACGCTCTTGAGGTTTGGGTTCACCGTTGTGGCTCGGGCTCGGTGCCCGTTTGCATTTGCGCAGGTCACAGCTTAGTTGCTCAATCGATATCTCGGCGAGCGGTGATAATTGAACCCAAACCGGAAATCGGTTTGGGTTCATCTGGAGCGAGGATCGTCTGGGCAAGATTGTAAAGGTGCTGGTCAGAAGCTTGCGCCAAAATCCCCTACTCCTGATAGAGCAAAATATCGAACCCAAACCTCTCGAAGGGGCCCTACGCCCACCCCAAGAGGTCGCGGATCACGCGGCTGGCACATGATGGGAGGCAGGTAGCTCATCGTGCCCAGGAGTGACCCCTCGCGCAGCCCACGTAGGGGCGTCGGGCGAACGTATCATGGTGAGGAAGCCAACCGAAGGAGGCGGCGATGAGGTATCGGACGTTGGGCAGCACGGGGCTTATGGTCAGTGAGATCGGCTTTGGCGGCGAGTGGATGGACCGCTCTCCCGAGGAGACGCTTGCGGTGGTGCGCGCCGCGGAGGAGGCGGGCATCAACATCCTCGACTGCTGGATGAACGATACAACGCGGCGCTCCAATCTGGGCGACGCTCTCCAGGAACTCGGCAGCCGCGGGCGCTGGGTCATTCAGGGGCACCTGGGGTCGGTCACGGTGGACGGGCAGTACACGCGCACGCGCGACCTCGACCTGGTGAGGCCGGCCTTCGAGGATCTTCTCGAGCGCTTTCACACCGACTACGTCGACTTGGGCATGATCCACTACGTGGACAAGGTTGAGGAGTACGAGCGGATCGTTCTGGGCGACAGCCCCTTCATGCGCTACGTGCGCGAGCTGCGCACGGCGGGCACCATCCGCCACATCGGCCTCTCCACACACAACACCGAGGTGGCGCGACGCGTCGCCGAGAACCCCGAGATCGAGACGATGCTCTTCTCGGTGAACCCGGCCTTTGACATGATGCCCGCGACCGACAACCTCGACGACCTCTTTGGTGACTACACGGGCGTGGGGGAGGGCGGCATCAACGCCGACCGCGCCGAGCTCTACGCGCGCGCCGAGGAGACGGGCACGGGCATCACCGTCATGAAGGGGTACGCCGGCGGCCGTCTGCTCGACGCGGCGACCTCGCCCTTTGGCGTGGCGCTCACGCCCGTGCAGTGCATCCACTACGCGCTCACGCGCCCGGCGGTAGCGAGCATCATGGTGGGCTTCTCCACGCCCGCGCACGTGGTCGAGGCCGTTGCCTACGAGACCGCCTCTGCCGAGGAGCGCGACTATGCGAGCGTGCTCGCCGGGGCGCCGCGCCACGCCTACCTGGGTCAGTGCACCTACTGCGGCCACTGCGCGCCGTGCCCCAAGGGCATCGACATCCCCACGGTCAACAAGTTCTACGACCTCGCCGCCCTGCACAACGAGGTACCCGATTCTGTGCGCGACCACTATCGCGCGCTCGATGCCCATGCGGGGGACTGCATCGCCTGCCACGCGTGCGAGGGCCGCTGTCCCTTTGGCGTGAAGGTTGCCGACAAGATGGCCGCGGCGGCGGGGCTCTTCGGGCTCTAGCGAGAGGCGCAACGAGTGTGCGCGGGGAGGGGCTCAGCGAGAGAGCCGTGGTAGCACGCGCTCGATGAGCTCAGAGCCCTTGCCCTGCCCGTCCGTGCGATACACAAGATAGAACGTCGCGCGGGCGCTGGCGTCGCTGAGCGGGACCGCGACGCGGGCAACGTTTTCAGTCTGATGCGATGTATACGGCGTTGCCGCCTCGGTGCTAAACGCGAGAGCATCGCTCGTGGAGAGCAGAATCTCAAACATCGAGCGATCCTCCTGCCAGAGGAATGTCGCATGCGGCAGCTCGCGCTCGACGATGCTGCGCCAGAAGCCGATGTTGGTGTATATGAGGAAGGTCTCGCCGTCGATGTCGCAAAAGCGCAGCGTCTGTTTGCTCGCGAGCGGGTGCGTGCGCGGCAGGAGCGCCGAGAGGCTCTCGGTCATGATGGGCTGCGAGATGAAGCCGGGGAGCGCAAGCGGGTTGAGCATGATGGCGGCATCGAGCGTGTTCTCCATGAGGGCGCGCCGCAGGTGTTGCTCATCAAGGGACTCGGAAGCGACGATGGTGCCGGGCGCTGCCTCCACCACGAGCTGCGTGACGCGCCAGAGCGGGGCTGGAGCGCAGGTGCCGATTCTCAGCGTGCGCCGGCGCGTCTCGAGCGATGCCAGCGCATCACGCATGCGCCGATAGGTGCGGAGCAGATCGTCGGCGTAGTCTGCCGCGATGCAGCCCGCCTCGGTGAGCGCCGACCTGTTCGCGGTGCGGCGCAACAGGCCGCAGCCAAGCTCGTCCTCAAGCCGCCGGATGGAGCGGCTGAGCGCAGGCTGGGACATATGGAGCTCGGCGGCGGCGCGGGATATGGATCCCGTTCGTGCGACGCAGGCTATGTGCTCGAGCTGCTCGATGGTCATGGGTGTCTCCCGTGTTCTGGTGTGTCCTTCTCAGTATGCACGTTATGCATGCTAACTGCTCGAATGCGTAGGGCGCGGCATTCGCTTTTCGCAGCATGATGGTGGGGTCAAAGGACGGTGCGATTAGGCGAGAAGGGAATCTACCATGGCAAACGTTCAGACCGTGACGCTCAACAACGGTATCGAGATGCCGTGCGAGGGCTTCGGGGTGTTCCAGGTGCCGGACCCTGCGGTATGCAAGCAGGCGGTGCTTGACGCCATCGACTGCGGCTACCGCCTTATCGACACGGCGGCCGCCTACATGAACGAGGAGGCGGTGGGCGCCGCCATCCGCGAGTGCGGTGTGCCGCGCGAGGAGCTCTTTGTCACCACCAAGCTCTGGGTGCGGGACGCGAGCTACGAGGGTGCCAAGGCGGCGCTCCAGACCTCGCTTGACAAGCTCGGTCTTGACTACCTGGACCTCTATCTCATCCACCAGCCGCTCGGTGACTACGTGGGGGCCTGGCGCGCCATGGAGGAGGCGTACCGCGCTGGCACCATCCGCGCCATAGGCGTGTGCAACTTCTATCCGGCGCGCTTGGCGGACTTCTGCGAGACCGTCGAGGTGACGCCTGCCGTGAACCAGGTGGAGCTGCACCCGTTCTTCTCACAGGAGGCGGCGCTTGCCACGATGCGCGAGTACGGCGTGGTGCCCGAGGCGTGGGGTCCCTTCGCAGAGGGCAACCACGGCATCTTCACGCACCCCGTCCTCATCGCGATCGGCGAGAAGTACGGCAAGACTGCGGCTCAGGTGGCTCTGCGGTGGAACATCCAGCGCGGCGTGGTGGTTATCCCCAAGTCCGTGCACCGCGACCGCATGGAGCAGAACATCGACGTGTGGGACTTCGAGCTCACCGCAGATGACATGGCGCAGATTGCCGAGCTCACCCTTGACCACAGCGAGATCGTGAACCACGACGATCCGGCGTTTGTGAAGATGCTCCACGGCGTGAGCAGCGTGAGGACTCGTCTTTAGCGACGCAGGCGGACAGGGGACGCTTTGCTGGGAGCATCGATGCTGCCGGCAGAGCGCCCCTTTCCGGAACGTGTGAATCGTTTGAGCTACACGCGCACCACGTAGCCCTCCTTGCGCGGGGTGGCGGCGGGCTCGGGGCCGTCGGCGTAGCCGAGCGCGATGGCGCCCACACCGCGCAGCGCCTCGGGCAGGCCCCACTCCTTGAGGAGCGCCTTGCCCTCCTCGCTGTCGAAGATCTCGCGCTCGCGATGGATCCAGCAGCTGGAGAGGCCCACGGCGTGCGCCGCGAGCATGAGGTTCTCGAGCACGCAGGAGCCGTCCTCCACGAAGGTGCCGCGTCCGCCGTCGGCGAGCACCACCACGATGGCCGGCGCGCCGTAGTACGGGTCGGTTTCCTTGCCCATGACGGCGGCGTTGAGCGCGCGCAGGCGCTCGCGGGTCTCGGGGCTCGTCACGGCCACGATCACCGGCGATTGGTGCCCGCCGCCCGTGGGCGCGTAGGTGCCCGCCTCAAGCACGGTGTCGAGCAGCTCTTGGGGGACGGGGTCCGCCTTGTAGCTGCGCACGCTCCTGCGCGTCTTGATGAGGTCGATGAGTTCGTTCGCCATGCCATGTCCCTTCTCTCGCCGGACCCGTCGATACAGAAAAGCCGCCCACCTGCCCTAAGGCGGGTGAGCGGCGAAAAGATGATGGCGGCATCCGGAAAAATCCGCTGGGATTTTCGAGACCTATTATGGGAGCTCTCTGTGCCGCGTCAAGCGTCGACAAGGACTTCTCGCCGTTGCTTGACTTCTGCAGGCAAGGCCCGTACAGTCAGTTCGTCTAAAATCGTGTGGACTTTTCTGGGCGCAAGCCACCTTTTTGCCGCACAACGGAGCTCCGGTTGTGCGGCATTTTGCGCCGTCAATCACGTGATGACGCGCCAGCCTCCCTCCGAGAGCCCGAGACGCACAGGGCCGAAGCCTCGCGTTGCGGGGCGAGAGGAGGAACGGCTATGGAAAACGTGATCGATCGGCCGATGCCGTCTGCGGGGATGGCGCCCTCGGGACGCCGCCGGGCGGTGGCGGCACTCCAGGTGTTCGCGGGCGGCGCCTGCTATGGGGCGATGGCGACCACCTACAAGCTCGCCTACGCGGCGGGCTTCACCTCCGCGCAGGTGGTTGCAAGCCAGGCGTGGTTCGGCTTCCTGTTCTTCGGGCTCGCGGTGCTTCTCGGCCGTCTGCGCGGTGTGCGGTGGCAGCGTCTTTCCGGCAAGCAGGTGCTCAAACTCATGGGGCTCGGTGCCCTCACCTGCACGACCTCGATTCTGTACTGCTACGCCATGAGCGTGCTGCCCGCACCGGTGGCGCTCACGCTGCTCTTCCAGTTCACGTGGATGGGGCTCGTCTGGCAGACCATCATGACGCGCCGAGCTCCGCGCTTCGTGGAGGTCGCCTCGGCGGCGGTCATCGTGTTCGGCACCGTGTTCGCGAGCGGCGTCTACAGGACGGGGCTTGCGGGCTACGACCCGGTGGCCCTCCTCTGCGCGCTCGGCGCCGCTGTGACCTGCTCGCTCTTCGTGACGCTCTCCGGTAAGGTGAAGGCCCTCTGCTCCAACGAGCAGCGCGGCCTCGTCGTGTGCCTGGGGGCGGGCGTGATGTCGCTCACCGTGTGCCCGGACTACCTGGTGTCGGGCGTCGTCTTCCAGGGCATCCTGCCCTTTGCCGCGGTCGCGGGCTTCTTCGGCCTCATGTGCCCCGTGCTGCTCTTTGGCCTGGGGTCGCCACACCTGCCCGCCGGCCTCTCAACCGTCATGGCCGCTGCGGAGCTTCCCGCGGGATTGTTCATCGCCATGGTCGTGCTCGGCGAGCCGCTCGGCGTCGTCGAGTGGCTGGGCGTGGTGGTGATTCTCGCGGGCGTATGCCTCGCACAGGCTCCGAGCCTTCTCTCACGGCATACAATGCGGTGAGGCCATGCCGGAGGGCCCCGAGCGCGATGCCGTGGGGGTTCCGTCGGTGGCCCGATCTGCCGGGAGAGCTGCGGGCGCCCGCTTACGCGCAGACCGGCTCCGCGAGCACCGTCCCCTCAGGGAACGCGCGGCGGAAGACCCAGCGGGAGAGCGGGCCCGCAACCAGCAGGTTCCACGGCAGCGCGGCGACGAAGTTCCACGGGATGCTCGTGATCCACGTGGGCAGGATCATGGCGGGATCGCCCGCGTGCGTGAATGCCTCGAGCGCGCCGTAGAGCGACATGAAGAGCACCATGGGGAAGACCATCATCGTGCTGATGGCCGGCGTGATGGCAAGGCGGCTGCTCTTGCCCGGCGTCACCAGGAAGCGGAGCGCAAACCACTTGGCAAACCGGCTGGCGAGAAGAACGTCCAGCAGCATCGCCACCACGTAGGCCGGCGGGATGCCGAGCCATGCGTCGGCCAGCGTTCCGGAGCCGAAGCTCCAGCCATGCACGCGAGCGACGTTGTAGACGGACATCCAGAGCACCATGCAGAAGCACATGATGATCGTAAAGATGAGGCTCTCGCGTTTGTTGGTGGGCATGGGGGCAGACCTTTCTCGACGGGACCCGCGGGGCGGGCGAATGCGAGGAGCTACCCTACCAACTTTTCACGTCGCGCGTAAGCGGTGATTATGTGGCGGACGCCCCTGCGCGACGGATGTCCCGGAGGGTTCTGTCGCACGCGGCTTGCGTCACGCCCACCCCAGGAGGTCGCGAATCACGCGGCTGGCGAGCATCTGGCCCATGATGGGGGGCAGGTAGCTCATCGTGCCCAGGAGCGACCCCTCGCGCAGCCACTGCTCGTCTGAGATGCGCTCCATGCGGACCGGCTCCTCGTCAGAGAAGAGCACGCGCAGGCCGCGGATGCCTCGGCGGCGGCACTCCTTTCGCATGACGCGCGCGAGCGGGCAGTTGACGGTGTCCTCGATGGCGGCGAAGCGCAGGCGGCAGGGGTCGAGCTTGTTGGCGCCGCCCATCGCGGAGAGCTCGGGGACGCCGCGCTCCTGGCACCACTGCGCGAGGCGCAGCTTCTGGGCCACGGTGTCGATGGCGTCCACCACATAGTCGAGCGGACCCAGCCCGTCCATCTGCTCGGGCAGCGCGTCCTTGTCGAGAAACGCGGACACGGCGGTGACGTCCACAGCCGGGTTGATGTCGAGCGCCATGGCGCGCATGACCTCGGCCTTGGGGCGGCCGATGGTGCTCGTGAACGCGAGCGCCTGGCGGTTGAGGTTGCTCGGCGCCACCACGTCGCGGTCCAGGAGCACGAGACGCCCTACGCCGCCTCGGACCAGCGCCTCCGCGCAGGAGGATCCCACGCCGCCGAGACCGATCACGGCCACGCGGGCCTCGCCCAGCCGCGCCAGCCCCTCGTCACCGATGACGAGCCTCAGCCTGTCTGTCGCCGTCTCTGCCACGTCACCCTCCTCTGCAGTTTGGGGACGGGTTTATTCTTGCAGCTTTTCTGGGACAGGTCCAACCAGCGGGACGTCGCGCCGGCTTCAGGCCTGTCCCAAACGAGCAGCGGGTTTGAACCCGTCCCAAAATTGCGTTACCGGTTTGCGACGGGTCGGCCAGAGGCCGCTTTGCTCTGCTAGAGTGCGGCGCAGCGAGGGAGGTCAGCATGCACAGAGAATTCCTGATGGGCAACGAGGCTATGGCCCTGGGCGCGCTCGCTGCGGGCGTGAACGTGGTGGCCGGCTACCCGGGCACGCCGTCGACCGAGGTCCTGGAGACCGTGGCGCGCCGCCGGGGCGAGGGCGTCTACGTGGAGTGGTCCGTGAACGAGAAGGCGGCGCTCGAGGTGGCGGCCGGCGCGGCGTACGCCGGGGCCCGGGCGCTCGTGACGATGAAGCAGGTGGGCCTGAACGTCGCCTCCGACCCGCTCATGAGCCTCTCCTACATCGGCGTCAAGGGCGGCCTGGTGGTCCTCGTGGCCGACGACCCCGGTCCCATCTCGTCCCAGACCGAGCAGGACACGCGCACCTTTGCTGCCTACGCCAAGCTGCCGATCCTCGACCCCTCCAGCCCGAGCGAGGCCTACCAGATGATGGGGGAGGCCTTCGCGCTCTCCGAGGAGCTGGGCTGCCCCGTGATCGTGCGGCCCACGACGCGCGTGGACCACGGCTACGAGGACGTCGAGGTGGCCGAGCCCGAGGAGTGGCTGGTCAACGAGCCCGAGGGCTTCGTGCGCGACCCGTCCCGCTGGGTCATCTTCCCCGCGCTCTCCGTGCGCGCCCACGCCGCCATCGAGGCGCGCGACGCGGAGCTCTCCGAGCGCCTCTCCGGCTACGCGAGAAACACCGTCCGGCAGACGGCCGGCCCGGACGCGCGCCCGCGCCTCGGCATCGCAACGCACGGCATCAGCGCCACCTACGTCGCCGAGAACCTGAGCGAGAAGGACGACGTGCGGGTGCTCCGCGTGGCAACGCCGTATCCGTTCCCTGAGGACCTGGCAGCCGACTTCCTGGCCGGTCTTGACGAGGTCCTCTGCATCGAGGAGCTCGACCCCGTGATTGAGCGCGCCCTCATCGCCACCTGCGGCCGCCGCAGCCTCACGGTTAAGATCCGCGGCAAGCTCACCGACGACATCCAACCCTCCGGCGAGAACACCGTTGAATCGGTAGGGCGTGCGATTGACGCTTTCCTCGGTAGGGGAGCGGCCGACGAGAGCGAGGCGCCGGGCATTTCCCCGCGCGCAGTTCCGCAGCCGCGCAGCGGCGAGGACTGTTTGAGCACGGGGAATTGCCCGGCGCCCCCTACGCTCCCAGTCCGCCCTCCCGTCCTCTGCGCCGGCTGCCCGCACCGCGCGAGTTTCTATGCCGTCAAGAAGGCCATGCGCGGCCGCAAGACGCTCTTCTGCGGCGACATCGGCTGCTACACGCTCGGCAACGCCAAGCCGCTCGACATGGTGGACACGTGCCTGTGCATGGGCGCGGGCATCAACATCGCACAGGGTGTGACGCACGTGGAGCCGGACACCGCTGCCTTCGCCTTCGTCGGCGACTCCACCTTCTTCGCCTCCGGCATCACCGGCGTGGTCAACGCCTTCTACAACCAGGCCAGCATGACGCTCGTCGTCCTGGACAACTCCACCACGGCCATGACCGGCCACCAGCCGCATCCCGGCACGGGTCGCACGATGATGGGCCAGGTCGTCGAGAAGGTCAGCATCGAGCGCGTGCTGCGCGCGATCGGCCTCACGGTCGTGGAGACCGTCGACCCGCTCGACCACGAGCGCGCCGTCGAGACCGTCCGCCGCGTGGCCGACGAGCCGGGCGTCAAGGCGATCATTTTCCGGAACCCGTGCGTGGTTCTCGCCAGGCCCAAGGCGAGAAGTGCGGTGGATGCCGAGAAGTGTGTGGGCTGCCAGCGCTGCGTCCGCGAGCTGGGATGCCCCGCCCTCGTGCCTGACGCCGCCACCGGCAAGGTGCGCATCGACCCCGCGCAGTGCACGGGCTGCACCCTCTGCGAGCAGATCTGTCCCACGCACGCCATCTCGGGAGGTGAGCGCCTGTGAGCACCAATGTCATCCTCGCCGGCGTGGGCGGACAGGGCGCCGTCCTCGCCTCCAAGCTCCTCGCCCGCGCTGCGATGGAGCGTGACCTCCCCGTCAAGACCGCCGAGACCATCGGCATGGCGCAGCGCGGCGGCTCCGTGTTCAGCCACGTGCGGATGGGGGAGGGTGCTCACTCGCCGCTCATCGGACGCGGTCGGGCGGACGCGATCGTTGCCTTCGAGCCGGCCGAGGCGGTGCGCCAGCTGCCGTTCCTTCGTCCGGGCGGCATGGTCGTCACGAGCGACGCACCTGTCGTTCCCGTCTCGGCGGCGACTGGAGGCCCCGCCTACGACCTGCCCGCCATCATGTCCCACCTGCACGAACGCGTGGGCGAGAAGAACCTCGTAATCGTCGACGCCTCCGCGGCGGCTGCCAAGATCGGCACTGCCAAGGCGCTGAACGTCGTCCTTCTCGGTGCCGCCGCCCGAGCCGGCGCGCTCGGGCCCGTCACGACCGACGACCTCGTCGCCGCCGTCCGCGCCCTCGTCAAACCCGCCTTCGTCGATCTCGACCTGCGCGCCCTCAACCTCTAGGAGCCTTCCATGCACATCAGCGAGTCCCAGCTCAAGCTCGTCAACAACCAGGTCCAGCGCCTCGTGGCGTCGGGCAACTACTTTGGCCGACGCCTCCAGGAGGCGGGCGTCACCGAGGTCCGCACCGAGGAGGACTTCCTCGCGCTGCCGTTCTCCGAGAAGGAGGACCTGCGCAACTGCTACCCGCTCGGCGTCTCCGCCGTGGACGAGCGAGAGATCGTGCGCATCCACTCGAGCTCGGGTACCACGGGCACGCCGGTCATCATCCCCTACACCGCGCGCGACGTCGACGACTGGGCGGAGCAGTTCAAGCGCTGCTACGAGGTGGCGGGCATCACGGCCGAGGACCGCATCCAGATCACGCCCGGCTACGGCCTCTGGACCGCGGGCATCGGCTTCCAGGCGGGAGCCGAGAAGCTCGGGGCGATGGTCGTTCCCATGGGCCCCGGCAACACCGAGAAGCAGCTCCAGTTCATGGTCGACCTCCAGACAACGGTCATCGGCGCCACGTCAAGCTATGCGCTCCTGCTTGCCGAGGAGATCGAGAGGCGCGGCATGAAGGACCAGGTCGCCCTCACCAAGGGCGTCATCGGCTCCGAGCGCTGGGGCAAGAAGATGCGAGACCGCGTGAAGGCGGGCCTGGGCATCTCCATCTACGACATCTACGGCCTCACCGAGGTCTATGGCCCCGGCATCGGCATCTCCTGCGACGCCGAGGACGGCATGCACTACTGGGACGACTACATCTACATCGAGATCGTCGATCCTGCGACGGGCGAGCCGCTCCCGGACGGGGAGTGGGGAGAGATCGTCATCACCACGCTCGTCAAGGAGGGCGCGCCGCTCATCCGTTTCCGCACCCACGACCTCAGCCGCATCATCCCCGGGACGTGCCCCTGCGGCTGCGCGTACCCGCGCATCGACGCGCTGCAGGGCCGCTCCGACGACATGGTCAAGATCCACGGCGTCAACGTCTTCCCGCGCCAGATCGAGGAGATCCTCCAGACGTTCCCGGCGCTCTCGAGCGAGTATCAGATCCGCCTCTCGCACCTCGAGGGTCGCGACACCATGCGTATCTACGTCGAGACGGACGGCACACAGGACTTCCTCGACACCGCCGACGCCGTTGCCGCCGAGGTCAAGCGTCGCATCGGCTTCACGCCGCTCGTCAAGGTCGTCGAGCTCGGCGTGCTCCCGAGGAGCGAGAAGAAGACCAAGCGCGTCTTCGACGAGAGGTATGAGTAGTCAGAAACCTGTTCCTTAAACCAAAGTTGTCGTTCTCACCGCTCACGCGTCCCATCCGACCGTCGGGCGATGATTGGCGGCGAACCTTCCCGACCGTCGGCGAGCCGGTGTTAACGTACTCACAAGACAAGGGCACGCGTATGGCGCGTGTCTGGGGAAACGGGGAAAGGAAACCCACCATGGATCTGACTCGTCGCAACTTCGTGAAGGTCTGCGGCCTCGGTCTCGCCGGTGCCGGCACCGTCGCGCTCGTCGGCTGCGGTGGCGAGACTGCCGAGCAGCCCGCCGAGGAGGGTGGCGACGCCGCCGCTACCGGCAACGCCGCCAAGCCGGTCATCTTCTTCAACCGTCAGCCGTCCAACTCCACCACGGGCGAGCTCGACATGGACACCCTGACCTTCAACGAGAACACCTACTACGTCGGCTTTGACGCCACCCAGGGTGGCGACCTCCAGGGCGAGATGGTCCTGGCTCACATCAAGGCCCACGCCGCCGAGCTCGACCGCAACGGCGACGGCATCATCGGCTACGTCCTCGCCGTCGGTGACATCGGCCACAACGACTCCATCGCCCGTACGCGCGGCACCCGCAAGGCGCTCGGCACCGCCGTCGAGCAGGACGGCAACATCGTCTCCGACCCCGTCGGCACCAACACCGACGGCTCCTCCACCCTCGTCGTCGACGGCAAGGTCACCGCTGATGACGGCAAGGAGTACATCATCCGCGAGCTCGCCTCGCAGGAGATGAAGAACCAGTCCGGCGCCACCTGGGACGCTGCCACGGCCGGCAACGCCATCGGCACCTGGGCCTCCTCCTTCGGCGACCAGATCGACGTCGTCGTCTCCAACAACGACGGCATGGGCATGTCCATGTTCAACGCCTGGTCCAAGGAGAACGGCGTCCCGACCTTCGGCTACGACGCCAACTCCGACGCCGTCGCGGCCATCGCCGAGGGCTACGCGGGCACCATCTCCCAGAACCCCGCCGTCCAGGCCTACCTCACCCTGCGCCTGCTCCGCAACGTCTTCGACGGCGCCGACATCAACACCGGCATCGCCACCGAGGATGACGCGGGCAACGTCATCGCCGAGGCTGACTACGTCTACAACGAGGACGAGCGCTCCTACTACGCGATGAACATCGCGGTCACCGCCGAGAACTACGAGCAGTACCTCGACGCCACCACGCTCTATTCCACGGCTCAGAGCCAGCTCGACGAGTCCGCTCACCCCAACAAGAGCGTCTGGCTCGACATCTACAACGCCGCGGACAACTTCCTCTCCGCGACCTACCAGCCGCTCCTCGAGAAGTACGACGACCTGCTCAACCTCACGGTCGAGTACATCGGCGGCGACGGCCAGACCGAGGCCAACATCACCAACCGTCTCGGCAACCCGGACCAGTACGACGGCTTCGCCATCAACATGGTGAAGACCGACAACGGCGCCTCCTACACCTCGCTGCTCGCGTAGGCAGGAATATGGCTTCGTTCCGCTGACACGGAAGAACAAGGGAGGGAGGAGGTCATGCTCCTCCCTCCCTATGCGTCTGAAGACTTTGGGTTAGCGGTGTTTCTCTGGAGGCGCGCCAGCGCCACGAATTACGTAAGGGGTGAAACTATTGGCTGACAAGCAAGATGACATCATCCTGTCGATCCAGGGCATGAGCAAGTCGTTCGGACGCAACCGGGTTCTGAACCACATCAACCTCAACGTTCGGCGCGGCACCGTCATGGGCCTCATGGGCGAGAACGGCGCAGGCAAGTCCACGATGATGAACTGCCTGTTCGGCACCTACCAGAAGGACGAGGGCACCATCCTGCTCAACGGCAAGGAGGTCGCCTTCTCCGGTCCCAAGGACGCGCTCGAGAACGGCATCGCGATGGTGCACCAGGAGCTCAACCAGTGCCTGGACCGCAACGTCAAGGACAACCTGTTCCTCGGCCGCTTCCCGACGAACTCGCTCGGCATCGTTGACGAGGGCCGCATGCGCAAGGAGGCATCCGACCTCTTCCGCAAGCTCGGCCTCACGGTCAACCTGAACACGCCCATGCGCAACATGTCGGTCTCCCAGCGCCAGATGTGCGAGATCGCAAAGGCCATCTCCTACAACGCCCAGGTCATCGTTCTGGACGAGCCCACCTCCTCGCTCATGACCCAGGAGGTCGAGAAGCTCTTTGCGATGATGCGCATGCTCAAGGAGCAGGGCATCTCGCTGATCTACATCTCCCACAAGATGGACGAGATCTTCGAGATCTGCGACGACGTCTCGGTGCTGCGCGACGGCGAGCTCGTCATGACCAAGCGCATCGAGGACACCAACATGAACGAGCTCATCGCCGCCATGGTCGGTCGTTCCCTCGACAACCGCTTCCCGCCCGTGGACAACACGCCCGGCGAGCCCATCCTCTCGATCCAGCACCTCTCCACCAAGTACGCCCCCAACCTCTCGGACATCACCTTCGACGTCCGCAAGGGTGAGATCTTCGGCCTCTACGGCCTCGTCGGCGCCGGGCGCACCGAGCTTTTGGAGACGATCTTCGGCATCCGCACGCGCGCCTCGGGTCGCGTCTACTTCCGCGACCACCTCATGAACTTCAACAACGCCCAGGAGGCGATGGACTACGGCTTCGCCCTCATCACCGAGGAGCGCAAGGCCAACGGCCTCTTCCTCAAGGGCGACCTGACGTTCAACACCACGATCGCGAACCTGGGGCACTACAAGACCGGCATCGCCCTCTCCAAGCCGAGGATGGTCAACGCCACCAACGAGGAGATCAAGACCATGCGCACCAAGTGCATGGGACCCGATGACCTCATCTCCTCGCTCTCCGGCGGCAACCAGCAGAAGGTCATCTTCGGCAAGTGGCTCGAGCGCGCCCCGCAGGTCTTCCTGATGGACGAGCCGACCCGCGGCATCGACGTCGGTGCCAAGTACGAGATCTACGAGCTCATCATCAAGATGGCGAAGGAGGGCAAGACCATCATCGTGGTCTCCTCCGAGATGCCCGAGATTCTCGGCATCACCAACCGCATCGGTGTCATGTCCAACGGCAGGCTCTCCGGCATCGTCAACACCAAGGAGACGAACCAGGAAGAGCTCCTTCGCCTCAGCGCCAAGTATCTGTAAGGGGGATAACCTATGGCAAACGCAATTCTCACGCACGAGGAGGAGATGGCCCTGCGCAAGCCGATCGACGACCACGTCGGCGCCATCCAGGCCAAGATCGACGCCCTGCGCGTCGACGGCACGGACAAGGTCGTTGCGCTCGAGGGCTCCATCGACGACGCCAAGCGCGACAAGATCCTGACCAAGGACGAGCGCGAGCGCGCCATCGCCGCCTACCAGAAGGACCTCGAGAAGGCCAAGGCCGTCGAGAGCCAGAACAAGTCCCAGGTCGACGCCCTCATCAAGGAGGCTGTCGACTACCTCTCCGCGCACTACGACAAGGACTATCTCGACGCGGTCAAGCAGGCCTGCGCCTCCGAGAAGGTCGTCGCCAAGCAGAACTATGACAAGCGCCTCGCCGAGCTTGAGAAGGAGCACCAGGCCAACCTCGCCAAGCTCTCCGACAGCGCCGAGATCAAGGACGAGAACTACGTCTACAAGAACCGTCGCTTCGACGCCAAGATCGAGTACGAGAAGGCGCTGCAGCTCGTCAAGGACCGCGGCCACGAGGCCTTCACCCACCGCTACCACCTGATCGACATGCTCCGTATGTCCAAGTTCACCTTCGCGGAGAACCAGGCCCAGCGCTGGGAGAACTACAAGTACACGTTCGACCGCCGTCAGTTCCTGCTGCGCAACGGCCTCTACATCGCAATCCTCGCCGTCTTCATCGGCCTGTGCGTCGCCGCGCCGATCGTCAAGGGCACGCAGCTCCTCACGGTCAACAACGTGCTCAACATCCTGCAGCAGGCCTCGCCGCGCATGTTCCTCGCGCTCGGCGTCGCCGGCCTCATCCTCCAGACGGGCACCGACCTCTCGATCGGCCGCATGGTGGGCATGGGCATGACCGCTTCGACGATCATCATGCACCAGGGCATCAACACCGGCACGGTCTTCGGCATGACGTTCGACCTCACCTCCGTCCCCGTCGTCGGCCGCATCATCCTGGCCCTTCTCGTCTGCATCGTGCTCTGCGTCTTCTTTGCCACGATCGCCGGCTTCTTCACGGCCAAGTTCAAGATGCACTGGTTCATCTCCACGATGGCCAACATGCTGATCATCTTCGGCCTGCTCACCTACGCCACGAAGGGCGTCTCCTTCGGCTCCATCGAGACCGCCATCCCCGGCATGGTCATCCCCAAGATCGGCGGGTTCCCGACGATCATCCTGTGGGCCGTCGCGGCCATCGCCATCGTCTGGTTCATCTGGAACAAGACCACGTTCGGCAAGAACATGTACGCGGTCGGTGGCAACCCTGAGGCCGCTGCCGTCTCCGGCATCAACGTCTTCTGGGTCATGCTCGGCACCTTCATGCTCGCCGGCGTCCTCTACGGCTTTGGCTCCTGGCTCGAGTGCCTGCGCATGACCGGTTCCGGCTCCGCGGCTTACGGCCAGGGCTGGGAGACCGACGCCATCGCGGCCTGCGTCGTCGGCGGCGTCTCCTTCACCGGCGGCATCGGCAAGATCTCGGGCGTCACGATCGGCGTTCTCATCTTCACCGCGCTGACCTACTCGCTCACGATTCTCGGCGTCGACACGAACCTCCAGTTCGTCTTCTCCGGCGTCATCATCCTGCTGGCCGTCACCCTCGACTGCCTGAAGTACATCCAGAAGAAGTAGCCACCTCCTCAGATGTGCTCCCCCAGGCCCGCCCGGACCCCGCGTCCGGGCGGGTTCTTCTGTGACGGGCGTACGGATCTAAGGATTGCCGGCCTTGTCCTGGCGGCATCTAGGATTTGCTGCCGTTGTCCAGGGGGGTCCCAGGAATCGCGGCCCTTGTCGTCCGCGCTTCTAGAAATACGCGGGATTGATCGGTTGCGGGGCCCGATGTCGTGCAAACCTCGTGAATTCTAGAGGGCTGCATGACAAGGGCGGCAAAACTTAGATGCGCGGGCGACAAGGACAGTGATCCCTAGAAGTCACAAGGACAAGCGCTCCAATTCCTAGATGCCTTCACGACAAGGGCGGCAATTCCTAGAAGCGCGGTCGACAAGAACGAGGGCCTCCGGAGCAAACGAAAAGGGCCCCGCATGCGGGGCCCTCCACGGGAGCGGTTGTGTTGACGCGCGCCCTAGATCGTCGAGAAGCGGTAGACGATCGTCTGCGCGTAGGGACGACCGGGCTCGCAGACGGGCTGGTCCCACTCGGGGTGATGCGGGAAGTCGGGGTAGAACTCCGGCTCGAAGGCAACCCCGTCGCGCGGGCGGTAGCTGGCCCCGTCCTTCACGCCCTCGGCGTCGTCGCACCAGTTTCCGGTGTAGAGGTGCGCACCCGGCATGGTGATGAGGATGTCGAGCGCACGGCCGCTCGCGGGGTCCTCGAGGCGCATGGCGTGACGAGGCGCGGCGTCAGGCTCGTAGTCGCGCACACAGAGGCAGTGGTCGTAGCCACGCGCGCGGCGCAGCTGCTCGCAGTCGGCGTCGATGTCCCGTCCGAGCGCCTTGGGGCTCCGGAAGTCGAACGGCGTCCCCTCGACGTCCTCGACGACACCCTCGGAGACCGAGTCCTCGCGGAGGGGGAGGAACGTGTCGGCGTCGATGGTGGCGACCTGGTCGAGAACGGAGCCCGCGTCGTGACCGGCGAGGTTCACGTAGGTGTGGCTCGTCATGTTGACGCACGTCTTGGCGTCGGTCGTGCAGTCGAACGTGAGGGCGAGCTCGCTCACGCCCTCCTCCGGCTCGGAGAGCCGGTAGCTGGCGGTGAACGTGCGGTTGCCGGGGAGGCCGAGCTCGCCGTCTGCCAGCGAGCAGCTCAGGCTAAGCGTGTTGGAGGCCTCGTCATAGCTCGTCTCCCAGGCGCGCTTGTGCAGCCCGCGCATGAGGTCGGAGTGGAGGTTGTTCTCGCCGTTCGGTCCGTCGTTCCCCAGAAGGTGGTACACCGTCCCGTCGACGGGGACCTCGGCCCGGTCGGTGCGGTTGGCCATGGGGCCGATGACGCCGCCGTAGCACGACCCGTTCACGCCGGCATAGCCCTCGACGGAGGCGAAGCCAAGGACGACGTCGGCCGTCGTGCCGTCTCGACCCGGGACCTCCATGCCGAGGAGCGTGGCGCCGAAGTCCGAGATGCGCGCCCGGGTGTGCTCGGTCGAGAGCGTGTAGGCGCTCGCCTCGAAGCCGTCCGGGGTGCTGCCAAACGAAGTGACCTCCAGCATGAGGGCTCCCTTCTCTCGCAGACGGGACGGACGCCGCCGCTCACCGTCTACGCGTGGACGAATCATGTCCTGATGTTAACGTACACATATCCGGTGGCGCCCAGCATGGCGCCCGTTTTTCGCCGTTGGAGTCCAAACGGCTTGTGAGCGGTCGGGAGGTGCGGGGATGCCAAGGCTCGGAGGGACCCTCCCAGACGCGAGGCCGGTCTCGATGGCGGAGGTCGCCCGCGCGGCCGGCGTCTCTCAGCAGACCGTCTCGCGTGTGGTCAACGGCCACCCCAACGTGAGCGAGCGCACGCGCGAGCGCGTTCTCGCCGCCATCCGCGACCTGGGGTTCAGGCCCAACTTTGCCGGCAAGTCCCTTCGCAGCGGGCGCTACAACTCGATCGGCCTGTGCCTCTACAACGTGGACCAGTTCGGCAACCTCGCCACGGTGAAGGGGATCCTCTCGGCGGCGGGGGAGATGGGCTACGCGGTGACGACGCTCGAGATGGACGACCGCGTCCCCCTCTCGCTCGCCGAGGCGACGAGGAGGATGATGGCGCTGCCCATCGACGCCCTCGTCATAAGCATGAGCATACGGGCGAGCGACTTCGAGGAGTTCCAGCCGCAGCCCGGCCTCTCGACGGTCCTGCTCTCCATGTACGAGCACCCGCTCTGTACGACCGTGGACTCGGACCAGTACGAGTGCTCGCGTCTCGTCATGGACCACCTCTTCTCCCACGGTCATCGAGAGATCCGCTTCGTGAGCGGCCCCTCCTACTCGGTCGACTCCGTCTTTCGCGAGCGGGGATGGCGAGACGAGCTCACTGCCCGGAACCTCTACGTCAGCGAGCCGCTGCGGGGAGACTGGACCGCGAGCAGCGGCTACGAGCTCGGCCGCCGGATCGCGCGCGACGAGCGTGCGACTGCCGTCTACGTTGCCAACGATCAGATGGCGGTCGGTGTCTGGGCGGCGCTCGTGGAGGCGGGGAGGCGCGTCCCCGAGGACGTGAGCATCGTCGGCGTGGACGACTCGCTCGAGCGCTCGATCCCCAACGTGCGCCTCACCACCGTGAGCTTCGACCTCTTCGCCCGCGGGCGGGTCGCCGTGGAGCATGCCCTGCTCGGCTCGGCTCCGGGCTATCGCCCCACCTCCATCAGGATCGCCCCGACCCTCGTCGTGCGCGACAGCGTGGCTGACGCGCGCTGAGGCGGAGGGCGCGCGACACCGTGCGCTCTGTGGGGGCGGAGCGCCGCATAACCCTACGATTCGTCGGATGGGCCTTCGAGAGGCCGGGTGGGATAGTGCCCTCAGAGGCAAGAGGGGCTTGCCCTGACGATGCCCGGTCGCGGGCGACGAGGAGGAGCCATGGCGCTTTCTGTTGATTCCAAGATCAAGGTCCTGAGCAAGAACGCGGAGGCGAGCGCGATCATCTCCGAATACTCGGCAGGGTTCTCGACCGACCCGCAGATGAAGATGGTTGCCGGCCTGACGTTGCGCAAGCTCGCGTCATTCCCCCAGGCAGCCGAGCTCGCCGAGCACCTCGACGAGATTGACGAGCGGCTCAAGGCCATCGAGGAGTAGGCCTGTCCAAAAGCTGGCAGCTGCGCATCCGCCCATGCGTCGCGGCACCCCGAGGGAATGCCCGGGGTGCCGCGACGCCCTCATGTGACGGCTACGTGGTGCTCAGCTCTCCGAGGGAGCGCTCGAGCCTGCGTGCCTCAAGCAGGAGCTGAATGCGCAGCCGGGTCTTGGGGTCGTCGAGCTCCTGCCCCATGTCCGCCCTGATGCGGGAGAGGCGCTCGATGAGGGTGGAGCGATGCAGGTAGAGCTCGCGTGCCGTGGCACTTACGTTCATGTTGAGGGAGAGGTAGCGCTCCAGGGTGTCGATGTAGGAGACGGAGCCGTGCTCGTCGTGCTCGAGGAGGCGGCGCAGGCCGGGGGTGTAATAGGCCTCAACCGACAGCTCGCCCAGGGAGTTCATGATGAGCTCCGGCAGGGCGTACTGCTGGAAGCGATAGACCGTCCCTTTGGGATCGAGTGCCATCCCCAGTTCGAGCGCGACGCCCGCCTGCAGGTAGTAGGTTCGTGCGCTCTCGAGGCCGAGCAGGTGGTCCGAGATTCCCACGCGCATGCCGACCGAGTCGGTCATGGGCGCGAGGAGCCGTTCGAGCGCTGCGCGGCGCTCCCCCTCGGGGGCGAGCCCGTCAAGCCGCGAGAACGCCACGACGTAGGAGCGCTGGTGGATGAAGGCCACGGTGTCCGGCAGATTGCCCTCCACCAGGTTGCGGACGTATGAGAGCGGCAGCTGACGACCGCGGCTGTTGAGGCGCATCTTGAGGCACACGTAGGAGCCTCTCTCGGCGGCAAGCGCCGAGAGGGAGAGCGCGTCGAGCTGCTCGGCGGCGACCAGGGCAGCGAGAGATCGCCTGAGATCGCCCTTCGTCTTCTCCGTCGTGACGTCGAGCCTGCGCAGCGCCTTGAGCACCATGTCGGCAAGCAGTGCCATGACGGGGGCGTCCGCCATGTCGCATGTCGTGCCCGGGTCGGCCATCTGCGTGAGGCATCCCAAGTAGGTGCCATTGTCGAGAAGGTTGGCGTTCAGCGTGCTCACGCCCGAGACGTCCATGACGAAGGGGGTCGAGACGTCCATGGCGAGGTCGTGCTGCGAGAGGAACTCGTTCATGCTGTCCGGGTACAGGTTGCCACCCTCGTCGGCGATGGACGCCCGCTCACGTGATGCGTTCTGGGAGATCGTCTGCCCAAGAAGCCTGAGATTGGCGTCGAGCACGTCGAGCGAGCCGTCGAGCACGGAGGCTGAGGCGTCGAGAAGTGCCTGGATGGAAGAGTCGTCATCGAGGATCTCCCAGAGGCTCTCCTCCCAGTGGGCGTAGCGCTGGAAGAGGCGTTGAACCTCGTTGAAGACCGCAGGGAGGTCGCAGGGCTCTTCGACCTCGATTACGCTGCAGCGCTCGCGAAACCAGCGCAGCCTCGGCGAGGGCCCCACGACGACGAGCGCCACGTCCGTGCCGATCAGGACGCGTTGGGGAAGCTGGTCGGTGCGCCCCACATAGAGGTGATGGGGGATGAGCTCGCACGTGGACGGCTCGAGGAGTTCGGGGCGATGCAGCGCGAGCTCACGCCCCGCAGTGCCGTGCACGCGGATCCGATGCGAGCGCGCGAGCTCACGTGCCACGAGTTCAACGCTGAGTCTCATGGCTACCATCCTTCACGTTGTACGTAAACGCTTCCAACGAAGATGCCATGACAGACAGTCTAGACATGGATTGAAGAAGAAACGACACGCTCAGAGCGCTTCTCGACGAGCGGACGAGTTTCTCGGCGATGGAGAGAGCGCACCTACAACTTGTAGGGCCAACCTTCTCTCAAACCGCACACAGTGAAGCGGTGATGCGAGCCACCTTCCGAGGCACACTGGGCGCACGATGCGCGACGGCGCCGACGAAAGGAGAGGCTATGGCTCTGAGGGAGCACGTGGAGGCGTGCAGGGGTGTCGAGACCCCATTCGGGAAGATCATCCCCGAGAAGGAGGCCTATTCGTACTGCCTGCGGACGATAGCCGCGTTCTCGGCGAACATCTTCCAGGTCATGCGCCTCCTGAACGACGACTGGGAGGACCGCACCGCCTCCATCACCGAGATCGCCAACATGATGAACTGCGCGGCCTGCGCCGGCGGGGAGGGTCAGCTGCGCGAGTACCTCGACCAGTTCTACGACGACTGGAACATTCCGGAGCTGGTCGACCGGGAGGCCTGGATCGGCGCGATCTGGGGTGACTACGGCGACGAGGCCGAGGACATGGCGGGGCGCGTCATCCAGTTCACCAAGAACCGCGTGGAGAAGGAGCTCGACACCTGCCCCTGGGACATCGTCGGCTCCGAGATGTGCAACATGACCACCGGCATGTTCACGGCGAACTTCGACATCGCCGCGGGTGACAAGCCCGGTGCCATCACCAACGACGTCCAGCTCAACATGTGCGAGGCACGGGGCTGCGGAGACCGCCACTGCCGCGTGGTGGCCGAGCGCCTCGATCACTACGGCCTCGAGCGCCAGGGCTGGCTCGACCACCGCGGTCCCAGCCACGATCCCGTGCACAACACGCCCGAGGAGCGGTGCGTGCGTCATGCCCAGGGCATTCGCAACGGCCAGTACACCCAGACCTTCGGCGAGGAGAACTCGCTGGAGTGGCAGTACAACTGGGTCGCGCAGATGGGGTGGGTGTGGTCGATCAGCTTCCCGCTCATCGCGATTCGTGACATGGCGGACGACGACGAGACGTTCGAGCGCTTCCTCCAGATCGTCTTTGCCACCGCGGGCAAGAACTCCTTCATCGACCCCTTCGCCCGCGAGGGTCTGCGCGCCTGGCTCGACGTGCCGCGTGAGATCGGCGACAACGACCCGCGCCTCATGGGTGCCTACATCGCCGCCGTCATGGGCTGCCAGCTCGTTCCCTTCGAGTGGGAGGCATTCGACAAGGACGGCGTCACGATCAAGGTCTCCACGGACGACTTCAACGGGCGCTTCCCGATGGCCCCGCTCGACGAGATCACGATGGGCTACGAGGCGCATTGGAACGGTGCCGTCAAGACGCTCGTATCGCCCGAGTGGTCGGTCTGGATCGACGGCAAGGACGACGAGTTCCAGTACATCAACGTCGGTCGCAAGATCGACCCGCGCATGCTCTAGGGGGATGAGTGCGATGCTATTCAAGGAAGACGAGGTCGCACGTGCCGACGCGATGGCCGTGCGCAAGGACACAGGATGGTTCCGCTGGACGCACGACACCGTCGAGGTGAAGGGTCCCGACGCGACGGGGCTTCTCGACCGCCTGCTCGTCAACACCGTCGCGGCATGCCCCGTGGGTCGCGAGCGCTACACGACGATGCTGAATGAGGATGGCCTCATCATCGATGACCTCATGGCCATGCACCTGGACGAGGACCATTGGTGGCTCTCGACCCTCTACGGTCCGCACATGGTGCGTTGGATCGACGCCCACAAGGGCGACGCCGACGTGACGTACGAGGACATCACCCCGTCGGTCGACATGTACTCGGTCCAGGGCCCCACCTCTGGCGAGGTCATGGACGCCGTCTGCGCCGACCCGGTGTCCGGGCTCAGGCGATTCGAGCTCGCGAGGACCAAGGTCGCCGAGAGGGACGTGCTCGTGGACCGAGGTGGCTTCACGGGAGAGCTCGGCTTTGAGGTCTACTGCTCCCGCGCGGACTCCGACGCCGTGGCGGCGGCGCTCAGGGCGACCGGCAAGCGCGAGCTCCAGACGCTCGAGGTCTACGTTCGCTCGCTCCCCATAGAGAAGGGCATGGCTCTGCGCCAGGACTACCACCTGCTCACTCCCTTCGAGGCCAACCTCGGCTGGTCCGTCCACTTTGACAAGAAGGGTGACTTCGTGGGTCGGGAGGCACTCGAGGCGTCGCATGCCGCCGGCGAGCGCCGGGCGTTCGTCGGCGTCGAGATCGAGCGCGAGTCCTACGAGGACATCGCGCAGAACGAGATCGTCTACAAGCGCGGCGTGCCGGTGGGCAGGTGCCGTCAGATGATCTATGGCTACACCGTCGACAAGAACATCGGATTCGCGATCGTCGACCGCGAGAAGTGTCCGCTGGGCACCAGGGTGACCATCGGCACCAACGACTCGCCGGCCGTCATCGTCGAGCCTACGTGGTGCTAGGAGGAAGCGATGGAGTTCGACTGCAAGGACAAGGTGACGTTGATTCTGGGCTGCGCCTCGGGCATGGGCGCGGCGACGCTCAAGATGCTGCTCGCGGGCGGTGCGAGGGTGGTCGGCTTTGACAACAACCAGGAGAACATGGAGGAGACGCTCGAGGAGATCGCCGACGAGATGCCCGACCACCCCGGCACGCTCGACGTGGTCTACGGCGACCTGACGAGCGCCGAGGACCGGGCACGCGTCCTCGATCTCGTGCGCGAGAAGTACGGCCGGATCGACAACCTGCTCTACGTCGCGGGCGTGCTCGACCTCATGTGTCCCGCGCACAAGTGCGACGACGAGCTGTGGAACTACGTCATGGACGTGAACGTCAACGACTGCTTCTACACGATCCGTGACGCGCTTCCGATGCTGCTCGACCACGAGGGGCCGGCGGCGAACGTCGTCATCGTCGGATCGGTGGGAGGGCTCTACGGCTCCACGGCCGGCGCGGCCTACGTGACGTCCAAGCACGCGGTCCTCGGTCTCGCGCGAAGCCTCGCCTGGAGCTATCACTGGAGGAACCTCCGCGTGAACGTGGTGAACCCCGGCGCGATCATGACCGGGATTCTCGGCAACGCGATGGAGAGGTGGCCCGACCGCGACGTCATGGACGAGGAGGGCAACGACCTCTACAACGTGCGCGGCGGCGTGAGCCTTGGGCTCGACGCAGAGGGCAACAACATGATGGGGGACGCCGAGGACATCGCGCGGACAATCATGTTCCTGATCGATGACGAGAGCAAGTACATCAACGGCGCCCAGGTGACCGTCGACGGCGGCTGGACGAGCTTCTAGGGGGAGATCGTGGACATAGGAGGCCTCTTCGGGCTTGAGGGCAAGAACGTCGTCGTGACCGGGGCCGGCTCCGGCATGGGAAGGGCCGCGTCGCGGCTCCTCGCCGAGCTGGGCGCAAACGTGTACGCGACCGTTCGCCGCCACCCGCTCGACTTCCCGGTGAAGCGCGAGATTCCCTCCGAGCTTGGGACCAGGGAGGGGCTCGACGCGCTCGTCGCCGAGCTCCCTCCCGTGATCGACGCGCTCTTCGTGTGCCACGGGATTTCCAATTCCGTTGGCATGACCAACGGGCTCGAGGTCCAGCTCACGAACTTCCTGAGCTTTCGCTACCTGACGGAGGCCCTGCTCCCGCGCATGAGCGAGGGTTCGTCGGTGACCTTCATCTCGTCGAACGGAGGCTGGGAGTGGCGAGAGCGCGCGGCCGCGTGCATGGAGCTCATCGAGACGGCCGGTTGGGACGAAGCCCTGGCCTGGTACGCATCGCACCCGGAGCTGACGAACGACGGCTACGTCTTTGCCAAGCAGTGCCAGAACGTCTACGTGTACGCCAAGGTCCACGACCCGGCGTTCGTCTCGCGACACGTGCGCATAAACGCAATTGCCCCGGGTCTCACCAAGACGGGCCTTACGGATGACTTCAACAGGTCGCTGACGGGGGATGCCGCCTTTGGCCAGAGCGTCCTGGAGGACATGTACCTCTCTACCTGGAATGGCAGATGGGCGACGCCGGAGGAGATGGGTTACCCGATGGTGGTGCTGGGAAGCAGACTGTGCAGCTACGTCAGCGGTCAGGTGCTCTACATCGACTGGGGATCGGCTGCCGAGTGGGAGCTGGAGACCATTTTGAGCGCATGAACAGTGCCCCCGGTCCTTCTCGCCGGCTTATTGCGCGCCCCGCGAACGGGGTGTCCGAACGGCGAGGAGGACCTCGGGGGACCCGGCGCGGTATAGTAGGAACCGTATGCAACATCGCAGAGAGGGGGCCTGATGGCCGAGCACAAGTCTGACATCGAGATCGCGCAGGAAGCGGAGATGCTGCCCATCTTCGAGGTCGCGAAGAGGGCGGGACTCACCGACGACATGATCGAGCCCTACGGCTACTCCAAGGCCAAGGTCGACATCCACTCGCTCGCCGACCGGCCCCGCAAGGGCAAGCTCATCCTCGTGACCGCCATCAACCCCACCCCCGCCGGTGAGGGCAAGACCACGACCTCCATCGGTCTGGCCGACGCCATGAACCTCGACGGGCACAAGACCATGCTCGCCCTGCGCGAGCCCTCGCTCGGACCGGTCTTTGGCATCAAGGGCGGGGCGGCCGGCGGCGGCTACGCTCAGGTCGTCCCCATGGAGGACATCAACCTCCACTTCACGGGCGACTTCCACGCCATCGGCGCCGCCAACAACCTCTGCGCTGCGATGCTCGACAACCACATCAAGCAGGGCAACGCGCTCGGGATCGACCCGCGCCGCGTCGTCTGGAAGCGCTGCGTCGACATGAACGACCGCCAGCTCCGCAACGTCGTGGACGGCCTCGGCGGCGTCGCCGATGGCATGCCGCGCCAGGACGGCTTTGACATCACCGTGGCCTCCGAGGTCATGGCGGTCTTCTGCCTCGCGACCGACCTCATGGACCTGAAGGCGCGCCTCGCCCGCATGGTCATCGCCTACACCTACGACCGCAAGCCCGTGACCGTGGCCGACATCCACGCCGAGGGCGCCATGACGGCCCTGCTCAAGGATGCCATCAAGCCCAACCTGGTCCAGACGCTCGAGGGCAACCCGGCCTTCGTGCACGGCGGCCCCTTCGCCAACATCGCCCATGGCTGCAACTCCGTCGAGGCCACGACCACGGCGCTCAAGCTCGCCGACTACGTCGTCACCGAGGCGGGCTTCGGCGCCGACCTCGGTGCCGAGAAGTTCCTCGACATCAAGTGCCGCTACGCCGGCATCCAGCCGAGCGCCGTGGTGCTCGTCGCCACCGTGCGCGCGCTCAAGTACAACGGCGGCGTCGCGAAGCCCGACCTGAACGTCGAGAACCTCGAGGCGCTCGAGGCGGGCATGCCCAACCTGCTGCAGCACGTCTCCAACATCCGCGACGTCTGGGGGCTGCCCGTCGTCGTGGCGATCAACGCCTTCCCCACGGACACCGCCGCCGAGCTGGAGCTCGTCGAGCGCAGGTGCAACGAGCTCGGCGTCAACGTCGCCCTCTCCGAGGTCTGGGCCAAGGGCGGCGAGGGCGGCCGTGCGCTCGCCGAGGAGGTCGTACGCCTGTGCGAGCAGCCGAGCGACTTCCGCTTTGCCTACGACGTGGAGGACTCGATCGAGAACAAGCTGAACGCCATCGCCACGAAGGTCTACCACGCCGACGGCGTCGACTTCACGAGCTCCGCCGCCAAGCAGCTCAAGCAGCTCGAGGACCTCGGCTACGGCAATCTGCCCATCTGCGTGGCGAAGACGCAGTACTCGTTCTCGGACGATCAGACGAAGCTCGGTGCCCCGCGCGGCTTCCGCATCACCGTACGCAACCTCAGGGTGTCCGCCGGCGCCGGCTTCATCGTGGCGCTCACGGGCGACATCATGACGATGCCGGGACTCCCCAAGTTCCCGGCAGCCGAGAAGATCGACGTCACGCCCGACGGTCGTATCGTCGGCCTGTTCTAGGTCCTCGCCGGCAGGCGTGCTCAAAACAACATAGTGAGGAGCTCGTATGAGCGAGAGAATCGCAGATCTCACGATAGGCGGTTTCGGGGAGGCTCTGTCCTCGAAGGCGCCGGTGCCGGGCGGCGGCGGGGCCTCCTCCGTGGCGGCTGCCGTGGGGTGCTCGCTGGGGTGCATGGTCGCGAGCCTGACCGTGGGCAAGAAGCGCTATGCCGACGTCGAGGTGCGCGTGCGGGAGATTGCCGAGCGCCTGGACGCCCTGCGAGACGAGCTTCTCGCCCTCGCCGACGACGATGCTGAGGCGTTCGAGCCGCTCTCGCGCGCCTATGGCCTCCCCAAGACGACTGATGCTGAGCGCGCCCGCAAGGCTGAGGTCATGGAGGCGGCGCTCAGGCGCGCCTGCGAGCCGCCGATGGCCATCCTCGAGAGAATCGCCGAGGCTGCGGCGCTTGTCGGCGAGCTCGCGCGCATTGGGAGTCGCATCGCCGTGAGCGACGCCGGGGCCGGTGCGGCCCTGCTTGCCGCCGCGGCACGCGCCGTGAGCCTCAACGTGTACATCAACGCACGGTCGATGGCCGACAGGGGCTACGCCGAGGACCTTGTCGCACGGGCAGACTCCCTCGTGGCTCGAGCCGCCGAGCTCGGTGACGTTGCCTACGAACAGGTGAGGGAGGAGATCAGATGAGCAGGCTGCTCAAGGGCGCTCCCGTCGCGGCGGAGCTTTCCGAGCGGGCCGCCGAGCGTGCGCGGGCGCTCTCCGACCGGGGAATCACGCCGACGCTGGCCATCGTGCGGGTGGGGGAGCGCGCTGACGACCTCTCCTACGAGCGCGGTGCCCTCAAGCGCTGCGAGAAGGTCGGTGTCGCCGTTCGCCGCTTCGCCTTCCCCGAGGGCGTGAGCGCCGAGGAGCTCCTCGGGGTGATCGACCGCATCAACGACGACGCCTCGATCCACGGCTGCCTGATCTTCAGACCGCTGCCCGCACCCCTCGACGACGCGGTCGTCTGTGCCGCGCTCGACCCCGCCAAGGATGTCGACTGCGTGACGGACGGCTCGCTGTGCGGGGTGTTCTCGAGCCGGCCCGTGGGCTTTCCCCCGTGCACGGCGGAGGCGGTGCTCGCCCTGCTCGACCACTACGACGTGAGTCTCGAGGGCGCCCGCGTCGCGGTTGTGGGACGCTCCCTCGTGATCGGCAAGCCCGTGGCGATGATGCTGCTGGCGAGAAACGCCACCGTCACGATGTGCCATACGCGCACGGTCGACCTCGCCTCTGAGCTGCGGCGCGCCGACGTCGTGGTGGCCGCGGCGGGGCATGCCCGCACCGTGGGCGCGGACGCGCTGCGCGAGGGGCAGGTCGTGGTCGACGTCGGCATCAACTGGGACGAGCGGAGCGCGCGTCTCGTCGGTGACGTAGACTATGACGCCGTCAGCGGCGTCGTCGACGCCATCACGCCCGTCCCGGGAGGGGTGGGCTCCGTGACCACCGCGGTTCTCGCCAAGCATGTGGTCGAGGCCGCCGAAAGGAGCTGCCGATGAGGGTTACCGAGAAGCCGTCCTCGTCATACAGCGGGGCGATGACCCCTGCGTCGATGGAGCTCAAGAACGAGCGCGTCGCAGAGACGAAGGCGGGCACCGACGTAGTGAGCGAGCTCGTGCTCTCCGTGCTGGCTGGGGTCTTCATCTCCATGGGTGCGACGTTCATGCTCGTCGTCAAGTCCGACGCGACGCTGCCCTTCGCGGCGACCCAGCTCCTGGGCGGCCTCTCCTTCGCCCTCGGGCTCTTTCTGATCCTGGCGGCCGGCGCCGAGCTCTTCACGGGGAACTGCCTCATGGTCATGGGCCCGCTCTCGGGTCGCTTCTCCTGGGGCAGGCTGCTCGCGAGCTGGGGCGTTGTCCTTCTCGGCAACCTGCTGGGAAGCGTCCTCGCCGTCGTGCTCGTGCTCGCCGCCGACGTCGCCTCGGCGAACGACGGGGCGCTCGGCGAGGCCGCCGTCGCCGTTGCGGAGGGGAAGGTGGCGCTCGGATGGGGCGTCGCGTTCTTCCGCGCGATCCTGTGCAACCTGCTCGTCTGCCTCGCGGTCTGGGTGGGCCACTCCGCCAACTCCGTCACCGACAAGTTCTTCTCGGCCCTCCTGCCCGTCATGGCCTTCATGGCGGCGGGCTTCGAGCACTGCGTCGCCAACATGTTCTTCCTGCCCTTCGCCCTCATGCTGCAGGCGACGGGCGCTGCGTCCGGGACGGTGGAGCTCGGCGGCGTCCTGCACAACCTGAGCGCCGCGACGCTGGGCAACCTCGTCGGCGGCGTCGTGCTCGTCGGCTTCTCGTACTGGTTCGTCTACGGGCGCTCTCGCGCCGAGGGAGGGAAAGCGTGACCGTCGATCGCCGCGACCTCGTGACCGAGGCCAACTCACAGGGGTTCCACCCCATCGACAAGCCGCGCGTCGAGGCGGCGGTCCGCGAGCTTCTGCTCGCGATCGGCGAGGACCCGGACCGCGAGGGGCTCGTTGGCACGCCGGACCGCGTCGCGCGGGCCTGCGAGGAGGTCCTCGGCGGCATGCAGGAGGATCCGGGCGCCCACCTTCGCAAGCAGTTCCATGAGCCGGGCAACCAGGAGATGGTGATCGTCAAGGACATCCCGTTCTCGTCCCTCTGCGAGCATCACATCCTGCCGTTCACCGGGCGGGCGCACGTCTGCTACATCCCCCGGGACGGGCGCATCACCGGGCTCTCCAAGATCGCCCGCTGCGTCTCGGGCTACGCGAGGCGCCTGCAGGTGCAGGAGCGGCTTACGGGTCAGATCGCCGACGCCATGGTGCGTGAGCTCGACCCGCTCGGCGTGCTCGTGGTCCTCGAGGCCGAGCACACGTGCATGACTATGCGCGGCATTCGCGCGGCCGGTGCGCTCACCACCACCTCGGCGGTGCGCGGCTGCCTGCGCGACCTCAAGACCCGCGAGGAGGCCCTGCGCCTCCTCGAGCTGTAGGCTCGTTCTGCGCGTCCCCGGGCGGGGTCGGCGGGCATACCCCGGCGCTCAGACAGCTTGCCGCAAAGGACGCGGCAAGAACTCGCGGCGGGTTATGCCCGCCGCCCCCGCCCGGGGCGCGCCGCATGTCGTACGAGCTCGATTACCCTTGCGTCGGGGTTCGCTGGGTTGCCCCGCCGCGAGTTCCGCAGCCGCGCCCTTTGCGGCGAGGACTGTCCGAGCGCCGGGGCAACCCAGCGAACCCCGCCGGATGAGTGACAAGGGAGATAGTTGTGTATCAGTTGCCGTTCGAGGTGCCGGAGATGACGTATGCGGAGGCGCTCGCGCATGTGCGCGGGGCGCTGCGCTTTGGCATCTGCCCGCTGCTGGAGACCGTGGAGGACATGCTTGCCGAGCTCGGTGACCCCGACCTCGCGTTCGAGTGCGTGCAGATCGCCGGCACCAACGGAAAGACGTCCACGGCGCGCTACACGGCCGCCATCCTCGCGGGGGAGGGGCTCGACGTTGCCCTCTACACCTCGCCGGAGCTCGTGAGCTACACGGAGCGCATGGAGGTCGGTGGGCGGCCCGTCTCCGAGGGGGCGTTCGCACACGGCGTCGCCGCGGCGAAGGTCGCCGGCGAGCGCGTGAACGCTCGGCGCGCGGCGGCGGGGGAGCGACCCTATGACATCACCGAGTTCGACACGCTCACCGTCGCGGCGATGGTCGTCTTCGCCGAGGCGGGGGTAGACGTTGCGGTGCTCGAGTGCGGGCTCGGCGGCCGTTGGGACGCGACCTCGGCCGCAAAGTCCATCCGCTCGGTCGCGGTGACCGGCATCGGGCTCGACCACACGCGCATCCTCGGCGACACGCTCGAGGAGATCGCGGGCGAGAAGGCCGCCATCATCAAGCCCGGGCGCAGGTGCGTGCTCGGGGCTGGGACCGCCGAGCCCAAGAGCGTCGAGGACGTGTTTCTCGCCCGGGCAGCCGAGACGGGCGTGTCTCCCGTGAGGCCCGGCTTCAGGGTCACCAAGCGTCCGCATCGCCTGGGCGCGCCGCTCGAGCTCGACGTGATGACGCCACGCGCCACCTATGCCGAGCTCGCCGCGCTCAAGCCCGCCTACCAGGCCGCCAACATCGCCTGCGCCGTCGCGCTCTGCGAGGAGCACCTCGGTCGCGCGCTCGACCCCGACGCGCTCTTCACCTCGGTCGTCCAGTGTCCGACGCCCGGGCGCTTCCAGCTGCTGCGCCCCGAGCCGCCCGTGCTGATTGACGCCTGTCACAACCCCCAGTCCGTCGAGGCGTTCCTCATGGCGCTGGAAGACGTCGCGCCCGCGCGCGACGAGCGGCCCGTCCTTCTCGCCGCCGTGCTCGCCGACAAGGACGTGGACGGGATCGTCGAACTCCTCGCCGGGGCGTTCCCTCGCGTCGCGGTCACGCAGACCTCGAGCCCGCGCGCCCTTGCCGCCGAGGAGCTCGCACGGCGCTTCTCCGACGCGGGCGCCCACGTGGTCGGGACGTATCCAACGGTTGAGGACGCATCGTCGGCATTGTGTGGAGAATCGTACGTCGCGTGCGGCTCCATCACCCTTGCGGGAGAGCTTGCGGCCATCTTCCGGTAGTTTTGTTACAATCTGGCTTGTATGTGGCGGCTTGACGCCGCGCCCGCAGTCCGAAGGAGTCCCCGACATGCAAGAACTTCTCGACCAGATCATCACCCCCGAGGTCCGCATGGTCCTCTACCTCATGGTCGTGTGCGTCGTCATGCTCTACATCCTCTCCATCGTCTACGTCATCCGCGACGCCCAGCGCCGCGGCGCCGAGCCCTGGTGGATGTGGGCCATCATCTCGGTCATCCCCATCGTGGGCCTGCTCGCCTACGTCATCCTGCGTCCCAGCTCCTACCTCATCGACCGCGAGGAGCAGGACCTGGACATCGCCCTGCGCGAGCACCAGCTCTCCCACTACGGCATCTGCCCCAAGTGCGGCGCCCCGATCGACCGCGACTTCGTGGTCTGCCCGATCTGCAACACGCAGGTCCGCAACGTCTGCCCCACCTGCCACCGCCCGCTCAACGCCGACTGGAAGGTGTGCCCCTACTGCCGCACCCGCATCCAGCAGTAGCACGCACGCTCAACTTGCTCTTCGAGGGGCCCGCGACGCACGGGCCCCTTTCTTTTTGCGTCACCTTTGAGGTTTGGGTTCGCCGGCGCGACGAAAGGGGCCTACGAGCACACAAAAGCCCAGTTGAGCACCAAGCATGAGACGTCTTTGCAGAAAACGATGAACCCAAACCTCCGCGAAGCGGTGGTGCGTCTGGGTATTCGCGCGCTCCCCGCGCATACTGCCGGCCCAGTTGTGGTAAACCTAGGGTGTGCAACCAAGACGAAGGGCTCAGATGCGCCGCATCGCCGCACATAGCGCTCGAACGCAGACTATCTAGGCGTCTGTCCATCCCGGCCGGCAGGCCCCGGACAGGCGCCGCATATCGCTCGACGCCGTCACTGCGACGGCGTGCGGGCGTTTTTCATGTTTGGTGACCATGCCAGAGAAAGGTATTCCCATGAAGGTCCTGTACAACGACGGCCACATCGACGAGTGCCCGGAGGACGAGGTCACCCACGTCGTCCGCCACAGCGCCGCCCACATCATGGCCCAGGCCGTGAAGCGCCTGTATCCCGAGGCCGACTTCGCCTACGGCCCCGCCACCGACAACGGCTTCTACTACGACATCGACCTGCCCGAGGGTCAGAAGATCTCCGAGGAGGACTTCCCCGCCATCGAGGCCGAGATGAAGAAGATCGTGAAGGAGAACCTCAAGTTCACCGTCTTCGAGCTCCCGCGCGAGGAGGCCATCGCCCTCATGGAGGAGCGCGGCGAGAAGTACAAGGTCGAGCACATCGGCGACCTCGACCCCGACGCCCGCATCACCTTCTACCAGCAGGGCGAGTACATCGACATGTGCGTGGGCCCGCACCTCACCTACACCAAGGCGCTCAAGGCCTTCAAGCTCACCGGCGTCTCGGGCGCCTACTGGAAGGGCGACAAGGACAACAAGATGCTCACGCGCGTCAACGGCACCGCCTTCGCCACGAAGGAGGAGCTCGACGAGCACCTGCGCCTGCTCGAGGAGGCCAAGAAGCGCGACCACCGCAGGATCGGTCGCGAGATGGACATCTTCATGATGCGCGACGAGGCCCCCGGCTTCCCGTTCTTCCTGCCCAACGGCATGACCCTCAAGAACGAGCTGCTCCAGTACTGGCGCGAGATTCACCGCGCGGCCGGCTACGTTGAGATCTCCACGCCCATGATCATGAGCAAGGAGCTCTGGAAGACCTCCGGTCACTGGGACCACTACAAGGACAACATGTACTCCACGATCATCGATGACGAGGAGTACTGCGTTAAGCCCATGAACTGCCCGGGCGGCGTGCTCGTGTACTCCTCCAAGCCGCACAGCTATCGCGAGCTGCCCATCCGTGCCGGCGAGATCGGCCTGGTCCACCGTCACGAGATGCGCGGCGCCCTGCACGGCCTCTTCCGCGTGCGCTGCTTCAACCAGGACGACGCCCACCTCTTCGTCCGTCCCGACCAGCTCACCGACGAGATCGTGGGCGTGGTGAACCTCATCGACTCGGTGTACGAGAAGTTCGGCTTCACCTACCACCTCGAGCTCTCCACGCGCCCCGAGGACTCCATGGGCTCCGACGAGGACTGGGAGCGCGCCGAGGAGGCCCTGCGCGTCGCGCTCGAGAAGCTCGGCAAGGACTACGTGGTCAACGAGGGCGACGGCGCCTTCTACGGCCCCAAGATCGACTTCCACCTGGAGGACTCGCTCGGCCGCACCTGGCAGTGCGGCACGGTCCAGTTGGACTTCCAGATGCCGATCAACTTCGACCTCGAGTACACCGACGCCGACGGCTCCAAGAAGCGCCCGATCATGCTGCACCGCGTGTGCTTCGGCTCCATCGAGCGCTTCATCGGAATCCTGATCGAGCACTTCGCCGGCAAGTTCCCCACGTGGCTCGCGCCGTGCCAGGTGAAGGTCCTGCCCGTCTCCGAGAAGAGCCGCGACTACGCGCGCTCCGTCACCGAGAGGCTCGAGACCGCCGGCATCCGTGCCGTCCTCGACGAGCGCGACGAGAAGATCGGCTACAAGATCCGCGAGGCGCGCAACGTCGACCGCCCGCCCTACATGCTCATCCTGGGCGAGAAGGAGGTCGAGTCCGGCACCATCTCCGTCCGCGACCGCTCCAACGAGACCGTCTCCCGCGAGCTCGACGAGTTCATCGCCGACGTCTGCGCGGAGATCTCCGAGCGCCGCTAGGTGGGCGAGAAGCACCTCGACATAGGCACGCTCTCGGCGCTCTCGTCCCAGATGGGGCGGGAGCGCTGGCGCGTTGTGTCTGACGCGGCTCAGGTCGTTGCCAGCTATCTCGCGTGTCACCCGTGCGTGGAGGCCGTGCACTATCCCGGTCTCAAGGCGGACCCGGACTTCCCCCGCGCCGCGAATGAGCTCGTCGGCGGCTTTGGGCCGCGCGTCGCGTATCGCGTGGCAGGGGAGTGGCATCTCTGGGAGGCCGACGAGCGAGACGCGCGCGAGCAGGTGATGGAACTGGAGCGCGCCCTCGGTGCCTCGCTCGCTCGATAAACGACCGCGCTCGGCCCTCAGGGGCCGGGCTCCCGTTGCGTCATGCTATACTCAACGATGTATGCGCGGCGAGCGCATCCATGTCCGTACCACAGCGCTTTACCTTGTCCTTTGTACGACCGGGTCGCGATGCGTCGTCACTCGGTCCGAGAAATAGGAGGAACGCATGGCAGACATCGTCAGGACCCCGATTGACAGCGTCGAGGCGCTGCAGGAGCGCATCAAGGAGATGCGCGAAGCGCAGGCCGAGTTCGCGAAGTTCACCCAGGAGCAGGTGGACAAGATTTTCTATGAGGCCGCCATGGCCGCCAACAAGGCCCGCATCCCGCTGGCCAAGATGGCCGTCGAGGAGACCGGCTACGGCGTCATGGAGGACAAGGTCATCAAGAACCACTACGCCTCCGAGTACATCTACAACAAGTACAAGGATATGAAGACGTGCGACGTCATCTCCGACGACCCCGCCTTCGGCTACAAGCAGATCGCCGAGCCGCTCGGCCTCGTCGCCGCCGTCATCCCGACGACCAACCCCACCTCCACGGCGATCTTCAAGACGCTCATCTGCCTGAAGACCCGCAACGCTATCCTCATCTCCCCGCACCCGCGCGCCGGCAAGTGCACCGCTGAGGCCGCCCGCATCGTGCGCGAGGCCGCCGAGGCCGCCGGTGCCCCCAAGGGCATCATCGACTGGGTCGACGTGCCGTCCCTCGACATGACGTCCGAGCTCATGCGCTCCGCTGACATCATCCTCGCCACCGGTGGCCCGGGCATGGTCAACGCCGCGTACTCCTCCGGCAAGCCGGCCCTCGGCGTCGGCCCGGGCAACAACCCCGCCATCATCGACGACACCGCCGACATCGAGCTCTCCGTCAACTCGATCATCCACTCCAAGACCTTCGACTACGGCATGATCTGCGCGACCGAGCAGAACGTGATCGTCCTGGACAAGGTCTACAACAAGGTCAAGGCTGAGTTCGAGAAGCGCGGCTGCTACTTCCTCAAGGGCGACGAGATCGCCAAGGTCGGCAACACCGTCATCGTCAACGGCGGCGTCAACGCCAAGATGGTCGGCCAGCCCGCCCCCAAGATCGCCGAGGCCGCCGGCGTCACCGTCCCGGCCAGCACCAAGGTCCTCATCGGCGAGGTCGAGTCCGTCGAGCCCTCCGAGCCGTGGGCGCACGAGAAGCTCACCACCATCCTCGGCATGTATCGCGCCAAGAACTGGGAGGACGCCCTCTCCAAGGCCGAGCGCCTCATCGCCGACGGCGGCTATGGTCACACGAGCTCGCTCTTTATCGACACGCGCGAGACCGAGAAGATGGCCGAGCACGCCAAGCGCATGAAGACCTGCCGCATCCTCATCAACACCCCGGCCGCCCAGGGCGGCATCGGCGACATCTACAACTTCAAGATGCCGCCGTCGCTGACGCTCGGCTGCGGCTCCTGGGGCGGCAACTCCGTCTCGGGCAACGTCGGCCCCCAGCACCTGCTCAACATCAAGTCCGTCGCAGAGAGGCGTGAGAACATGCTGTGGTTCCGTGTTCCCGAGAAGGTCTTCTTCAAGAAGGGCTGCATGCCCGTGGCGCTGCGCGAGCTCTCCGAGGTCTACAACAAGAAGCGCGCCTTCATCGTCACCGACTCCTTCCTCTACAAGAGCGGCTTCACCAAGAAGATCGAGGCGTCCCTCGACGAGCAGGGCATCGTCTACTCCAGCTTCTGGTCCATCTCGCCTGACCCCAAGCTCCAGGACTGCGAGCGTGGCCTCGAGCAGGTCAAGGCCTTCGAGCCCGACTGCATCATCGCCATCGGCGGCGGCTCCGCCATGGACGCCGGCAAGATCATGTGGATGATGTACGAGCACCCCGAGGCCAAGTTCGAGGACATGGCCATGGACTTCATGGACATCCGCAAGCGCGTCTACACGTTCCCGCAGATGGGCGAGAAGGCCTTCTTCGTGGCCATCCCCACCTCCTCCGGCACCGGCTCCGAGGTGACGCCCTTCTCGATCATCACCGACGCCAACACCGGCACCAAGTGGCCGATCGCCGACTACCAGCTCCTGCCCAACATGGCCATCGTCGACACCGACAACATGATGACCCAGCCCAAGGGCCTGACCGCTGCCTCCGGCGTCGACGTCCTCACGCACGCCCTCGAGGCCTACGTCTCCATCATGGCGTCCGACTACACCGACGGCCTCGCCCTGCGTGCCATGAAGCTGGTCCTCACCTACCTCGAGCGCGCCTATGACGACGGCACCGACGTCGAGGCCCGTGACCACATGGCCAACGCGTCCTGCCTCGCCGGCATGGCCTTCGCCAACGCCTTCCTCGGCGTCAACCACTCCATGGCCCACAAGCTCGGTGCGTACCACCACATCGCCCACGGCCTGGCCAACGCCGTCATCCTCACCCGCGTCATGCGCTACAACGCCGCCGAGCGCCCGGTGAAGATGGGCACCTTCCCGCAGTACGACCACCCCAAGACCCTGGCGCGCTACGCCGAGGCCGGTCGCTTCTGCGGCATCAAGGGCCGCAACGACCAGGAGGTCTTCGAGAACTTCATCGCCCGCATCGAGGAGCTCAAGGCTCACGTGGGCGTGCCCGAGACCATCGCCGGCTTTGGTGTCACCGAGGAGGACTTCCTCGCCACGCTCGACGAGATGTCCGAGAACGCGTTCAACGACCAGTGCACCGGCGCCAACCCGCGCTACCCGCTCATCTCCGAGATCAAGGAGCTCTACCTCGACGCCTTCTACGGTCGCGAGCCCAGCTCCTACGAGGACTAGTCCGCACACGTTCTTCTCGTTGCCCAGAAGGAGGCAGCAATGGAACTTTCTGACAGCAAGCAGGTCATCGTCGAGCGTCACAACAAGGTCGTCTACGTCGACGGCGGTCGCATCGTCAAGGTCTTCAAGTCCACGAAGCCCGCTTCCGACGTCTTCAACGAGGCGCTCAACATCGCCCGCGTCATCGAGGCCGGCGTCCGCGTCCCCAAGGTCCTCGAGGTCTCCCAGGTTGCCGACGGCTCCTGGGCCCTCTCCACGGAGTACGTCGAGGGCGTCACCATGCGCTCGCTGATGGACGCCGCCGAGGGCACCCCCGAGTACGACAAGCTCCTCGAGCAGTTCGTCGACTTCCAGATTGAGATCCAGGGCACCCACGCCCCCGACCTCATGAAGGACCAGAAGACCAAGATCGCCGGCATGGTCGGCAAGACGCCCGACCTCGACCCGTCCGTGCGCTACGACCTCCAGATGAGGGCCGACCGCATGGCGCCGGGCCGCAGCATCTGCCACTGCGACTTCAACCCGTCCAACGTGATCGTCGCCGAGGACGGCACGCTCTACGCCTGCGACTGGACCCACGTCACCCGTGGTCTCCCCGAGGCCGACGCCGCGATGACCTACATCCTCTTCAAGATGTATCACCCCGGCCACGCCGAGACCTACCTCGACATGTTCTCCAAGAAGGCCGACGTTGCCAAGCAGAAGGTGCACTACTGGGTGCCCGTCATGGCCGCCGCCGAGCTCTCCCGCGGCCGCAAGGAAGCCGAGGAGTTCCTCCGCAGCCAGGTCGACGCCGCGGTCGACACCGACTAGCGTCGCCCTCGTCGCGTGATTCCGGGCCCGTCAGCCTCTCGGCTGGCGGGCCCTTCTCGTCAGCAAGAAACGACAAGGGCGGCGAGACAGAGAAACGGCACAGAATCAGCCTCTGAGATGCCCTGTTCTGTGCCGTTTCTCTGTTTCGGCGTGTGTGGCGTCCGGCTAGCGGCGCTCGTAGGTTACGAAGTCAAAGGGAACGCCCTCGGGGGTGACGCCGCCCTCCCGGGTTTCGGTGAGCTTCCAGGCGGGGTCTGCGTCGAGGTCGGGGAAGTACGTGTCACAAGGTCGCACGCAGCGGTTGCGTGTCACGACGGCGCGCTCGCAGTGGGGGAGGAGCAGCTCGTAGACCTGCCCGCCGCCGATGACCCAGGCCTCGTCCTCGTCCGTGACCGCAGCGAGCGCCTCGTCGACCGAGTGCACAACGTCCACGCCCTCGGGCGAGAAGGACGTGTCACGCGTGAGCACCACATTGTGACGGTTCTTGAGCGGACGGCCGCCCGGGAAGCTCTCGAGCGTACGACGGCCCATGATGACCGTATGCCCCGTCGTGCAGGACACGAAGTGCCGCATGTCCTCGCGGTTCTCGACGACCATCCCGCCGTCGAGCCCGATCCCCCAGTCGTCGCACACCGCCACGATCGCACTCAGCTTGCAGCTCATCATTCATACCTTTCTGTGGGTCATGGCCCGGCACATTTCCCCGTGCTCAAACAGCTTCGGCGCAAAGGGCGCGCCTGCAGAACTGCGCGCGGGACAATATGCCGGGCCCCGAGCTGGAGAAACGCAGGCGAGAGGGCGAGAAGGACATTGTCCCGCCGCGAGTTCTTGCCGCGCTCTTTGCGGCAAGCTGTCTGAGCGCCGGGGCATTGTCCTTCTCGCCCTCTCGCCGGGTGCTCAGACCGCGATCGGGATGTCCGTGACCTGCGGGCCGTGCTGGTAGTTCTCGACGATCAGGTCGGCGGTCGTGAAGTCGTAGAAGTCCGTGACCTCGGGGTTCAGGCGGACGGTGGGCGCCGGATACGTGGGGCGCGAGATGAGCTCGCGCACGACGTCCACGTGACGGTCGTAGATGTGGGCGTCGGCGATCATGTGGACGAGCTCGCCGGCGTTCATGTTCGAGACCTGGGCCACCATCATGAGCAGGATCGCGTACTGGCACACGTTCCAGTTGTTGGCTGCGAGCACGTCTTGGCTGCGCTGGACGAGCACCATGTTGAGGGTGGGTCGCTCCTCGCCCGGCTCCTGCGTGACGTTGTAGATCGCGTTGTAGGCGCAGGGGTAGAGGTTCATCTCCGAGAGGTCGGCAAACGTGTAGAGGTTCGTCATGATGCGGCGGGAGTAGGGGTTCTCGCGCAGGTCCTTGAGGACGCGGTCCATCTGGTCGTAGTCGCCGTCAGGGTAGTGGGACTTCACGCCAACCTGATAGCCGTACGCCTTGCCGATCGAGCCCGACTCGTCGGCCCACTCGTCCCAGATGTGGGAGTTGAGGTCGTGGATGTTGTTGGACTTGCGCTGGTATATCCAGAGGACCTCGTCCATCGCGGACTTGAGGGCGGTGCGGCGAAGCGTCAGTGCCGGGAACTCCTCGCGCAGGTCGTAGCGGTTGCACACGCCAAAGCGCTTGATGGTGTAGGCGGGCGTGCCGTCCTCCCAGCGGGGGCGAACCCTCTGCCCCTCGGTGGTCGTGCCGTGCTCGATGATGTCGGAGCACATCGAGACGAAGATGTCGTCTGCCTTGCTCATGGCGCTCCCTTCGCGTCAGGCCCTGGTGAGCGGCTCGCTGGCGTCCCAGTCGCCGTTGACGTGCTCGTCAAAGTCATGCTCCCAGTCCCACTCGTCAAGGGTGTCGGGGGAGGATTCGAACTCGGGCTCGTCGTAGTGCGTGGCGACGAACGTCCCGAGGGCGCTCACGCAGTTGGTGAGGCTGAGGACGAGCAGGGCGAGAAGCGCGACGGCGATGGCGAAGACGACGTAGGCCGTGGGGCCGGAGTCGGCGTTGCCCGGGTCGGTCGTGGCGCTCGGGCCCTCTATGACGGGCGTCTCGTCGCAGCGCTCCGGGGTGCTCTCTTCTGACATTGGTGCTCCTCTCGTCGGCTCCATCATACAGGACGCTAGAGGAGCTGGTCGGCGAAGGCCTCGTCCCAGTAGTAGGAGAGCGAGCGCATCAGCGTGACGTCGGCGGGGAGCCACTCGACGTCGAACAGCTCGTCGCGGCCGAGCCAGCGCAGCTCGGAGTGGACCCCCTCGTGCGCCACGGGCTCGGACCCGTCCGCGAGCCGGCAGACGAAGCAGTCCATCGTGAGATGGAACTCGGGGTAGTCGTGCTCGACGGTGTCGTAGAGCCAGGCGGCGCCGACCTCGACCCCGAGCTCCTCGGCTACCTCGCGGCGCAGCGCCTCGTCGGCGCGCTCGCCCACGCGAACCTTGCCGCCCGGGAGCTCCCAGAGGCCCTCCTGCTCGCCCGCGGCCCGCCTTGCCGCGAGCAGCCTTCCGTCGCGGCAGATCAGCGCCGCGGAGACGTGTACGTTCATGCTTCCTCCCGTCGAAGCTCAAACTGAACGAGCGCGTAGGTGTCGCCGTCCGCGTCGGTCAGGCCCACGTCGCAGCCATGGGCGCCCTCGTGGACGACGGGCGTCACGACGTCGCCGAGAAGCGCCATCTTCCGGTAGAGAACCGTGATGCTCCCCAGCCCTCCCGAGACGCCCAGCTCCTCCATCGCATCGTGGGCGAGAAGGACGTACTGCGCGTTGTTCATGTGGTGGTTGGTGTCGAGGTTGTGCGCCCGGACCCGCGCCGGCGAGGTGGGGGTCCCCGGTCCCTCGGGGCGGATGCGCCGACCGAGCGGGCCCATGTCGCCGCGGGGCTCGGCTGAGAGGTAGGCGCGCTGGTCGTCCGGAACGCGCGTCACGTGACCGCTCGTCGTGTCGAGGACGAACCACTGGGAGTCGGCCCTGACCACCTCTCTCCCGGCCTCGTCGGTGATGGCGAAGCGTCGCAGGGCGTGGGAGCGCGTCATCTCGTAGCACCAGGTGGACACCTCGATGCGCTCCCCGAGGCGGGGAAGTCGGTCCACCTCGATTCGCCAGTTGGCGAGAATCCAGGCGATGCCCTTGTCTCGCAGGCTCGCAAAGCCACGGTCGAACTCCTCCGACTGGAACGTCGAGGCGTCCTGCAGATAGTTGACCATCGCGACGACCGAGAGACGACCCGTATCGTCGCACTCGCTGTATCGCACCCTGCTCTGAAAGGAGTACATGTCACCCGTTCCTCTCGCCCGACGAACAAGACCATAGCAGTCCTCGAGCCCGCGTGCGAGAAAAGCGCGGTGCTAGAATCGAACGAGGCCTAAGAAAGGGGAGGAAGATGGGCACGGTCAGGTTTGCGACCATCGGTACGAGCGGAATCTGCGAGCGCTTCCTCGAGGCGCTCTCCGAGGCGAAGGGCGTCGAGTACGTGGGCACCTACTCGCGCGACCTCGCGCGCGCCCGTGACTTTGGGGGCAGGTACGGAGCGCGGCTGTTCTTCGACGACCTCCGCGAGCTCGCGTCATGCCCGGAGGTGGACGCCGTCTACGTGGCGAGCCCCAATGCCGCCCACGCCCGACAGGCGCTCGAGATGATCGCGGGCGGCAAGCACGTCCTCGTCGAGAAGTCGCTCGCGTCCAACGAGCGCGAGGCACGCGGGGTGTTCGACGCGGCGCGCGAGCGCGGTGTGGTCGTCATGGAGGCCATGCGCAACCTCCACGTGCCCACCTTCGCCGCGATCGAGCGCGCCTGCGCGTCCGATCTCGGAGCGATCCGCCTTGCCACGCTGCGCTTCGCCAAGGTGACCTCCCGCATGGCGCGCCTGCGCGCGGGCGAGCGGCTGAACGTCTTCGATCCCGCGCTCGCCGGCGGGGCCCTCATGGACATCGGCGTCTACTGCGTCGAGCCCGCCGTCGCGCTCTTCGGGCGCCCCGAGACCGTCCGCGCCCTCGCCGTGACCACGGCCGTTCCCGGCTGCGCCGAGGACGACCCCTGCGGCACCGTGGACCTCGCCGGCGAGGCGCTGCTCGGCTACGGAGACAAGATCGTGAGCCTGTCCTACGGGAAGATGAGCGACGACCTTCTGCCCTCCCAGGTCGAGGGCGAGGAGGGGACGCTCCTGTGGGACCAGACCTCGTGCCCCGTGAACCCGCGCCTCCACGTCCACGAGGACAAGGGCCTCATCTTCCGCATGGAGGGCATGGAGGCCACCCCCATCCCCGTCGACGTCCCCGACAACGACATGGTCTGCGAGATCGACGACTTCGTCGCCGCGGTGACCGGCGACGAGAGGGCCCTTCTCGCCCGCGACCGCTTCGAGCGCGTCACGGTCGACTCGCTCGCGGTCATGGACGAGATCCGTCGACAGGTGGGCGTGCGCTTCCCGGCGGACGACGACCGCTAGCATGGTCGCGCGCTCCGACCTCGGCTGCGCCCTGCGCGCGGCGCTTCCCGTCATGCTCGGCTACGTCACGATCGGCATCCCGTGCGGCGTGATGGCGGCCGAGGTTGGCATCGGCCCGATCGCCGCGTTCGTGGTCTCGGCGACCTTCTACTCGGGGGCGGGCCAGTTCATGATGGCGTCGCTCGCGCTCGCGGGGACGCCGCTCGCCTCCATGATCGCGAGCGTCGCGCTCGTGAGCACCCGCCAGGTCCTCTACTCGGCGGCGCTCTCGCCCTACGTCGCCCGCGCGCCGCGGCCGCTCGCCGCCCTCTTCGCCGCGACCGTCACCGACGAGAGCTTTGGCGTGAACCTCGAGCGCTTCGTCGAGGACGACTCGTGGACTCCCGCCCGCGCGACGCTCGTCAACCTGCTGAGCATGTTCTCCTGGGCCCTCGCGAACGCGCTGGGCGCCCTCGTCGGTCCGGCGCTCGCCATCCCCACGACGATCATGTCGTTCGCGATGACGTCGATCTTCGTGTGCCTGCTCGTCTCGCGTCGCTGGTCGGCCGTCACGGTCGCGGTCGTTGCGACCTCGGCCCTCACCGTCGTGGCGCTCAAGGCACTCGGCCTGGGCTCGCTGTCGGTTCTGCTCGGGGCCGTCGCCGGCGTGTGCGCGGGGTTGGTCGCCGGCGCGCGGGGGCGCGGGGAGGCGAGGGCATGAGCTGGGGAGACTTCCTCGTCTTCTACGTCTGCGTGCTCGCCGTGATCCTGGCGTGCCGCTGCGTCCCGCTGCTCGCGCTCAAGGGCAGGGAGCTGTCCCCGCGCGTGAGCGAGGCGCTCGGCCTCATCCCTCCCGCGGCATTCGCCGCGCTCGTTGCCAACGACCTCTTCGACCCGGCCGGCGGCCTCTCCTGGAGGCAGCTCGCCGCCGCCGGCGCCGTGGTGGTGGTGGCGAGAAGGACGGGGTCGCTGATCTGGTGCGCGCTCGTCGGGATGGCGGCCTACGCGCTGCTCACGCTCGTGCCCTGACGCGCCCTACTTGGGGTAGGCGATGACGTCGGAGCCGCCGAAGCGGGAGGAGCCGTCGTCGGCCGTGCCGTAGGGGCTCATGGGATCCACGACGAGCTGGGCGGCCCGGGGAAGGACGCGCGCCTCGTAGGAGCTCACGAGCCCGGGGGCGACGTCGCCGTCGACCTCGAGCGGGACCGGGACCGAGGACACGATCTTGATCTCCCTGCCCCTGAACGACTCGATGTGCGGCCTTCCCACGGCGTGTCCGCTGCGGTCGAGCAGGCCGACGGCCAGGGGCTTCAGGAGCTGCGCGGCGTCGGACGTCTCCACGACGATGACGTCGAGAAGGCCGTCGTCCATGCGGCAGTCGGGGATGATCTGGATGTCCCCCTGGATAGTCGCCGTGTTTGCGACGAGGCAGGTGATTCCCTCGCGCTCGTGCGTCTCGCCGTCGACGGTGATGGAGAAGCGCGCCACCGTCGGGCGGGGGTTCGCGAGCGCGGCGGCGAAGTAGGCCGCCTGGCCCATGATCGCCTTGTTGGGGAGGGCCGCCTGCATGAGCTGGGCGTCGAACCCGGTGCCCGACATGAGGGCGAAGCCGGTGGTGTGCTCCTCCCCGTCGTCGGACGCCCACGAGATCTCCCCGAGGTCGAGCGCCGCCGTCTTGCCTATGCGGCAGGCGCGAGCGAGCGCGAAGGGCTCGGGGGCGTTTCCGAGGTTGGAGCAGAGGAGGTTCGCCGTGCCGGAGGGAAACGCGCAGACGGGCACCGACAGGTCGCGGAGCTCGTAGAGCAGCGAGGAGATCGTGCCGTCGCCCCCCGAGAGCACGACGACGTCGAACCCGGCGGCGTCCGAGACCGCCTCGCGCGCCACGAAGTCGTCGGTCAGCACGCGCATGACGCACTCGTCGCCCGCCTGGAGCAGGGCTCTCTCAAACTGGAAGATCGCGTCCGACCCAAAGCCGGAGCGGGGGTTGTGGACGATGAGGGCGCGCAAGGGAATCTCCTCCCGGGCCATGGCGGCCGATTGGCTATCATAGGGGTCGGCCTCGCGAGGGGCCGACCCCATCGTAGCGTACCCGGCCCCCTCGGGGGGAGAATCGAGCGACTTGTACATCTCCACCAAGACCGAGCTTGAGCGGTTCTGCGAGCTCGCCTCCGCGGCGAAGGTGATCGCCGTCGACACCGAGTTCCTCCGCGAGAGGACCTACTTCCCCAAGCTCTGCCTCGTCCAGGTGGCGGTCGGCGACGACATCGCCGCCATCGACCCGATCCTGATCGACGACCTCGCCCCGCTCGCGGCCGTCTTCGAGGACCCGTCCGTCACCAAGGTGTTCCACGCATGCGGACAGGACCTCGAGGTGCTGCTCGACGGCATGGGCGTCACCTGCGCGCCCGTGTTCGACACGCAGCTCGCCGCGGCCTTTCTCGGCCTCCGCCAGCAGGTGAGCTATGCCTCGCTCGTCGAGTCCTACTGCGGCGTCAGGCTCCCCAAGGCGGAGTCCCTCACCGACTGGTCGCGCAGACCGCTCGACCCCGAGCAGCTCACCTACGCGGAGGACGACGTCCGCTACCTCCCCGGCATCTACGAGCGGATGATGACGGAGCTCGTCGAGCGGGACCGCCTCTCGTGGGTGGCCCCCGAGATGGAGGCCCTCTGCGACCCGTCCCGCATCCGTCGCGACCCGCGCGAGGCGTTCCGCCGTCTGCGGAGGGCGGGCTCGCTCACCAGGCGCCAGCTCGCCATCGCGCGGGAGGTCTGCGCCTGGCGCGAGGACACCGCCGCCCGTCGCGACCTGCCCCGCAAGTGGGTGGCGTCCGACGAGGTCATAGTCGAGGTGTGCAAGCGCACGCCCTCCACGCTCGACCGCCTGCGGCGCATTCGCGGCACCGACCAGATCGGCGAGCGCGACGGCCGCGCCCTTCTCGAGGCGGTCGCCCGCGGGACGGCATGCCCGGCAGAGGAGTGCCCGAAGGTCGACCGTCACGTGCGGCCGAGCGCCGAGGCAGAGGGCGTGGTCGACCTCATGTACGCGGTGCTGAGGCTCGTCTCCGAGAGGAGCGGCGTGGCGACGCAGCTCATCGCGACCAGGGACGACCTCCTCGACTTCATGCAGGATCACGACAGCTCGCCCCTCGCCTCGGGATGGCGCCACGAGCTCGCGGGCTCGACGCTCGAGCGGCTTCTCTCGGGCGAGGTCGGCCTCACCGTTCGCGACGGGAGGATCGAGCTCCTCTAGACGTCCTGCCGATTGTCGTCCGGTCGGGCGGGTAGAATGGTCCACGTACCCGACGATTGGAGACAGGATGCCCTTCTACATTGGCTATGGCGTGGACGCCGGATACCTCGTCGTCGTTCTCGTCGCGCTCGTCCTGGGCACCGCCGCGCAGGCATACATCAAGAGCACCTACCGCAAGTGGTCCCAGGTCGACGCCGGCATCCCCGGGACCGGGGCCGAGGTCGCCCGCGTCATGCTCGCCGACGGGGGAGCCTCCGGCGTTGGCATCACCCGCGTGGCGGGTACGCTGACCGACCACTACGATCCCCGCGACAACAAGCTCCACCTCTCGGATGACAACTACCGCGGCGCCTCTGTCGCCTCGCTCGCCGTCGCCTGCCACGAGGCCGGGCACGCCATCCAGGCCGCTCAGGGGTTCTTCCCGTACCGCGTCCGGACCATGCTCGTCCCGGCCGTCGGCATCGCCGAGAACTCCTGGATCCTCGTTCTTCTCGCGGGCGTGCTGCTCAACCTCGGCGGCCTCGTGCAGCTCGCGATCGTCCTGTTCGCGGTGGCGGTCGTCTTCCAGGTCGTCACGCTTCCCGTAGAGATCGACGCGTCGCGCCGTGCCGTCGCGTTCCTCTCCTCCCGCGGCTCCGGGCTCGACGAGAAGGGCGCGCGCTCGGTGCTGATCGCCGCCGCGCTCACCTACGTCGCCGCGGCGCTGACCTCCATCATGCAGCTCGTCTACCTTCTCGGCCGCTACGGCGGCAGGAGCAACGACTGATGTCGGACGAGCGCACCCAGCCCCTGTCCGTCACCGACGCCGTGGCGCTCGCCAAGGGCGCCGTCTCCGCGTGGCCCACGCTCGTCGTGAACGGCGAGGTGTCTGGCTTCCGCGGCCCCAACGCGCGCTCCGGCCACTGCTACTTCGAGGTGAAGGACGACGGAGCCTCGATGAGCGTCATCGTGTGGCGCGGCACGGCCCAGAAGATGGGGTTCGAGCTGCGCGACGGGCTCTCGGTGCAGCTCACCGGCAAGTTTGACGTCTACAAGGCCTCGGGCAAGCTGTCGTTCGTCGCGAGCCGCGTGGAGGCGGCGGGGGAGGGCCTCCTGCGTCAGCAGGTCGCCGAGCTCGCCCGCGCCCTCGAGCGCGAGGGTCTCATGGAAGCGTCCCGCAAGCGTCACGTGCCGGCGTTCTGCTCTCGGGTGTGCGTCGTGACGTCGCTCTCGGGCAGCGTGATCGAGGACGTGAAGCGCACGCTCGCCCGTCGCAACCCGCTCGTCCAGATCGACGTCGTCGGCTGCTCGGTCCAGGGCTCCGACGCGCCGGCGACCATCATCCGCGCGCTCGGCGTCGCCGCAGCCTCACGCCCCGACGCCGTCCTGCTCGTGAGGGGCGGCGGCTCCTTCGAGGACCTCATGTGCTTCAACGACGAGGGGCTGGCCCGGGCGATCGCGGCCTGCCCCGTCCCGGTCGTGACCGGGATCGGGCACGAGCCCGACACCACGATCTCCGACATGGTGGCCGACCGTCGCGCCTCGACGCCCACCGCCGCCGCCGAGTCCGTCGCCCCCGCGATCGACGAGGTCGAGCGTCAGATGCTGCAGCGCCAGGTCAGGCTCGGCAGGGCCATGACGGCCGCGCTCGAGTTCAGGCGCCAGCGCCTCGACTCCTCGGCGCGCCTCATGGCGAGGAGCGTCGAGGCGGACGTCTCGCGCCGTCGCGTGGCGCTCGACGCCCTCGGCGCCCGCCGCTGCCTCGCCGACCCGCTGTCCTCCGTGCGCGACCGCGCTTCCGACCTCCTGCAGACCGAGCAGCGCCTCCATGACGCAGTCCCGCGCTCGCTCTCGCGCTCGCGCGACCGCAGCGAGCAGCTCGCTTCGCGTCTGAGCGCCGCCGGGTCGCAGATCGCACGTCCGGCCGAGTCCACGCTGGCGCGCCTCGCCGCCTCCCTCGACGCCCTCTCGCCCCTGTCGGTCCTCGCGCGCGGCTACGCGATAGCGCGCGACTCGGGGGGCGGCGTCGTGAAGGACGCGGCCGAGCTCGCGAGGGGAGACGAGGTCAGGGTCCTTCTCGGGAGCGGGTCCTTTGACGCGACGGTCACCAAGGTAAACACCGATCGGGCCTAGCGCCCGGAAAGGGGAAGAGATGGCAGACGAGCCCAGGAAGATCGAGGACATGACGTTCAAGGAGGCCTCCATCGAGCTCGAGCAGATCGTGCGGGCGCTCGAGTCGGGCGAGCTCGAGCTCGAGGAGTCGCTCGAGCGCTACAGCCGAGGCGTCGAGCTCCTCAAGAGCCTGCGAGAGCGGCTCGCCGGCGCCGAGCAGAAGGTGCGCGTCCTTCTCGACGCAACCGACGAGGGCGCCGTCACGACCGACACCGCGTCGGCCCCCAAGACCGCCTATCTCGACGAGTAGCAACCCAGAAGGAGGTAACCATGTCCGACTGCATCTTCTGCAAGATCGCCAACGGGGAGATCCCCACCGAGTTCCTCTACGAGGACGAGAACGTCGTCGCCTTCAACGACCTCAACCCGCAGGCGCCCGTCCACGTCCTCGTGGTCCCCAAGGCCCATCACGACAACTTCGTCGACGACGTGCCGGCCGAGACGCTCGCCTCGATGGAGGCCGCCGTCCGCGCGGTGGCCGAGAGGTGCGGCGTCGCCGAGAGCGGCTTCCGCTGCATCATGAACACGGGCACCGCCGCCGGCCAGACCGTCATGCACCTGCACATGCACGTCCTCGGGGGCAAGCCGCTCGGCGAGGGGCTCATCCCGGCCTAGGTTGCTGCGCGCTCGCCGAAGTCACCCGTTGCGGTGACGTGCCGGGCGTATCATGTGAGTGTTGTGTTTCAGCGCCGAGTGGGGGAGACCCCGCGGGAGGAGAGTCATGAACGTCCTTGTTATCAACGCCGGCAGCTCGTCGCTCAAGTACCAGCTCCTGGACGTGGACACGCGCGAGGTCTACGCCAAGGGCAACTGCGAGCGCATCGGCATCGACGGTTCCTTCGTCGGTCACGAGGAGATGGGCGGGGAGAAGCAGAAGCTCGAGGTCGCGCTCCCGGACCACAAGACCGCCATCAAGTACGTCTTCGACATCCTCAAGACCGTTGACAAGCCCATCGGCGGCATCGGCCACCGCGTGGTCCAGGGCGGCTGGTACTTCCCCGAGTCCGCCGTCGTGACCGACGAGACGCTCGCCCAGGTCCGCGAGGTCGCGCCGCTGGCGCCGCTGCACAACTACGCCGAGGCCGACGTCATCGAGATCTGCCGCGACATGTTCCCCGAGCTCGGCAACGTCATCGTGCCCGACACCTCCTTCCACTACCACATGCCCGAGCACGCCTGGCGCTATGCCATCCCGCGTGACGTCGCCGACACCTACCACGTCCGCAAGTACGGCGCCCACGGCACGAGCCACCGCTTCATCTGGCGCACGGTCCACGAGATGATGGGCGACAAGACCCACAAGCTCGTGAGCTGCCACCTCGGCTCCGGTGCCAGCCTCTGCGCCATCCAGGACGGCAAGTGCATGGACACCACCATGGGCCTCACGCCGCTCGACGGCCTCATCATGGGCACGCGCTGCGGCACGCTCGACCCCGCCACGGTCTTCTACCTCAGCCGCGAGGCGCACATGAGCATCGACGAGATCGACACGATGATGAACAAGAAGTCCGGTCTTCTCGCCGTTTCCGAGGTCTCGTCCGACTCCCGCGACATCGAGGCCGGTGCCGCCGAGGGCGACGAGAAGTGCCAGATGGCCCTCGACATGTTCAACTACCGGGTCTCCCAGCTCTTCGCCGAGATGGCCGCCTCCATGCAGGGCGTCGACACGATGGTCTTCACCGCGGGCATCGGCGAGAACGCGCCCGAGATTCGTGCCGACATCTGCAAGCTCCTCGGCTGGATGGGCGTCAAGATCGACGCCGAGAAGAACGCGCCGCGCTCCGACGAGCCGCGCGTGATCTCCACGCCCGACTCCGCGATCACCGTCATGGTGGTCCCCACCAACGAGGAGTACATGATCGCGCTCGACGTCGAGGAGCTGTTGGGGTAGCGCCACGGGCATTTCCCTCCGCATGTGCTTTCGAGAGGCCCGGCTCCTGGGGAGCCGGGCCTCTCTCAAGAAACATGCTTCGAGAAATGCCCGTGGCGCCGCAGGTCTCCTCGAGTCGAGGTTACGGGGAGGTGACGGGTGAGCGGCTGACGGGATTTAATTCCTAGTGTTTTGGGTACAATTTGCAAATGTGTACGGAGACCCCATCGAAAGGAAGTCCCCATGTCGCTCAACGACCTCATGCTCAACCGCCGCCAGGCCCTCGGCCTCGGCGCCGCTGCCCTTGCCTCCCTCGGCCTCGTCGCCTGCGGCGACGCTGAGGCCCCCGCCCCCGAGACCGACGAGGGCGCGACCGAGGAGACAAAGCTCGACGCCACCGCCTACGACGAGCTCATCGCCTCGGGTGCCGTTGCCGCCGACGACGTCGTCGCCGCGAGCGCGTGGGCCACGGCCGTGCGTGAGGCCGGCAAGCTCCGCGTCGGCGGCGTCCAGACCTCGCTGCTCTTCTCGTCGCTGAACGAGCAGGACGGCAAGACCCGCGGCTTCGACGCGGGCCTGTCCCAGCTGCTCACGCGCTACATCCTCGGGGACGAGACCAAGCAGGAGATCACTCAGGTCACCTCTGACACGCGCGAGTCGGTCCTGCAGAACGACCAGGTCGACGTCGTCTTTGCCACCTACTCGATCAACGACGACCGCAAGAAGGTCATCTCCTTCGCCGGCCCGTACTACACCACGCAGCAGTCCATCCTCGTGATGGCCGACAACTCCGACATCAACTCCGTCGAGGACCTCGCGGGCAAGAACGTGGCCGCACAGTCCGGTTCCACCGGCCCGGCGATCCTGGAGGAGTACGCCCCCGACGCCAGCGTCCAGGAGTTCAAGACCGACGAGGAGGCGCGCACCGCGCTCTCCCAGGGTCGCGTCGACGCCTACGTCATCGACACCGCCATGCAGATGGGCTCGATGACGCGCAACCCCGGTCGCTACCGCCTCGCGGGCGAGGAGTTTGGCCCCGTCGACGCCTACGGCATCGGCCTGCCGCTCGACTCCGACGGCGTGGCCTTCGTGAACGCCTGGCTCCAGCAGATCGAGGACGAGGGCGTCTGGGAGGAGCTCTGGCAGCTCTGCATCGGCGACCGTGCCGGCATCGACGCCGTCCCCGAGCCGCCCGCGATTGGCGCGTAGGGTTCGCGGGGGAGTCGCATGAGCCTCGCTGAGCTTCTCGGGACATACGGGCAGAACTACCTGGACGGGCTTCTCGCCACGTGGTCGATGACGGCGGTCTCGTTCGTCTTCGTCATGGTGCTCGCCGTGCTCGTGACCGTCGCGCGGGTGAGCCCCGTGGCGCCGCTGCGTGCCCTCGGCGAGCTCTACGTCCAGGTGTTCCGCAACATCCCCGGCGTCGCGCTGCTCATCCTCATTGCCTACGCGCTGCCGCAGCTTCGCGTGGTCCTCGACTGGCGCACCTGCGTCATCGTGACGGTCGTGCTGCTGGGCTCGGCCTTTGGCTCCGAGAACTTCATGAGCGGCATCAACACGATCGGCGTCGGGCAGATCGAGGCGGCGCGCTCCGTCGGGCTCACGTTCACTCAGATCCTGCGGCACATCGTGATTCCGCAGGCGCTGCGCACCACGGTGCTGCCCATGACGAACCTTCTCATCGCCGTCATGCTCACCACGGCGCTCGGCTCCCAGGTGCCCCTCGCGCCGCAGGAGCTCACGGGCGTCGTCTCCTACGTCAACACGCGCGCCACGGGTGGCATCCTCGCCTTCCTGATCTCGGCGCTCGGCTACGTGCTCACGGCGTTCGTCATCTCCTTCGTCGGCAACCGCCTCGACAAGAGGGTGAGGATCCTCCGATGAGCGCGCGCACCCAGACAGCACCCAGCGTGCGTACGGCCCTCTATGAGGCGCCCGGCCCGCGGACGCGCCGGCGCATCGCGATCGGCACGGCGGTCTCCGCGGTCCTTCTCGCCCTGCTCGTGGCTCTCGTGGTCCGCCAGTTCTACGTGACGGGTCAGCTGGCGCCACGCTACTGGTCGTTTCTGCTCGAGTGGCCCACGTGGCGCTTCCTGCTGCAGGGCTTCGTCGGCACGGTTGAGGTCGCGCTCACGGCGGGCGCCATCGCGCTCGTGCTGGGCCTCGCGCTCATGCTGGGCCGCACGAGCGGCATCGCCCCGCTCTCGGCCGCCTGCCGCGTGGTCACCGACTTCTTCCGCGGCGTGCCGAGCCTGCTTCTGATCTACTTCTTCTTCCTCGTGGTTCCGCAGTACGGCATCCAGATGCCCGCCTTCTGGATGCTCACGCTGCCGGTGGCGCTCGCCGCGTCGGGCGTGCTCGCCGAGGTCTTCCGCGCCGGCGTCAACGCCGTTCCCAAGGGTCAGGTGGAGGCGGCGTACTCGATCGGGCTCAGCCGCTGGAAGACGATGGGGCTGATCGTGCTGCCCCAGGCGATCCGCTACGTCATCCCCTCGCTCATCGCCCAGCTCGTCGTCGTGGTGAAGGACACGACGGTCGCCTACGTGGTGAGCTACCCCGACCTCATGCAGAACGCGCGCGTGCTCATCACCAACTACGACGCGCTGCTCTCCATGTACCTGGTCGTCGCCGTGATCTACGTCCTCATCAACTTTGCCATCAACAAGGCGTCCGTCTACGTCGCGCACCGCACGGGCGTCAAGATCATTCGCTAGGAACGGGATCGTCATGAGCCAAGACAGCGCAGCCGAGAAGAACGTGCCGGTGATAGAGCTTCGCCACGTGGACAAGCACTACGGCGACCTCCACGTCCTGCGTGACGTGAACCTGACCGTGAGCAGGGGAGAGGTGCTCGTCGTGATCGGCCCCTCCGGGTCGGGCAAGTCGACCATGTGCCGGACCATCAACCGCCTGGAGACCATCGACTCGGGCGAGATCCTCATCGAGGGAGAGCCGCTGCCGCAGGAGGGACGCGACCTCGCACGCATGCGCTCGGAGCTCGGCATGGTGTTCCAGCAGTTCAACCTCTTCGCCCACAAGACGATTCTGGAGAACGTGACCCTCGGTCCCCGCGAAGTGCTTGGTCAGAGCAAGGAAGAGGCCGAGAAGTACGCGATGGAGCTCCTGGAGCGCGTCGGCGTCGCCGAGCAGGCCCACAAGGTGCCCGCCCAGCTCTCCGGGGGTCAGCAGCAGCGAGCCGCTATTGCGCGCTCGCTCGCCATGCGCCCCAAGGCGATGATGTTCGACGAGCCCACGAGCGCGCTCGATCCCGAGATGATCAACGAGGTCCTCGACGTCATGGTCGAGCTCGCCCGCGGCGGCATGACCATGGTCGTGGTCACGCACGAGATGAGCTTCGCGCGCCGCGTGGCCGACCGCGTGGTCTTCATGGCCGACGGCCAGATCGTGGAGGAGGGCTCGCCCGACGAGTTCTTCGACCATCCCAAGACTCAGCGCGCCCGCGAGTTCCTCGATTCGATCAAGGGGCACTAGACATGGCGAGAAGACCGGTCGTTCTTGTCGCCCCTCGCTGGGAGGCGCCTGTCGTGGAGGGCTCGGAGACGATCGCCCCCCAGGAGGCCATCGCAGACTGCTTCGTGGACGCCATCACGGCGGCGGGAGGGCTGCCCCTCATGATGGCGCTCACCGAGGATAAGGACGTCATAGCCGACTACGTTTCCCGCGCCGACGGCATCGCCGTGCCGGGGGGACCCGACGTCAACCCCGTGCTCTGGGGTGACGAGCGGCCGTACGACCCGACGCTCCTCTGCCCCCAGCGCGACGCCTTCGAGCTGCCGCTCTTGCGCGCCGCTGTCGCCGCCGACAAGCCCCTTCTCACCACCTGTCGCGGCACGCAGCTCCTGAATGTCGCGCTCGGCGGCACGCTCTGCATGGACGTACCGAGCCTCGGCGCCCGAGAGGGCATGGTCCAGTGGCGCCACACCGGCATCTTGAACACCGTCTGCCACCCCGTCGAGGTCGAGGAGGGCTCGCTGCTGTCCTGCGCGCTCGGCGGGGCAACGCTCGTGCAGACCAACTCTGCCCACCATTGCTGCGTGGACCGGCTGGGGGAGGACGTTCGTCTGGTCGCGCACGCCACCGACGGCGTCCCCGAGGGCATCGAGGTCTCCGGCAGGCGCTTCTGCATCGGCGTTCAGTGGCACCCCGAGTACACGTGGCGCACCGTTGAGACCGACTTCACGCTCTGGAAGAGCTTCGTCGACGCGTGCCGCTGACCGAGCGGCCACAGCCTGTTTCGACAGGCGATTTCGCGCAGCGAGCGAGCGAAGCGAGCGCTGAGCCTGTGAAACAGGCTGTGGCCGCTCGGTCAGCCCACGTAGTGGTACGCGATTCTCGGGGTGCCGTCCTCGACCCAGATCGTGCCGCGGCGGACGAAGCCGCACCTCTCGAGCGTTCGCTGCATGGGGACGTTGTCGGCGTGGGTGTCGGCGCGGAGGTTGTCATGCCGCGCGCAGAGCCACTCGAGCATGCGCGTGCCGGCGCCTCGACCGCTCTCGGCCACGGCGAGGCGGTGCATGACCCAGTAGGGGTCGTCGCTCAGCCAGGGCTCGCCCTCGATCGCGGCGTAGGTCGGATCTGGACCAGGCAGGACGCTCATGACGGCGATGGGGCCCGCCCCCTCGTCGAGCACCCAGAGGGCGCTGGCCTCGAGGTCCTTCTCGGCGTCAATGAGACCGGGGTAGTCACCAGGCCACTGGGTGGGGTTGCCGTTTGCGTGCATGAAGCGTCGCGCGGCGTCGTAGATTGAGCAGACGGCCTCGAGGTCGCCCGTGTTCGCAAGGCGAATCTGGCCCATGGCTAGAACGGCCTGATCGAGAAGGACCGTTCGCAGGACTCGCCCGGCGCGAGCGTGATGGTGCCGCGCTTCCCCTCGAAGACGTCGGACTCGTCGTAGGCGGTGGCGCAGCCCACCCAGGGCTCGATCGCGACGAAGGGCGCGTCCGAGGTGGCCGTCCAGACGCCGAGATAGCCAAAGCCGTCAAAGTCGACCTCGACGCCGTGACCCTGGGGCCCGAGCAGCTTGACGGAGCGGCCGGGAACGTCGACGAAGACGACGGTCAGCAGACGGTCGATGAGCTCGTGCGTGAGCTGGATGCGGTCGGCGTCGCGGAAGAGCTCGTTCATGTGCGAGAAGTCATGCAGCCCCTGCTGGTCGATCGTGGGGACCTCAGCGGTCCACGCTTCGGGGAAGACGAGCTCGTAGTCCGAGAAGGACGCGCCCTCCTCGCCGGGCACGGGCACGTTGAAGGCGGGGTGGCCGCCGAGCGTGAAGGGAAGGTCAACGTCTCCGGTGTTGGTGACCTTGAACGTCTGGGTGAGGCGGCCGTCGGCGACGGCATAGGTCATGTTGAGGCAGAAGTCGAACGGGTAGGCGGCGCGCGTCTCGTCGCTGGAGCGGAGCTCGTAGGTCACGCTCGACGGGGTCTGGGCAACGACGGCGTGCTCGTAGAGGCGCGCGATACCGTGGCGCTTGAGGGAGACGTTGCCCTGAGCGGAGGTGGCGTGGTCGCCGCGAAGGCAGCCGACGATGGGGAAGAGCACCGGGGCGCGCCGCGCCCAGTAGCGCTCGTCGCCTTGCCAGAGGTACTCGCCACCCTCGCGCACGAGGCTCATGAGCTGGGCGCCCTGTGCGTCGATCGTGGCGGAGAGGTTGCCGTCGGAGATGCTCGTCAGCGTGGCCATGCATGCCCCTTTCATCGTCCCTATCTCTCAAAACTCTAATTCCGACGCGGTCCTTATCGGCATCTTGGATGGCTGAATGGAGCCTATGGGCCCGCGAGCGGGGAGTTGTGGCATAATATCCAACCGGTGCCCTCGGAATTTGGGCATCTTCGATGCGTCTAAAGTCGGCGGCTCGTCCGCCCGCCATAAGGAGGCACGCATGATCATCGAGGAACTCCAGCGCTACGGCATCGCACACACGGAGGAGAAGACCGTCATCGACGCGTCCCCGGCCGTGCTCATCGAGACCGCCGTCGAGCGCGGCGAGGGCGAGCTCACGAGCACCGGCTCGCTCTCCGTCATCACCGGCCAGTACACCGGCCGTTCGCCCAAGGACCGCTTCATCGTCGACACGCCCGACGTCCACGACAAGATCGCGTGGGGCAACGTCAACGTGCCGTTCTCCGAGGAGAACTACCAGAAGATCAAGAGCGAGGTCATCGGCCACCTCTCCGAGCGTCGCCTCTTCGTCGTGCACGGCCTCGCGGGCGCCGAGCGTCGCTACTCCCGCAAGATCTGCGCCATCTGCGAGCTCGCCAGCCAGGCGCTCTTCGTCCACCAGATGCTCGTCCGTCCCACCGAGGACGAGCTCCGCGACTTTGGCGAGGCCGACTTCGTCGTCATGGCCGCCCCCACGCTCAAGCTCGACCCCGAGGTCCACGGTACCCACTCCGAGGCCGCCGTCCTCATCAACTTCCAGGAGCGCATGATCCTCGTCGTGGGCACCCAGTACTCCGGTGAGATCAAGAAGTCGATCTTCTCGGTCATGAACTACCTGCTGCCCGTCGAGGACAACGTGCTCACCATGCACTGCTCCTGCAACATGAACCCGCGCTCCCACGGCACCACGGTCTTCTTTGGCCTCTCCGGCACCGGCAAGACCACGCTCTCCGCCGCCGAGGACCGCCTCCTCATCGGCGACGACGAGCACGGCTGGGCCGAGGACCGCGTCTTCAACATCGAGGGCGGCTGCTACGCCAAGACCATCGACATCACGCCCGAGACCGAGCCGCAGATCTGGAACGCGATCCGCTTTGGCTCCATGTGCGAGAACGTGATGGTTGACGACGAGACGCGCGTCGCCGACTACTTTGACACCTCGCTCACCGAGAACGGCCGCGTGGCCTACCCGGTCGAGTTCGTGCCCGGCGCCGTGACCAAGGGCCGCGCCAAGCGCACCCCCGACGTCGTGATCTTCCTCACGGCCGACGCCTTCGGCGTGCTGCCGCCCGTCGCCAAGCTCGACCGCAACGCCGCGATGTACCACTTCATGACCGGCTTCACGTCCAAGGTCGCCGGCACCGAGCGCGGCATCAAGGAGCCGCAGCCCACGTTCTCCTCGCTCTTCGGCGAGCCGTTCATGCCGCTCGACCCCAACGTCTACGCCCAGATGCTCGGCGAGAAGATCGACAAGGGCGGCGTTCGCGTCTACCTCATCAACACCGGCTGGACCGGTGGCCCCTACGGCGTGGGCAAGCGCATGAAGCTCGCCTACACCCGCAAGATGGTCGAGGCTGCCCAGTCCGGCATCATCGACGACTCCGAGTTCGTCCACGACGAGCGCTTCAACCTCGACGTGCCCACCTCCTGCCCGGGCGTGCCCTCCGAGCTGCTCAACGCGCGCAACACCTGGGAGGACCGCGCCGCCTACGACGAGATGGCCGAGAAGCTCGCCCAGATGTTCGTCGACAACGCCGACAAGCGTCTCACCACGATGGCGCCCGAGGTCCGCGCCGCCGGCCCCAAGCCCATCGGCCGCTAGGCTCCGACCCCGTCGTTCTTATCGCCTCGCAAAGCCCCGGGTCACAGACCCGGGGCTTTTTCTGTTGACGGTTCCTCCGCACCCGTTTGCCGAGTGTACGAGTTTCCATCGGATTGTCTGAGCGTATGAGCACCCGCGCATGGGTCAACTGCGCAAACGTGCCGGTGCGAGGACAAGAAGATTCGCTTGTGCCGAGAAACTCGTACACTCGGCAAAGCGACGACCAAAACGACGTCCGACGCGCAGGGATGGCGGGTCCGCGCGGGCGCCGTCCACAAAATGGCCCGGCAACCGTGGGGGCTGCCGGGCCGTCCGTGTAGGACCTTGAGCCAGGTGCGACCGGGCCTACTCCTCGTGCATCTCAGCCATCTGCGCCTGGACGGCGGTGATGGCCACGACGCCCACGATGTCGTCGGCGACGCAGCCGCGGGAGAGGTCGTTCACCGGCTTGGCGATGCCCTGCAGGATGGGGCCGTACGCCTCCGCCTGGCCAAAGCGCTGGACCAGCTTGTAGCCGATGTTGCCGGTCTCGAGGTTGGGGAAGACGAGTACGTTGGCGTGACCGGCCACCTTGCTGTCGGGCGCCTTGAGCGCCGCGACCTCGGGAACGATGGCGGCGTCGAGCTGCAGGTCGCCGTCGATGGCGAGCTCGGGGGCCTTCTCCTTGGCAAAGGCCGTGGCCTCCTGCACCTTCTTGGCGGTGTCGCCGCCGGCCGAGCCCATCGTGGAGTAGGAGAGCATGGCCACGCGCGGCTCCACGTCGTCCATGAAGGTGGCGAAGGAGTTGGCGGAGGCGATGGCGATCTCGGAGAGCTCGTCGGACGTGGGGTCGATGTTGAGGCCGCAGTCGGCGAAGACGAGCGTGCCGTCGTCGCCGAACTGCGGGGTCTTGGTGCACATGACCATGAAGGCGGAGACGAGCTTGGTGCCCGGGGCGGTCTTCAGGATCTGCAGCGCCGGGCGCAGGGTGTTGGCGGTGGAGTGGCAGGCGCCGGAGACCAGGCCGTCGGCGTCGCCCATCTTGACCATCATGGTGCCGTAGTAGGTGGCGTCCATCATCTGGGCGCGGGCCTGCTCGATGGTCACGCCCTTCTTGGCGCGCAGCTCGGCGAACTTCTGGGCGTAGGCCTCGTGCTTGGGGGCGGTGGGGGAGGTCGGGTCGATCACGGTGACGCCCTCGACGTCGATCTGGGCCGGATCGCCCAGGATGACGAGGTTGGCGAGGTCCTCGGCCACGATCTTGCGCGCCGCCTCGATCGTGCGCGGGTCCTCGCCCTCGGGGAGGACGATCGTCTTCTTGTAGGCCTTAGCCGCAGCCTTCATGCGTCCGAGAAAATCGCTCATCGAAGCTCCTTCACTTGTCGTGCGTCCTCGCGCGCCCCCGATTGTGTGCCTCTGCCGGGCATGCGCGCCGTCTTGGTCCATTATAGGTTCGAGGTGGTAGAATCGTGCGGACGAATGGGCGAGCGCACGTCGGCTCGTGACGGCGCACAGAGAGGATTTCCATGAGCATCGAGAAGGGCCTTCCCGCCGGTTTCAACCCCGACTGCTATGACGCGATCGTCGTCGGAGCGGGCTACGCGGGAGCCACCTGCGCGCGCCGCCTCGCCGAGTCCTGCGGCTTCAAGGTCTGCATCCTCGAGCGTCGCGACCACATCGCCGGCAACGCCTACGACTACGAGGACGAGGCCGGCATCCTCGTCCACAAGTACGGCCCGCACATCTACCACACCGTGAACGACCGCGTGAACGAGTTCCTCTCGCGCTTCACCGAGTGGACCGACTACCAGCACAAGGTCCTCGCCAACATCCACGGCACGCTCATGCCCGTGCCCTTCAACCACCGCTCTCTCAAGCTCGCCTTTGGCGACGAGAAGGGCGAGCGCCTCTACCAGAAGCTCGTGGACACCTTCGGGGAGAACAAGAAGGTCCCGATCATGGAGCTTCGCGAGAAGAACGACCCCGAGCTCGTGGAGGTCGCCGACTACGTCTACGAGAACGTCTTCCTTCACTACACGATGAAGCAGTGGGGCCAGACGCCCGACCAGATCGACCCCTCGATCACCGGCCGCGTCCCCGTCTTCGTTGGTGACGACGAGCGCTACTTCCCGCAGGCTCCGCACCAGGGCATGCCCGCCGAGGGCTACACCGCCCTCTTCGAGCACATGCTCGAGCATGACCTCATCTCGGTCTTCCTCGACGTCGACGCCCGCGACATCCTCAAGGTCTCCGAGACCAGCGTGTCGGTCTGCGGCCGCCCCTACGGCGGGGAGATCATCTACACCGGCCCGCTCGACGAGCTCTTTGGCCTCGACCTCGGCGCGCTGCCCTACCGCACGCTCGACATGGTCTTCGAGACGCTCGACTGCGACCAGTTCCAGCCCGTCGGCACCGTGAACTACACGACGAGCGAGGACTTCACGCGCATCACCGAGTTCAAGAACATGACCGGTCAGGTGGTGCCCGGCAAGACGACGATCATGAAGGAGTACTCCAAGTCCTATGAGCCGGGCAGCGGCCAGGACCCGTACTACGCGATTCTCGAGGACGCCAACCTCGAGCTCTATCGTCGCTATCGCGCGCGCGTCGAGGACCTCGTGAACTTCCACTGCGTGGGTCGCCTCGCCGAGTACCGCTACTACGACATGGACGGTGTCGTGGCGTCCGCGCTCGACCTCTCCGACGAGATCATCTCCCAGCACAGCTAGCGAGAAGCGCCCGCCCGCACGGCACGACGGCAAGAAGGACCCCATGAAGAAGACCATCACCTTTGGCATCCCGTGCTACAACTCGGCTGCCTATATGGACCACTGCATCGAGTCAATCCTCGAGGGCACCGAGTATGCCGAGGACGTCGAGATCGTCATCGTCGACGACGGCTCGACCAAGGACGAGACGCCCGCCAAGGCCGACGCCTGGGCCGAGCGGCACCCCTCCATCATCAAGGCGGTCCATCAGCCCAACGGTGGTCACGGGGCTGCCGTCATGCAGGCGGTCCGCAACGCGAGCGGCACCTACTTCAAGAACGTCGACTCCGACGACTGGGTGGACGCTGCGGCCGTGAGCGCCCTTCTCGCCCAGCTGAGGCGCTTCGAGGAGCTCGGCGAGCACGTCGACCTCGTCATCACCAACTATGTCTACGAGCACGTGGAGGACGACACGCGCAACGTCGTCGACTATCGTCACGTGCTGCCCGTGGGACGCATCTTCACCTGGAACGACATGGGCCACTTCATGATGTGGCAGTACCTGCTCATGCACGCCCTCACCTATCGCGTGGACGTGCTGCGCGAGGTGGGGCTCGAGATGCCGCCCCATACCTTCTACGTGGACAACATCTACGCCTACGTGCCGTTCCCCGCGTGCCGCAGCATCTACTACCTCGACGAGGACGTCTACCGCTACTTCATCGGGCGCGAGGACCAGTCCGTCAACGACAGGGTCCTCACGAGTCGCGTGGACCACTACTGGCGCGTGGCGCGCGTCATGATGCACGCCTACCACGTCTATGACGACATCTCCTCGGCCAAGCTGCGCAGCTACATGATGAACTACTTCACGATCATCATGGCCATCTGCTCGGTCTTCTCCAAGAAGAGCGACCGCCCGGACGCGATGGACGAGCTGCAGAAGCTCTGGGACGAGCTCAAGGCCTACGACAAGCGGATGTACCGCCGCGCCCGTCACGGCGTGGTGGGACTTGCCACCAACCTCCCGGGCACCGTGGGCCGCGCGCTCACGCTCGCCGGCTACAAGGCCGCCCAGAAGCTCGTCAAGTTCAACTAGACCTCAGGTCGCGTGCGGCGACGTAGCCGTAGGCGCTCGTCGCGTTGCGCGCCCCGTCGGCGATGGCGCGACCGAGGGCCCGCGTTGCCAGGGCGCCCACCACGTCGACCGGGGCGTCAACAGCTCCCGTGGCCATGACAAAGACGGTGTCGCCGTCGTTGGTCGTGTGCGTGGGGCAGATGGCGTGGGCGTAGGCGTCTGCTGCCATCTGGGCGACCTTGGTCGCCTGGGCCTTGGTGAGCCGTGCGTTGGTCACCACGCACGAGATCGTGGTGTTGGTGCGCGCGAGGGGCATCTTCGCATAGCCGCCGAGAAGGACCTCGGTGGTGTCGGCGAGCGAGCCGGCAGCGTCCAGCACCCCGGCGATCTTCTCGCCCGTGTCCGGGTCTCGAACGTCGCCGCAGGCGTTGACGGCGGCGACCGCGCCGCAGATGAGCTCGCCCGCACGCTCGACGTCCTCGCCGAGGCCGGACTTCATGGCCCTCTCGGGTCCGGCGAGCTTGCCGACCGTGCAGCCCGTCCCGGCGCCGACGTTGCCGCGGGGGAGGGGCGCGCTCTCGCCGTCGAGCGCGGCGGCGCAGGCGAGGCGACCGTCCTCCGCCGTCGGCCTCACGCACGGGTCGCCGCAGGCGAGGTCGAAGAGGCACGCTCCCGAGACGATCGGCACGCGGGCCACGCCCACGTCGAGCCCGAGCCCGCGTCGTTCGAGCTCCTCCGCGACACCGCATGAGGCGGCGAGGCCGAAGGCGCTCCCGCCCGAGAGCACGACGGCGTGCAGCACCTCGACGGTCTCCTCCGGTCGCAGCAGGTCAGTCTCGCGCGTCGCGGGGGCCCCGCCGCGGACGTCGACGCCGCCGGTCGCGCCGCCAGGGCAGACGATCACGGTGCACCCCGTGCCGGCTGCGGCGTTGGTCGCGTGGGCGGCGAACACGCCGGGGATCTGGGTGACGCTCTGGATGTCCTTATCGCTGGGCATGTGACGCTCCCTTCCTGATGGCGTCCGCGACCGCGTCGCGTCCGTCCTCGGACAGTGCCGAGATCTCGCGTATGAGACGGGAGACCGGGAGGCCGACGACGTTGGGGTAGTCCCCCCGGATGCCGCTCACGAGCATGCGCCCTGCGCCCTGGATGCCGTAGGCCCCGGCCTTGTCGAGCGGCTCCCCGGTCTCGACGTATGCCTCGATCTGTGCGTCCGTGAGCTGCCAGAAGCTCACCTCGGTGGTCTCGACGAAGCAGCTTTTGGCCGCAGGCGAGCCGTCGGGGGCGAGGCACATGACGCACACGCCGGTCGAGACCTGGTGGGTCCGCCCGGAGAGCTCTCGCAGCATGCGGGCGGCGTCGGAGGCGTCGGCGGGCTTCCCGAGCGCCTCGTCTCCCATCCAGACGATCGTGTCGGCCGCGAGGAGCAGTCCGTCGCCGGGGGCGCTCGTCAGCGAGGACCTGACGGCCTCCGCCTTCTCCTCGGCGAGGCGTGCGACGAGCTCGACGGGCGTCTCGCCGGGACGGCGCGTCTCGTCGATGTCGGCGGGGACGACGTCGAGGTTAAAGCCGGCGGCCAAGAGCAGCTCGCGCCGACGGGGGGACTGGGAAGCCAGGATCAAGGTACCTCCATACGAAAAGCGGGGACCGCACGCGGCCCCCGCAGGACGTCAAAGTGACGTGTCGAGTTACTCGACGACGATCGCGGAGACGGGGCAGTTGTCAGCAGCCTCCTGAGCGGCGTCCTCGGCGTCCTCGGGAACGTCCTCCTCGATGGCGACGGCGACGCCGTCGTCGGAGATGGAGAAGACGTCAGGGCAGGTGCCCTCGCACAGACCGCAGCCGATGCACTCCTCGTTGACAGTAGCCTTCATGGTGGGATCCTCTCTCTTGCCTGGGCCCCCTGCCCAGGTTCCCTCTTTTTGTACACGTTTCCGCGCGGTCGCGCAACCGTTACCCGCGTATAGCTCAAATTGACGGTCAATGGTCGTGAGCTGCTCGTTTATTCCTAGTGAACGCTGGGAATTAGTCCGTGTCCGTCGCCGCTGCGTCTAGGAATCGCCGCCCTTGTCCGTCCCCCATCTAAGAATCAGCGCCCTTGTCTGTGCTCCATCTAGGAATCGACGCGTTTGTCCTGATGCGCTCTAGAAACCCACGCTCTTGTCACGGTTCCTTCTAAGAATCGAGGCCCTTGTTGCCAGGGTTGGGCCCCGCCCATGCCAAGGGAGCGGATTACTAGAAGCTCCCATGACAAGGGCGACGATTACTAGAAGATCTATTGCCCAGGGCGCTGATTCTTGGGGAACGCGCGGACAAGGGCCGCAATTCCTGGAGGAAATGCGTACAAGGACGGCATTTCCTGGAGCGACCCCGAACAGGGGCGGCTCGACCCGGAACAGCGCTCGCGGGGCCTAGCGGCGCTCGAGCAGGGTCACCGTCTCGACGTGGTAGGTCTGCGGGAACAGGTCGACCGGGGTGACGCGGACGGGCGAGAAGACCCCGGCCTCCTCGAAGCGCGCGAGGTCGCGCGCGAGCGTCGCCGGGTCGCAGGAGACGTAGGCGATTGCGCGCGCGGGTTGCTCGGAGAGGCGGACAACCACGTCGGCGGCGAGCCCGGCACGGGGCGGGTCGACGACGATGACGTCGGCGTCGGTGTCGGGGAACTCTCGGCCGGCGTCGCCGCCGATGGGGTCGACGTTGTCCAGTCCGGCGGCGTCGAGGTTGCGCCTGAGGTCGCGGACGGCGGGCCCGTATGACTCGACGGCGGAGACGAAGCCCGCCCGCCGGGCGAGCGGGAGCGTGAAGGTGCCGGCGCCGCAGTAGAGGTCCATCGCCTCCTCGTCGGCGGAGGGGGAGAGCGCCTCCATGACGAGCTCCACGAGCTTCTCGGCCCCCGCGGTGTTGACCTGGAAGAACGACGGGGCCGAGACGCGCATGCGCTCGGAGCCCACGACCTCCGACCAGGAGCCGACGCCCGAGAGGCACTCCACCCCGGCGATCCTGCGGGCCTTTGTCGGCCCCTTCTGCATGACGCGGACGACCGACGTGGGCTTCAGCGCGTCGGAGAGCACCTTGGCCGCCTGCGCACGGGGGAAGGGTCCTGGCCTGCCCCAGAGCGCCACCTCAACGTCCCCGGTGCGGCGGGACACGCGGATGCCCACGCGCTCGAGGTCGACGTCGTGACGGCCGGCGAGGTAGGAGAGCGCCCCGGCGACGGACTTGACCGCTCCGGAGTGCGCCTTGTCGAGCAGCATGCAGCCCTTCACGCGCACGACCCCGTCACCTCCGGCTGCGTGCATGCCCAGGGCGGTCCTGCCGCCCTCGCGGACGGCGGCGAGCTCGACCTTGTTCCGGTATCCCCAGGGCTTGCCCGGGGACACGAGCGGGGCGACAAGAACCTCCGCCCGGTCGTTGCCCATGTGCGCGATGCGCGAGAGGGCGTCGACGACCGACCCCCGCTTCGCGCGGGACTGCGCCTCATAGGAGAGCGCCCCCCAGGGACAGCCGCCGCAGACGCCGACGTGGGGGCAGGCGGGACGGACGCGGTCCGGGGATAGCTCGAGCACCTCGGTCGCCCGTGCGTGCGCCCATCTGGGCTCCTCGCGGTCGACGACGGCACGGACCCGGTCGCCCGCGACGGCCCCCGAGACGAAGACGGCGCGCCCCTCGCCGTCGTGGGCGACGGCGTCGGGGCCGTAGGTCATCCCCTCGCAGGTGAGCTCGAGCTCTCGCGTCTCGCTCACTCGTCGCCCCCGCCGAAGAGGGTGCCGAAGGCTTGGCCGAAGAGGGACATCGCGCGCGAGAAGCGCCCGCGCCTCGGCGTCGCGGCTGCCCGCGCGGGCGCGGGCTCGGGCGTCGCGACGGGGGCTGCCTCCTCGGCCTCGGTCCTCTCGGCACCGGACGGCTCGACCGACGCGAGCGCGGGGGCGGCGTCCTCCTCGGGCTCGATCTTCTCGGCCTTGCGCGCGGCTGCGCGCTCTTCCACGGCCGCGCGAGCGCGCTCGTACGCCTCCCGTATCAGGACGTCCTGGCACACGATGCGCGGCTCGTCCTCGCCGGAATCGATGCGCGCCCAGGTCCCCTCGGACGTGAGCTGGCGCGCCTTGACGTTGTCCGAGAGCTGGAGCCTGACGAAGTGACGGACGATCTCGCTGCACTCGGGGTCGCGGACCGGGTAGGCGATCTCAACGCGACGCTCGGTGTTTCTCGTCATCATGTCGGCGCTGGAGAGGTAGATCGTGTCCATGTCCTCGCCAAAGGCGTAGATGCGGGCGTGCTCGAGGAAGCGGCCCGCGATCTGGCGAACGACGAGCCCGTCGGTCTTGCCGGGGACGCCGGCCTTGATGCAGCAGATGCCGCGGACGATCATGATGACGCGGACGCCCGCCTCGCAGGCCTCCGAGATCTTGTCGATGACGTCGCGGTCGGTGAGCGAGTTCATCTTGAGGAAGACCTTGGCGCTCTCGCCGGCGCGTGCGCGCGCGATCTCCCGGTCGAGCCCGCGCATGACGAGCGGCTTCAGGCCCACCGGGGCGACGCCGAGGTGCTTGTAGGAGCCGCGGAGGTTGCCGAGGGAGAGGTTGCGGAAGAAGGTGTTGCCGTCGGCGCCGATGCCCTCGTCGGCGGTGAGGAGCATGAAGTCGGAGTAGAGGGTCGCGGTCTTCTCGTTGAAGTTGCCGGTGCCGAGGCAGGTGATGCGGCTGATGCCCTCGCGGTCGTGGTAGGTGATCTGGCAGATCTTGGAGTGGCACTTGAAGCCCTCGGAGCCGTAGATGACGGTGCAGCCGGCGTCCTCGAGGCGCTCGGCCCAGGCGATGTTGTTGGCCTCGTCGAAGCGGGCGCGCAGCTCCATGAGGACGGTCACGTCCTTGCCTGCCTCGGCGGCGCTGATGAGACTCTCGCAGAGGTGGCTGGACTTGGCCACGCGGTAGAGCGTGATCTTGATGGAGATGCACGCGTCGTCGGCGGAGGCCTCGCGGACGAGGCGCAGAAGCGGCGTCATGGACTCGTAGGGGTAGGTGAGCAGGACGTCGTGGTCCTCGACCTGGCCGCGCATGGGCAGCGACAGGTCGACCATGGGGGAGACCTGCGGCTCGAACGGGCGGTACACGCAGGCGACGTGCTCGTGGTCGGGGATGTGGGACTCGAGCCCGTAGACGTAGCCGAGGTCGATGGGTCGCTCGAGGTGGAAGATGCGGCGCGGCTCGAGCGCGAGCTCGTCGGCGATGAGGTCCTCGAGCTTCTTGCCGAGCTTGCCGCGGATCTCGAGGCGGACCGGCTGGAGGCGCTGGCGGAGCTTGAGGACCTTCTTCATGTGCTGGCGGTAGTCCTCCTCCTCCTCGACGCCCTCGCCGTCCGGGTCGATGTCGGCGTTGCGCGTGACGCGGATGACGGCGGAGCGCTTGGGAACGTAGTCACCGAAGCACTGGTCGAGGCAGGTTTCGAGGACGTCCTCGAGCAGCGTGTAGCGATAGGCCTTGGGCGATGAGGGCAGCGCCACGACGCGCTGCTCGGTCGCCGGGACCTCGATGATGCCGAGAAGCCCGCTCTCCTCTGCGCCGTCGAGCGAGCAGGCGACGAAGAGGCGTCCGTTGCGCAAGTTGGGGAAGGGGTGGCGCGGGTCGACGATGAGCGGGGAGATGATGGGCGCGAGCCTGCGGTCGAAGTGGCGCTCGACGGCGGCGCGGTCGGCCTCGGTGTACTCAGACGGGGAGACGCGCACGAGGCCCCTCTCCGCCAGCGCCGCCTCGACCTCGGCGAGGCCGCGCTGGTGGCGGCTCACGAGCGACGGGAGTGCGTCGAAGATGGCGTCCAGCTGCTCGCCGGGCGTCATGTTGGACTTGTTGTCCTTGGGCTGGTTCTTGAGAGAGGCGAGGTCGGAGAGGCCGCCAACGCGGATCATGAACCACTCGTCGAGGTTGGACTCGACGATCTCGCAGAACTTGAGCCGCTCGAAGACGGGGACGGTCTCGTCGTAGGCCTCGTCCAGGATGCGGTCGTCGAAGCGCAGCCAGCTGATCTCTCGGTTCTGGGTGTAGGAGAAGTCTCGGTCGTGGCCCTTCTCGGACTTTGCGGACTTCTCCGCCTTCTCGTTCTTCTCGGCCTTCTCGGCCTTTGCCTTCTCGACCTTCTCGCCAGCGTCCTTGCCCATGTGATTCGCACCTCTCGCTCGTCGGCGCCCACGCACCGAAATATTTCTCTCTCGATGATAGCAGCCGCGGGCGTCACCTACGCACCGAGGTGCGTTATGGTTGTGAAAGGAAGTCGAAGGGAGTGCCATGTACGAGGGTCTCAACATCCGCTCTGAGATCGGGCGGCTGCGCAAGGTGATGCTCTACCGTCCCGGAGGGGAGCTGCTGAACCTGTCGCCCGACACGCTCGGCCCGCTGCTCTTCGATGACATCCCCTTCCTCGAGGAGGCGCAGCGCGAGCACGACTGCTTCGCGCGCCTGCTTGCCGACGAGGGCGTGGAGGTGCTCTACCTCGACCAGCTCGTGGCCGAGGCGCTCGACGCCGCCCCCGGCGCCCGCCGGGAGTTCTGCAAGCGGTGGCTCGACGAGTCCGGGCTCGACGGACATGCGGCCCGCAGGGCCGTGCGCGAGCTGCTCGACTCCATCGAGGACACGCGGGCGATGGTCGACAAGTGCATCGAGGGCGTGCGTGCCGACGAGCTCGACCTGTCCCCCGAGCGCGCTGCGTCGCTCGCCGACCTCATGCTCACCGACAAAAACGCTGGCTCCCCGCTCGTCATCGACCCCATCCCCAACATCTACTTCACGCGCGACACCTTCACCGTCATCGGCTCGGGCGTCTCGCTCAACAGCATGCTCTCGCGCACGCGTCGCCGCGAGGGCGTGTTCGGCGAGTTCGTGATGAGGTACCACCCCGAGTACGCCGGCACGCCGACCTGGTATACGAGCGACCTGCCCCACAACGTCGAGGGTGGCGACATCCTCGTGCTCGGCCCCGACGTGATCGCCGTCGGCATCTCCGAGCGCACCTCCTCTGCGGCGATCGACGAGCTCGCCCACAGGCTGCTCTGGGGAGAGCCGTCGTCCGGCATCTCCCGGGTCTTTGCCTTCTCCATCCCGCACAAGCGCTCGTTCATGCACCTCGACACCGTCTTCACGCAGGTCGACGTCGACACCTTCACCGTCCACCCGGGCATCCTGGGCACGCTCGTCGTCTTCGAGCTCACACGCGGGAGCCACATGGGGGAGGTCAGCATCCGCCGTCTCGACGACACGCTCGACGTCATTCTCGCCCGTGCGCTCGGCCTCGACGCCGTGAGGCTCATCAAGTGCGGCGGCGAGGACCCCATTGCGAGCGTCCGGGAGCAGTGGAACGACGGCTCCAACACCCTTGCCGTCGCGCCCGGGCGCGTCCTCGTCTATCAGCGCAACGCAGTCACCAACGACATCCTCGACCGCGAGGGCATCGAGCTTCTGGAGATTCCCTCGGCGGAGCTGTCGCGCGGCCGCGGCGGCCCCCACTGCATGTCGATGGCCTTCTGGCGCGACGCGGTCTGATTCCCGCCGCCGCGGGGCGGCATCGGCTACAATCTTGGGCGGACCAGACGCCCCGCGAAGGGAGAAGAACATGGCCGTGAGCCTCACCGGACGTCACTTCCTCAAGCTCCTCGACTTCACGCCCGAGGAGATCCGTTACCTGCTCGACCTCTCGGCGGACCTCAAGGCGAAGAAGCACGCCGGGGAGCCGCATCGCTACCTCGAGGGCAAGAACGTCGCCCTCATCTTTGAGAAGACCTCCACGCGCACGCGCTGCGCGTTCGAGGTCGGTGCCGCCGACCTCGGCATGCACGCCGTCTATCTTGATCCCTCCGCGAGCCAGATCGGCAAGAAGGAGTCCATCGCCGACACCGCCCGCGTCCTCGGCCGCATGTTCGACGGCATCGAGTACCGCGGCTACGGGCAGGAGCGCGTCGAGGAGCTCGCCGAGTACGCCGGCGTGCCGGTCTGGAACGGCCTCACCACCGAGTTCCACCCCACGCAGATGATCGCCGACGTCCTCACGATGGAGGAGGAGTTTGGTCGCGACGGCATGAGGGGCCGCAAGGTGACCTTCATGGGAGACGCCGGCAACAATGTTGGCAACTCCCTCATGGTCGTGTGCGCCAAGCTCGGCATCGACTTCTGCGCCTGCGGCCCTGCCGAGCAGATGCCCGACGCCCAGCTCGTCGAGACGTGCCGCGAGGTCGCTGCGCAGACGGGCGCCACGATCACGCTCACGCCCGACGTCGACGAGGGCGTGGGCGGCGCAAGCGTCGTCTACACCGACATCTGGGTCTCGATGGGGGAGAGTGCCGACCTCTGGGGCGAGCGCATCCGCCTGCTCTCCCCGTACCAGGTCACGACCGAGCTCATGGCCAAGGCCGCTCCCGACGCCATCTTCATGCACTGCCTGCCGAGCTTCCACGACCGCAAGACCACGATCGGCGAGGAGGTCTTCCAGAAGTTCGGCCTGCCCGAGCTCGAGGTGACCGACGAGGTCTTTGAGGGCCCGCGCAGCCGCGTCTTCGACGAGGCTGAGAACCGCCTGCACTCCATCAAGGCCGTGATGCTCGCGACGCTGCGGTAGCTTTGAGCTTGTGATTCGTACGTGCGGGTTCCGGACGGTTTAGCGCTTCAAACCGACCGGAGCCCGCACGTTTCATTTGTGCATGCGTGTTTTGGACGAAATTTGCCGAGAAACCGTCCGGAACCTGCACGCAGTGCCAAGAGGTGCGGATTCCGGACGGTTTAGTTTCGGGATAGACGCTTTGAACGTTGGTTTAGTACACCATGCCCATGGCCTCGCGGACCTCGTCGAGGGTCGCGGCGGCGATCTCACGGGCGCGACGGTTGCCCTCGTGGAGGACGTCGGCGACGTAGTCCATGTCCTTCGCAATCTCCTCGCGGCGCTCGCGGATGGGGGCGAAGTAGCCGTTGACCGCCTCGGTGACCACGCGCTTGAGCTGGCCCGCGCCGCCCATGCCGATCTCCTCGGCGATCTCGCGCGGGTTGCGGCCGCTGCAGATGCCGGCCGTGGTGAGAAGGCCAGAGACCTCGGGGCGGTTCTCGGGGTCAAAGGTGATCATGCGCTCGGAGTCGCTCCGTGACTTCTTGATGAGCCTGGCGGTCTCCTCCGCGGTCATGGAGATGGAGATCGCGTTGCCGTAGGACTTGCTCATCTTGCGACCGTCAAGGCCCGGGAGCAACGGCGTCGAGGTGAGAAGCCCCGTGACGTCGGGGAAGACCCTTCCGTAGCGCTCGTTGAAGCGACGGGCGATCTTGGAGGTGATCTCGATGTGGGGGAGCTGGTCGCGGCCCACGGGCACGATGTTGCCCTTGCAGAAGAGGATGTCGCAGGCCTGGTGCACGGGATAGGTGAGGAGCAGCCCCGTGAGCGCGTGGCCCGAGGCCTCCTGCTCGGCCTTGACCGTGGGGTTGCGCTCCATCTCGGCCTCGGTCACGAGGGAGAGGAAGGGGAGCATGAGCTGGTTGAGCTCGGGGACGGCAGAGTGCGTGAAGATCATCGTCTTGGCCGGGTCGATGCCGCACGCCAGGTAGTCGATGACCATGTTGTAGACGTTGTCGCGGATGTGCTCGGTCGTGTCGCGGTCGGTGATGACCTGGTAGTCCGCGATGATGACGTTGGTGCGCACGCCCATGTCCTGCAGGCGAACGCGGTCGACGAGCGTGCCAAAGTAGTGACCCAGGTGCAGGCGCCCCGTCGGGCGGTCGCCCGTGAGCATCGTGTACTTCTCGGGGTGGACGAGAAGGTCGGCGTGGACCTCGTCGCTCTTGCGCTTTGCTGCCTCGTAGCTACCCTCGTTGGGCATGTGCTCCTCCGTTCCTCGCGCTCGCGCGCGGATGATTCAACCAGTCACCCATGGTACGGCAAAGACGTTCGAGTTGCGAATGGTCGACCGACAAACACTGTTAGAATGATGGGGCCAGCGACAGACGGGAGGGGGCGCCTTGGCTAGCTCATACGGAACGGATGCCGACAAGAGCTCTCTGAGGAGCAACTACCTCGCCGTGCGCAGGAACATCCCCGAGAGGACCCGCTTCGAGAGCGACTCTTCCATCGAGAGCGCGCTCATGGCCTTCCCGCTCTTTGCCTGTGCCCCTCTTGTGCTCACCTACGTGTCGCTGGGCGCCGAGGTGGGCACCCACGCCCTTATCGACCGCCTGCTCGCCGCGGGACGTCGCGTGGCCGTGCCGCGCGTCGACCTCGCCTCGAAGGACATGACCTTCCATGAGATCGGCTCCCTCGACGAGCTCTCCCCGGGGGTCATGGGCATCCTCGAGCCGGGCGAGGACGCGCCCGCCCTCGTCGAGCCTGCGCAGCTCGTGGGCTCCGTATGTCTCGTTCCGGGACTCGTTTTCGACGGGGCTGGGCATCGCGTGGGCTATGGCGGGGGTTACTACGACCGGTTCCTCGCCTTCTACCCCGGCGACAAGATCGGTCTCGCGCGCACCACGATGATCTCCTCGAACCCGCTCCCGGTCGACGGGCATGACGTTCCCGTCGACTTCATCGCCACAGAGAGTGCGGTCTGGAACTGTCGCGGGCTCTAGCCTTCCGGCGGGGCGGCTACAGCCCGACGTGGGCGGCGAGGTCGAGGATGGCCTTGCGGTAGCCCTCGATTCCCATTCCCGACACGGTCTCGAAGCATGCGGCGCGGATGTAGGAGATCCTGCGGAACTCCTCGCGCTCGTCGACGTTCGAGATGTGGACCTCGACCATCGGGAGCCCCACGGCGCGCGCGGCGTCGAGGATCGCGATCGAGGTGTGCGTGTAGGCGCCGGGGTTGATGACGATGCCGGCATAGCTCCCGTACGCGTCCTGGATGGCGTCGATGAGGTCACCCTCGTGGTTTGACTGGAAGCAGGTGCACTCGGCGAAGCCCGCCTCCTCGGCGGCGTCGTGGCATAGCTTGAGCATGGACCGGTAGGAGTCGTGGCCGTAGATCTCGGGCTCGCGGATGCCGAGCATGTTGATGTTGGGGCCGTTGATGACGAGCACGCGCGCCGGCGCGTCCGGGGACGGCGCCGAGGATTCCTCGGTGTCCGCGTCTGGGTCGACGACTTCGGCCGCGTCAGCGCCCGCCGCGGCGGGGCCCATCATGTCGAGGAGGCTGACGAGGTCGTCGACCGACTCGTCGGGAGCTCCGACGCCCTCGTCGACCTCGCTCTGGACGATTGCGGCGTCGCGGAGCGGGTTCTGGGAGATGTGCACGTGCAGGGGGGAGGCCACGGCACCGACGGGGCCGACGAAGGCCTCTCCCGTCCCCTCGACGCCCGTGAGCCGCGAGAGCGCCTCGTGGACCGCCTCGACCTTTCCGGGGCCGAACACGACCTCGATCCCGTTCTCGCCCCGGCGGAAGAAGCCGAGCACGCCGCGCGCCGCGGAGAGCTGGTCGGTGTCCACCAAGGACGGGTCCTGCGTGAGAATCCTCAGACGGGTCATGCAGATGTCATTGGCAGTGACGTTGCCCTTGCCGCCGACGGCGGCGAGGACCTCCTCTGCTATCTGCTCTCTGTCCACGTCGCGACCCCTTCGTCGTCGAATCGCAAGTGGGAGCCCCGTCTCCTCACTCAGCACGTCCTGCAGTCATATCGCGTGAGAGTATACGGGCCGCCCGCTCACGGGCACGCCACTCCGCCGAGTGGTGTCGCAGACGGCGAGAAATGCGTCGGAGTTGTGACGCAAACGGGACGCGAGCCTAGAGGCCCAGAAGCTCGCGGACGGCTGCGGCGTCGCCGGCGGCGCTTCCCGTGCACCGCAGCGTCACGTCGGCCCACGCGCGATAGAGCCCCATCCGCTCCGCTGCGAGCCGCTCCACGCCGCGTGCGCGCGACATGGGCCTGCCGTCCGAGCTGAGCTCGTCCAGCGGCCGGTCGAGAAGGACGATCCTGCCGTTCTGGCGCAGGAGGTCGTGGTTCTCGGGCCGTGTGACCACGCCCCCGCCGCAGGCGATGACGAGGCCCGAGCGGGCTCCGTAGCGTCGGACGACCTCGGTCTCGAGCGTGCGGAAGCTCGCCTCGCCGTCCTGCTCGATGATCTGTGCGGGGCTGCGCCCAAACTCGATCTTTAGCGCGTCGTCGAGGTCGACGAGGGGGCGGCCGAGGAGACGGGCCAGCTCGCGTCCGCAGCTCGTCTTGCCCGCCCCGGGCATCCCGATCAAGACGACGTTCTCCGCCTGACCGGCGATCTGTCGCTCGACCTCGGTGACGAGGGAGTCGTCGAGGTCGCGTCCCTGAAAGAGCTCGCTTGCGTAGAGCGCCTGGGCGACGAGCATCGCGAGGCCGCTCTCGGCGGGCAGGCCGAGGCGCTCGGCGGCGAGGACGAGGCCGGTACGCGTGGGGTTGTAGACGACGTCGAGGACGCCCCTGAGGCCCCCGAGCGCGGCGAGGTCCCCCTCGGGGACGGGGGACGCCGGGCACTCGGGAAACATGCCGACCGGGGTCGTGTTGACGAGAAGGACCGCGTCGGCGTGACGCTCGACGAGCGTGTCGTAGGTCTCGGTTCCGGAGCGGGAGATGACGACGGATTCCGCCCCCACCGTGTTGGAGAGAGCGTCGACGACGGCCTGGCTCGCTCCGCCGCTTCCGAGGACGATGACCTTCTCGCCCTCGAGCAGCTCGCGCGGCGACGCCCCGATACGCTCGCGACAGAAGCGGGAGAGCATCCATGCGAAGCCGAGCACGTCGGTGTTCTCGGCGACGATGGAGCCGTCCTCGGCGCGCACCAGGGTGTTTGCGGCACCGAGGCGCTCGACGGCGGCGGAGCGAACGTCGGCCAGGCGCGCCGCCTCGCGCTTGTAGGGGATGGTCACGTTGAGGCCGCGCCACGAGCCCTGCCGGACGAAGGGAGCCAGCTCGTCGGGCTCGAGCTCGACGAGCCGATAGGGGGCCGATCCCAGGCGCTCGTGGATCTGCGCCGACCAGCTGTGGCCGAGCCTGCGTCCGACGAGGCCGTACGGTGCGTCGCCGAGGCCCTTCTCGGCCGCGCCCACGCTAGAGCACCTCCGCGTAGCTGCCGAGGTAGCGGCACTCCTGGCAGAGCCCGCCGATCGTCGCCATGAGGGAGGAAAACTCCGGGGCGGCGACGGGGCAGTCGAGCTCGAAGTAGAACATGAACTCGAAGTCACGCTCGGGGATGGGGCGGCTCTCGAGCTTGAGCAGGTTGATGTCGAGCGCGTAGAACTTGGCGAGCAGCTTGTAGAGCGAGCCGGGCTCGTGGGGGAGCACGATCATGAGCGAGGTGCGGTCAGCCCCGGGATAGATCTCCAGGTCGCGGGAGATGCACGCGAAGCGCGTGTAGTTGTTGTCGCGGTCCTGGACGCTCGAGGAGAGCACGTCGAGGCCGTAGAGGTCCGCGCACGGCAAGGACGACAGCGCCGCCACGTCCGTCCGGCCCGACTCGGCGACGCGCTCGGCGGCGACGGCGGTGTTCTCGCAGACGTGCACCCGAACGTCCGGCAGGCCGGAGAGGAACTCCGCGCACTGGCCGATCGCCTGCTCGTGGCTGTAGATGTCCCGGATTTCGGAGAGGCGTGCTCCCGGGTTGGCGAGGAGGTTGTGGTCGACCTTCACGCGGGTGGTGCGGACGATGTGGAACGAGTTCTCCATCATGAGGTCGAACACCTGGCGGACGGAGCCGGCCGTGGAGTTCTCGAACGGGATGACGCCGTAGCGCGCGAGGCCCTGTCCCACGGCGCGGAAGACGCCGTCGAAGGTCGGTGCGTAGGAGATGGTGGGCCGGCGGAAGATCTTCTCGGCCGCGATCTGGGAGTAGGCGCCCTCCACACCCTGGCAGGAGACGCGAGCCGACGGCGGGAAGAGCTCGGGAGTCCGCTGGCGTGCGGCGGCGATGGCTCGCAGCGCGGCGTCGTCGGCGGTGTCGTCGAGAAGCTCGTGCTGCCGCGCCCGAGATGCCTCCATGAGGAGCTCCATCATGACCTGGGCGTAGGTGGCCAGGTCCTCGGGCACGCGCTCGGCGGCGTCGGCGACCTTGGCGCGCTCGCGAGCTGGGTCGAAGATCCGCATCCCGCTCTCGCGCTTGTAGGCCGCGACCTCCTCCGCGACCGTCGTACGCTCCGCGAAGAGCTCGAAGATCCGGGAGTCTATCTCGTCGATTCGCCGTCTGAGGTCAGAGAGCTCTGCCATGTGCTGCCTTTCGTACGTACCGGTAACGTGCCGCGTCGGACCGGCCGACCGGGTCCGGCGCTCAAACAGCTTGCCGAGAAGGACGCTCGGCAAGAACTCGCGGCGGACCCGGTCGGCCGGTCCGACGCGGCGTGCAAGCCTACTCAGCCGGCCAGGTGAGCAGGATGTCTGCCAGGCCGAGCGCGCAGACCGCCTCGACGACGGGAACCGCCCGCAGGACGGCGGTGGTGTCGTGACGACCGTGGACGCGCAGGGTCGCGGGCTCCATCGTCTGGAGGTCAACGGAGTCCTGGTCGACCATCACGCTCGAGATGGGCTTGAACGCGCACCGCACGAGCACGGGCGCGCCGGTCGTGATGCCGCCGAGGATGCCGCCGGCGTTGTTGGTCCGTGGCGCGCACGTACCGTCGCGTACCTCGTAGGGGTCGTTGTTCTCGGTCCCGCGCATCCGCGCTGCGCCGAACCCGCGCCCAAACTCGACGCCCTTGACCGAGGGGATGCCAAAGAGGCCTCGCGCGAGGACGTTCTCGACGCCGTCGAACATCGGGGAGCCGGAGCCGGCGGGCAGCCCCGTGGCGACGCACTCGACGACGCCGCCCACGGTGTCGCGCGCCGCGCGGGCGGCGAGCACGGCCTCGACCATGCGAGCCCCCGCGTCGGCGTCGATCGTGGGGATGCGTCGCCCGTCCGCCAGGGCCGCCATCTGCTCCGCGAGCTCGGCGTTTGCCGCGGGAGAGTTGTCAAGCGCCGAGAAGGGCGCGTCCTCGATTCCCGCGAGCTCCGCCACGTGCGCGCGCACGCTGACGCCCTGGCTCTCGAGCCACTGGAGCGCGATGCCTCCGGCGACGCACAGCGGGGCGGTGAGCCTGCCCGAGAAGTGTCCGCCGCCGGGGACGTCCTGAGCCCCGTGCCACTTGGCCCAGGCGGCGAAGTCGGCGTGGCCCGGTCGCGGGACGGCGAGGATGTTGTCGTAGTCCCCAGAGCGGGTGTTCGTGTTCTCGATGATCGCCGCGAGCGGGGCCCCGCAGGTCTCGCCGTTCGGGTTGAGCCCGGACACGATCCTGGGCGCGTCCGGCTCCTTGCGCGGGGTGCCCCAGGGGTCCGACCCGGGCGCGCGGCGGGCGACGAAGGCGGCGAGCGCGCCGAGGTCGACCTTCATGCCGGAGGGAAGCCCCTCGACGACGCAGCCGACGGCGGGGGAGTGCGACTGCCCGAAGACGGTGACGCGCAGCGTGGTTCCAAGCGTGGATGGCATCATGCCTCCCTTTCGACCCTGCCTCCAAGCGAGGCCAGGTCATCGAAGAAGCGCGGGTAGGACTTCTCGACGCACTCGGCGCCGAGGATGGTGGTCGGGGCGTCGCAGCGCGTGGCGAGAATCGCGGCCATCATCGCGATGCGATGGTCGTTCGCGGAGTCGACGGTGCCGCCGCGCAGCGTCCGGGAACCCGTTATGACGAGACCGTCCTCGGTCGTCTCGACGCTCGCACCGAGGGCGCGCAGCGCCGCGGACACGGTCTCGATGCGGTCCGACTCCTTGAGCCGCAGGCGCGCCGCGCCAACGAGGCGCGTCGTCCCCTCCGCGAGGGCCGCCGCGGCGGCGAGCGGCGGCACGAGGTCGGGGCAGTCGCTGACGTCGAGCGTCGCCCCCTTGAGCTCAGTTGGCCGGACGGCGGCGCCGGAGGGGGTGCGTAGGACGTGGGCGCCGAGAAGGGAGAGCGCGGCGAGGATGGCGCGGTCCCCCTGGGCGCTCGAGGCGTCGAGTCCCCGAACGGCCACGCCGCGGTCGCTCAGGGCACCGGCGACGAGCCAGAACGCGGCGTTGGACCAGTCCCCGCCGACGACGAGCGAACCGGGGGACGCCAGCCCGTCCGACGCGGACACGTCGTAGACGAGGGCTGGCGCGCCGGACTCGCTCACGCCGCGCGTGCGGGAGACGCCAACGCCAAACGCGCGCAGGACGGAGACCGTGAGGTCGATGTAGGGCCTCGACTCGACCGGCTCGGTGACGACGACCTCGACCGGGGCGCGCAGCAGCGGAGCCGCGAGCATGAGGCCGCTCACGTACTGCGAGGAGACGTTGCCGGCGAGCTCGTAGCGTCCGGCGCGGATGCGCCCGCGCACCTCGAGCGGGAGGCTGCCCTGGGGGGAGAGCTCGGCGCCGTGCTCGACGAGCTGCTCGTAGAGCGGGGAGAGCGGGCGCTCGGGAAGCCTGCCGCGCCCCGTCAGCGAGGCGTCGCAGCCGAGCGAGCAGACGACCGGAAGCATGAAGCGCAGCGTGGAGCCGGACTCGCCGCAGTCGAGCGTCGCGGCCCGGCGGGGCTCGGGAAGGTTGTCCGTGGCCGAGGTCCCGGGGACGGGCCTCACGCGGAACCCGTCCCTCGTTCTGGCGACGCGGGCCCCGAGCGCCTCGAGGCACGAGACGGTGGCGTCGATGTCTGCGGAGCTGGTCGTGCACGTGACGTCGGTCACGCCCGGGGCGAACGCGGCGCATATGAGGACGCGGTGCGCCTCCGACTTCGATGAGGGCGCGACGATCTCCCCGGAGAGGGCGCCCGGATGAATGGTGATGTTCAAGGTTCCCGCCGATCTCGTCTGGTCTGCCGCAACAATGCTACCGCACAACCCTTTCGAGTACGTTTCCTCTTGGCCGCTTCCGAGGTTATGCGACATGCCCCCAGTGGCAGGTTCTTGTCGCCAGCCTATATAGCTGCGGCTTTGTTGTGCTTGCGGCCCCGCATAACCTCGACGATGCCGCATAACCTCGACAATGCCGCATAACCTCACGGTGGGCGATAAGGACGGGCGATAAGGACGGGCGACAAGGACCCCTAGCAGCGCAGCAGCTCCTGGATGAGGTCGTGCTGGCGGCGGTCGAACTCGGGGTCGTTGGGCAGCTTGATGCCAAAGCGCCCGGTCACCTTGGAGACGAGATGGCGGCGCATCGCGTCGTTGGCCAGCATGCCTGCGGTCACGGAGCGGACCATCCACCCCTCGTCGCGCAGGCCTTCGTTTCTGGTGCTGTCGGAGTCGACGGCAAGGGCGCTCGAGTGCCAGAGGTAGCTGTCATACTCGAGGATGATCAGCTGGTCAGGCCAGCACAGGTCGACGACCACGTATGGCTTTCCGATCGCACGCTGCAGCTCGGGTGGAATTTCTACGCGCACGTTAAGCAAGGGGCTGGGGAGCCCGCAGCCGCCAAGCTCCACGGGGAGGGTGAAGACGAGAACGACGATCGTCTCCATTGGGGAGCGCGACCCAGCGACCACGTGGCCGAGCGCCTCTCGCACGCGCCTCGCGCCGTAGCTGTGGTTCTGACGGAAGTGTGCCCGGAGGTCTTCCGGGCGGGCGAGGGCGGGGCGAGCGACGAAGCCGTCCCTGGCGTTGGGCGTGCGACCGTAGTCGCCGCAGACCTCCATGGCGCTGACGATCGCTCTGACGAGGCTTTGTCCCGCCGAGAGACTCTGCAGGCAGAAGCTTGGCGACGCAATGAGTACCTGGGGCATCAGCTGGTAGAGCGCTCCGTGGGGCAGCGGCGTTGACCAGACGTGGGATACGATCCGACGCGAGTTGATTCTCTCGCCGGGATGCGAGACGAGAACGTGAAGCGGCCGTTCGACCGTCGCCTCGAGCCGCGCCGCCCGGAGGATGGAGTCGTCGAGCGCGCATGAGGACGTGGTGGCCCATTCGCGGGCGGAAACCTCAACGGGAGGGCCAATCCTGCGAAGAAGCCCCGGTTCCGCCCAGCGCGCGAGTGCCGATGTGCCGTCAACGGTAAGCATGCGGACGACTATACGCAGACATGCTCCCACCATTCTCCCGATGGCGGACACCAAGCTGACACGACCGCTCTGCCTCGGCTTCCTCGGGTGGGTCCCGGTGCGCGGCCCGGGAAGAAAACGGTAACCGGTCAAGGGCACGGTGCGGACGGTAGGGGAGGGCGCTCGCGGGAGGAACCTCATGGCTCAATGTGGCGCGCGATGGTCTCTCGCGTCGACCCATCCGGGGAAGGCTGCCCCGCCCTTCCGAGGTAATGCGACATCCCTGAGGTTATGCGACATGCCCCCAGTGGCAGGTTCTTGTCGCCAGCCTATCTAGCTGCGGCTTTGTTGTACTTGCGACCCCGCATAACCTCGACGATGCCGCATAACCTCGACAATGCCGCATAACCTCACGGCGGGCGATAAGGACGGGCGAGAAGGGCGCTAGCGGCCGAGGTCGATAAGGCGGCGCAGGTCGTCGAGGCCGACGCAGCGGACCTCGCAGCGCCCGACCTCACGGGGAACGACGACGTTGACTGCGGCGCCGTGCCGCTTCTTGTCGTGCGCGGCGTAGCGCATGAGCAGGTCGGTGGGCAGCTCGGTCGAGGTGGGGAGCCCGTGGGCGGCGACGCAGCGCTCGATGCGACCGGCGGTCTGCACGCTGCACCAGCCCAGGGCAGCGGAGCCCCGCGCAATCACGCACAGACCCGCGGCGACGCAGGAGCCGTGCCCGAGCGAGAAGTCGCTCGCCGACTCGATGGCATGGCCGACGGTGTGACCGAGGTTGAGCGTCTGGCGAAGGCCCCCCTCGCGCTCGTCGGCGACCACGACGTCGCGCTTGATGCGGACGTTGCGCGCGACGACGTCGACGAGCGTGGCTGCGCCGCGGCTCTCCGTGAGGGGGTGCGCGGTGAGCGTGTCGAGCAGGTCGGCGTCGGCGAGGACGGCGTGCTTGACGACCTCGCCGCACGAATCCCGGAAGAGCTCAGGGGGGACCGTGGCGAGCGCGTCGACGTCTGCGACGACGAGGCTCGGCTGCCAGAAGGCGCCGACCAGGTTCTTTCCCGCCGTGAGGTCGACCGCGGTCTTGCCGCCTACGGAGGAGTCCACCATTGCGAGCAGCGAGGTCGGAACCTGCACGACCTTGATCCCACGCAGGTAGAGGGCGGCCGCGAGACCGCCCATGTCGCCGGTCACCCCGCCGCCGAGCGCGACCACGACGTCGTCGCGCGTGAGCTCCCGCTCGGCGAGGTCCTCGAGGATTCCCCCGAGCGTGGCGAGCGTCTTGCTGGCCTCCCCGGCGGGGAAGGTGATTCTCCCCACAACGTCGAGACCGGCCGCCCCGAGCGCCGCCTCGACGCGGTCGGCGTAGAGCGGCCCGACGTTGGTCTCGGTCACGACGCAGCAGCGCCCGAGCTTCGTGACGTCGCGGACGAGCTCGCCGATATGGTCGAGAAGCCCCGCTCCGACGAGCACGTCGTAGGGGCGCGACGAGGTGGCGACGTGGATCTGCTCCATGCTATCTGCCCTCGATCTCTCGCTTGATGCGGTCTCCCTCGGCGAGCAGGGCCTCGAGGCGCTCGGCGTCACCCGCCGCGAGCGCGTCGCGATAGGCCGAGAGGCTCTCGATGATGACGTCGAGCTCGCGTCCGAGGTGGTCAGCGTTGTCCAGGAAGAGCTCGGTCCACATGGGGGCGTTCAGGCGCGCGACGCGCGTGAGGTCGCGGTAGGAGCCCGCGGAGAACCCGCGGTGGTCGCGCGCGGTCGGGCTCTTCACGTAGGCGTTCGACACCACGTGGGCGAGCTGCGAGGTGAACGCGATGTTGCGATCGTGCTCGTCGGCGGTGGCCAGCGTGAAGCTGCCAAACTCGCAGGGGGCGAGAAGGGCCTTCAGGCGCTCGAGCACCGTCGCTCGCTCGAGGTCGTCCATCTCGGGCGGCACGACCACCATGGGCGCGCCCTTGAACATGGTGGCGCGGGCGCGGGCGAAGCCGGAGTACTGCGTCCCCGCCATGGGGTGACACCCGACGAAGGTGAAGGGGTAGGGCTCGCAGATCTTCTCGCAGCGCTCGCAGATGACGCGCTTCACGCCCACGGTGTCGATCACGATGGCGCCGGGCGAGACGAGCGCGGCGTAGCGCTCCAGCCACTCGACCGCGGAGGCCGGGTAGCCGGCGAGCACGATGAGCTCGCAGGTGGGGATCGTCTCCTCGTCGAGCTCTCCGTCCACGGTCTCGATCATGGCGAGCTCGAGCGTCGAGCGCGTGCGGTTCCAGGCGAAGACCTCGACGCCCGCGGCGGCGAACGCCTTGGCGAACGAGCCCCCCATGAGGCCGAGGCTCACCACGCCGCAGCGGCCGGGTACGTAGGTCGGGGCCTGTGCCCCGTCCTTCTCGGCCCCCATCTAGGCCTCCTCGACGGGCGCCGTGACGGCGTCGCGGATGAGCGCGATCCGGCGCATGGCGTCGGAGAACTGCTCGGGCGTGAGCGCCTGGGCGCCGTCCGACCAGGCGCGGCTCGGGCAGTCGTGGACCTCGATCTCGAGCGCGTCTGCACCGGCGGCCACGGCCGCGTAGGCGGCGCTGCGCACGTAGCGCGTGTAGCCGGTGGCGTGGCTCGGGTCGCCCACGACGGGCAGGTGCGTGAGGTGATGCAGCACCGGGATGGCGTTGACGTCGAAGGTGTTCCTGGTGCGCGTCTCAAAGGTGCGGATGCCGCGCTCGCAGAGCATGACGTTGGCGTTGCCCTCGCTCATGACGTACTCGGCGCCCATGAGCAGCTCGTCGATCGTCTCGGACATGCCACGCTTGAGCAGCACCGGAATCCCCGAGCGACCCACCTCGCGCAGCAGCGGGAAGTTCTGGGCGTTGCGCGCGCCCACCTGGAGCACGTTCACGCCCCTGTCGAGGAAGAGCTGGACGTCGCGCGGGTCCATCACCTCGGTCACGACGGGCATCCCCAGCTCGCCGCCGGCCTCCATCAGCAGGTCCAGGCCCCGTGCGCCCATGCCCTGCGAGGTGTAGGGCGACGTGCGGGGCTTGAAGGCGCCGCCGCGCAGCATCGTCGCGCCGGCCGCGCGCACGGCCCGCGCGATCTCCATGAGGTTGTCGCCCTCCACGGAGCACGGGCCGGCGATGACCTGGAAGTGCCCCCCTCCCACGAGCACGCCGTGGCCGCAGTCCACGACGGTGTCCTCGGGGTGGAACTTGCGGTTGGCGAGCTTGTAGGGCTCCGAGACGCGCTGGACCCGCTCGACGATGTCCATGCTCTCGAGGATGAACGGGTCGATGCGGGTGGTGTCTCCGATGATTCCGATGATGGTCTCGTCGTCGCCCTGGGAGACGTTGGTCCTGAAGCCGCGGTCCTCGATCCAGCTGACGAGGTGGTCTATCTGCTCGGTTGTTGCCGTGTCCTTGACGACAGCGATCATGGGCCCTCCTTGGGTCGCGTGAGGTGCGGCGTGATGGTACCACGCCGATGTGACCGACACGTTACGCAGCGCGGCGCGAAGTCCGCTATACTGTCGTACGCACGCGCCCATAGCTCAGTGGATGAGAGCGTCTGCCTCCGGAGCAGAAGGTCGTGGGTTCGAATCCCCCTGGGCGCACCACGCACGCACTGGCGGCCTTTCACCCGGGTGAAAGGCCGCCATTCTCTCTTTTTCGTAAGTTTTCCCGGTCGTTCCCGCCCCCGTGGCACAATGGACGCCGCGAGAGAGGGGAGAGATGACGCAGGACGACAAGGACCTCCAGCTCAAGGGCCTCACCGACGAAGAGGTCGCCGAGCGCGTGGAACAGGGCCGCACCAACGCCAACACCGACGTCAAGACCAAGTCGGTCCGCCAGATCGTGGCGGAGCACGCACTCACGCTCTTCAACGGCGTCAACCTCGCCCTTGCCCTGCTGGTGCTCGCCACCGGGCAGTACCGCAACATGCTCTTCATGTGCGTCGTGGGCGCGAACCTCCTCATTGGCGTGACGCAGGAGATCCGTGCCAAGCGCATGGTCGACAAGCTCACCATCCTCACGCAGAAGGAGGTCACGGTCATCCGTGCGGCGGGGGAGCGTGCCATCGCACCCTCGGAGCTCGTTGTCGACGACCTCATGCGCCTCGCCCACGGCGACCAGGTGCCGGCGGACGCCGTCATCGTCGACGGCTTCGTCTCGATGAACGAGAGCCTGCTCACGGGCGAGGCGAAGCCCGTCTCCAAGGGTCCCGGGGACGAGCTGCTCTCCGGCAGCTTCGTCGACGCCGGCAGCCTCGTCGCCCGGGTCACGCGCGTGGGCGCGGAGGGCTACGCCGCCCGCATCAACGCCGAGGCGAAGTACGTCAAGGCGGTTCACTCCGAGATCCAGTACACGCTGCGCGCCATCATCAAGCTGGGCACCGTGGTCCTCGTGCCGCTGGGCTTCGGGCTCTTCCTGCGCTCGTGGCTCATGGACGGGGGGAGCCTCACTGACGCGGTCCTCACCTCGGTCGCCGCCGTCATCGGGATGATCCCGCAGGGGCTCGTCCTGCTCACCTCCTCGGTCCTTGCGATCGCGACCTTCCGCCTGGGCAGGCGCATGGTGCTCGTCCAGCAGGCGTACTGCGTGGAGACGCTCGCGCGCGTCGACACGCTCTGCCTGGACAAGACCGGCACCATCACCACCGGCGAGATGGAGGTCTCGACCGTCGCGGCCGCTTTGGGCGTCGAGGAGGCCGAGGTCGCAACGGCCCTGGCGACGATCGTCTCGGCGAACGAGGCCGACGCCAACGAGACGGCGCGCGCCATCCTCAGATACGCCGGCGAGAAGGACCTTCCGGCGGAGCGATCCGCGCGCGCCGTGCCCTTCTCGTCCGCCCGCAAGTACTCCGGCTGCGTCACCGAGGGCGGGCGCGCCCTCGTGATGGGCGCGGCGGCGTTCGTGCTGGGCGCGGACCGCGCGCAGGAGGCCGACGCCCTCGCCCGCGCCTTCGACGCGACCGAGCGCGTGCTCGTCGTGGGCGAGTGTGCGTCCTTCTCGGCCGACGACGCCATAGAGGGCGAGGTGCGCCTCCTGGGCTGCGTCGCCATCCGCGACGAGATCCGCTCGACCGCGCCGCAAACGATGGGCTACTTCCTCGAGCAGGGCGTCGAGCTGCGCGTCATCTCCGGTGACGACCCGCGCACGGTCTCGGCCATCGCCGCGCGCGCCGGCGTGCCGCATGCCGAGCGCTACGTCGACGCCTCCACGCTCGACACCAGCGAGAAGCTCGACGCCGCCGTCGACGAGGCGCGCGTCTTCGGGCGCGTGACGCCGCAGCAGAAGCGGGAGCTCGTGCGCGCGCTCCACCGCCGCGGTCGTACCGTCGCCATGACCGGCGACGGGGTGAACGACGTGCTCGCCCTGCGCGAGGCGGACTGTTCGGTCGCCATGGCGTCCGGGTCCGCCGCGGCGCGCAACGTCTCTGAGATCGTCCTCGCCGACAACGACTTCTCCCACATGCCGGAGGTCGTCGCGGAGGGCCGCCGATCTATCAACAACCTGCAGCGCTCGGCGTCGCTCTTTCTCGTGAAGACCGTGTTCACCGCGGTGCTCGCCCTCGTCTGCATCGTGATGCCCCCGTACCCGTTCATCCCGATCCAGATGTCGCTGCTCTCGACCGCCGTCATCGGGATCCCGTCCTTCGTGCTCGCGCTCGAGCCCAACCACGAGCTCGTGCGCGGGAACTTCCTCGCCAACGTGCTCGCCCGTTCGCTCCCGGCGTCGGTGGCCATCGTGTGCGCCCTGCTCGCCGAGCTCGTCGCCGGGCGGGCGCTGGGCCACTCGTTCGGCGAGATCTCGTCGGTGTGCACCGTGCTCGTCGCCTGCGTGGGCGTCGCGCTCATCTGGCGGATCTCCCAGCCGCTCACCCCGCTGCGCGCGGCGCTTTTGGCCGTCATCATCGCCATTGTTGCGCTTGGGTGTACGGTCGCCGCGCCCTTCTTCGAGATCGTCACCTTTACGGGTAGCATGGGTGTCGTGATCGCCGCCGCCGGCGTCGCGGCTGTGGCGTTCTTCAACTGGATGTATAACCGCTCGATCTCGGGCCTCGCCACAGACGCTCGGCTCCTGGAGATCGTGAGAAGGGTGGAGGGCAGAGATGACAGCAAGCAGTGACCTCGAGGCCGCGGTCCGCGCCGCGCGCCGTCCCGTCAGGCTCGGTGAGGGCGGCGTCGAGCGCCTCGCCCACGTCGTCTCCGGCATCCCCGGGGCCGACCGCCTGCCCCGAGCGCTCGTCGTGCTCCTCGAGAACGTCGTCCGCCGCGCGGCGACCGACGACGACGCCGTGCGCATGGCGCGCGCCGTCGTGGAGGCCGGCCTCTCCGGCTCCGCGGGGGACGAGATCGAGTTCATGCCCGCGCGCGTGCTGTTCCAGGACTTCACGGGCGTCCCCGTCTTCGTCGACTTTGCCGCGATGCGCGACGCGATGGTGGCGCGCGGCGGCGACCCCGCACGCGTGAACCCGCAGATCCCCTGCACCCTCGTCGTCGACCACTCGGTCATCGCCGACGAGGCGGAGGGTCCCTGCGCATGCGAGAGGAACCAGGAGATCGAGGCCTCTCGCAACCGCGAGCGCTTCGCGTTCCTCAAGTGGGCGAGCAGGTCGTTCTCAAACGTGCAGATCGTCCCGCCCGGCGGCGGCATCTGCCATCAGCTGAACATCGAGCGCTTCTGCGACGTGGTCACGACCGACGCGCTGGCAGACGGCGAGAAGGACGTGGCCTGCTTCGACACCCTCGTGGGGACCGACTCCCACACCACGACGGCGAACGGCGTGGGCGTGCTGGGCTGGGGCGTCGGCGGCATCGAGGCCGAGGCGGCCGCGCTGGGCCAGCCCGTCTCCATGCTCGTGCCCCCTGTCGTCGAGCTGCGTCTCTCGGGGTCCCTCCCGGCGGGCGTGTCCGGCATGGACGTCGCGCTCACGGTCGCCGAGCTCCTGCGCTCCGCCGGCGTGGTGGGCAGCATCGTGGAGGTTACCGGCGAGGGCGTCGGCTCCCTCTCGGCGACGCAGCGCGCCTGCGTCTCCAACATGACTCCCGAGTACGGCGCCACCGCCACGCTCTTCCCGGTGGACGACGCCACCCTCGACTACCTCTCGCTCGCGGGCCGCGACGCGTCGGAGCTCGCCTTTGCGCGCTCGTACCTCGAGGCGCAGGGAGTGTTCGGGACCCGTCCCGGGCGCGTCTACGCCCGCACCCTCGAGCTCGACCTCTCCTCGGTCGAGCCCTCACTCGCCGGTCCCTCGAGGCCGCACGACCGCGTGACGATCCCCGGGCTCAAGGGACGCTTCGAGTCCGCCGCGTCGGCGGCCGGACGCGACCTGTCCGAGCGCGTGAGCGTCGAGGGCGTCGGCGACCTCTCCCACGGCGCCATCGCGATCGCCGCGATCACCAGCTGCACGACGGCGACCGACCCGGCGATGATGGTCGCCGCCGGCCTGCTCGCGCGCCACGCCGTCGAGCGCGGTCTCACCCCCAAGCCCTGGGTGAAGAAGGTGCTCGCGCCCGGCAGCCACGCCACGGAGCTCCTCCTCGAGCGCTGCGGCCTCGCGGAGCCCCTGCGCCGGCTGGGATTTTTCACCTGCGGCTTTGGCTGCATGAGCTGCATCGGCAACTCCGGCGAGATAAAGGCGTGCCTCAAGCCCCACGCCTCTGAGCTCGAGCTCACCAGCGTGCTCTCCGGAAACCGCAACTTCGAGGGCCGCATCTCGCCCGACGTGAGCCAGAACTACCTCTGCGCGCCGGCGCTGGTCGTCGCGTACTCGCTCGTCGGCACGATGGACGTCGACCTCTCGGTCGAGCCCGTCGGCGTGGGCGCGGACGGCGAGCCGGTCATGCTCTCCGAGCTCATGCCCACAGACGACGAGATCGCCGCCGCGCTCGACGCCCATCTCGACGCCTCGCTCTTCGAGGAGGGCGCCCGCGGCCTTCTCGACGGAGGCCCCTCCTGGGCGGCGATCGAGTCCTCTGAGTCCGACACCTTCGCCTGGGATGCCAGCTCGACCTACGTGCGCCGGGCGCCCTACTTCGAGCTCGCCCGCAGGCAGGACGTCGTCGACGTCCGCGGCGCCCGCGTGCTCGCCCTCCTCGGCGACTTCGTGACGACCGACCACATCTCGCCCGCCGGCTCCATCGCCAAGGACTCGCCGGCCGCGCGCTACCTCGCCGAGCGTGGCGTGGAGCCCGCCGACTACAACACCTACGGCGCCCGTCGCGGCAACCACGAGGTCATGGCCCGCGGCACCTTCGCCAACGTGAAGCTCAGAAACGCCCTCGCCGGCGGACGCGTGGGAGGCTGGACCAAGAACCTGCTCACCGGCGAGATAGAGCCCATCTTCGACGCCGCCGAGGCGTATCGCGCCGCGGGCGTGCCGCTCGTGGTCGTCGCCGGCAAGCTCTACGGCTCCGGGTCGAGCCGCGACTGGGCCGGCAAGGGCCCGCTGCTCCTCGGCATCCGCGCCGTCATCGCCGAGAGCTTCGAGCGCATCCACCGCTCCAACCTCGTCCAGATGGGGGTGCTCCCGCTGCAGTTCCTCGAGGGTGAGAACGCCGAGACGCTCGGCCTTGCCGGTGACGAGGTCTTCGACGTCGACCCCGTGGACCTCTCGGCCGGACTGCCCGAGCCTGCCCGCGTCTGCGTGAGCGCCACGAGGCCCGACGGCACCGTGACCCGCTTCTCCTGCGTCGTTCGCGTGGACACGCCGACGGAGGGGGCGTTCCTGGCCCGCGGCGGCATCCTTCCCTATGTCCTCGACGCGCTCTGCGACGGGAGCGACTGACGTGGCGCAGGTCTGCCATAGGTGCGGCGCCCTGGTGCCCGACGGCGCCGCGTCCTGTCCCCACTGCCATGCGGTGACGGAGGTGACCCAGAAGATCGCCGTCGGCGACCTCACCTGGTGCCCCTCCTGCGGGGCGCTCGTCCCTCCGACGGACGCGACCTGCCCCAAGTGCGGCACCCTCGTTCGCCCCGCGGCCGCCCCGCGACCCGTGAGGGACCTCGACCTCCCCGAGATCGACGACGAGGGCGAGCCGGACTCCTCGCGAACGGGGGTCATGACGCGCATCGAGAGCGCCATCCCGCCCGCGGCGGACGCCTCCTCGCCCGCCGCGTCGCGCGACCGCATGCCCCGACCTCGGGCGTTCGCCTTCGCCGCGATATTCGCGGTGGCGATCGTCGGCGGGGCGGCGCTGCTCATCACGCACCCCTGGGACCCGACCGCCTCCATCACCAGGGCGAGCGAGCCCGCGGACACCTCCATGTCCGGCTATCCCGGGTCGGTCGACGCGCTGAGCGGCCAGGACCGGGAGCGCGACAAGGACCAGCCCGTCTCTGCCGACGCGTTCGACCTCATCGAGTCGGCCTACGAGCGGCTCTCCGAGCTCGAGGGTGCGGTGGGGGAGAGCGAGACCCTGCTCCGCGAGACGTGCGGCGAGGGTGACGCCGAGGCGCTCGCGGACGGCCTCGAGGACGCACGGGCCGTCTCGCTGGACGTCTCGAACCTCATCTCGGACATCGAGAGGCTCGGTGACGACGACGGGACCTACGCCGAGGACGTCGAGCACCTCCTGACCCTCGGGAACTGGCTGCGAAACCGCTGCGACGTTCTGACCGAGGCATGGCGGCTCGCCGCCGAGCCGGACGACCCCTCTTCGGTCTCGTCGCAGGTCGTCTCGACGCTCACGGGCGGCCGTGACTACGCGAGGCTCTTCGACCAGAACTACGACGACTGGCGGCCCGAGCGCGCCGGGTAGGGTGCGGTCGCACCCCACGGGCGCGCCGTTCGGGGTGAGCGCTTCGCTGGGGCAAACTCAATGTGGAACCTCGCGTCTGCCGAATATGTGAAACCTAACGCATACTGATAGAATCATGGAGTTGAACAATCGGGCTCCGCTACCCGCGGCCCATGATTTGGAGGCGACATGGGTTTCATACAGGATCCGCTCTACACGCCGGAGTATTCGGTCGTCGGCGACGAGGTCGCGGTCTTTGACACCTCCAAGGGTGTCATCCGTGTCCAGCTCGACGGCGCCGGCGCCCCCGTGCACGTCGCAAACTTCTGCGAGCTCGCCTCGAGCGGCTTCTATGACGACCTCAAGTTCCACCGCTACGTCCCGGGCTTCGTTATCCAGGGCGGCTGCCCCAACACCCGCGACATGACCCCCGAGCAGGTCGCTCGCGGCGAGGTCGGCCCGCACGGCCACCCCGGCACCGGCGGTCCCGGCTACCGCATCCGCCAGGAGTTCACCACCAACCCGCGCAACTCCCACGAGGACGCCGCGCTCGCCATGGCTCGCTCCAACGACCCCGACTCGGCGGGCTCGCAGTTCTACTTCTGCCTCGGCCCGCAGCACGGTCTCGACTCCGGCTACACGGTCTTCGGGAGGACGCTGGAGGGCTTCGACGTCATCGCGTCCCTGAGGGCGGGGGACGTCATCAATTCGATTCGCATCGAGCACGCCGGCGCATAGGTGCCGCGAGCAACTCAGGAGGTCAACGTGAATCAGCAGGCTTTCGAATCCGGCAAGCGCGCGTATCAGGAGGGTGACTGGCTCGGTGCCGTCACGCTCCTCGACGGCGCCCGTCAGGGCGACGAGCCCTCGGGCGAGGTCGACCATCTCCGCGGCAACGCCTACATGAAGCTCGGCCAGTTCGACTCCGCCGCGGCCGCCTACGAGGACGCGCTCTCCGACGCCGCCTATGGCAAGCGCGGGGCCCTCAGCTGCAACCGCGGCCGCGCCCTGCTCGCCGCCGGTCGTCCCCAGGAGGCCGTCGTCGCGCTCACCGACGCCGTGGCCGACTCGAGCTACGCGACGCCCTACAAGGCGTACATGGCGCTCGGCGCCGCCTACGAGCAGCTCGGCGACGTCAGGAACGCCGGCATCTCCTACCGGAGCGCCGCCATCGACGAGTCCAACCCCGCTCCCGCGGTCGCCCTCTCCGACCTCGGCAGCTGCTTCATGCGCCTCGGACGCGCCGTCGACGCCGTCGAGGCCTACCGCACCGCGCTCGACTTCACGACGCCGCTCGAGGACCAGAACAGGATCTGGTGCGACCTCGCGCTCGCGTACGTCGCGGCGAACCGCATGAACGAGGCCGTCGACGCCTTCGCGCACGCGACGGCCGACGGCACCCTGGAGCTCTCCCCGGACGCCCAGGCGGCCTACGACGCCGCCCGCAAGGCGGTCGCCTCGATCGGCTCCCGCCGTCCCTCCGAGACCGACGCCCTGCTCGCGGCTGCCGGCTACGGCTCCACCTCCTATGACCCGCTCGACCCCACCGGCGCGTCCGGCGAGCTCATGCCCTCCCCGGAGGACACCGGGTTCTTCTCCGTCAGCGAGGAGGACCTCGTCCAGCAGGACCGTCTGGACCGCAAGGTGAGGCGCAAGCACCGTCACACCGGCCTCAAGGTCTTCCTGGTGATCCTCTTCCTGCTCGCCCTCGTCGGAGGCGGCGGCGCCTTCGCCTACATCAACGGCTACGGCTGGCCCACCCAGCAGTCCGTCGCCGAGCAGCTCTTTGGTGCCAAGACCCAGGGCTCCGACCTCGCGCCCTACGTCGTGAGCAGCCTCTCCACCGCTCAGATCCAGGAGATCTCCGACGTCATCCCCTCCGGCGCCGAGGTGAGCGTCACCGGCGTCGACCGCTCCATGACGCAGTCCACGGTCTATCTCACCGCCTCTCTCTCCAGCGGCGGCGAGCAGGACTACACCGTCGAGATGGTCCGTGACGGCATCGGCTGGAAGGTCGAGTCCGTCACCCCGGTCTATCTCTCCCAGGATGCCGACGAGTCCGACGACTCCGTCGCCCCCGACTCGAGCGACGAGTCCCAGGACGTCGACTCCACCTCCGACGCCGCCGATGACCCCGCGTCCGCGGACGACGCCACCTCTGCCGAACCCACCGGCGACGACGCCGGTGACGCCGCTGCCTCGACCGAGTAGGAAGCCCACATGTCTCTCATCGACACTCTGTTTTCGAACCTGTTCGGCGAGTACGGGGGAGACCTCGCGATCGACCTCGGCACCGCCAACACGCTCGTCGCCGTCCGCGGCCAGGGCATCGTCATCAACGAGCCCTCGGTCGTCGCCATCGACAAGAGCGAGAGCAGGGTCCTCGCCGTCGGTGCCGATGCCAAGCGCATGATCGGCCGCACGCCGGGCTCCATCATCGCCGAGCGCCCGCTCAAGGACGGCGTCATCGCCGACTTCGACGTCACCGAGGTCATGCTCCGCTACTTCATCGAGAAGGCCCGCGAGCGCCGCTACCCCTGGTCGCCGCGGCCCCGCGTCGTGGTTTGCGTCCCCTCCGGCGTCACCTCCGTCGAGAAGCGCGCCGTCTTCGAGGCGACCATCCAGGCGCGCGCGCGCCAGGCATACCTGATCGAGGAGCCCATGGCCGCCGCCATCGGCGCCGACCTCCCAATCGAGGACCCCACCGGCTCCATGGTCGTCGACATCGGCGGCGGCACCACCGAGGTCGCCGTCATCTCGATGGGCGGCATCGTCGTCTCGCAGTCCATCCGCACGGCGGGCGACGAGTTTGACCAGACCATCCTCCAGCACGTCCGCGATGCCTACAACCTGTCCATCGGAGAGCGCACCGCCGAGGACATCAAGATCAAGGTCGGCTCCGCCGCGCCGCTCGCCGAGGAGCTCGACGTCGAGGTCAACGGTCGTGACGTGATGAGCGGTCTTCCCAAGACCGTGCGCATCGAGAGCGAGGAGATCCGCCGCGCCCTCGACCGTCCGTTGGACGAGGTCACCAAGGCCGTCAAGGACGCGCTCGACGTGACCCCGCCGGACCTCGCCTCCGACCTCATGTACTACGGCATCCTCCTGACGGGTGGCGGCGGGCTGCTCCGCGGCCTCGACCAGCGCCTCCGTGAGGAGACGGGCGTCCCCGTCAACGTGAGCCCGACCGCCCTCGAGAACGTCGTCAACGGCTGCGCCAAGGTCCTCGAGGCCAACGCGCTCTCCGGCGGCTTCGTCCAGAGTACGGGTCAGTAGCGTGCCGCTCTCCTCGAAGGGTCGGGGAGCGGCGCCGACCTTGGGAACCAAGAACAACCGATCCGGTGGCACGCGCGGGCTCGTCGTCTGCGCGGTGCTCTCCGTCGTGCTCTTCACGCTGAGCTGCCAGTCGGGCGGCGAGGGGCCGCTCGAGGCGGCGCGCGGCGCCTTCCAGACCGTCACCTCGCCCATCCGCGTGTTCGGCTCGGTCATCACCGCCCCGGTGAGGGGTCTCGGCAACGTGTTCGCCAACCTCACCGCCGACCAGGCGACCCTCACCGAGCTCCAGGCCGAGGTGGACGAGCTGCGCGCGAGAAACGCCGAGCTGGAGGAGGACGCCGGCTCCGCTCAGCGCCTCCAGGACCTCCTCGACCTGCGCGACAACAACGACCTGCAGTCGGTCGCCGCGAGGATCATCTCCGGGTCGACCGACTCCTGGAGCTCGACGGTCACGCTCGACAAGGGCTCCTCCTCGGGGCTCTCCGCCGGCATGCCCGTGACGACGTCGAGCGGCGTCATCGGCCAGATCGTCTCCTGCAGTGCGACCACCTCGACGGTGAGGCTGCTATCGGACGAGAGCTCCTCGATATCCGCCATGGTCCAGTCGAGCCGCGCCCAGGGGATGCTGCAGGGCTCCGCATCCGGCGAGGTCCGCCTCGAGCTCGTCTCGACCGGTCAGGAGGTCTCCGTCGGCGATGTCGTCGTCACGAGCGGCCTGGGCGGCGTCTTCCCCAAGGGCCTCCCGGTCGGCGAGGTCGCGAGCGTCACCAGCAACCCCGGCGACCTCTACCTCGACATCGTCGTCGAGCTCTACGCCGACACGACGCGCTCCGAGGAGGTGCTCGTCATCACCTCCATCACCGAGAGCCAACGCGCGAGCTCCGAGGACATCGCCGAGGCCGACGCCCAGGAGCACGGATCGAGCGACGACGAGGACGAGACCACGGACGGCGACGCGACGAACGACCAGGCTGACGGCGGACAGGCTCAGTAGGAAGGGGGAGCGATGCAGGTGACCGACAGGAACAGGGAGGCGCGCACCACGGTGGTCCTCGCCGTGCTCTGCTTCGTGCTCCAGCTCACGCTCGCGCCCAACGTGGGACTCGGCAACGGTCGGGCCAACTTCGCCCTCGTCTTCACCGCCTGCCTCGCACTCTTCTCGGGCGGGAGGTCACCTGCCGTGGCGGGCTTCGTCGCGGGGCTGCTGTTCGACCTCTCCTCCACGGGCCCCATCGGCCTCATGGCGTTCTGTCTCACGCTCGTCGGGTTCGCGCTCGGCCTGGGCGCACGCGAGCGTGTCGTCGGCGACCTCGCCACCTCCGTCGTCTATGCCTCCGCGGCCTCCCTGGCCGTCTCGGTCGTCTATCACGTCGCCATGCTGCTCGTCGGCCAGTCGAGCTCGCTCATCGACGCCCTGTTCCTGCGCGCCCTCCCGACGGCGCTGCTCACCATCGTCGCCTTCCTCCCGTTCGCCTACTACTTCTCCCGCGTGCGGACGCATGGCATGGGCCTCTCCGGGAGGCATGCCTCCGGCGGCCTCGGTCGGCCTCTCCTGTAGGTGCCCTCCATGGACCTCTCCCTGGTCATAGTCATCGTCTGCGTCGTGCTGGCGGTCGCCCTCGTGGCCGTCTTCCTCGTCTTCGGGCGGGCGGAGGCCAACTTCACCTTCGACATCGGCGGGTCCGCGCCCCGCGCGTCCGGCGGCTCCGACTCCTCCGCGGAGAAGACCACGTCGTCTCGCCTGGTCGGGCTCGCCGTGGTCGTCGGCGGCGTCTTCACCGCGCTCGTCGCGCGCCTGTGGTCCATGCAGCTCGTCTCGAGCGAGGAGTATGCCGAGCAGGCCGAGCGGAACCGGCGCAGCACCATCTACACGCAGGCGCCCCGTGGCAGGATCCTCGACAGAAACGGACGCGAGCTCGTCGGCAACCGCGCGAGTCTCACGGTCGTCGCCGAGGGGGCGGTCCTGGACGACCCCGTCGAGGTGCAGCTCCTCGGCAACCTCATCGGAATGCCTGCCCAGGCGGTCCGGCGCAAGCTCCAGGACACGACCGAGGGGCACCAGAGCCCGAGGACCGTCTCGGTGGACGTCTCCCGGCGCGTCGTCGCCTTCATCGGCGAGCATCCCGAGGCATTTCCCGGCGTCTCCGTCCAGCAGCGCACGCAGCGCTCCTATCCCAACGGCTCGCTGGCCGCCCATGTCGTCGGCTACGTGAGCACCGTCACGGAGGATCAGCTCAAGGACAGCGAGAACGCCGAGAGCGGCTCGGTCACCTATCGGTCCGGCGACGTCGTCGGACAGTCGGGCGTCGAGCTCAGCTACGAGAGCGTGCTCGCGGGAACGCGCGGGGAGCAGGTCGTCTTCGTCGATGCCGGCGGCAACGTGCTCGGCTACTCGACGAGCATCGAGCCGGAGAGCGGCTCGGACATCGTGCTCACCATAGACTCCGACATCCAGCGCGCCGCCGAGGAGTCCCTGGAGCGCGTCATCACGAACCAGCAGGACACTGGACTGGAGGCGAGCGGCGGCTGCGTCGTCGTGCTCGACTGCACCAACGGCGAGGTCCTCGCCATGGCGAGCTACCCCACGTTCTCCCCGAACGTTTTCACCGGCGGCATCTCGCAGGCGGACTGGGACGTGCTCTCCGCCGAGGACGCGCACTACCCCCTGATGAACCGCGCCATATCGGGCCAGTATCCCTCCGGCTCCGTGATCAAGCCGCTCACCTCCTTCGCCGCGCTCAGCTACGGGGTGGCCACCTCGGAGAGCTCGTGGTACTGCTCGGGCTGGTGGTCTTGGTCGGGGAGCCGTGACGACGGCACGATCATGATGTGCTACAACCACTCCGGACACGGTGCGATGAACCTCGTGTCGGGCATCACGTTCTCGTGTGACGTCGTGTTCTACGAGATTGGCAAGGGGTTCTACTACTCCGACAACCCTGACGGCATGCAGGACACCTTCCGCGCCTACGGGCTCGGCTCCCTGACCGGTATCGACCTCAACGGTGAGATCGCCGGTCGCGTGCCGGACGCCGACTGGAAGCAGAAGTACTACAAGGACCTCGGCTATTCGGACGAGGACAGCGCGTGGAAGCCCGGTGACAACTGCAACATCGCGATCGGGCAGGGAGACGTGCTCGTCACGTGTCTGCAGATGGCCGTCTCCTACTGCAGCATCGCCAACCGAGGCCCCGCCTGGAGGCCGCACGTCCTCAAGGGCGTGAGGTCCAAGGTGGGGGAGGGGTTCGTCTCGGAGTACAAGCCCGAGAAGATACTCGACGTCGAGGAGAGGTCCGACTTCCGCGAGCTCGTCGAACGCGGCATGTGGGGCGTCATATACGAGGAGTCCCCGTCTCAGACCGAGCACTGGACCTCCCTGTCCGTCTCCGTCGCCGGAAAGACGGGAACGGCCGAGCAGCCCGCTCCCGGCAACGCATGCTGGTTCGGCTGCTACGCCCCCTCCGACGATCCAAAGTACGTCGTCTTCGCGACGGTCGACGGAGGGGACTGGGGCTCCACCACCGCCATGCTCGTCGCCCGTGACACGATCGGCGCCATCTACGGAGAACCGGACACCTCGAGCGCCGTCTATGCGGTGGGGGACTAGGGGGTGACATGGCTTTCGGCATTCGTGACAAGGTCTCGACGGGCGGGGTTCCCGCCTCCGGACAGCGCGCCGGGGCACGGGTCGCGAGCGGTCGCGGTCGTCTCGACAACCTGTACCTCTCGCAGCTCATCCCGGCGCTGCTGATCGTCATCATCGGCATCGTCACGGTCTGGTCCGCCTCACTGTCCATTCCCGAGGCGAACTTCACCAGCCACGTCGCCGGCGTCGCGCTCGGTCTCGTCGCCGCCGTCTGCGTCTGGCGCTACGACTGCCGCGCGCTCTCCAACATGACGACGGCCCTCTTCGTGCTCGCCTGCGTCCTCATGGTGCTCCCGCGCATACCGGGCCTCGGGTACGAGGGCGGCCTCGGCATGGTCGGATGGGTCAAGATCGGACCGCTCCGCTTCCAGCCGTCCGAGCCCGGCAAGATCGTCACCATCTTCCTCATGGCATCGGCATGCGCGCAGTACAACGGAAAGATCGAGACGTTTCGCGACTACGCCAAGCTCTGCGGCACGCTGCTCGTCCCGCTCCTGCTGATACTCTCCCTGGACCTGGGAACCGGCCTCATCATCTTCGTCATCGGCGCGACGATCATCATCGCGAGCGGCGCGCCGCGCACCTGGGTCCTCCTCACCGTTGCTCTCATCATCGGCGCGGCGGCGCTCGTGGTCGTGACGTCGATGATCGACGGGCTGCCCCATATCCTGAAGGAGTACCAGCTCAAGCGCCTCACTGTCTTCATCGACCCGAGCGTGGACCCCACCGGTGACGGTTACAACCTGCAGCAGGCGATGATCGCCGTGGGCTCCGGCGGCCTCTTCGGCAAGGGGCTGGGCAACGCCACGCAGGCCCTGAGCGGCTTCGTTCCCGAGGCGCAGACGGACTTCGTCTTCTCGCTCTTCGCTGAGCAGTTCGGCTTCGTGGGCTCGCTCGTCCTGCTCGGGCTGTATGCTTGGATGATACTCTCCACGATCCTGCTCGCCATGAGGAGCGAGTCGCACTTCACGAGGCTCGCCCTCGTCGGGTGCGTTGCCATGTGGACGTTCCAGGTGCTCGAGAACGTGGGCATGTGCCTCGGGGTCATGCCCATCACGGGCATCCCGCTGCCGTTCGTCTCGTACGGCTCCTCCTCTATGGTCGTGCAGCTGGTCTCGGTGGGAATCGTGCAGTCGTTCTGGAGGCATCGACAGAAGGCGGCCTAGACCGCCCTCCATGATGGGAGATTGACGTGTCGGGTAAGGGATGGTCCGTCGGAAGGGTCGCGGAGGTCGCCGGGTTCGCCCGCGCGGCAACGCGGGGTCGGGACGAGCGCATCTCCGCGCACGTCCTCGTCGACCCGGAGGCCCCTCGCCAGCTCGTCCTCGCCGTTCGCGAGGCGCTGATGCCGGTCAGGCCGACCTCGGAGGTCGTGGTCTGCCCGCTCGAGGGCGCCGTGCCCGGCGCCGAGCTGCCCGACGTCGCGATCGCGCTCGTCACGTCGCGTTCGGACACGGTCGCGATCTGTGCCTACGCCCGTGCCGGCGTGCCCGTCGCCCTCGTCGTAGAGGGCGCTCTCGAGGCCCCCGCCCTGAGCCTGGAGGAGGGTCCCGCCGCCCTCGTGGGCGTCGTTGCCGCCTCGAGCCCCGAGGCACTCCCCGACAAGCTCGCCGCGTGGCTCGCCGCCTCGACCGACAAGGAGCTCGCGCTCGCCGCGAACTTCCCCTTCTGCCGTCGCGCCGTCGTGGACCGCCTCGTCGCCCGGTGCGCCGTGGAGAACGCCGTCGTCGGCGCGATTCATCTCATACCGGGCTCGGACCTCCCCGTCATGACGGCCAAGCAGGTGAAGCTCGCGCTCGACGTCGCCGCCGCCTACGGGCGGCCGATCGAGCCCTCCCGCGCGGCCGAGGTCCTCGGCGTGGTGGGTGCCGGCCTCGGCTGGCGCGCCGTGGCCCGCGCGCTTCTCGGCGCCGTCCCCGGGCTGGGGACGGTACTTCGCGCCGGCGTCGCCTACGCGGGCACCATGATGACCGGAAGCGCGCTCAGGCTGCGCTTCGAGGCCCCCGGCGCGCCCGCGTCCCCCGACGTCGACGGCCGCGTCGCCCCGGCGGCCCCCGTGCTGGCCGGCGCGCCGCGCGCGGACGCCCCCGACGACGGCTACGTCACCGTTGGCGGTGGGTGCCGATGAGGGTCGAGCGGGAGAACCTCTTTCACCTGGTCGAGCCTCTCCTGTCCCGCGTCGAGCACCCCGCGCGCTACCTCGACCACGAATGGGGCGCGTGCGAGGAGCAGGACGGGCCGTTCCACCTGTGCATGGTCTATGCCGACGTCTACGAGATCGGGCAGCCCAACCTCGGCGTCGCGATCCTCTACAACCAGGTGAACGCCCAGGAGGGCATGAGCTGCGAGCGGTGCTACCTCCCCTGGAAGGACGTGTCCGAGCTCATGCGCGAGAAGGGCGTGCCGCTGCTCTCGCTCGAGGGCGCGGCTCCGCTCGCCTCGTTCGACGCCGTCGGGTTCACCCTCGCTCACGAGCTCATCGCCACCAACGTCCTCGAGGCGCTCGACCTCGCGGGGATTCCCCTCACCTCCTCGGAGCGGGACGAGGACGACCCGGTCATCCTCGGCGGCGGACCCTCCGCGTGGAACTGCGAGCCCCTGGCCGAGGTCTTCGACGCCGTGCTGCTCGGCGACGGCGAGGAGTCCATCGTCGAGGTGTGCTCCTGCATCCGTGACGCGCGTGCCGAGGGCGTCTCGCGCGCCGAGCTGCTCCGACGGCTCGTCGGAGTCCCCGGCACCTACGTTCCCTCCCTCTACGAGGTCGTCGTCGACGAGTCCTCGACGCGCTGGGGCTACGCGGTCCCCAGGGCGGGGGAGGGAGCGCCCGAGGTCGTGCACAAGCGCTGCGTGCCCGACTTCGCCGCGACCCCCGCGCTCGCCCAGAAGATCGTGCCCTACGCTGGCATCGTCCAGGACCGCATGTCGATCGAGGTGCTGCGCGGCTGCGCCCGCGGATGCCGCTTCTGCCAGGCGGGCATGACCTACCGCCCCGTCCGCGAGCGCCCCGCCGAGCAGGTGGTCTCCTGCGGGGTGGAGGGGCTCCTCGCCAGCGGGCACAACGAGATCTCCCTCTCGTCCCTCTCCACGACCGACCACTCTCAGTGCGAGCAGATCCTGCACGGCCTCAACTCCGCCCTCGAGGGGAGGGGCGTGCGCGTCTCGATCCCCTCGCAGCGTCTCGACTCGTTCGGGGTCGACATGGCGGCCGCCGTCGCCGGCGCGCGGCGCGGTGGCCTCACCTTCGCGCCCGAGGCCGGCAGCCAGCGGCTGCGCGACGTCATCAACAAGAACGTCTCCGAGGAGGACGTCGAGTGGGCGGCGAGAAACGCCTTCGAGGCCGGCTGGCGCAGGATGAAGCTCTACTTCATGATGGGCCTCCCGACCGAGACCGACGAGGACGTCATCGGGATCGCGAGGCTGGCCGAGCGCGTGCTGGAGATCGGTCGCGAGGTGGTGGGCCGCGGCGTCAAGAGCGGCGTGTCGGTCTCCATCTCGGTCGCCGTGCTCGTGCCCAAGGCGTACACGCCGTTCCAGTGGTGCGGGCAGCTCGAGCCCGACGAGGTCCGCAGGCGCCAGCAGCTCCTGCTGCATGAGGTCCGCGACCGCGCCATCAGGGTCTCGTACCACGACGCCGACGTCTCGCTGGTCGAGGGCGCGCTCTCGAGGATGGGTCGCGCGGGCTTCTCGCTCGTGCGCCGTGCCTGGGAGCTCGGCTGCAGGTTCGATGCGTGGTCCAGCGAGTTCAGGTTCGACCTCTGGCTCCGGGCCGCGGGCGAGTGTGGGTTCGACCTCGCCGACGTGGCCTGCGAGGAGCTCCCGCTCTCAGCGCGCCTGCCCTGGGACCACACCTCGCCCGGCGTGGGGAAGGGGTTCCTCCAGCGCGAGTGGCTCAGGGCCGTGGAGGGCGTCACCACGCCCGACTGCACTCGCACGAGCTGCACCGGCTGCGGCGTCTGTCCGACGCTCGGCGTCTCCAACGTCATCTGGGGGGAGCGCTCATGAACCAGCCCTTTGACGCTCGGCCGCAGGACCTGCCCGTCAAGGCCGAGCTCGCCCGCCTGAGGGTCCGCTACCACAAGGACAGCAGGCTCGCCTACCTCGGTCATCTCGACCTCATCTCAACCATCGAGCGCTGCGTCCGTCGCTCCGGCCTGCCCTTCTCGATTGGCAACGGCTTCGCGCGGAGGATGCGCGTCCAGTTCTCTGGTGCGCTCCCCACCGGCACGAGCTCCTCCTGCGAGCTCTTCGACCTGCGGCTGACCGAGGAGGTGGATCCGCGCGAGGCGCTCGAGCGGCTTCGCCGGGCGACCCCCGCGGCGCTTGCGCCCCGCGAGGCGGCCTACGTCCCCGGCCGGCTCCCCGCGCTCGAGGCGTGGCTCGACCGCTCCTCGTGGGAGGTCACGCTCGAGGGAGACGGCATCGACGCCGCCTCCGTCCTCTCGGGGATCGAGCTCGTCAGGGCCGAGGGCGTCATCACCTTCCTCCGAGGCGACAAGGAGAAGCACGTCGACGTCGCGTCCACCCTCGTGGGCGCCTCCGCCGCGAGCGGGGAGGGGAGCGGCGCGCACCTGGTCGTCGAGACGCGCTCGGGCTCCGGTGGGTCGCTGCGCCCCCAGGTCCTTCTCGACGCCGCCGTCCGGCGTGCGGGGCTGCCCTCGCCCGACGTCGTCCGCGTGCGGCGCACCGGGCAGTGGCACGAGGAAGATGGGCGTCTTGTGGAGCCTTTTGGCCCCTTTTGCACACCGGGTCCCACACCTTTATCCTGAGCAAGGTCGCATGGTCCCGGCGCGGCCGGCGCCACCGTCTTTTCCCTTACGGTAAGCGCAGGTCACGGCAACTTTTGCGTTGACGAGCCGAGGCGGTGCTAGTAATATAAGCAACTGTTGCATTCAGCCAGCAATGAAGGGTTTCGCACATGTACGCAATCGTAGCAACTGGTGGCAAGCAGTATAAGGTTGCCAAGGGCGACGTCATCGACGTCGAGAAGCTCGACGCGCAGCCTGGCGAGAAGGTCGAGCTCCCGGTCCTTCTCGTGAACGACGGCACCAAGACCATCGTTGGTTCCACCCCCCTCGAGGGCAAGACCGTCACCGCGGAGGTCGTCGAGCAGTTCAAGGGCGAGAAGGTCCTCGTCTTTAAGCTCAAGAAGCGCAAGCGCTATCACCGCGCCAACGGCCACCGTCAGAACCTGACGAAGCTCAAGGTCGTTGAGATTCCCGCGTAACACACGTTCCTTGCTCTAGAGAAGGCAGGTCATACCATGGCTCACAAGAAAGGTCTCGGCTCGTCCCGCAACGGCCGTGATTCCCAGGCCCAGCGCCTCGGCACCAAGCGTTACGGCGGCCAGTTCGTGAAGGCCGGCGAGATTCTCGTCCGTCAGCGCGGCACCCACATCCACCCGGGTGACAACGTCGGCATCGGCAAGGACGACACGCTGTTCGCCCTCACCGCCGGCACCGTCGAGTTCACCAAGGGCGTCAAGCACCGCGTTCACGTCCGCGAGGCGTAAGTCTCGACTGACATTTGCACCCGAGCGGCCCCGGCTCTTTGACCGGGGCCGTTTCTTGTGTCGCGCCGGCGCGTCCGTTGGACGCGTTGTCGCAGTTGCCGTACCATGAAGGGGAGACCTAAGGAGCATTTCTGTGGAGAACACGTTCACCGATCTTTCCCACATCAACGTGCGCGGTGGCGACGGCGGCGCGGGCTGCATGTCGTTCAGGCGCGAGGCCTTCGTGCCCAAGGGCGGCCCCGACGGCGGCGACGGAGGACGGGGCGGCAGCGTCGTCGTCGAGGCAGACCCGCAGCTCTCCTCGCTGATCGACTACCGCTACAAGCACCACTTCCGCGCCGAGCGCGGCACGCACGGCCAGGGCGCCCGCCGCCACGGGCGCGATGGCGAGGACCTCGTCCTCAGGGTGCCGGTGGGCACCGTCGTGAGGGAGCTCGACCCCGCGACCCAGACCCCGCTCTACGACATCGCCGACCTCACCAGCCCCGGCGAGCGCGTCGTGGTCGCCCCCGGCGGCGCCGGGGGACGCGGCAACATCCACTTCGTCACCTCGGTGCGCCGCGCGCCGGCCTTCGCCGAGAAGGGCGAGCCCGCCCGCGAGCACTGGATCGAGCTCGAGATGAAGCTCATGGCCGACGCCGCGCTCGTCGGCATGCCCTCGGTGGGCAAGAGCTCGCTCATCGCGCGCATCAGCGCCGCGCGCCCCAAGATCGCCGACTACCCCTTCACGACGCTGGTCCCCAACCTCGGGGTCGCCCGCGCCGCCAACGGGCAGTCCTTCGTCGCCGCCGACGTCCCCGGACTGATCGAGGGGGCGAGCGAGGGCAGGGGCCTCGGCCACCAGTTCCTGAGGCACATCGAGCGCACCGCCCTCATCCTCCACGTGGTCGACGTCACGGGCGGCTACGAGGGCCGTGACGCCGTCGAGGACTACCGGACGATAAACGCCGAGCTCGCGGCATACGCCTCGGAGCTCGCCTCCCGGCCGCAGATCGTGGTCGCGAACAAGTGCGACCTGCCGGGGACCGAGGACGCGGTCGAGCGTCTGCGTGCCGTGGCTGAGGAGGACGGTCACGAGTTCTTCGCCGTCTCCGCCGCGACCGGGTCCGGCCTCGACGCCCTCGTGACGCGCTGCGCGGCCGAGGTCGCGCGACTCAGGTCGCAGGCCGCCTCCGACGAGCCGACCGTCGACCTCTCCGAGCGCTGGGAGCGCGAGAGGCAGCGTCGCGAGCGGCGCATCTGCGTCACGCGCGAGGAGCGTCACGCCTGGCGCGTCACGGGCCCCCAGATCGAGCGCATGGTCATCCAGACCGACTGGGAGAACGACGAGGCGGTCGCCTACCTCCAGCACCGCTTCGACAGGTGCGGCCTCGACGACGCGCTCGCCAAGGCGGGCGCGGTCAACGGCGACGAGGTCCGCATCCTCGAGCTCGCCTTCACCTTCGAGGGGACCGAGCGCGCCCCCGAGCCCGACGTCGTCGAGGAGGAGCTCGACGAGACGTTCGACGTCGTCGACGACGGGGAGGGTGAGGAGTAGGTGTCCACCGTCAGCCTCGTCGTCGTCAAGATCGGCTCATCGACGCTGGTCGACGCCGACGGCAGCCTCGACCGCGACTTCATCCGCTCGCTCTGCGACCAGGTCTCCCGCCTCGTCTCGGAGGGCACCCGCGTCGTCATCGTATCGTCCGGTGCGGCGGCGGCCGGCAGGGACGTGCTCGGCTTCTCCGGGCGCCCCACCGACATGCCCACGCTCCAGGCCTGCGCCTCGGCAGGCCAGGCCCGCCTCACCCAGGCCTATGCCGACGTCCTCGCCGAGCGCGGGATACCGTGCGGGCAGGTCCTTCTCACCAGGCGTGACGTCATGGACCGCGATGCCTTCCTCAACGCGCGGACCACGCTTGGCCGCCTCATCGACCTTGGCGCGGTCCCCGTCGTGAACGAGAACGACACCGTGTCGACCGCCGAGTTCGCCTTTGGCGACAACGACATGCTCGGCGCCCTCGTCTCGGCGCTCGTGGGTGCCGACCTCTACGTCATCTGCTCGGACGTCGACGGGCTCTACACCGCAAACCCGCAGGAGGACCCCAAGGCGACGCTCATCGAGCGCGTCGAGGAGGTCGACCAGCGGCTCACCGCGCTCGCCGGCGGCGCCGGGACGTCCTTCGGGACCGGCGGCATGTCCTCGAAGCTCCGCGCCGCCCGCGCGATGCTCGCGGCCGGCATCCCGACGGTCATCTGCCGCGGTCGCCGGCCTGACGTCCTTCTCGACGTGGTGGCGGGCAAGGGGATTGGCACGCGGTTCGAGGCCCCGAAGGGTGCCCCGCACGAGGGCGGCCGCAAGCTCTGGATAGGCCTCGCCGAGGTCCCGCGCGGCACGATCTCGCTCGACGAGGGGGCGACCAGCGCCGTGCTCGAGAGGGGCGCATCCATCCTCCCCGTCGGCGTCGTTGCGGTGAGCGGCTCCTTCGCCCCCGGCGACGTCGTCAACGTGCGGGCGAGCTCCGGTGACGTGGTCGGTCGCGGCGTCGTCCGCTACTCGTCCGAGGACATGAGCAGGGTTCGCGGCATCAAGCTCGACGTGATCGCGCGCTTCCTCGGCCCGGACCGGGCGCAGCCCGCGGTGCACAGGGACGACCTTCTCGTCTTCTAGCGCCTGCCGGCGTCCCGAGCCGTCCCGGGCGTTTCTCGGTTATCCTCTTAGTACGCCCGAGGAAGGAGAGACCCATGTCTGAGGCAAGGGACAAGGCGACGCTGGCCCGTGCGGCCGCGCCCTCGCTCGCGCGAGCTCCGCGGTCGGTCCGCGACGAGGCCCTGCGGCGAGCGGCGGAGCGCATACGCTCCTCCGTCGACGACATCGTCGCCGCCAACGCGCTCGACCTCGAGAGGGCCCGCGTCGCGGGCATGAGCCTCCCTCTGCAGGACCGTCTCATGCTCGACGCCGGCCGCATCGGCCAGATCGCGGACTCCCTCGACGACATCGCGAGGCAGGAGGACCCGCTCGGCCGCGTCCTCGGCGGCTCTACGCTCTCGAACGGCCTGCGCATCGAGCGCCTCAGCGTCCCGCTCGGCGTGGTCGCCATGATCTACGAGGCCCGTCCCAACGTCACCGCCGATGCGTTCGGGCTCTGCGTCCGCTCCGGAAACGCCTGCGTCCTCAAGGGCGGCTCCGCCGCGCGCGAGTCGTGCCTGGCCATCGCCGGGCTCTGCCGCCTCGCCCTCTCCGACGCCGGCCTGCCCGCCGACGCGCTCCAGTACGTCGACGACGACGCCGCGCACACGCAGACGACCGAGCTCCTCGAGGCGACCGGTCTCGTTGACGTTCTCATCCCGCGGGGAGGGGCGGCTCTCATCCGCGCCTGCGTCGAGGGGGCCAAGGTTCCCGTCATCGAGACCGGGACCGGCAACTGTCACGTCTACGTCCACGAGAGCGCCGACTTCGAGAAGGCCCGCTCCATCGTCATGAACGCCAAGACGCAGCGCGTGGGCGTGTGCAACGCGTGCGAGTCGCTGCTCGTCGACCGTGCGATCGCCCCCTCCTTCCTGCCGCAGATGATCTCCGAGCTCGTCGGTGCCGGGGTCGTCGTCCACGCCGACGAGGAGACGCGCGCGGCCCTCGCCGGACAGGCGGAGCTCCTCTCGCGCCTCGTTGACGCGACCGACGACGACTGGGGGCGAGAGTACCTCGCGCTCGAGATCAGCTGCCGCGTTGTCTCGGGCGTCGACGAGGCGATCCAACACATCAACACCTACGGCACGGGTCACTCAGAGGCGATCGTCGCCGACTCCTACGCCGCATGCGAGGCCTTCCTCGCCGGCGTCGACGCGGCCGTGGTCTACGCAAACGCCTCGACTCGGTTCACCGACGGGGGCGTGTTCGGGCTCGGGGCAGAGATCGGCATCTCCACGCAGAAGCTCCACGCCCGCGGGCCGATGGGGGCGGCCGCGCTCACCACCACCAAGTGGGTCGCGCGCGGGGAGGGGCAGGTCCGATGACGGTCGACGTCGCCCGCCTGCGCGAGAGGGACCTGCCGGTCCTCGGCTCCGACGAGGGTCGCACGTACCGCCTCGGCATCATGGGCGGCACCTTCGACCCCATCCACAACGGCCATCTCGTCGCCGCCGAGCAGGCGTTCGACGACCTCAAGCTCGACCTCGTGGTCTTCATGCCCGCCGGGCGGCCCGCCTTCAAGCAGGACCAGCGCGTCACCTCGGGCGAGGAGCGCTTCGCCATGACGCTCCTCGCGACCGCCGACAACCCGCACTTCGTCGCCTCGCGGTTCGAGATCGACCGCGAGGGCGTCACCTACACCGCCGACACGCTGAGGCTCCTGCGCGAGCTCTATCCCGACAACGTCGAGTTCTACTTCATCACCGGCGCCGACGCCATCACAGAGATCGTCTCCTGGCGCGACGCCGCCGACATCGCCCGTCTCGCCCATCTCGTCGCGGCGACGCGACCCGGCTACGACCTCGACCGCGCCTGGGACGCGATCGCGGCGTCCGGGCTCGACTTCGACGTGACCTACCTCTCCGTCCCCGCGCTCGCCATCTCCTCGAGCTACCTGAGGGAGCGCGTCGAGGCGGGCCAGAGCCTTCGCTACCTCACGCCCGACCAGGTGACCGGCTATCTTCACAAGCACGGCCTCTACGGGGCCTCCCGCAGTCGATACGGGCACACCGGCGAGGTGGTCGCCTGATGGCGAAGAAGAAGGGGAAGGCGCGCGAGAAGGCCAAGGCTCGCCTCAAGGTGAGCTACTCGCCCGAGCAGCAGGTCATTCTCGCCCGACTCACGTCTGACGTGACGGAGCATCTCGCCGACAAGCCCCGTCGTCTCGCGCACTCCCTCTCCGTCGCCAAGACGGCCGAGCGTCTCGCCCTGATGTACGGCGTGGACCCCTTCCTGGCTCGCGCCGCGGGCCTGCTGCACGACTGGGAGAAGGCCTGCTCTGCATCCGAGCAGCTCGCCCATGCGCGGGAGCTGGGCATCGACCTCGGCGTCGAGCTCGAGCTCGTGCACTCGGTCCTCCACGGGATGATTGCCGCCCGCGTCCTGCCGAGCCGCTATCCCGAGCTTCCGCCGTCGGTGTGGCACGCCGTGGCGGTGCACACGTCCGCCGCCGCCGACATGGGGCCGCTCGACGAGGTCATATTCGTCGCCGACGGCATCGAGCCGCTCCGACCCGACACGCCCGGCATCGAGCGGCTGCGCTCGCTCGTGGGCGAGGTCTCGCTCGACGACCTCTTCTGGGAGTCGTTCGTCGGCGGGATCATATACGTTCTCGAAGGGGGAAGATACCTCTACCCCGGGACCATCGACGTCTACAACTCCCTCGCGGCGCGGCGCGCCGAGAGGGCACGCGACTAAGGAGACTTGCATGACCGTAACCCCGCTCGAGCTGGCCAAGGTCGCTGCGCTCGCCGCCGACTCGAAGAAGGCCGCCGACATCGCGCTTCTCGACCTCTCGCCGATGACCGACGTCTGCGACTACTTCCTCATCTGCTCGGGTGAGAACGCGCGACAGGTCGACGCCATCGTGGACGAGGTTCGCGAGAAGGTGAGCGCCAACTGCGGCATCTCGCCGATCTCCTGCGAGGGCCGCGAGGGCCTCTCGTGGGTCCTCGTGGACTACGGCTCGGTCGTCGTCCACGTGTTCCGCCGCGAGACCAGGGAGTTCTACCGACTCGAGGCCCTCTGGGCGGACGCGCCGCGCGTCGAGCTCGGGCTCGAGGGCTGAGGCGGGGCACGACCCGCTCGAACTATACTGGTCCCATGACGGCTCCGGTCGACATACTTGACTGGCAGGGACCTGCGGTGGGGCTGCTCGACCTCGACGCGTTCTTCGCCTCCGTCGAGCAGCTCGATCATCCCGAGTGGCGCGGCAAGCCGCTGATCGTGGGCGGCTCGGCGGACAGGCGCGGCGTGGTCTCCACGGCCTCCTACGAGGCACGGCGCTTTGGCGTGCACTCAGCCATGCCTGCTGCCACCGCGCGTCGCCTCTGTCCCCAGGCGGTGTGGACCCAGGGTCACTATGACCGCTATCGCGAGATGAGCGCCGCCGTGATGTCGATCCTCGTGGACGAGACGCCCCTCGTCGAGCAGGTGTCGATCGACGAGGCGTTCTTCGACGTCACGCCCGGGCGCTTCTCGCGCGAGAGCCCGGTGGCCATCTGCCGCCGCATACAGGGGCGCGTCGCGGAGCTGGGCGTGACCTGCTCCATCGGCATCGGCGTCAACAAGACCGTCGCAAAGATCGCGTCCGAGCGGGAGAAGCCCCGCGGCCTCACCGTCGTCCTTCCGGGGACCGAGGCGGCGTTTCTCGCCCCGCTGCCGGTCGGCGCGATGAGCGGCGTGGGTCCCGCGACGGAGTCGAGGCTCAAGGAGATGGGCGTCCGCACGCTCGGCGAGCTCGCCCGCACGGACCCGACGGTCCTCGAGCGCGCGTTTGGCGTCACCGGGCCGCGGATGGCCCGACGCGCCGCCGGCCTCGAGCGGAGCGAGGTGGGGGAGGCGGCCGCCCCGGAGCATGTGAAGTCGGTCTCGAACGAGCGGACGTTCGCCCGCGACCTCACGAGCCGCGACGACGTGGAGGCAGCCGTCAGGCACGTCTCCGACGTCGTCGCCAGAAGGCTCAGGAGGAAGGGGCTCAGGGGGAGGACCGTGACCCTGAAGCTCAAGTTCGACGTGACCCATGCCAGGACCGCGCAACGCGCCCTCTCTCGCGAGAGCGACGACGGGCATGAGATCGGCGAGCTCGCCGTGGAACTCCTCCAGGGGCTCTGGCACGAGGGGCAGGGCGTCAGGCTCGTGGGGGTCGGGGTCTCCGGTTTTGACGGTGGCGCCACGCAGCTCACGCTCGGTGACGGGGCGCCGTCCGCCGACGAGGCGCGCCGCGACCGGTCAGCGCTCGGGCGCGTCACGGACGTGCTGCGCGAGCGCTACGGCGAGGATGCCGTCGGCTTTGGGCGGGACCTGAGGTTCAAGGGGCTGACCTCGGACACTGCCCCGATGAACAAGTCGGACTTCTAGGATTCGTCGTTCTTGTCGCCAGAGCCTCCAGGAATCGCCGCCCCTGTCACGGTGCCTTCTAAAAAATCCCGGGCTTGTCCTTGCGTTTTCTGCAAATCGCCGCTCTTGTCACGGTGCCTTCTAAGAAATCCCGGGCTTGTCCTGATGGGTTCTAAGAATCGGGAGGTTTGTCTGTCCGAAGCCCCGTCTTGACGTACAAGGGCGGCGATTTCTGGATCGGCCTCGGACAAGGGCGCCGGTTCCTAGAGGCGCGGGCGACAAGGACGGCGATTCTCGGACGGCTCGCGCTGCGACGAGTGCAACCCGCTAGATCGTGACGGTGAAGGTGGTGCCGTCTCGCTCGGTCGAGGTCGCCGCGATCGAGCCGCCCTGTGCCTCGACGAGGCTCTTGGCGATCGCGAGGCCGAGGCCGAAGCCGCCCTCGCCGCGGCGCTCGCGCGCCCGGTCCGTCCGATAGAAGCGGTCGAAGAGATGGTCGATGTCCTCCGGGGAGATGACCTCGCCGTGGTTGGTGACCGCCAGGACCGACCTCCTGCCGGCGCGCTCGAGCCTCACCTGGACGGAGGTCTCGCTCGACGCGTACTTGGTCGCGTTGTCGAGCAGCGTCCTCAGCACGCGCTCGTAGTCCGCCGGGCGGACGCGTGCCGTGACGCCGGGGGAGAGCGCAGGGTCGATCGAGCACCCGCGCTCGTAGGCGACGGCGTCGAACTCGAGGCAGCAGGCAGAGACGAGCGCGGTCAGGTCGGTCTCCACGGGCTCGGGGCGCGCGTCCGGCGAACCGTCGCTCGCCTCGTCTGCGCGCGCGAGGGTGAGGAGGTCCTCGACCAGGTCCCTCATGTGCTTCGCCTCCTCGCCCGTGCTGCGCACCCAGCGACCGGTCTCCTCGTCGAGGTCCTCGCGCTCGAGGATCTGCGTGTTGGCGAGGATGACGGCCAGGGGAGTCTTGAGCTCGTGGGAGGCGTCGGACACGAACCGGCGCTGCTGCTCCCACGCCCTGACGACGGGCTTGAGCGCCCACCCGGAGAGCACGTAGGAGATGACGAAGAGGGCGCCCATCGACACGGCGAGGATGCCGAGCCCGTTGAGCGCCTGGGAGCGCAGGGCAGCGTCGCTCGAGTAGGTGTCGACCAGGGCGACCCTCCATCCCCAGGGCGCCCGAGCCCGCTTCCAGGAGATCGGGTACTCCTCGCACTCGCCCTCGTTGGACTGTGCGGAGATTATCTCCAGGGCGATGTCGTCGAGGGTGTTGACCGGGATCTCGACGGGGGAGCCGCCGAGCCCGAGGAGCGACCCGTCGTCCGACAGCTCGATGACGACGGCAAGCATGATCTCTGCGCTCTGCTCGCCGGTCGTGTCCCCGATCTGGGCCGAGGTTATGTCGCCCTCGAGGGCGCGGTCGAGGATGCGGGAGGTGACCGAGCGCAGCGTGAGGGCGTTGGTGACGAAGGTCATGCCGAGCACGCCCACCAGCACGAGGCCCACGAGCAGCATCGTGATCGCGATGAACTCCCTGCGCAGCCGGGCGAGCATGGCCCTACTCCTCGAGCACCTCGAGGCGGTACCCGAGCATCCTGAGGGTGGTTATCTGTACGGAGGAGCCGATGTGCGCGAGCTTCTTGCGAAGGAACGAGACGTACGCCTCGACAGAGTTCTCGGAGGCGTCGACGTCGCCCCACACGCGTGCGAGCAGGTCCTGCTTGGAGACGACGCGCGGGCTGGACCCCATGAGTATGCGCATGACCTCGAACTCCTTGCCCGACAGGTGCACCGTCCGCTCCCCGCGGGACAGGTCGTGCGTGGCGAGGTCGAGCGTGACGTCGGCGAAGGTCACGTCATCGAGCATGACGTCGCCCTTGCGCCTCGTGAGGGCCCTCAGTCGGGCGAGAAGCTCGTCGGCCTCGAAGGGCTTGGTCATGTAGTCGTCAGCCCCGGCGTCGAGGCCGTCGACCTTGTCGGCGGTCGTGGTCCGGGCGGTGAGCATGAGGACGGGCGTGGCCACTCCCTGGCGGCGCATCTCGTGGACCACCTCGCGACCGTCGAGGCCGGGCAGCATCACGTCGAGCACGACGGCGTCGTAGCGGCCCGAGCAGGCGGCGCGCAGTCCCGCCCTCCCGTCGTACACGGCATCGGCGGTGTCGCCACCGTCCGAGACGATGCGCACGATGGCGTCGGCAAGGTTTCTCTCGTCCTCAACGACAAGAACGTTCATGTGTCATTCCTTCCCACTGGGTCCGCACGCGGCGCGGCGGCTCACGTGGGCTATCCTACCCAGCGGGGCTGAATTTCTGCTGAAGGGTCGCCCCGGTCGACCGCTCCCGGAGGCGTTTCACAAAAACTGCACCTTGCGGCTCTTCCAAAGAGTCGTAAGATGATAAGTCGTTTTGTGGCCACGCGGTGCGGCCACCCCCTGTGTCCACGCGCACCGCATGTATGGAGGAGTGTTCATTGGCAGTCAAGATTCGCCTGGCCCGTCACGGTGCCAAGAAGCGTCCGTACTACCGCGTCGTCGTCGCTGACGGCCGCATGCCGAGGGACGGCCGCTACATCGAGGAGGTCGGCCGCTACAACCCGCTGACCAACCCCAAGGTCATCGACATCAACCTCGAGAAGGTCGACGAGTGGGTCTCCAAGGGCGCCCAGCCCACCAACGCCGTCGCTCACCTCATCGAGATCGCTCGCAACGGCCAGCCCGTCGTCGAGAAGAAGGCGAAGATCTCCAAGAAGGCCGCTGCCAAGGCTGCCGCTGCGGCCGAGGCCGCTGCCGAGGCCGAGTCGGACGCCGAGTAGGTGCTCGTCATGGGAACCGCTGAGGGATCCCGTGCCGAGGCAGTCGAGCAGGAGCTCCCGTCCGATCGCGTGGCGGATCTCGTCGAGTACATCGTGTGCGGCCTCGTCGACGACGAGGACTCCGTCTCGCTCGACGTCACCGACCGCGAGGAGGGCGCTCTCATCGAGGTGAGCTGCTCCGAGGAGGACGCCGGGAGGGTCATCGGCCGCAAGGGTCGGACCATCAAGGCGATTCGCACCCTCGCCCGTGCGCTCGGCCAGCGTGTCGGCACGGCCGTCGAGGTCGAGGTCGTGGGCTAGGGGCTCATGCGCGACCGCTATAGGTGCATAGCCCGTGTGGAGAAGACGCACGGGAGAAGAGGGGAGGTCGTGACGGTTCCCGTTCACGGCCTTCCCTCACTTGTCCGGGAGGGACTCGACGTCGCCGTCGTGCCGCCCGAGCTCAGGGGCTCGAGGTGGCACACGGTCGTGTCCTGCTCCTCCGACGGTCGGTCGGGCTCGCTCGTGGCGCTCGACGGCGTGGGCGACCTCGCGGCCGCCGAGCGCCTCGTCGGACGCCACCTCCTCGCCCGCCTGTCCGACCTCCCGGAGGACCTCGCGCTCCATGACGCGGGGCGCCTCGTCGGCCGCGAGGTCGTCGACGAGCGCAGCGGCGACACGGCCACGATCGCCGAGGTCATGGTCGGTCCCGCGAACGACGTCTGGGTCCTGCGCGGATCGCGCGGAGAGCTTCTGCTCCCCGTGATCGACGACGTCGTCTCCGAGGTCCCCGAGAACGGTCCGGTCGTCGTCCGCATACCCGCGGGCCTCGAATGGGAGGCGACCCGATGAGGATCGAGGCGCTCACGGTCATACCCGAGGTGTTCGACCCGTACCTCGACGCGTCGATCATGGGCAGGGCCCGGCGTGCCGGCGTCTTCGAGTTCGTGGCCCACGACCTGCGGAAGTGGACCCACGACCGCCACCACACCGTCGACGACGCCCCGTTCGGGGGCGGCCAGGGTATGCTCATGAAGCCCGCGCCCGTGTTCGAGGCGGTCGACGACCTCTCCTCGGACGGGCCGCGCCCGCACGTGGTGTTCTTCTCGCCCTGCGGCCGCCCCTACGACCAGCGCTGCGCGGAGCGCCTCTCCCGCGAGGAGCGGCTGCTGCTCGTCTGCGGTCGCTACGAGGGGATGGACGAGCGCGTCTACACCCTCGCCGACGACGTCTTCTCGCTTGGCGACTACGTCCTCACCGGGGGCGAGCTCGCGGCCCTCGCCGTCGTTGACTCCGTCGTGAGGCTGCTCCCCGGGGCCCTTGGTGACGAGATGAGCGCCGTCGACGAGTCGTTCTCCCCGCAGACGGGCCTGCTGGAGTACGCGCAGTACACCAGGCCCGCGAGCTACCGCGGCATGGACGTGCCCGACGTGCTGCTGAGCGGCGACCATGCCCGCGTCGACCGGTGGCGTCGCCTGAGCTCGGTGGAGCGCACCGCGCGCTGGAGGCCCGACCTCATCGACGAGGGTGCGCTCGACGAGGAGGAGCTCGCCATCGTCAGGTCGGTCGGCTACGAGGCCTCGAGAGGGGAGTGAGGATGCCGCGTCACTTCAGCGAGGCCGACGAGGGCCAGGAGGAGGGCCGCGGGGGCGGCGTCGCGTGGTTTGTGGGGACCCTGCTCTGCGCCGTGGCGGTGGCCGTGCTGCTCCGCGTCTTCGTCGTCGGCGTCTACTACGTCCCCTCCGGCTCCATGCTGGAGACCATCCAGGTGGGCGACCTATTGCTCGGCGAGAAGGTCTCCCTCGCGCTCGGCGGCTCCGAGCAGGGTGACATCGTTACCTTTGACAGCCCGCTCCAGGAGGGGGAGACGCTCGTCAAGCGCGTCGTCGCCGTCGGCGGGCAGACCGTCGACCTCGTGGACGGCAAAGTCGTCGTGGACGGGGCGACCCTCGACGAGCCCTACGTCAACGGCGCGCCCACGTACTCCGAGAGCGACTACGAGGGCTCGGCCGGCATAAGCTATCCTTACACCGTCCCCGAGGGTACGGTCTGGGTCATGGGTGACAACAGGACCAACTCTAAGGACTCGCGTTTCTTTGGCCCCGTGAGCGTCGATGACGTAACATCGAGGGCGATTCTGATCTACTGGCCACTCTCCGACGTGGGTCTGCTCTAGGGCCGCGCGGGGACGAGAGAAGGACGATCATGGGCAAGACTACCCTTACCTTCCAGGACATGATCCTGGAGCTCGAGCGCTACTGGGCGGCCCAGGGCTGCACCGTCATGCAGCCCTACGACTCCGAGGTCGGCGCGGGCACGTTCCACACGGCGACCACGCTGCGCTCGCTCGGCCCCAAGCCGTGGCGTACCTGCTACCCGCAGCCCTGTCGTCGTCCGGCCGACGGCCGCTACGGCGAGAACCCCAACCGCATGCAGCACTACTACCAGTTCCAGGTGATCCTCAAGCCCTGCCCCACCAACTCGCAGGAGCTCTACCTCGGCTCCCTCGCCGCCATCGGTCTCGACCCGGCGGAGCACGACGTCCGCTTCGTCGAGGACGACTGGGAGAGCCCCACGCTGGGCGCCTGGGGCCTGGGCTGGGAGGTGTGGATGGACGGCATGGAGGTCACCCAGTACACCTACTTCCAGCAGGTGGGCGGTATCGAGGTCGACCCGGTCCCCGTCGAGATCACCTACGGCCTGGAGCGCATCGCCATGTACGCGCAGGGCGTCGACTCCGTCTACGACGTCATCTGGTCCTACCTCCCCGACGGCACGCCCATGACCTACGGCGACGTGTTCCAGGAGAACGAGCGCGAGTTCTCCGCCTACAACTTCGAGGTCGCCAACGTCGAGATGATGCGCCAGAAGTTCGACGACTATGAGGCCGAGTGCCACTCCTGCCTCGACAGGAAGCTTCCGCTTCCCGCCTACGACTGCGTCATGAAGTGCTCCCACGCCTTCAACCTGCTCGATGCCCGCGGTGCCATCTCGGCCACCGAGCGCGCCAACTACATTCTCCGCGTCCGTACGATCGCCAAGCTCTGCTGCGAGTCCTACCTCGCCGAGGTTGCCGGCAAGACGGATGAGACTGCCAAGAAGGGGGAGGTGGCCTAGATGGCCGAGACCCGTGATTTCCTGCTCGAGATCGGCACGGAGGAGATGCCCTCCGCGCCTCTCATGAACGCCGCGCAGCAGCTCGGCACCCTCGTCGAGAGGGGCCTCGACGCCGCCGGCCTCGCCCACGGGGACGTCCGCGTCATCTCCACGCCCCGCCGCCTCGCCGCGCTGGTCTCCGACGTCGCGGTCGCGACCGACGAGATCCACGAGGTCAAGCGCGGCCCCAAGGCCGCCATCGCCTTCGACGAGGCCGGCTCTCCCACCAAGGCGGCCCTCGGCTTCGCGCGCAAGTGCGGCGCCGACGCGTCCGAGCTCGTCCGCAGGGTCGACGACGACGGCTGCGAGTACGTCTTCGCCGAGAGGAGCGTGCCCTCCAGGCCCGCCGCCCCGATCCTGTCCGAGCTCTCCGCCGGCGTCATCGGCAGCCTGCAGTGGCCCAACTACCGCAGCCAGCGCTGGGGGTCGGAGCACGCCACGTTCGTCCGCCCCATCCGCTGGATCTGCTCGCTTCTCGGCGACGAGGTCGTTCCGGTCACCTATGCCGACGTGACGTCCTCCAACACCACCCGCGGCCACCGCGTCCTTGCCCCCGGCGAGCACGTCGTGGAGAGCGCGAGCGCCTACGAGGCCACGCTCGAGCGCGCCTACGTCCTCTCCGCCGAGCGTCGTGCCGAGGTGATCAGGGACGGCATCGCGCGCATCGAGTCCGAGCGCGGCGGCGCGCACGTTGACACCCCCAAGCGCATCTTCGACGAGGTCGTCAACCTCTGCGAGTGGCCCACGGTGCTCGTGGGGACCTTCGACGAGGCGTTCCTCGACGTCCCGCACGAGATCATCTGCGAGTCGATGCTCTCCAACCAGCGCTACTTCCCGGTCTACGACGCCTCCGGCAACCTCACGCGCGAGTTCGTGGTCGTCTCCAACGCCGACCCCCGCGTCTCCGAGACCGTCGTGTCCGGCAACGAGCGCGTTGTCCGCGCTCGCCTCGACGACGCGAAGTTCTTCTACGAGGAGGACCTGAAGCGCCCGATGGAGGAGTTCGTCCAGCGCCTCGGGACGGTCACGTTCCAGGAGCGCCTGGGCACCATGCTCCAGAAGGTCGAGCGGACGGAGGGGCTCGCGGCGGCCGTCGCCTCACAGGCCGGCGAGGATGACTCCGTCGTCGAGCTGGCGGCGCGCGCCGCGCACCTCGCCAAGGCCGACCTCGTCTCCCAGACGGTCGTCGAGTTCACCAACCAGCAGGGTGTCATGGGCGGCTACTACGCCGCGGCCGCCGGCGAGCCGTCCGAGGTCTGCAGCGCCGTCCGCGAGCACTATCGTCCCCGCTTCGCGGGCGACGAGCTCCCCTCGGGCGTCTGCGGGCGCTGCGTCGCCATCGCCGACAAGCTCGACACCGTCTGCGGCATCTTCGCCATCGACGAGCCGCCCACCGGCTCCTCCGACCCCTACGCCGTGCGCCGCGCGGCGATCGGCATCATCGCCATGCTGCGCACGCTGCCCTCCTGTGACCTCAGGCAGCTCATCGGCCTCTCGCTCGGGGCCTATCTCGCCCAGGGGCTCGAGTTCGACCTGGAGTCGGTGTCCTCCGCGGTCATCCGCTTCTTCTCCGGTCGCCTGGTCGCCATCGCGCGCGACGAGGGCATCCGCCCCGACACGATCGAGGCGGTCACCGCCGTCGGCGTCGTCAACCCCGTCGAGTTCATGGCCCGCGCGCACGCCCTCGAGGACGCGCGCTCACAGCGCCCCGAGCTCTTCGACGACCTCGCGACCGCCTACGCGCGCGCCGCTCACCTCGGCGACGCCTCCCTGGGCGACTCCGTCGACGCCTCCCTGCTCGGCGACGCCGAGAAGGCACTTCTCGACGCCTGCGAGCAGGGGTCCGTCAACGTCGGCGACGCACTCTCGCGTGACGACTACGCCGGCTCCCTCGCCGCCCTTGCCGAACTCAAGGCGCCCATCGACCGATTCTTCGATGACGTCCTTGTCATGGACGAGGATACTGCGGTAAGGGAGAACCGCCTGCGGCTGCTCAACCGCTTTGTGGGGGTCTTCGCCGGCGTCGCCGACATTGGCGCGCTCTCCCGCAAGAAGTAGAGGTATTCACCGTCGCCCGGCCGGCCGGGCGACGACTGGGGGACACAGGAGGGCAAGATGGCCAAGCTCGATCTGGATGACGACATCTTCGGTCAGGTCGTTCCTTTGATCTACGTTCTTTCCGACGCGCGCGGCGAGACCGCCAACACGGTCGTCATGGCCGCCGCCGCGCAGTTCAAGGACGCGTCCGTTGACATCGAGCGCCTCTCCAACGTCAAGGACGTCGACACGGTGCGCGCCTTCTTCGACGAGCGCTACGACCCCGACCGTCCCTGCGCCGTCTTCCACACCTTCGCCAACGGGACGCTCCGTCGCGAGATCCGTCGCGAGCTCGACCGCCGGGGCATCCCCTCGATCGACCTCCTCGGCCCGGCGGTGACCGTCATCTCCACGCTCACCGGCGAGGAGCCCTCGCACGAGATCGGCGCCGTCTACGACAAGCCGCTCGTCTAGGTTCCCAGAGCGCTCACCGGGGCGCCCGCATAGGCGGGCGCCCCTTTTCTTTGCGCTCGTGGAGCGAGGCTTGCAGCCCGCCGACGCAAGGGGTCCGGTCCCCACAAACTTCTTGCTGAAAGTTGATTCACTGCTAGAATGTGGCAGAGCGCGGGTTGTCCGTGCCCGCACGTCGTCGTAAGTGCGCCCCACGGGGCGTCCGGACATAGAAAGCAAGGGAGAACCATGGCAGAAAAGCACGTATACCGCTTTGGCTTCGACGCCAACGGCAACAACGTGACCGAGGTCGCGGGCGACTCGGTTGCCGAGGCCAAGTGGATCACGGGTGGCAAGGGCGCCAACCTCGCCGAGATGGCCAACATCGGCCTTCCCGTCCCTCCCGGATTCACCATCACCTGCCAGACCTGCGTCGCCTACTCCAGCGCCGGTAACGTCTGGCCCGAGGGCGTCCTCGACGAGATCGACGAGTACCGCAAGGACCTCGAGGAGCGCATGGGCAAGAAGCTCGGCGATTCCGAGGACCCGCTGCTCGTCTCCGTCCGCTCCGGCGCTCCCTTCTCCATGCCGGGCATGATGGACACCGTCCTCAACCTCGGCCTCAACGACGACTCCGTCCAGGGCCTCGCCAAGCAGACCGACAACCCGCGTTTCGCCTACGACTCCTACCGTCGTTTCATCCAGATGTTCTCCGACGTCGTCATGGGCGTCTCGGGCCAGCTCTTCGAGGACGCCATCTCCGCGAAGAAGGCCGAGAAGGGCGTGAAGCTCGACACCGAGCTCGACGCCGACGACCTCAAGGACCTCGTCGCCACCTTCAAGCAGATCTTCGTCGACAACGTCGACGCCGAGAAGTACCCCGAGGTCGTCGTTGACGGCAAGGTGGCCTTCCCGCACGACCCGCTGCTCCAGCTGCGCCTCGCCGAGCAGGCCGTCTTCGGCTCCTGGAACACGGACCGCGCCATCCTCTACCGCAAGCAGAACAAGATCCCCGACGATCTGGGCACCGCCGTCAACGTCCAGGTGATGGCCTTCGGCAACAAGGGCAACACCTCCGCCACCGGCGTCGCGTTCACCCGCAACCCCGCCGACGGCACCAACGAGCGCTACGGCGACTTCCTGGTCAACGCCCAGGGCGAGGACGTCGTGGCCGGCATCCGCAACACCGAGCCGATCGCCGACCTGCCCAAGGTCCCCGGCCTGGAGGAGGCTGGCAAGGAGCTCTTCCACGTCTTCGAGATCCTCGAGGACCACTACGCTGACATGATGGACCTCGAGTTCACCATCGAGCAGGGCAAGCTCTGGATGCTCCAGACCCGTGTGGGCAAGCGCACCGCCCTGTCCGCCCTCAAGGTCGCCATCCAGATGTACGAGGAGGGCCGCATCTCCAAGGAGGAGGCGGTCATGCGCGTTGCTCCCGAGCAGCTCGACCAGCTCCTCCACCCGCAGTTCGACCCCAAGGCCGACTACAAGGTCATCGCCAAGGGCCTCAACGCCTCCCCGGGTGCCGCCGTCGGCGCCGTCGTGTTCTCCTCCGCTGACGCCGAGGCCTACGCCGAGGCCGGCAAGCCCTGCATCCTCGTGCGCTGGGAGACCACGCCCGACGACCTCCACGGCATGGTTGCCGCCGAGGGCATCCTGACCTCCCACGGTGGCAAGACCTCTCACGCCGCCGTCATCGCCCGCGGCATGGGCGCCCCGTGCGTCTGCGGCGTCGACGCCCTCCAGATCGACGCGGTCAACAAGGTCTGCACCATCGCCGGCACCGACATCACCCTCCACGAGGGCGACGTCATCTCCATCGACGGCACCACCGGTGACGTCATCCTCGGCGAGGTCGCGCTCGTCCGTCCGGAGCTCGGCGGCGACCTCCAGACCATCCTCGACTGGGCCGACGAGGTCCGCAACAACGCCGAGCGTGGCCGCGTGATCGGCGTCCGCGCCAACGCCGACAACCCCGCCGACGCTCAGCTCTCCAAGGACAACGGCGCCTCCGGCATCGGCCTCTGCCGTACCGAGCACATGTTCCTCGGTGAGCGCAAGCAGCTCATCCAGAACTTCATCCTCGCCGACGACGATGCCGTCAAGGCCGACGCCGTCGAGAAGCTCGGCGCTGCCCAGAAGGGCGACTTCCTCGAGATGTTCAAGGCCATGGACGGCATGCCCGTCATCGTGCGCCTGCTCGATCCGCCCCTGCACGAGTTCCTCGAGGACCCGCGTGACCTCGACGTCGAGATCGCCAAGGAGGAGGCCGAGGGCAAGGACGTCACCGAGAAGAAGGCCCTTCTCGCCAAGCTCGACTCCTTCCAGGAGGCCAACCCGATGCTCGGCCTTCGTGGCTGCCGCCTCGGCCTGGTCTACCCCGAGCTCAACGTCATGCAGGTGAAGGCCATCGCCTCCGCCACCGCCGAGCTCCAGAAGCAGGGCTTCAACCCCAAGCCGGAGATCATGATCCCGCTCGTGGCCTTCGAGGAGGAGCTCGCCCTCGTCCGCGAGGTCGTCGAGGAGAACATCAAGGCCGTCGCCGACGAGTACGGCGTCGAGCTCGACATCCCGGTCGGCACCATGATCGAGATTCCGCGCGCTGCCATCACCTCCGAGGACATCGCCAAGCACGCCGACTTCTTCTCCTTCGGCACGAACGACCTGACCCAGATGGGCCTGGGCTTCTCCCGTGACGACGTCGAGGCCGCGTTCATGCCGCTCTACCTCGACAAGAAGATCTGCAAGACGAACCCGTTCGCCACGCTCGACAAGGGCGTTGCCAAGCTCGTCAAGATGGGCGTCGAGGGCGGCCACGCCGGCAACCCCGACATCGTCTGCGGCGTCTGCGGCGAGACCGGTGGTGACCCCGAGTCCATCCACATGTACTACGACCTCGGTCTCGACTATGTGTCCTGCTCGCCGTACCGCGTGCCCATCGCGCGCCTCGCGGCTGCCCAGGCCAAGATCGAGGCCAACGGCGGCGCCGAGAAGGTCGCCAAGTAAGGTGATCTGACGCACGTTCACCGATGATGGGGGAGGGGGCCTCTGGCCTCCTCCCCCTTCTCTGTAAGGAGCAGCCATGAGGGTCATGAGCAGACCGGAGCGGGAGCGCATCGAGCACGACCGCCTCTCCTCCGACGCCGCGTTTTCCGACGCGAGCTCGGGCAGGCTCGTCCCGGAGGTCCCCGACCCCCTCAGGACGTGCTACCAGTGCGACCGTGACCGGATCCTCCACAGCAAGAGCTTCAGGCGGCTCGCTCACAAGACGCAGGTTTTTCTCGCCCCCGAGGGGGACCACTACCGCACGCGCCTCATCCACACGCTCGAGGTCGGGCAGGTCGCGCGCTCCATCGCCCGGCCCCTCGGCCTCAACGAGGACCTGACGGAGGCCATAGCCCTAGGCCACGACCTCGGCCACACCCCGTTCGGGCACGTAGGCGAGCGGGCGCTCTCCGACGCCCTGGCGCGGTATCGAGGCGTGAGCCGTGACGTCCCGCTCTTCGCCCACAACGAGCAGAGCGTGAGGATCGTGGACCTCCTCGAGCGCAACGGCCGCGGGCTCAACCTCAGCCGGGAGGTCGCCGACGGGATCTTGTGCCACACCGGTCCCGTCCGCGCACGGACCCTCGAGGGGAGGGTCGTCGCTCTCTCGGACAGAATTGCCTACGTGTGCCATGACATCGACGACGCCGAGCGCGCCGGGCTCCTGAGGGAGTCGGACCTTCCCGAGGACGCGCGCTCCGTCCTGGGCGGCAGCTCCTCCGAGCGCATCGACACGATGGTCCACGACGTTGTCGCCCATAGCGCCGAGTGCGGCGACATCCGGATGTCCGATCGCGTCTGGGACGCCATGATGTCGATGCGACGGTTCCTCTTCGAAAACCTCTACTCGCGCGGCGACGCAAAGTGGGAGGAGCCCAAGGCGTACGCCATGCTCGGCGAGCTCTTCGACTACTTCGTGTGCCATCTCGACGAGGTCCCCGACGAGTACCGGCTCCACGACGAGGACCGCCCCGAGGTCCAGGTCGCCGACTTCGTCTCGGGCATGACCGACCGCTATGCCGTCTGCGTGTACGAGGACCTCAAGGTCCCGCAGTCCTGGAAGCGTCGCTAGCCCTTGTCCTATGATGGATGAGCGTGGGATTGGAGGCGCCGATGAATCGACGTAGACGTGGCAGGGGAGCGCTGAGCGCCCTTCTCGTGGTCCTCTCCCTGTGCGTCTTCGCGGTCGGCGTCCTCGCCCTCCGCTACGTCCTGACCGAGTCAGCCGCGTCGGGGAGGAATGCCTCCGCCCCGGCATCACTCACCCCAAAAAAGTTTGCTGAGTACGACTGGGAGGAGCTCGCCGAGGTCGCGGCCCTCATAGCCGACGCCCCCTCGGATGAGGAGGGGGTCGAGCTCGCCAGCGACTGGGGCATAGAGGTCGGGGACACTAGGGCGCTGCCGCTCGAGGACGGTCATCAGGCAACCCTGACGGTTGTCGGAATCAGGTGCGACGAGCGCTCCGATGGCTCCGGAGCGGCAGGGATCACGCTCATGGCCTCCCCGATCTCCCTCGAGCCGATGCAGAACAGCGTGAGCAACGTCGGCGGTTGGGAGGTCAGCGCGCTCAGGGAGTGGCTCTCAACCGAGGGTCTTGCCCTCCTTCCCGAAGGTCTCTCGGAGGGTGTCGTTTCCGTGCGCAAGCGGACCAACAACGTCGGTGCCACCTCCGACGTCGACTCCGTCACGTCCACCGACGACGTCCTCTGGCCCTTCTCAGTCTCCGAGGTGTGCGGAACGGTCGACCTCTTCGCCGCAGAGTACGGGGACGAGGTTCGTTCTCGGACGGGGTACATTGACTACACCGCCTACGATGTCGTGCTGAACGCCGAGGGTGCACAGTATCCCTACTTTGCCGAACGTGGCGTCACGTGTCACGGCGACCCGCAGGGCACGCTCGAGCTCGCCTATTCCGGCACGCCCTGCGGCTGGTGGTATCGAAGCGCCTACCCGCTCTCCTTCGGCAAGGGTGACGACTACTTCTTCTATCAGGTGATGGAGTCGGGATATCCCGTCACGCTCGGCTCCCCTGACCAGGCGGCGGGAGTCGTGGTCGGGCTGTGTCTGTGATTTTGTGTCGTTCTTGTTCGTTTTGCCCAAGTACCCTATAATGCCTCCCTGTGTGTAAACCTATGTGTCGTTCGCTCAGCGTCGGCACCTCTAGAGACAGGAAGAGGACATGGACTACATTCGTGCCATCGAGCGCCAGCAGATTCGCGAGGACATCCCCGCCGTCAAGGTTGGCGACCACGTCAAGGTTCACTATCGCATCGTCGAGGGCGAGCGCACCCGTGAGCAGGTCTTCGAGGGTGACGTCATCCGCATGAGCGGCGCGGGCGCCCGCGAGACCTTCACCGTCCGCAAGATCAGCTTCGGCGTTGGCGTCGAGCGCACCTTCCCGCTCCACAGCCCCAAGATCGCCAAGCTCGACGTCGTCCGTCACGGTGACGTCCGTCGCGCTAAGCTCTACTACCTCCGCGACCGCGTGGGCAAGGCCGCCCGCATCCGCGAGAAGCGCGACTAGTCACTCGCCAGCAGCTCTCTTGGGCCGCCCCTTCGGGGGCGGCCTTCTTGTATCGAGGTGATTCGCTTTGGGTTTCGACGCGTCACGTCCGGTGACGGCCAGGGAGGTTGCGGCCACGCTCTCCGAGGCCCCGCTCGAGGAGGCCCGCCTCCTGGTCGAGCGCTACGCCGAGGATCCCCGCAAGCAGGTCGTCCGTGCCGTCGAGACGGCACGCAGAAGAATCGAGCGAGAAGAGGCCGAGCACCGGCGCGTCACAGACATGTATCGCCTCCAGCGCGAGCTCGGCGGGACCGGCGTGATCGTCGGCGTCGACGAGGTGGGCAGGGGAGCCCTCGCCGGTCCGCTGACCGTCGCGGCCGTCTGCCTCCCCGACGAGCCGCCCATCTGGGGAATCAACGACTCCAAGCAGCTCTCGCCCCGCGAGCGCGAGCGTATCGCGGCCCTTGTCGCCGAGCGTGCCGTGGCCGTCGGCATCGCGCACGTCGAGCCCGCGTCGATCGACGCGGTGGGGATGGGGGCGGCCCTGCGGCACGCCATGAGGGCCGCCGTGCTCGACACCGGTCTCGAGCCCGACTGCGTGCTCATCGACGGCAACCCCGTCGGAGCGCACCCTGCCGAGAGGTGCATCGTGAAGGGGGATGCGCGCGTCGCCTGCATCGCGGCCGCCTCCATCGTCGCAAAGGTGACGCGTGACGCACTCATGGTCGCCTACGAGCAGGAGTACCCCGGCTACCACCTGGCCGCCTGCAAGGGCTATGGCTCACCGGAGCACATCGCCGCGATTCGCGAGCTCGGCCTCAGCCCGATTCATCGCTCGTCGTTCTGTGGAAACTTCGTGGAGCAGCCCCGTCTGTTCTGACTCGTTCCGCACGCGTGGCGTCTGGGCGACGCATGAGACGGGGCGTCCGAGCTCACGTCCTGTGACGCGTGCTAGCCTCGTGTCACCCTCGTGTCTCCCGTGTGTCTGGCATCGACACACCAGCCGTAAGCACGACCGGCGAACCTTTGCTCACCAGAGCGAAGGGAGCTGCGATGTGCGAGGTCTGTCTTGAGGTTCCGGTCGATTCGACGAGAGTGGGTGAGCGATGGCGCGTTGACCCCCACGAGCTCGGGAGGCGAGGGGAGGCCGTCGCCCAGAGGAGCCTTCTCGCCAGGGGTTGGCAGGTGTTGGGGAAGAACTGGCGCACGGGTTTTGGTGAGGTCGACATCATCGCCATCGACCCGGACGCCCGTCTGGGTACCGTGAGCCTCATCGAGGTAAAGACGCGGCTCGAGGGAGACGACGGCGAGGAGATCCTCCCCGAGATGGCGGTCGACGACCGCAGACAGCGTCGCTATCTCAACGCCGCGAACCTCTTCCTCCAGGCCAACGACTGGGCGAGCGTGGTGAGGTTCGACGTCATCGCCATCACCGTGAGCAAGGACGGCGTCGCACATCTCCATCACGTCAAAGACGCGTATGGGATAGACGGATGACGGGCACGGCTCCCGTCTCGGTGCGCGCGGCCGCGCTCAGCGGCGTGCACGCGCTCGAGGTGACGGTCGAGGTGAGCCTGTCCGGAGGCCTCCCGGGGCTCGACATCGTCGGCATGCCCGACTCCTCCGTGCTCGAGGCACGCTCGCGGGTCCGCTGCGCGCTCCGCGCGAGCGGGTTCTCGATGCCCCGCGAGCACGTCACCATCAACTTGGCCCCCAGCGAGGTGAGGAAGTCGGGGACGGCGTACGACCTTCCCATAGCCGTGGCCATCCTCGTTGCGACCTCGCAGCTGCCTCCCTCGGTCACCGAGGAAACGCTCTACGTCGGGGAGCTCGGGCTCGACGGGTCGGTGTGTCCCGTCCGCGGGGAGGTCGCCTATGCGATGCTCGCACGCGAGAACGGCGCCGGGCTCGTCGTCTCCGCGTCGAGCCCGCTGCCCGCCTCTCAGTCCGACGGCGCGCGCGGCATACGGTCGCTCGCACAGCTCAAAGACGGTGTCGGGGGACTACCGCTGCTGGGGGAGGGAGCGGTCGAGATGGGTCGACCGTCTCGCCCGACTCCCGACTTTGGCGACGTGGCCGATCAGGAGCTCGCCAAGCGCGCGATGGCGATCGCCGCCGTTGGGAGGCACGGGGTCCTGATGGTTGGACCACCTGGCTCGGGGAAGACCATGTTGGCGCGCTGCCTGCCCTCGATACTCCCGCCTCTCACGGAGGAGGAGGCCGCCTCTGCGATGCTCATCCATTCCGTCGCCGGCCAGCCGGTCGATCTCCTGGCGGAGGGGCTGCGTCCCTATCGGGCGCCCCACCATTCGATCTCCACCGGGGGACTCGTCGGCGGCGGACGGCCGGTTCTGCCCGGGGAGGTGTCGCTTGCGCACAACGGCGTGCTCTTCCTCGACGAGCTCCCCGAGTTCTCGCGCGGGACGCTGCAGGCGCTGCGTCAGCCCCTCGAGGACAAGGAGGTGCGCATCGTCCGTGTGGACGGCGTGTACCGGTTCCCCTGCGACTTCCAGCTCGTGGCCGCAGCCAACCCGTGCCCCTGCGGGCACCTCGGTGACCCTGGGCACGAGTGCACCTGCACGCAAGCTCGCATCGACGCCTACCAGGGCCGCATCGGCGGCCCCCTCATGGACCGCATCGACGTCGTCGTGGACGTGCCCAGGCCCGACACAGCCAAGGTGATAGAGGGTCGCGCGGACGTGGGCTCACGGGAGCTTTCGGAGCTCGTGATGGCCGCCCGGGAGTTCCGGGCATGGCGCCTTAAGGACGGGTCCGAGGGGCAGGTCCCTCCCTCCGCGATGCTCGACACGCGGGCCCGTCGCGCCCTTGAGTCACTAGCCCGCGGCCTGCTGCTGGGCGGACGCGGAATCATGCGCGTCACCAGGGTGGCGAGGACGATCGCCGACATCGCCGAGCACGAGCTGGTGGGAGAGGAGGACGTCGTCGAGGCGATGGCGTTCAGGTCGAGGATGCGAGGTTGAGCGACATGGCGCGCAGACATGACGGATGGACCCTACAGCGGGGCGAGGACGGGTGGCCAGAGGCGCTCGACGACCTGAGAAACCCGCCAGACGAGATCTTTGGCCTCGGCGCGCCCGAGGCCCTGCTCGGCCCCTGCCTCTCGGTCGTCGGGGCGCGAAGGGCAACGCCCTACGGGCTCGCCGTCGCCGAGATGGCGGCCAGGGTCGCGGCGGAGTGTGGCGTCACCGTTGTCTCGGGAGGCGCCATGGGGTGCGACCACGCGGCGGGCATGGCGGCGCTCGCCGCCTCGGGCAGAACCGTCATCGTGTCGGGGTGCGGCGCCGACGTCGTCTACCCGAGCTCCTCGCGAGACCTCTACGAGGGGGCACTCGCCGCCGGCGGGGCGGTGGTTTCCCTGGAGGGATGGGGTCGGGGTCCCCAGAGATGGTCCTTCCCCAAGAGAAACGCGGTCATCGCGGCCCTCTCGCGCGTCCTCGTCGTCACCGAGGCGGGCATGAGGTCGGGCACCATGTCGACCGCTGAGGCGGCGACCGAGCTCGACAGAATCGTCTACGCGATACCCGGTTCGATCTTCTCGCCCAACTCCTCGGGCACCAACCAGCTCGTCGCCGACGGCGCGCGCGTCATCGTTGACGAACGCTCCCTCCAGGTGTCGATCGCGCTCGACTACGGGCTTGCACGCGTGGGGCCGCAGTGCGTCCCACGCGAGACCGGCTCCGTGATGTCGGCGCTCGTGGCCTCCCCGTCGCGTCCCGACGAGCTTTCCGAGCGCCTCAACGAGAGCGTGCTCACCGTGCTGAGGACCCTGACCGACTACGAGGCCCGCGGGATCGTCGAGCGCCTCCCCGACGGAAGGTACTCACCGACGCGGACCTACTATTTGGGGCACAATGGTTGAGACGTGCCGACAACGCGGACCAGGAGGTTACATGGGGGAGATCGTCACGGTCGTGGGGGGCGGGCTCGCCGGAAGCGAGTGCGCGCTGCAGCTCGCCCGCCGAGGCGTGCGGGTGCGTCTGGTCGAGCAGCGTCCGGGGCACCCCTCGCCGGCGCACCACGGAGACGGGCTCGCCGAGCTGGTCTGCTCCAACTCGCTCAAGTCGACGAAGGAGGACACCGCGGCCGGCCAGCTCAAGTGGGAGCTGACCCGCCTCGGCAGCGTGCTGCTCGGCTGCGCGCGAGACTCCTCCGTCCCGGCCGGCGGGGCGCTCGCCGTCGACAGGGAGGCGTTCTCCTCCCGCGTCACGGCGCTCGTCGAGTCGAACGAGAACATCGAGCTCGTCAGGGAGCGCGTGGACGCCCTTCCCGAGGGCCCGGCCGTCATCGCGGCGGGCCCCCTCTGCTCGGGTGAGCTCTTCGAGGCAATCTCGGCGGCGGTTGGCGGCGAGCGGATGAGCTTCTACGACGCGGCGGCGCCAATCGTCGACGCTGAGTCCCTCAACCGCTCCGTGATCTTCGAGCAGTCCCGCTACCAGGGGGAGGGCTCGACGGGCGACTACCTCAACTGCCCGCTCGACCGCGAGAGCTACGAGCTTCTCGTGCGGAAGCTCGTCGGGGCCGAGCGCGTGCTCGCCCGCGACTTCGAGCAGCGCGACCTCTTCTGCGCCTGCCAGCCCATCGAGGAGGTTGCCAGGACCGGTCTCGACACGCTCAGGCACGGCGCGCTCAAGCCGGTCGGCCTCGTCGACCCGCGGGACGGGCGCAGGCCGTGGGCGGTCGTGCAGCTCCGTGCCGAGAACGCCGCGCACACCGCCTACAACCTCGTCGGCTTCCAGACGAACCTCACCTGGCCCGAGCAGCGGCGCGTGCTTCGGATGATCCCCGGGCTCGAGGGCGCCGAGTTTCTGCGCTACGGCGTCATGCACAGGAACTCCTTCGTCGACTCGCCGCACGCGCTCGACGGGACCTTCTCGATCCCGGGCACCCGCGTCCGTCTCGCCGGGCAGATCACCGGCACGGAGGGCTATGTCGAGGCCATCGCCTCGGGACTGCTCGCCGCCCTCAACGTCTATGCCGACCTGCGCGGCATCGCCCCGGTGCTCCTGCCCGCAACCGGCTCCCTCGGCTCGCTCGTTCGCTACGCAACCGACCCCGAGACGCGCGACTACCAGCCCATGCATGTCAACTTCGGGCTGTTCCCGCCGCTTTCGGATGCCCCACGCAACAAGGCGCTTCGACACGCCGCCCTCGTCGAGCGCGCCCGAACCGACCTCGATCGGTATCTCCAGGGCCGCCCCGAGCTGCTCTGCCCGGACGCCGCGTGAGCATGGCGACCCAGGAGTCACAGAGACGAGGCGAGGCCCAGCTCTCGCTCGAGCGCTCGATTGACGAGTACCTCGGGTTTCTCGGTGGCGTCAGACACCTCTCCGAGAACACGCTCCGTGCGTATCGCATCGACCTGACGGCCTTTCTCGACTGGTCGCGCAGGGAGGGCGTGTCGCCGCTTGAGCTCACGCATCGCGACGTCCGCTCGTACCTGCTCGAGCTCACCAGGGCCGGCTACACCACGAGGACGATCGGTCGTCGCCTCTCGGCGCTTCGCGGCCTCTATCGCTGGATGCAGCGCGAGGGCCGCTGCTCCTCCGGCGTCGTCACGGCGCTGTCGAGCCCCAAGCTCGCCCGTTCGCTGCCCAGGACGATGACAGATGACGACGCCCGAGCTCTGCTCGAGACCTGTTCGGGCGACGACCCGGTGAGCCTGAGGGACCGCGCCTTCCTTGAGCTCCTGTACGCGACCGGCGCGCGCATCTCCGAGGCGGCGGGTCTGAGCGTCGATGACCTCGACCTCACGTCGGCGCAGGCGAGGCTGTTCGGAAAGGGGTCCAAGGAGCGCATCGTCCCCCTCTATCGCGAGGCGACCGATCACCTGGTGGCCTATCTGGAGTGGGGGAGGCCCGCGCTTTTGCGACCCGGCCGCGCCTGTCGCGCGCTCTTCGTGTCGACGAGGGGGAACCCCATGTCCGCCGACGCCCTGCGAACCGTGTTCGAGCGCCGCGTCGCCCAGGCCGGCCTCGACCCGTCGCTCACGCCGCACGCCATGCGCCACACGTTTGCGACCGAGCTCCTCGGCGGCGGCGCCGACCTGAGGAGCGTCCAGGAGCTCCTCGGCCACGAGAGCCTCGCCACGACACAGATATACACGCACCTTTCGGTCGACCGTCTGAAGGAGGCGGCCCAGCGCGCGCACCCGCGCTCGTAGAGCGACTGTGGAGGCCCATTTCTCCTCGACACGAGCGGACGCTGCGGCTATACTGTCTAATCGCTGTGCGTCCGCACGGCATACGTCACACGCGTGGCTACTCGAACACCGTGGTGCCCGTGGCTAGAAGCCAGGTCATGGGTGGTGTCACGAGGATGACCCCACGCGGAGGATCAACCACAGGAGGTTACCATGGCTAAGATTACTATCCAGACCCTGCTCGACGCCGGCTGCCACTACGGTCACCAGACCCGCCGCTGGAACCCCAAGATGAAGCCGTACATCTTTGGCGACCGCAACGGCATCTACATCCTCGACCTCAAGCAGACCATGCTCGGCGCCGACCGCGCCTACACCTTCCTCAAGGACACCGCCGCCAAGGGTGGCACCGTCCTGTTCGTCGGCACCAAGAAGCAGGCCCAGGAGCCCATCTCCGTCCAGGCCGAGCGCTGCGGCATGCCCTACATCAACCAGCGCTGGCTCGGCGGCATGCTCACCAACTTCGTGACCATGCGCTCCCGCATCACCCGCATGGAGGAGCTCGAGGCCATGGTCGAGGACGGCCGCATGGCCACCCTGCCCAAGAAGGAGCAGGCGCTGCTCACCAAGGAGCTCGACAAGCTTCAGAAGAACCTCGGCGGCGTCCGCACCATGACCGCCCTGCCGCAGGCCATCTTCGTCGTCGACACCAAGCGCGAGGAGATCGCCATCCGCGAGGCCAACCGCCTGCACATCCCCGTCGTCGGCCTGCTCGACACCAACTCCGACCCCGACGTGGTCGACTACGGCGTGCCCGCCAACGACGACGCCATCCGCTCCGTCTCCCTCATGTGCGAGCTCGCCGCCGACGCCGTCCTGGCCGGCTCCGGCAAGGAGCAGATCAGCGCCGCCGAGATGGCCGGCGAGGCTGCCTCCGCCGAGGAGGCCCCCGTCGCCGAGGCTGCCTCCGAGCAGTCCGCTGAGTAGTCCGCGCTTTCCAGATTCCAGATAGGAGAAAACCATGGCTCAGGTTACCGCCGCCCTCGTCAAGCAGCTCCGCGAGATGACCGACTCCCCGATGATGGAGTGCAAGAAGGCCCTCGTCGAGGCTGACGGCGACATTGACAAGGCCGTCGACATCCTCCGTACGATGGGCATCGCCAAGGCCGTCAAGCGTGCCGGCCGCGACACCAACGAGGGCACCATCGCCGCCTATGTCTCCGAGGACGGCAAGCTCGGCGCCCTGCTCGAGCTTACCTGCGAGACCGACTTCGTGGGCACCAACCCCAAGTTCACCGGCTTTGCCCTCGACCTCGCCAAGATCGTCGCTGAGAACGACCCCGCAGACGTCGACGCCCTCAAGGCCTGCGCCATGGGCGAGTCCACGGTCGACGCCGAGCTCACCGAGATGATCCACGTCATCGGCGAGAACATGAAGGTCGCCCGCTTCCAGCGCGTCACCGCTGAGGACGGCGCCCTCGGCAGCTACGTCCACCTGGGCGGCAAGCTCGCCGACATCGTGACCTTCAAGCTCGGCAAGGCCGAGACTGCCGCCAACGAGCAGTTCAAGACCTTCGCGCACGACGTCGCCATGCAGGTCGCTGCCGCCGCGCCCGTCTCCGCCCGCCGTGATGACGTCCCCGCCGACGTCATCGAGCACGAGCTGGCCATCTACAAGGCTCAGGCCGCCGAGTCCGGCAAGCCTGAGGCCATCCAGGAGAAGATGGCCCAGGGTCGTCTCGAGAAGTACTTCAAGGAGAGCGTCCTCACCGAGCAGGAGTTCGTCAAGGACAGCTCCCTCACGATCTCCCAGCTCGCCAAGAACGTCTCCAAGGACGTCGACGACACCATCGAGGTCATGAGCTTCGTCCGCTACACCTTCGGCGACGCCGAGTAGCGAAGCGCTTCAGAGCATCACACGGGGCCGGCGACAGTGTCGTCGGCCCCGTTCATGTATGAAGAAGGTCGCGGCATGTCGGAGCGCCCTTCTCGCTCTGCTAGAATCAACTGAAGTCATCACATGCCCCGTCACGGGGAAGCGAGGAAAGCGAGACACAGTGTCTGACGTCAAGTACAAGCGCGTGCTGCTCAAGCTCTCGGGCGAGGCCCTCATGGGCGACCAGGACTACGGCATCGACCCCGCCGTCCCGCAGCGGCTGGCCGAGGAGATCAAGCCGGTCTGGGAGGCCGGCGTGCAGGTCGCCATCGTCGTGGGCGGCGGCAACATCTTCCGCGGCCTCACCGGCGCGGCCGCCGGCATGGACCGCGCACAGGGTGACAACATGGGCATGCTCGCCACCGTTATCAACTCGCTCGCCCTCCAGGACTGCTTCGAGCGCAACGGCATGGACTGCCGCGTCATGAGCGCGATCGAGATGCGCCAGATCGCGGAGCCCTACATCCGTCGCCGCGCCATCCGCCACCTCGAGAAGGGCCGCGTCACGATCTATGCCGCCGGCACCGGCAACCCTTACTTCACTACCGACACTGCGGCCGCGCTGCGCGCCTGCGAGATCGGCGCCGAGGTCCTCATGAAGGCCACCAACGTCGACGGCATCTACGACGACGACCCCCGGAAGAACCCCGACGCAAGGCGCTTCGACACCATCTCCTACCGCGAGGTCCTCAACCGCGACCTCAAGGTGATGGACGCCACCGCCACCGCCCTCTGCCATGACAACCACATGCCCATCATGGTCTTTGACATCAAGCAGCCCGGTGTCTTCCTGAGCGCCGTTCAGGGCGAGACCGTCGGCACCACCGTCGTCGAGGAGGACTAGACATGAGCCAGTACACCGAGCGCGCCGAGAAGAACATGGGCAAGTGCATCGACGCGCTGAAGGCCAACTTCGCGCGCGTCCGCACCGGCCGTGCCAACGCCCAGATCCTGGCGCCCATCATGGTCGACTACTACGGGCAGCCCACGCCCATCACCCAGCTCGCCGGCATCAAGGTGCCCGAGGCCTCGATGCTCGTCGTCGAGCCCTGGGACAAGAGCGCCCTGCGCGCCATCGAGAAAGCCATCGAGAGCTCCGACCTTGGGATTACCCCGTCCAACGACGGCACGTCGATCCGCCTCCCGTTCCCCAAGCCCACGGAGGAGCGCCGCAAGGAGCTCGTCAAGGAGTGCAAGGAGCTCGCTGAGGAGGCCCGCGTCTCCGTCCGCAACGTCCGCCGCGACGTCAACGGCAAGATCGAGCGCGACGAGGAGCTCTCCGACGACGAGCAGTCCCGCGAGAAGAAGGCCGTGCAGAAGATCACCGACTCCTACGTCGCCAAGATCGAGGACATGCTCAAGGCCAAGAGCGCCGAGGTCATGGAGATCTAGTGCTTCCCGACATCCAAAAGCTCAGGGAGTACTATTCCGAGGCTCCCGGGGACGTCTCGCTTGACGAGCTCGACCTCGAGCGCGTTCCGCGTCACGTCTCCATCATCATGGACGGCAACGGGCGATGGGCCACCGCGAGGGGCCTGGACCGCTCCAAGGGCCACGTCGCCGGCGTCGACGCGCTGCGCGAGGCGGTCACGACGAGCGTCCGCCTTGGCCTCGACGTGTTCTCCGTCTACGCCTTCTCGACCGAGAACTGGCGCAGGCCCCAGCGCGAGGTCGACCTTCTCATGCACCTGTTTGCCACGACGCTTGTCAACGAGCTGCCGCTCTTTCACCAGGAGAACGTCAGGCTGCGCTTCCTCGGCGACCTCGAGGCGCTTCCTGAGCGCACGCGCGTCGTCTTCCAGCGCGGCCTCGACGAGACCGCCGACCACACCGGCATGGTCTTCGCCCTCGCTGTGAACTACGGCTCGCGCGCTGAGATCGCCCGCGCGGCCCGCTCGATCGCCCTTGACGTGCTCGAGGGCCGCCTCGACGCCTCCGATGTTGACGAGGGCGTCGTCTCGGACCGCCTCTATACCGCCGGGCTCCCGGACCCCGACCTCCTCATCAGGACGTCCGGTGAGCTCAGGCTCTCCAACTACCTCCTCTGGCAGCTTGCCTACACCGAGTTCTATGTGACGGACACCCTCTGGCCCGACTTCGACCGCTGGGACTACCTCCGCGCGGTCGTCGCCTTCCAGGGGCGCTCACGTCGCTTCGGGGGAGTGGTTCGCTCGTGAGCCAGGTAAGGAAATCCGAAGGGGGCGCCGAGGGCGGTTGGCTCAAGCGGCAGATTGCCCTCCTCGAGGGTCACAGGGCATCGAGGGAGGAGGCGCGCGCCGCTGGCGGGCTGCGGGGCCAGAAGGCGAGGAGCTCCGCAGAGCGCCTGCTCACGCGCACGACCTCGGGTGCCATCTATGCCGTCGTCACGCTCGCGTGCGTCTTCTTTGGGCCTCTCACGACGGCCCTGCTCGTCGCCGCCGAGTCCTGGCTGTGCTGCTCCGAGTTCTTCCGCATCTGTCGCATGGGCGGCCGTATGCCCAACGAGTCCCTCGGGCTCGTCTTCGCGCTCCTCTTCCCGGCGGCCGCCTACCTCTCCGGCATCGTCGCATGCGCGCTCGCCGTCCTGCTCTTGCTCGCAGCCTGCGCGTGCTGGTACGTCTTCGCGCCCCGCGCCAACGTGGCCGACGTCGCCGTCACGGCGTTCGGGCCGCTCTACACGTCGCTCGCGTTCTCGAGCGTCATCCTGACCCGCTGCATCGACCCCGGGATGACCGGCGCGCTGGTCACCCTCGGCGTCATGCTCTCCATCTGGGCTAACGACGCCTTCGCCTACTTCGTGGGGTCGGCGATCGGCTCGCACAAGCTCGCCCCTCGCATCTCACCCAACAAGAGCGTCGAGGGGTTCGTCGGTGGCCTCGTCGGTTCCGTGCTCGTCTGGGTGCTTCTCGGCATCTTCGTCCTCACCTCGCTGCCGCTTCCCGTCGTCGCGCTCTTCGGCCTCGTCGTGGGCGTGGTGGGCGTGGTGGGCGACCTCTTCGAGTCCCGTCTCAAGCGCGGCGCCGGCGTCAAGGACTCCGGCAACGTCATTCCCGGCCACGGCGGGCTGCTCGACCGCTCCGACTCGATGCTCTTCGGGAGCACGGCCGCCCTCTTCCTTCTCGTCCTTGGAGGCGTCCTGTGATGATCGTTCCCCAGCCTCCCGAAACCGAGCACCGCTCGGGAGAGACGCTCCGCGTCGCGGTGCTCGGCTGCACCGGCTCGATCGGGTCACAGACCCTCGACGTGTGCCGTCGCCATCGCGACCGCGTGAGCGTCGTCGCCCTCTCCGCCGACTCGTCCACCGAAGCCCTCGTTTCTGCTGCGAGGGAGTTTGGTGCGACGCACGTTGCGGTCTCCGACCCCGATCACGCCCGCGACGCCTGCCTCGACGAGCTTCCGGACGCGTGCGTCGTCGGGGCCGGCGCCGAGGCTGTGACCGAGCTCGCCACGCTGCCCGAGGTGGACGTCGTCGTCAACGCGCTCGTGGGCTTTGCCGGCATCCACGCCGGCTACGCCGCCCTTCTCGCCGACAAGGTGCTTGCCTACGCGAACAAGGAGTCGATCGTCTGCGGCGGCGACCTGCTTATGCCCCTCGTGCGCCCGGGGCGCCTCATCCCCGTCGACTCCGAGCACAGCGCCATATTCCAGTGCCTGATGGGGGAGAGGGGCCATGACCTGCGCAGGATCTGGCTGACCTGCTCTGGCGGCCCCTTCTACGGGCGCACGCGCGACGAGCTCGCGTCGGTGACGCTCTCCGACGCGCTCGCGCACCCCACCTGGTCCATGGGCGCCAAGATCACGATCGACAGCGCCACGCTCATGAACAAGGGCCTGGAACTCATCGAGACCCATCACCTCTACGGGGTCGACGTCGACGACATCTGCGTGCTCGTCCACCGTCAGAGCAAGATCCACTCCATGGTCGAGTTCGCCGACGGCATGGTCAAGGCCCAGCTCGGCGCCTCCGACATGCGCGGCCCCATCCAGTACGCGCTCAGCTTCCCCGAGCGCTGGGAGGCGAGCGCCGAGGCCGTCAACTGGTGGGAGTGCGGTCCCCTGACCTTCGACGAGCCTGACGAGGGGACCTTTGGGTGCCTTGCGCTCGCCCGCGAGGCAGGACGTCGGGGCGGCACGCTCCCGTGCGCGATGAACGCCGCCAACGAGGTCGCAAACGCCGCCTTCTGCCAAGGTTTGTGCGGGTTCCTCGACATCGAGCGCGTCGTCTCGCGTGTCATGGATGAGACCGAGGTCGAGCGGGTAGAGACTCTCGAGCAGCTCGACGAGGTCGACGCGCGCGCCCGGGCGCGCGCCGCGGCCGTTCTCTCGGAGGTCAGCAGGTGAGCGAAGCGCTCGGCGTCGTCTGGACCGTCTTCTGGGGCGTCCTCGTCCTCTCCTTTCTCGTCTTCATCCACGAGGCGGGTCACTACCTCGTCTCGCGTCTGCTGAACGTGCGTGCGACCGAGCTCTTCCTTGGCTTTCCCTGCCGCTTCAAGCTCTCGTTCAAGAGCCGTAAGGTCGGCACCGAGTTTGGCGTCACCCCCGTGCTCCTGGGCGGCTACACCCGCATCTGCGGCATGGAGGGCATGCGAGACGAGCTCCTCGCGCCCGCGCTGGACCTCGTCACCAAGCGGGGGCGCATCACGGCGCAGGAGCTCGCCGACGAGCTCGGCATCGACCTCGACCGCGCCTACGGCCTGCTCGAAGGCCTCTGCGAGTGGGCGAGCGTCCAGCCCGGGGACCATGACGACAAGGCCTCGTACCCCGACGTCTACCTGAGCGTCGCCCGTGACGCGAACCTGCTGACCGAGTACGACCGCGGCCACGACTTCACGCAGGCCGGCTCGACGGCGGCCGGGGAGCCCCGCGAGACCGGGCTTCCGCCCGAGGAGTTTCTCGCCATGGAGCGTGGCAGGACGTACGAGGGGGCGAGCTTCCCCAAGCGCCTCGCGATGCTCGCCGCCGGCCCCGTCGTGAACGTGGTCTTTGCCTTCCTCGTCGTCACCGCGGCCCTCATGATCCGCGGCGTCGACTACGTCTCCAACGTCAACGTCCTCGGCTCGGTGGAGGCCGGCTCTCCCGCCGCGGTCGCCGGTCTCGAGGCCGGCGACGAGCTCACCGTGGTCGACGGCACGGACGTCGACTCCTGGGAGGGGATAGTCGAGGCGCTCGCGGCCCCGCTCGCCGAGGGGCGGGACTTCGACGTCACCTTCGTGCGCGACGGGAGCGAGCGCACCGTGACCGTCGACCTGCCCGACGGGGAGCCCACGGACCTCGTGGGCGTCACGGCGACGGTGGAGACCTACCACCCCGACCTCGTCGAGGCCTCCTCATTCACCCTCGACTACGTCCGACAGGTCGCCGTCGCGATCTCGCGCCTCCTCCAGCCGCAGCACACGATGGAGGTTCTCGACCAGTCGTCCTCCGTCGTCGGCATCGCCGTGATGGCCTCCTCGGCCGCCTCGGCCGGCGTCTACGACCTCGCGGTTGTTGTCGCCGCGATTTCCCTCTCGCTCGGCCTCATGAACCTCCTGCCCATACCGCCCTTCGACGGGGGGAAGATACTCATCGAGGTCGTGCAGGCCGTCATCCGCCGGCCCCTGCCGCCCCGCGCCGTTGCGGCCCTGAGTTACGTGGGCCTCGCGTTCGTCCTGTTTGTGTTCGTCGTCGTGCTGAAGAACGACGTCGTCCGCATCTTCCTCGGTTAGGAGTGCCCATGAGCAAAATCGATGCCCGACTCCCGCGTGAGCTCACCCACCGGGTGAGCGTCGGCGGCGTCAAGGTCGGTGGGGGAGCCCCCGTCTCCGTCCAGTCCATGTGCACGACCGACACCGCCGACCCCACGGCCACCCTCGCACAGATCCGCGAGCTCGCCGACGCGGGCTGCGAGATCATCCGCGTGGCGATCCCCGGTGCCGCGGCGCTCGACGGCTTCCGTGAGATCTGCGCCGCCTCGCCGCTCCCCGTCGTCGCGGACATCCACTTCGACCACACGCTCGCCATCGAGGCATGCCGCCGCGGGGCCGCCGCCCTGCGCGTCAACCCCGGCAACATCGGCAGCTGGGACAAGGTCGACGCTGTCATCGACGAGGCCGGCGCCGCCGGGATCCCCATTCGCATCGGCGTCAACGCCGGCTCGCTCGACCCCGCGTTCGCCGAGCGCGAGGACCTCACGTTCGTCGAGAAGCTCGTGGGCTCCGCCACGTCCTTCGTCGCGCACTTCCGCGACCGCGGCTTCGACGACATGGTGCTCTCCGCGAAGGCGCACGGCGTTCCCACGACCGTCGAGGTGAACCGCGCGCTGTCGCGCGAGCTGCCCGAGGTCCCGCTGCACATCGGCGTCACCGAGGCCGGGACGGCGCGCCAGGGCACCGTCAAGAACGCGGCCGCCGTCGGTGCGCTCCTCATGGAGGGCATCGGGGACACGATCAGGCTCTCGCTCACCGCCGACCCGGTGGAGGAGGTCAACGTCGCGTGGGACCTGCTCTCCGCCGTCGGCCTGCGCCAGCTTCGGCCGGAGCTTGTGAGCTGCCCCACCTGCGGTCGCTGCCAGTGGGACCTCATGGGCGTCGCCTCCGAGGTCGAGCGTCGCCTGAGCGGCGTCCGCTCTCCCATCACGGTGGCCGTCATGGGCTGCGTGGTGAACGGGCCGGGCGAGGCAAGGGGCGCCGACATCGGGCTCGCCGGCGGCCGCGGCAAGGCGGTCCTCTTCGCGTCCGGCGAGAAGATCCGAACCGTCGACGAGGCCGACGCCGTCGACGAGCTCTTCGCCGAGATCGAGCGTCGCTTCTCGTAGCAGAGTTCTGCCGCCACTGCGCGGTCCTTCTCGCCCGCCTGCGCGGTCCTTCTCGCCCATCGCTCCATCGAGTGTACGAGTTTGAACTCATACGCTTGAGCGTGTGAGCATACGTGCATAGGTCAACTGGGCAAATGCACATCCACGTTTGACTGAATTCAAGCCATGAGACGGAAACTCGTACACTCGCGGAGAGGGGCAAGGGGGACCGGGTGGCAAGAGCGGCCGAGAAGGACGTGCCCGTCGAGATGGTGGGACGAGAAGAACGCCGTATTGTCGTAGAATCATGAGCGTTGCATGTTGGACAGAAGGGAACCGCACGTGAAGCGCTATCAGAAGATGTCCCGGCTCTACGCCCCCACGCTCAAGGAGGACCCCGCCGAGGCGGAGCTCGCGAGCCACCGCCTGCTGCTGCGGGCCGGCATGATTCGCAAGACCGCCGCCGGCCTCTACAGCTACCTGCCGCTCGCCTGGCGCTCGATCAACAAGATCGAGGCCGTGATCCGCGACGAGATGGAGGCCATCGGCGCCCAGGAGATGATGGTGCCCGTCCTCACGCCCGCCGAGCTCTGGCACGAGTCGGGCCGCTGGGACGCCTACGGCCCCGAGCTCATGCGCATCTCCGACCGTCACGGCCGCGAGTTTGCCCTGGGCCCCACGCACGAGGAGACGTTCACGGACCTCGTGAAGAACGAGCTGCGTTCCTACAAGCAGCTCCCCTGCACGCTCTACCAGATCCAGGACAAGTTCCGCGACGAGATGCGCCCCCGCTTTGGCCTCATGCGCGGCCGCGAGTTCATCATGAAGGACGCCTACAGCTTCTCCGCCACGCAGGAGTCGCTCCAGGAGTGCTACGAGCAGGAGAAGGCTGCCTACGCGCGCATCGCCGAGCGCTGCGGCATCTACGCGCTGCCCGTCGTGGCCGACTCCGGCCAGATCGGCGGCGACACCTCCGTTGAGTTCATGGCGCTCGCCGACTCCGGCGAGGCCGAGCTCGTCTGGTGCGACTGCGGCTTTGCCGCCGACGTCGAGGCGGCCGCCACGAAGGTCCCCGTGACCGAGGGCCCCGGCGACGGGACGCTCACGAAGGTCCACACCCCCGGCCTTGGCTCCATCGAGGCCGTGGCCGACTTCTTTGGCTTCCCCGAGAACGGGACGCGCAAGTCGCTCGCTCTCGTGGCCGGGGACGGCACCAACGTCGTTGCCATCGTCCCCGGCGACCACGAGCTCAACGAGATCAAGGCGGGCAAGCTCTTTGGCGCCTATCACCTCATGAGCGACGAGGAGCTCGAGCTGGCCGGCCTGCACAAGGGCTTCATCGGCCCCGTAGGCCTGCCCGAGGGGGTGCGCCTGGTCTGCGACGAGTCCCTGCGCGAGAGCCAGAGCTGGACCTGCGGCGCCAACGAGGTCGACTACCACTTCACCGGCGCCCGTCCTGGCCGCGACTTTGAGGTCGACGAGTGGGCCGACCTCGTGAGCGTCCACGAGGGCGACCCCTGCCCGCACTGCGGGGCGGCCCTCAAGAGCGCGCGCGGCATCGAGATCTCCCAGGTCTTCCAGCTCGGCACCAAGTACTCCGAGTCCATGGGCGCCACCTTCGCCGACGAGGACGGCGTCGAGCGGCCGTTCCTCATGGGCTGCTACGGCATCGGCGTCTCCCGCACGCTGGCTGCGGTTGTGGAGCAGCACAACGACGAGCACGGCATCTCCTGGCCCGTCTGCGTGGCCCCCTACGAGGTCGAGGTCGTTCCGCTCGCCGTGAACGACGACGTGGTCACGCCGGTCGCCGAGAAGGTCGTGGACGAGCTCAGCGCGGCCGACCTCGAGGTCCTTCTCGACGACCGCAAGGAGCGTCCGGGCGTCAAGTTTGCCGACGCCGACCTCATTGGCATCCCGTACCAGGTGATCCTGGGCAAGCGCGGCGTCGCGAACGGCATGGCCGAGGTCAAGGTTCGCGAGACCGGCGAGCGCTTCGACGTCCCGATGGACGAGCTCGTCTCCTGGCTTACCGAGCGCATCGTCCCCGCCCGCGCCTAGTCCGACCCCACGTGCCCCGGTCTCCACGCCGGGGCACCTTTCTGTCGAGAGGAACGATCATGAGCTACGAGGAGCTGGCCCGAGCCGCACGCGGCAACATCGGGCCCTTCTGCAAGGCGTGTCCCGTCTGCGACGGGCGCGCGTGCGCCGGCGTGATGCCCGGCCCGGGCGACAAGGGCGTGGGTCGCGTGGCGCACGGCAACTGGGAGGCATGGCAGAACCTCCGCGTGAACATGGACACCCTGCACGGGCCCTTCTCGGCAGATACGCGCGCGACGGTGCTCGGGTGCGAGCTCTCCGTACCCGTGATGGTCGGCCCGGTCGGCGACGTCCAGCGCCACTATGGCGAGAGATACGACACCGTGACCTACAACCGCTGCGTGCTGGAGGCGGCGGCGGGGGAGGGCACGCTCGCGTGGACGGGCGACGGCCTCGACGCTTCCATCATGACCGAGGCCTGCGACCTCATCGCAAGCCTGGGCGGGCGCGGCTTGCCCACGGTGAAGCCCTGGGACGCGGCGACCCTGGACGCCAAGCTCGACCAGGCGCTCGAGGCGTCCCCGGCGGCCGTCGCCATGGACATCGACGCTGCGGGCCTACCGTTTTTGCGCGGCCAGGAGCCGCCGGCGGGGGCAAAGTCTGCCGCCGAGGTCGCAGAGATCGTCTCCCGCTGTCACGAGCGCAACGTGCCCTTTGTCCTCAAGGGCGTGATGACGCCGCGAGCGGCCGCCAGGGCCGCCGAGGCGGGCGTCGACGCAATCGTGGTCTCCAACCACGGCGGCCGCGTCCTGGACGGCACCCCGGCGACCGCTGAGGTGCTCCCTGACATCGTCTCGGCCGTAGGGGACGAGGTTGAGGTCCTCGTTGACGGAGGCATCAGGAGCGGGCTCGACGTGTTTCGCGCGATCGCCCTCGGAGCCCGCGCCTGCCTGGTGTGCCGACCGTTCGTGGTCTCCGCCTTCGGCGGGGGAGAGCGTGGCGTCAGGGACTATCTGGGGCAGCTCCGCTCCGAGCTCGCCGACGCGATGGAGATGTGTGGGACGCCGTCTCTGCGCGACATCTCTCGCGAGGCGCTCTGGGCTCCCTGCGGCGATCGGTGAGGTTCTCAAAAAACTTGTTGACCCTGCCGCGAGGTCTGGTATAGTTGCTTACGCACCAACGCGGGGATATAGCTCAGTTGGGAGAGCGCGTGACTGGCAGTCACGAGGTCAGGGGTTCGAACCCCCTTATCTCCACCACGTAAATGAGGGCGGCGGCTTCGGTCGCCGCCTTTTTCATACGGGCTCATGGCGCAACGGTTAGCGCAGGGGACTCATAATCCCTGGGTTGCAGGTTCGAATCCTGCTGGGCCCACCAGATTGTCTCCGGCCCGGATGCCCGCACGGCGTCCGGGCCGTCGTCGTATCGGCCCGGGCATATCCGAGAATTGCCGGTCTTATCACGCGAGCGTCTAGGAATTGGCGCTCTTGTCGCTAGGGCCTCTAAGAATCGACGCCCTTGTCCCGTGCTTTTCTAAAGAATTGAGTGGTTGTCCGTCCAGGCGCCCTACAACAAGGACAACCCCTTGAATTTCTAGAGGCATGAGTGACAAAGGCGCGAATTTCTAGAAGCGAGAAGGACAAGGGCCGTAGTTTCTGGAGGCTGTCAGGACAAGGGCGCGACTTCCTGGAGTGCGTACGTGACGACGTCGAATACGCAGCGCAAATGTAGGCTAAAGGTGGTGCGTCGGCGAATTGGATGAGCGATTTGGATTTTCTCGTGCCTTCCGCGCCGAGTTCTGATAGGATGTACCCCGCACGGGCGATTGGCTCAGGGGTAGAGCACTTCCTTCACACGGAAGGGGTCGCTGGTTCGAATCCAGCATCGCCCACCAGCGGGGATATAGCTCAGTTGGGAGAGCGCGTGACTGGCAGTCACGAGGTCAGGGGTTCGAACCCCCTTATCTCCACCAGACGCTCACGGGCCGTCGGGTTCTCATGCCCGACGGCCCGTTTCGTTTGAGACGGGGGAGACCGCCTATGATCCATGTCGGCAAGGAGCGCGTCTACAACACCCTCGACGCGGCGCACGAGCCTGCGGCCACGGTCGCCCCGGGCAGCGTGGTCGAGATCGAGACTCAGCTCAACGGCGGGGACTGGCTCAACGGCATCGAGGACCTCTGGGACCCCAGCAAGAGCCGCGGACCCAACCTGACGACCGTCGTGGCCGTGGAGGGGGCGCGTCCCGGGGACACCCTCGTCGTCGAGGTGCTCGACGTGGTCCCCGGACCGCTCGGCTATACCGGCTTCGCCGGCTGGAGAAACCCGCTCTCGCAGCTCATCTGGGAGAACGACTGGGACGTCGTCACCAAGACGGTGCGCATCGAGGACGGGCGGGTTCTCTGGAGCGACGGCCTCAGCCTGCCCGTGCGCCCCATGATCGGCACGATCGCCACGGCGCCGGCGGGGGAGCCGCAGACGAACCGCTACGCCTATCGCAACGGCGGCAACATGGACGTCCAGGAGATCTGCCCCGGGACGACGCTCTACCTGCCGGTCGAGGTCGAGGGCGCGCTGCTGCACGTGGGGGACTGCCACGCCATCATGGGCGACGGCGAGATCCCCCACGGAGGCGCCATCGAGTGCGCGGCCACGGTGACGCTCAGGCTCTCCCTGAGACCCGGGTACGCGTCGCACGGCTGGCTTCGCGCCGAGAACGACACCCACATCATGACGATCGCGAACCTCGACCGGATGAAGGACTCGTTCTGCGCCGCGTGTCGCGAGCTCATCTGGTGGATGGTCGAGGACTACGGCTTCGACCCCAAGGAGGCCTACCTCCTGCTCGGCCAGGTGCTCGAGGCGCGTTGCACCATGCTGCACGGCGACGACGGCCCCTTCAGCCCCTACGTCTGCAAGGTCGAGAAGCGCTTCCTCGTGCCCGAGGGCAGCGTGGCGCGCTCGGGAGAGGAGCGGTCATGAGCCGAGAGGAGCGGCCCGTCGTTGCGATCACGATGGGCGACCCGGCCGGGAACGGCCCCGAGCTCTGCGTCAAGGCCCTCTCCGACGCGGCGCTCTATGACCGGTGCCGACCTGTCGTCGTGGGAGACGCGGGCGTGATAGACCGTGCGCGGGGCTACGTGAGCCACCCGGAGATCAGGGTCAACGCCGTCTCCGAGGTGTCCGACGCGAGCTTTGTCCCCGGCGTCATCGACGTGCTCGACCTCGCGCTCGTGCCGGACGTCGCTGCGCTCCCGCTGGGCTGCGTCTCTGCGGAGGCAGGCTGGGCCGCCTTCGAGAGCGTGCGGACGACCATCGAGCTCGCGCTCGCCGGCGAGGTCGACGCGACGGTCACCAACGCACTCAACAAGGAGGCGCTCAACCTCGCCCTCAGCCCGCGCGGCATGCACTTCGACGGCCACACAGAGATCTACGCCCACTACACGCACACCGCCAGCTACGCCATGATGCTCTGCCATCACGACTTTCGCGTCGCGCACGTGTCCACGCACTGCTCCCTCAGGGAGGCGTGCGAGCGCGTGCGCATGCCCCGCGTGCTCGAGGTGATCCGTCTCGCGTGGCGGGCCTGCCGCGACCTCGGCATCGAACGACCTCGCGTCGCCGTTGCCGGCCTCAACCCGCACGCAGGGGAGAGCGGCCTCTTCGGAACCGAGGAGATCGAGGAGATCATCCCCGCGATCGAGGCCGCGCGCTCCGAGGGGATCGACGCCCGCGGGCCCCTCCCGCCTGACAGTGTCTTCCCCGAGATGAACGGCGGCTGGTACGACATCGTCGTCTGCATGTACCACGACCAGGGGCACATACCCACCAAGATGCTCGGGTTCCGCTTTGACCGCAAGCAGGGCGCATGGGACGCCGTCGAGGGCGTGAACGTCACGCTCGGGCTCCCGATCATCCGCACGTCCGTCGACCACGGGACGGGGTTCGCGCTGGCCGGGACCGGAGAGTCGAGCGAGCGTTCGCTCGTCAACGCCATCGACTACGCGATCCGCCTGTCCTTCGGGCGGCCTAGCGTCCGGTGACGGCCTGGCGGAGCATGGTCACGTAGGCGTCGGCGCCCTCGGGCCTGAGGTGCGTCCCGTCGTCCCAGAAGTACTCGTCGTGACCCGCGCTTGCGGCGTACCAGTCCACGACCTCGACGTTGTCGTACTCGGAGGCCATCTGCGCGTAGAGCGAGTTGTTGTAGTCCTGCTGCGCCCCCGGGACGCGCGTGTTGACGAGAAGGACGCGCCGCTCGGACCCACAGGCGTCTATGAGTGCGCGCACGTCCGACTCGGACGCCGGGCCGTTGCTGCCGAGCGCGAAGATGACGACGGGCGCGTCGTGCCCGGTGACCGAGCAGGCACGGTAGACGTCGATGCCAACGCTCACCTGGCGGCTTATCGCCGAGTCCATCCATCCGTTGGGGAATATCTCGTTGAAGCGCTCCTGCGCGCCGAGGGAGACGGAGTCGCCGACGAGCAGGACCTCCGCGTCGGTGACGCCGGTCTCCGGGTCGACCGTGTAGTCGGACGGATCGGGCACGACGACCTCGTCCTTCTCGGTGTCTTCCTCCTCGCCCTTCTCGGACTCGTCCTTGTCGTCTGACCCCTCGGCGTCCTGCTGGTCGACGACCTCCTGGGAGCTCTCCGCCTGCTGGCCCACCGGGACCCCGGTCTGGGCAGACTCGATGGGAGCGACGGCGAGCACGAGAAGCGCGACGGCAGTGACGGCGTAGAGCGCGACGCGCACCCTGCTCTGGCCGAGGAGCCACGGCCTTCCCTCGCCGCGCTCTACGAAGACGTACGAGGCGACGCTCACAACGGCGATGAGGGCAAACTCGAGCACCCATCCCCACCAGGGAAGCTCGGTGGTCCGCGTGGCGGGGTTCATCACGAGAAGCAGCGGGTAGTGCCAGAGATAGAGCGAGAAGGACACGGCGCCAGCGGCGACGAGCGGCGGGGCGCCAAGGACGCTGCCGAGCACTCCGCCGCGACAGACGACGCCCACGAGCACGGCGGCGAGAAGGGCGGCGACGAGCGTCCCACCGTAGTAGGTGAGCGGCGAGAACCCGTCGATCGCAAACGTCATGACCACGAGCAGCGCGAGCGCGGCGACGCCGGCGACCTCGTAGCACCAGCCGGGGAGCGGGAAGCGCTCCTTGCCGTCATGTGTCGACCTGGCGAGCTGCCAACCCGCGCCCTCGGTTGCGAGCGCGCAGAGGGCGCCCACGAGGAGCTCGGCGGCGCGCGTGTCGAGCCCGTAGTAGACGCGGCTGGTGTCCGAGGGGTCGTAGAGGACGGCCATCTCGATGGCCGAGGCAAGCACGAGGGCGCCCACGGCGACGAGAAGGGCCCGGCGCGTGGGACAGACGCGACGCAGCAGGAGGAGCAGGAGCGGCCACACGAGGTAGAACTGCATCGTGACGCCGAGGAACCACAGGTGCGTCAGGGGAGAGGGGAGTCCCGCCGCCGCGAAGTAGGGGACGTCGCTGACGATGTAGTGGATGTTCTCGAAGAAGAGGAGCGCGCTCAGCGCGTCGGACTTGAGCTTGGGGAGCAGGGGATGGGCGAAGAGCGCGCAGAGGACGGTCGTCACTCCCACGGCCACGACGACCGACGGGACGAGGCGGGCGAGGCGGCGGACTATGAACCGGGCGTAGTCGAGACGTCCGTCGCGCTCGAGCTCGCGTTCGAGCGAAAGCGTCGTGAGATAGCCGGTGAGCACGAAGAAGACGGAGACGCCGAAGAAGCCCCCGGGAAGCCACGAGGGGTCGGCGTGGTAGAGCAAGATGGCGACGATGGAGAGGGTGCGGATGCCCTCCAAGGCGCCGATACGTCCCCTGGCCCCGCTCGCCTCGCGACGAGCAGGGGGCTCGACGGAGCCGCGGTTGGGCCTGTAGCTCGGGCGCGACGAACGCTGGGGTCTCGCACGGTCGATCCGATGATCCAAGGTGTCCACCACATTCTCAAGTCGTGTCAAGTCAGCCCATTATAGAGCCGCGCGCGGACGTCATTGGTATTACCATGCATCTAACCGTTGAGAGCAGGAGGTCGTACGATGAGGATCACCAACGTCAGGATCGAGAGGTTCTCCGCCCCGCTCAAGCAGCCGTTTCGCGTCGCCTACGGAACGATGGACAGCGCCGACAGCTGGATGGTGCGACTCGAGACCGACGAGGGGCTCTACGGCCTTGGCTCCGCGGCGCCGCTGCCCTTCGTCACGGGCGAGACCATGGACACCTGCCGACTGGTGCTCAAAGACCTCGCCGATGCGCTCATGGGCGCCGACGCGCTCGACATCGCGGGCGCACACGTGCTCATGGACGCCCGCATCCACGGCAACGGTTCGGCCAAGTGCGCCTTTGACCTCGCGCTTCACGACATCGCCGGCAAGTATCACGGCGTGCCTCTGTACAGACTGCTGGGCGGGTCCGACCCCGTCGTGGTGAACGACATAACGGTCGGCATCGACACGCCCGAGAACATGCGACGCGAGGCCAAGCGCTGCGTGTCCGAGATGGGCTTCGACATCCTTAAGGTCAAGATAGGGCTCGACCTGGAGCACGACCTCGAGGCGCTCTCGGCCATCAGGTCGAGCGTGGGTGACGACGTCCGGATCCGCGTCGACGCCAACCAGGGCTATACCGTCGAGACCGCCCTCGCCGCGCTCGTCGAGCTCGAGGCGCTCGGGGTCGACGCAGCCGAGCAGTTCCTGCCCTGGTGGGACTTCGACGGGGCTGCCGAGCTCATGCGCAGGAACACAACGTCGGTCAAGCTCATGCTCGACGAGTCCATCCATGACGTACACGACGCTCGTCGCGCGGCGGCCCTGCACGCCGCAGACTTCTTCAACATCAAACTCATGAAGTGTGGAGGCCTGCTCGGCGGGGCTGAGATCGCCGACGTCGCGGAGCGCTCCGGTGTGGGCTGCATGGTCGGCTGCATGATGGAAAACAAGATCAGCCTCACCGCCGGGATCAGCCTCGTCGCCGCCAAGAGTGCGGTCGTCGAGGCAGACTGCGACAGCTTCACCTTCTTCGTGGGTGACGACGACGGCATCGAGGGCGGCTTCACGCGTGAGGGCGGCACGTTCCGGCTGCTCGACAAGCCCGGCCTCGGCATCGAGCTTGACTTCTAGACGCAGCGACGCGAGCGCAGGAAGAGACGGGGGCATGTGATGGCAGGCTTCTTCGACGAACTCAGCGACATGGCCGAGCGTGGGCTCGAACTCTGGGAGAGCCCGTCGGTCGCTCTCGGCGTCACCTATCGTGGCGAGACCGTGTTCTCGGGCGCCTTCGGCCTGCGTGACGTCGAGCGGGGCCTCTCCGCCGACTCCCAGACCCTCTATCAGATCGCGAGCTGCACGAAGGCGTTCACCGCCGCGCTCGCCGCGATGCTCGTCGAGGAAGGTGTGCTCGACTGGGACACCCCGGTGAGGGAATACGTCCCGGAGGTCCGCTTCTATGACGATTACGCCACGCGAACGGTCAGCGTGCGCGACCTCCTGTGCCATCGCACGGGACTCCCGCGCCACGAGTACTCCTGGTACGGGACCGACTACACGCGCGACGACATCATCCACAACCTGCGCTTCCTTGAGCCAAACCACCCGATTCGCACGACCTTCCAGTACAACAACCAGTGCTACGTGCTTGCCGGCCGTGTCCTCGAGCACCTCACCGGAACGACCTTCGAGGAACTCGTGAGTCGTCGCATCCTCGAGCCCCTCGGCATGTGTCGCAGCAGGCTCTACCTCGACGAGCTCGCCGCGGACGAGAACCATGCCGTCGGCTACGGGCGTCCCGACGGGCGCGACCCCGTCCACGGGCGCGTTCCCATTCCGTACTACAGGAGTTCCGTCGAGGATCGCTCCGCCGGCGTCGGCTCTCCCTTCGCACCCGCCGGCTGCATCAGCTCCTGTGTCGACGACCTGCTCGTCTGGGCTCGCCTCCACCTCGGTGACGACTCGGTGCCCACAGGCGTCCTCTCGCCGGCCTCCCTCGCGACGCTCCACGCGCCGCAGATGATCCTCGACCGCCCGCTGGACATGCCGCAGGCCGAGTCCGCCTTCCACTGCTACGGACTGGGCTGGTTCGTCGAGTCCTACCGTGGCCGCAGGTTCGTCCATCACAGCGGCAACATCGACGGCTTCTCATCGTTCGTCGGGCTCCTCCCCGACGAGGACCTCGGTGTCGTCGCCCTCACCAACATGAACGGGAGCCTGCTGCACGCTGCGCTCGCGCACGAGGCGCTCGATCATTACCTCGGCGTGAGCGGGGGAGACTGGATCAGGCGCTATCACGACCATGCCGTCGAGAAGGGCGAGAAGGAGGCCCAGATGGCCGCGCGGCTCAGGGGCGAGCGGGTCCTGGGCACCGCGCCCTCGCATGCGCTCGCAGACTACGTCGGCACCTACGCGAGGCCCGGCTATGAGCAGGTCCGCGTCACGTGCGAGGCCGGCGCGCTCGCCCTGGAGTTCAACCACTGGCACCTGCCTCTCGACCACTTCCACTACGACACCTTCGTGCTCGACGACGTCCTCGGGGAGCTTCCGCCCGGCATGCCTGTCCACTTCCACCTGGCCGAGACGGGCGGCTCGGTCGACGGTCTGGCCATGCCGCTCCACACCGAGCCGGGCTGCGACCTCGTGTGCTTCCGCCGCGTGGACTAGCCGCGCGCGTCTGCCGCACGTGCGATATTCCGATGGGGCTTTTCGGCAGCCCTCTGCCTGTCGTCCTTCTCGCCTATACTGGACGGGTTGACTACAGGGAGGACCGCATGAACACGTCAGAGAACCCCGCCGAGCTCTTTGGGCTCAGGCTCGCCCACGTTGGCATCAACACGAACACGCCCGAGGAGGCCGCATCCACGGCGGACGCGCTCTGCGCCCTGCTTGGCATCAAGCGCGGCGAGGAGCCCTTCCCGGTGTCCTCCTTCGCTGGCAGCCTCGTCGAGGTCATGAACAACGGCGGCCGTGGCGAGAAGGGCCACATCGGGCTGCACGTCGACGACATCGACGCCGCCCAGGCGTGGTACGAGGCGCGCGGCGTCGAGTTCAACGAGTCCTCGCGCACGCTCTGCCCCGACGGCTCCGGCCGCACCTACCTCATCTACTTCAAGGAGGAGATCGCCGGCTTTGCGATCCACCTCACCATCGCCGACTAGCTCCGGGGCAGCCACGTGATCGCACTCGCAGACAAGATCTACAAGTCCTTCGGGGGCCGCGTCCTGTACACGGGCGCCACCCTGCAGCTCAACGCAGGGGAGCGCTGGGCGCTCGTCGGCCCCAACGGCTCGGGCAAGACGACGCTTCTGCGCATCATCATGGGGGAGGAGTCCCCCGACGAGGGCACCGTGAGCTTCGCGCGCGACACCACCGTTGGCTACCTCGAGCAGGAGACGCACCTGGCGGGCGAGAAGAGCGCGCTCGCCGAGGTCGTGGACTCCGCACACGAGGTCAAGGACATGGAGCGCCGTGTCCGCGAGCTCGAGCGCAAGATCTCGGGAACCGAGCCCGGGCCCGAGCTCGACCAGCTCCTCGAGCGCTACGGTGCCGCGCAGGACCGCTTCGAGCGCCTCGGCGGCTACGAGCTCGAGGCGCGGGCGCGCCAGATCCTCGCCGGCCTCGGGTTCCCCGTCGAGGACTTCGACAAGCCCGCGTGCGACTTCTCTGGCGGCTGGCAGATGCGCATCTCGCTCTCCAAGCTCCTGCTTCGTCACCCGGACCTGCTCCTTCTCGACGAGCCGACCAACCACCTCGACCTCGAGAGCGTCCGCTGGCTCGAGCAGTTCCTCTCCTCTTACGACGGGGCTGTGCTCCTGGTCTCCCACGACCGCGCGTTCATGGACGCCTCCGTCAGCCATGTTGCGGCCGTCGAGAACCGCCGTCTCACCACCTACACCGGCAACTACAGCCAGTACCTGCATCAGCGCGAGGACAACCTCGAGCAGATGCGCGCCAAGCGTGCCGCCCAGGAGCGCGAGATCGCGCACATGCAGGTCTTCGTCGACAAGTTCCGCTACAAGCCCACCAAGGCCGCGCAGGCCCAGGAGCGCATGAAGAAGATCGAGCAGATCAAGAGCGAGCTCGTGATCCTGCCCGAGGGCACCAAGAAGGTGCACTTCTCGTTCCCGGAGCCGCCGCGCACCGGCGACGAGGTCGTGAGCCTTGCGGGCGTGGCCAAGTCCTTTGGGGAGAACCACGTCTACGACGGCGTGGACCTCAAGCTCTACCGCGGCGACCACGTGGCGCTCACCGGCCCCAACGGAGCCGGCAAGTCCACGCTGATGAAGCTCATAAACGGTCTTCTCGAGCCCGACGCCGGCACGGTTGCCCTCGGCAAGAACGTCACCAAGGCCTACTACGCGCAGCACCAGCTCGAGCAGCTGAACGAGGCCAACACGGTGCTCGGCGAGATGGACTCCGTGGCGGCGGGCTGGACCACCTCCGAGGAGCGCCGCCTGCTGGGCGCGTTCCTCTTCCACGGCGACGACGTCGAGAAGCGCGTGGGCGTGCTCTCCGGCGGCGAGCGGGCGCGCCTTGCGCTCGCGAAGATGCTCGTGGCGCCCGACCCTCTGCTTCTGCTCGACGAGCCCACCAACCACCTCGACATCGACTCGGTCGACGTGCTCGAGCGCGCGCTCGTCGACTTCAAGGGCACGATCGTGCTCATCTCCCACGACGAGCACCTCGTGCGTGCCGTGGCCAACAAGGTCGTGGACGTGCGCGACCACAAGGTCACGGTCTACGAGGGCGACTACGACTACTTCCTCTACAAGCGCGCCGAGCTCGAGGCGCGCGCCGCCGAGGAGAACGCCACGGTCGCGGCTCCCGTCAAGACGACCTCCGAGCCTGCCCAGGCGACCATCGGGCGCAACGTCAAGACGCGCGAGCAGCGACGCGCCGAGGCCGAGGAGCGCAACCGCAGGAACCGGGCGCTCAAGGCCGAGCGCGACCGCCTGCGCGAGGTCGAGGCCGCGCTCGAGCCGGCGCAGGCGCGCCTCGCCGAGCTCGAGACGCTCATGGCAGACCAGGAGCTCTACAACGACGCCAAGCGCTTCGACGAGTGCATGAGCGAGTACACCGCGCTCTCCAAGAAGGTTCCGGCGCTCGAGCAGGAGTGGCTCGAGCTCACCGAGAAGATCGAGGAGGCCGCCCGTGTCTAATCTCACGGCCTCCCGGGTCGTCCAGAACCTCGCGCGCGTCTGCCGCGTGGCCGCATGGCTTCTCGTCGCGCTCGTCGCGGCCGGGGCGGTGCTCCCCGCCGGCCCCCGATCGCTGCTCCTCGGCGTGAACAACCTCGTCTCGGGGCTCGTGCCGGAGGCCGTCTCGGGACTTCTCGTCTTCGTCACCCCCTTTGGGGGCGCCTTCAGGGGCGACTTCGCCATCCTGGCGGTCATCCTGCTGCTCGTCGACTGGGCCCTGTGCCGCCTCGCCGCCGCGATCCGTCGTCCAAGATAGGGGAGGCATGGGATACTCCATCGACACCATCGTCTCGGTCGTCATCACGGTCTTGCTCGTCATGGCGTCGGCGATCGTCCACGAGGTCGCTCACGGGTGGGCGGCGCTCCTCTGCGGCGACACCACCGCGCGTGACGCGGGTCGCCTCACGCTCGACCCCCGGGCGCATCTCGACGGCTTTGGGTCGCTTCTGCTCCCGCTCGTCATGGCGCTTCTCGGCGGCCCGGTCTTTGCGTTTGCCAAGCCGGTCCCCTACAACCCGTACAAGCTGAGGCACCCGCGCCGCGACGAGCTGCTCGTCGCCCTGGCAGGCCCCGCCTCCAACCTCGCGCAGGCCCTGCTCGGCGCCGTCGTCCTCAACCTCTCGTGGAGCGCCATCGTCGAGGGGGTCCTGACGGGGGCGCTCTCGACCGACGTGGCGTCCCTGCTGCTCCAGGTGCTCTCCACCTACGTCATGGTCAACCTCGTGCTCTGCTTCTTCAACCTCATCCCGCTCCCGCCGCTCGACGGTTCCAAGGTGGTCCTGTTCTTCCTGAGCGGGGAGGCGCGTGCGCGCTACTATCGACTCGAGCAGTACGCCATGCCGATCCTCATCATCGCGCTCTACGTCCTGCCGTCCCTGCTCCGCCTCGACCCCGTTGGCATCTACCTCGACTGGACCGCCGGCGGGCTCTACGACCTTCTCCTGACGGGACTCTAGCCATGGCATCCTACCGCGTGTCCACACAGGCGTACTCAGGTCCCTTCGACCTGCTGCTCCAGCTGGTGAGCAGGCAGCGGGTGACCATCGGCTCCATCTCCATCTCCGAGGTCGCGAGCCAGTACCTCGAGGAGGTCGAGCGCATGCGCGACCTCGACCTCGACGTCGCGAGCGACTTCGTGCTCGTCGCCTCGACGCTCCTCGACATCAAGGCGGCGTCGCTGGTGCCTGACGAGCCGCTGACCCGCTCTGCCGACGAGCTCGACGACGAGGATGACGCCGACCTCGAGGGGCTGAGCCCCGACGAGGCGCGCGAGGTCCTCATCGCCCGCCTCATCGCCTACAAGCAGTTCCGTAGCGCGGCGGCCGCCCTCGGCGCCCGTGCCGAGGCCGAGTCCCGCATGCTTCCCAGGACCGTGGGCGCCGACCCGGAGTTCCTCGACCTCATGCCCGACTACCTTGAGGGCATCACGCTCCGAAGCCTCGCCGTCATCTGCGCCGACATCGACAGCCAGCACGAGACGTTCCTCCTCGAGGCCGAGCACGTCGCCCCGCGCCGCGTCCCCGTCGCGCTCACGATCGCCGCGGTCGACCGCCTGGTCCGCGGGCGAGGGCGCGTCACGTTCTCCGACCTGCTCGACGGCCAGGACGCCCCCGAGGTCGTCGTCGCAAACTTCCTCGCCGTCCTCGAGCTCTACAAGCGCGGGCTCGTCGACGTCACCCAGAGCGAGCTCTTCGGCGAGATCGACGTCACCCACGTCGAGGGCGCCCCTGCCTACGAGCTCGACGAATCCGTCCTCGCCGAGCTCGGCGAGGAGCCCGCGGACGAGAAGAACCTGGAGGTTTCACATGCCTGACCTGAACCGTCTTGACTCCTCGTCGCTGAAGGGGCTTCTCGAGGCGCTCCTGCTCGTCTCGGACGACTCTGTCCCCGCGACCGACCTGGCGCGTGCCGCCGGCGTAGAGCCGGGGGAGGCCGCCCAGGCGCTCGCCGAGCTCTCCGCCGAGTACGCCGACGCCAACCGCGGGTTCCAGCTCCGCGAGGTCGCGGGCGGCTGGCGCCTGTTCACGCACCCTGCCTACCACGACCAGGTGGCCGACTACGTGCTCTCCTGGGACACGCGCCGGCTCTCACAGGCCGCCCTCGAGACGCTCGCGGTCGTTGCCTACCACCAGCCCGTCACCCGCGAGGGCGTTCGCGCGATCCGCGGCGTCAACTCCGACGGCGTGATCGCCTCGCTCAGGGAGAAGGGGCTCGTCCGCGAGGTCGGGCGCGACCGCGACCACGGCGGCGCCCAGCTCTGGGGCACCACGCGCCTCTTCCTGGAGCACTTTGGCCTGAAGAGCCTCCGCGAGCTCCCGCCACTCGAGGACTTTGCCCCGGACGAGGAGTCGCGCCGCTTCATCCGCGAGCGCCTCTCCGGGCGCTCCATCGCCTCCACGCTCGAGGAGACCGCCGAAGACATGGACGACGAGCGCGAGCTCCTCGACGACTACGAGTCCGACGAGACCGAGCCCTCGGACGCGAGCGATGAGTGACCCCATCCGCGAGAGCGGCGTCTATCCCATGCGACTGCAGCGCTTCCTCGCGCGCGCCGGCGCCGCCAGCCGGCGCGGCTCCGAGCGCCTCATGACCGAGGGGCGCGTGCGCGTCAACGGCGTGGTCGTCACCGAGCTCGGCAGCAAGGTCGACCCCGAGCGTGACGAGGTGACCGTCGACGGCCGGCCAGTGCGCCTCGAGGAGCGGCCGGTGACCATCGTGCTCAACAAGCCCGCGGGCTACGTCACCACCATGAGCGACCCCCAGGGCAGGCGCACCGTCGCCGAGCTCGTGCCCACGAGGGAGCACCCCGGCCTCTTCCCGGTGGGAAGGCTCGACCTCGACACGACGGGGCTTCTGCTGTTCACCACAGACGGTGACCTGGGCCAGGCGCTGCTCCATCCCTCGCGCCACGTCGAGAAGCACTACGTCGCGCTCGTCTCGGGCACGCCTAGCGAGATCGACCTCGACCGGCTCCGTCGCGGTATCATGCTCGACGACGGTCCTGCGGCGCCCGCCAAGGCCCGCCTGGTCGGCCCCGACGAGCGGTCCTTCTCGACGGTCGCCCCGCATGGTGCCGGCAGGACGGGAGGCGGCGAGCCTAACGCCGTCGTCGGCCTAACCATCCACGAGGGTCGCAAGCACCAGGTCAAGAAGATGATGCTCGCCATCGGCCATCGCGTGCTCGCGCTCCACCGCGACGCCTTCGGGCCCGTTCGGCTCGGGGGCGTCCGCGAGGGGGAGTGGCGCGAGGTGACCGAGGCCGAGCGCGCGGAGCTCGACGGGATCTGCACACGGACAAGGAGAGACCATGATCGTAGCCATTGACGGGCCGTCCGGCTCCGGGAAGTCCTCCGTCGCGAGAGAGATCGCGCGGCGCTGTGACCTCACCTATCTCGACACCGGCGCGATGTACCGCTCGGTCGCCTACGTCTGCCTGGAGCGCGGCGTGGACCCCGATGATGCGGACGCCGTGGCCAAGGTCGCCCGTGACGTCACGATCGAGTTCGTCCCGGACGGCGACGGCCAGCGGGTGCTCGCCAACGGCGAGGACGTCACCGCTCAGATCAGGACGCCCGAGGTCGAGCTCGCGGTCTCGCCCGTCTCCGCCAACCCGAGGGTCCGCGAGACCATGGTCGCCCTCCAGCGCGCAGCCGGCGAGCGGGGCGACGTCGTGGCCGAGGGTCGCGACATCGGCACCGTCGTCTTCCCCGGGGCCGACGTGAAGGTCTTTCTTAGCGCCTCGCCCGAGGCCCGCGCGCGCCGGCGCGCGGTGCAGCGCGGTGGCGGCAACCTCGCGACGGGCGATGCCGTGAGCGTTGACGCCCGCGCCGAGCAGAAGATTCTCGAGGACCTCGTGCGCCGCGACGCCTACGACTCCTCCCGCGAGGCCTCCCCGCTGCGGCCCGCCGACGACGCGCACCACATCGACTCCTCCGAGCTTTCGTTCGAGGACGTCGTGAGCGCCATCCTGGGGCTCTCCCCGGAGCTGGCCACCCGCGCCGAGGGGAGGCTCGCATGAGCTCCGCCGACGAGAGGGGAGGGCGCATGCACGCCTTCTCCGGCAACAGCTTTGACGACTACTACGACCACGACATCCGCGAGCACCCGCTCCCCGGAAGGCTCCTGATCGGCGCCGTCGTCCGCATCCTGTGGGTCATCACCAAGTTCCTCTGGCCCTGGCGCATCGAGAACGCCGAGCTGCTCACGAACGACCCGCGCGGTCGCGTCATCATCATGAACCACGAGTCCATGCTCGACCCGGTCGTGATCGTCGTGTCACTGTGGCTCGCAGGCGTGCCCGTCCGCACCGTGTACAAGGGCGACTTCGACAAGATCTTGCCGGCGACGTGGCTCTTCTCGCGCGCGGGAGGTTTCCCGGTGCAGCGCGGCACCGCCGACATGAAGACCGTGCGCCGCGCCCGTGCGATGCTCATGCGCGGCGAGAGCGTTCTCATCTACCCCGAGGGCACCCGCGTCCGCAACGACGCCGACCAGGAGGCCCACGGAGGCTACGCGATCATGGCGCAGCTCGCCAAGGCCCCGGTCCAGCCCGTCGCCATCATCGGGGCCCGTCACCTGAGCTTCCGCAGGCCCGTCTACGTGAGGGCCGAGAAGCCCATCGAGTGGTCTGAGATCGGCGCCGAGAAGCGCAAGGAGCAGCTCGCCGAGATGGAGCGCATCGGCATGGCGTGCGTCTACGCCCTGCGCGACCAGCTTCGCGAAGACTACCCCGGGGTTGACTGACATGCCGGAAATTCGCGTCGCGAGCGAGGCGGGCGCCTGCTACGGCGTCGAGCGCGCCCTGCAGATGGTCGAGGCCGCCGCGGACGAGCGGACGGGCGCCGTGCACACGCTCGGGCCGCTTATCCACAACCCGCGGGTGGTCTCCGACCTCGCTGCGCGCGGGGTCGACGCGGTCGAGCGCCCCGAGCAGGCCGCGGGCGACACGCTGCTTCTGCGCACGCACGGGACCGCCCCCGCCGAGGAGGCGCGCGCCCGCGAGCTCTGCGCCCGCGTCCTGGACGCCACGTGCCCGTTCGTGAAGAAGGTGCACCTGGCGGCCGAGCGCCTCTCGCGCGAGGGCTACCAGGTCGTCGTCGTGGGAGAGGCGGGTCACCCCGAGGTCGAGGCCACGCTGCCGCACGCCCCGGGCGCCGTCGTGGTGGGCTCCGCCGACGAGGCCCGCGCGCTGCCGCACGCCCGCAAGGTGGGGGTCGTGGTGCAGACGACGGCTCGTCGCGCCCTTCTCGCCGAGGTCGTGGAGGCGCTTCTCGGCCGCGCCGAGGAGGTCCGCGTGATCAACACGATCTGCGAGGCCACGGCCGGGCACCAGGCCGCCGCCGACGAGCTCGCCCGTGAGGCGGACGTCATGGTGGTGATCGGCGGGCGCATCTCGGCCAACACCACACGCCTCGCCGAGATCTCCGCCGCCCGCTGCCCGCGGACGCACCACGTCGAGGGTGCCGACGAGCTCAGGCCCGAGTGGTTCGAGGGCGCCGAGGTCATCGGGATCACCGCCGGCGCGAGCACCCCGGCGAGCCAGATCGAGGCCGTGCGTGCAGAGATCGCCCGCATGGTGGGGGAGTAGCGAGCGTACGTCCTTCTCGCCCCGGGGCAAATAACGCACAAAATCGTACATGTGCGTTATTTTCAACTGGGCATATAGATTGTTGTGCTTGATTTTGTACGTTATTGGTCGCGGGAAGCATCGGGCGAGAAGAACGGGGGCCGTTGATGGCGGAGCAGAAGCGCGCGGACTACGCCTCCACGAGGCCGCAGGCGGACGGCGCCTGGGTCGCCGCCGTTGAGGAGGGGAGCCCCGCCTGGGAGGCTGGCATCGAGCCGGGCATGCGCATCGAGCGCGTGAACGGCGCCGTGCCGCGCGACCTCATCGACTGGCGCTGGGAGGCGGACGGCGCCTGCTGCGAGCTCGAGGTCTTTGACCCGCGCGACGGCACGACGACCCCCTGCGAGCTCTGGCGCGAGCCCGGACAGGACTGGGGCGTCGACTTCACCGACGTCCTCTTTGACGGGATCCGCACCTGCGTGAACGCCTGCCAGTTCTGCTTCATGGCGATGCTGCCGCCGGAGGCCCGCGCCACGCTCACGCTGCGCGACGACGACTACCGTCTCTCCTTCCTGCAGGGCAACTTCGTGACGCTCACCAACGTCTCCGACGACGAGGCCGAGCGCATCGTCACCTGCGGGCTCTCGCCGATGAACGTATCCATCCACGCGATCACGCCCGAGGTGCGTCGTGACCTCATCGGCAGGCGCGCCGACCGAGGCATCGAGGTGCTCGAGCAGCTGCTCGCGGGCGGCATCGAGGTCCACGCGCAGATCGTGCTCTGCCCGGGCATCAACGACGGGGACGAGCTTGCCGCCACGCTCGACTGGGTCGAGGCACGCCCCGGCATCACCTCGCTCGCCATCGTGCCGCTCGGCTACACCAAGCACAGCCGGCGCTTCAAGAGCTCCTACTCAGACGACGTCGAGGCCTCGCGGGCGGTGGTCCGTCTGCTCGAGCCCTACCAGGAGCGGGCGAGAAGGACGCTCGGCATCACGCGCTTCCAGCTCTCCGACGAGTTCTATGTCGACGCCGGCCTGCCCGTGCCGCCAGCCGCGACCTACGACGGCTACCCGCAGTTCTACGACGGCATCGGCATGCTGCGGAGCTTCCTCGACGAGACGGCCCTCGTCGCGCAGGGTCGCCACGACGACCTGCGACGCATTGACGATGCGCTTGCCGAGAAGGACCTCCGCCTGGAGCTCGTCTGCGGAGAGGCGGCGGCCGAGACGATCGACGTGTTCTGCCGCGAGCTCTCGCCCGCAGGTCGCGTGCGCACCCGCGCGATCAGAAACGACTACTTTGGCGGCGACGTCAACGTCACGGGCCTCATCGTCTCCGAGGACCTGCTCGCACAGCTGCCCGCCGACCTCATCGGCACGATCGTCGTCCTCCCCGAGGTGATGTTCAACTTTGACCGGCTCACCCTCGACGGCGACACGCAGGACCACATTGTCGATGAACTCCGAAGCCGCGGCGCGCTCGTGACCGTGAGCGTCCCCAACCCCGGGGACTACCTCGACGCCATTCTCAGCTTGCTGAAGAACGCGTGACGGACCTCGACGCCGTCGCGCTAGAATTGCCCTAGCAACTGAGACGGAGGCCCCGCATGAGCATGACGTCAGGACAGAGGTCTGTATGCGTCTTCGCCTGTGAGGCGGACGAGAGGGTCGCCTCTGTCGTCAGGGATGTCGCCCGCTCCGAGGGGCTCAGGGTGGTCGCGGCCAGCACGGGTGACGCTCCTGCGGACCTCTGCATCGTCTTGATGTCTCTCTCGGCCGTCCGGGACCACGAGTTCCTCCGCATCGCAAACGCGGTGTCCTCGAACGCATCCGTCACCATTCCCGTGCGCCTCGACGAGGTGCGTCCCGAGCAGGCGGGCGAACCTGGGTCGCCCATAAGGGAGCGTAACTGGGCCGACTTCTCCCAGAGCTCGGGTCGAGACCAGGAGCCCTGGGAGCTCCTCATGCGCTCCAACGTGGATCTCTATGACGACTTCTACGATCTTGACGAGCGTGCGCGGCGCTGGGAGCTATGCGACCACGACGCGAGCTACCTGCTGCAGGACGTCAAGGCTGCCGCGCGGGCCCATGAGGTGCTCGACGCCCTCGCGGACGATCCCTATCAGCGACCGAACAAGGTGATGCGGGACTACGTCGAAGCGTCGACGCAGCATGCGGCAAAGGAGCGCAGGCGACTTGGAAATCGATGGGTGCGAACCATCTGCGCAGCGCTCTTTATCGTCATCGCGTTCGTTCTATCAAACGTGGTGCTTCAGTACTATCAGTTCCACGCCGAGCTGTTGAGAGAGTCCATGGACGGGCTCGACACAAACAACGACCCGGAATACGCCGCACTACGACTGCTCCAAATCGGCGCGAACGAGAACGTCAACTCGGACACCGGCTTCTACCAGACCATCGACGCCCTCTCCTCCATCTGGAAGATCTCCGAGCTCGGCCTCGCGGAGGCGGAGGCCGGGACCGGTGCCCAAGGGGAGGCGGTCTTCACCGACGACGGTGAGAGGGTCTTTGTTGCCGGGGCGGAGGGGACCGTTCAGTCCTGGGTCCCGAGAACCGCGGAAGCCGCGGACAACCGCTACGTTTCCGCACGCGATCGGTTCACCTTCGACGCTACGCCGGATGGCGCGCTTCTCGTCGTCGCGGACGAGGACGGTCTGAGGCGCTTTGACACCAGCACATGGGAGAGGGTCGACCTGGGGTATGACGGCCCCGCTATCGAGAGCGTCGCGGTCTCGGCGGACGGAATGCGAGCGCTCGGGGCGACCGAGGACGGAATCGTGCTCGTCGACCTTGACGACGGGACGGTCGCGGCCAAGCTCGCCGCAGATTCCACGCTGGCCGTCGAGCGAACGCCAGACGGTCTCCGCGCGCTCGTTCGTACCGACTCCGACGTGCAGTTTGTTGACGGGGAGAGCTTGAATCCGCTCGCACGTGCCACGATTCCCGAGAGCGCTGACTGTGTCGGCGCGATTGGCGAAATCGGCGCCGTCATCTGGTCTGACGGACGACTCGGCTTGCTCGCCCCGAGCGCTGACGAGCTTTCCCCGATTGCCTTCTCAACGAAGAGCCGGCCTCTCGACCTCGCCATCTCGGGGAAGAGCGTCATCGTTGTCACAGAGGAGGGTGGCGCGCAGGTCGTCGACGTTCCCACCGGGGCGACCCTGGCCAGGCTAGGCACGAGCATGGCCGGCGTCGTCTTTGCAGACGCAACGGAAGCGGGCCTTATGAGCTGCGGGAACGGCGTCACGACGAGCATCTACTCCCTCGAGGGCATCGCACCCGGAGACGAGGCCCCGAGTGGGGCGCTGGTCAGCGAGTCACTGGAATGCAGCACGTCGGATGGAACCTTCGCCATCCGTTCGGACGGTGCCGAGAAGTTCGTCCTGACCTATGGCGGGAAGGACCACGACTACACCTTCCAGGGAACCCATGGGGAGCGCGACGACATCACGGCAGCTGCATGCGCGTATCTGCCGGCTCGCTACGTCATTGGCACACGGTCGGGAGGGGTCACCACCTACACGATGCTACAGGGCGAGGACGGCATCACCATGGTCTCCACGCGGGAGTGGGACACGCCAGACGGCTCTTCCGTCGAGGCCGTGGGATGGAGTGAGGACGGCGAGCGCCTCGTCGTGAGGGCCGGAGGACGCTGGTGGACCCCCTATGCCAACTCCGATGCCATCGGTCTGCAGGGGATCGCCTCCACCATCAAGGAGCGCGAGCCGGCCGTGTGGACCAAGACGGAGATTGAGTCGTTCCCCGAGGACTTCGTCGAGAGCATGGGGATGCGCGTGGCGACCCCCTTGCCTGAGCCCCGCTAGGAGGAGAGCATGTCGCACGTCTTTGTCTCCTATGCCAGAGTTTGCAAGAACTACGTCGACCGCCTCGCCGACGAGCTGGAGGAGCGTGGCATCCCCGTGTGGCAGGATACGGAGCAGCTCCGCTTTGGCGAGGTCTGGGACGCGCGCGTCAACGACGCGATACGAGGGGCGAGCCTGGTGGTGCTCGTCGTCTCGCGCGAGTGGTGTGACTCGGAGCCCTGCCAGAACGAGGCGAGTCAGGCCCGCTACTACAAACGTCCGATTCTGGAAGTTTCGCTTGAGCGCGACGTCGAAAGAACGGCCGTCCAAATTGCCAACGAGTATCGGCGCGTCTCACCGATCTCCAGCCTCACTGCAACGGTCGAGACGCGCGCAGAGGGTTGGCTGAAGGGCGGTCATAGACGGAGAGACCTGCTCAGAGGGCGGAGCCTCCGTGAGATGACTCGCATGCGAAAAAAGACACGGGGCACGTCGCCTCTGACGGTTAACGCAGAGAGATACGTGCGTGCTTCGAGGCGACACGCCCGAGGCGTGCGTGTCTTCGCAGTCATCTCTGCCCTAATCGTATTTTGGGCTTTCTCCGCATATAACCAGGTTCGAAACGCAGCTCGCGAAACGTCGCTCGTCGGAAGTCGCAGCTATGCAAACTCAATGCTCGTCTATGCCAGCGCTGTCGGCAATCGGGTCAACCCATACGTCACTGCCGACGGGACCCTTCGCCTGCTTGACGATGAGGGGTACGCACAGGACGCTGCGCTCAACGACGGTTATTCGACGCAGCTGATGATGAGGTCGGCGCTCGACGCCATCACGCCCACCGAGCAAATGGACGCGGAAGAGGCGGACTCTCGCGGCTTCTCCTTCCCGGACGCCGCCCGAACGAGGGCCGCCGTGGAGGCCTCCGGCGTCACCGCCGAGCTGAGCGAGAACGGGGCGGTCGTGACCCTCTCGACGGATGGCGACTCAGGCACCCTTGTGACCGCCCGCCTCGAGATGCCGAGCTTTGACCTGTCCTTCTCGCCCGACGGACGCTACCTTGCGGTCCTTGGTGAGGGCGGCATCGCCATCCTGGACGGACATCAGGGCTCCCAGCTGCTCTTCCTCAACGGAACGCAGAATCCGGAGGGCAGCACGCTGGCATGGAGCCCGGATGGCTCCCTTGTGGCGGTGCGCACGCCGCAGGACTACGTTTTCTCCTGGTCGGTCAGGCAGGACACGACGATACTTGCGACGACCGGCAGCACGTTCGTCGACGGTGCGAGTGTCAAAGGCGGCGAGCTAGCCGCATTTCTCGCCAGCGACGGCTCGATCACCTTCGTCGACGTCACGTCCGGCTCAATTGAGGACGTAGATGAGTCGCTCGAGGCCGCAGAGGCCCTCCACCTGGCCCCGGGACCGGGCGAAAAGGACTTCTACGTGGTCGCCCTCCTCGCCGACGACCCGGATGCGACCCGGCTCATTCACGTGGACTGCGCCGCCGGGACCGTCGCGGAGCTGCCGCTCCCTGACGGGCTGGTCCCAACGTGCGTCTCCGCCGTGGCGGGTGGCTCCGAGCTGGCGGTCGGGTGCGAGGGCGCGCTCCTCGTGCTCGACGCCACGGGAGGCGTGCAGAACAGGGTCGACGGCCTGAATGTCTCCGCCGTCGCCATGGATGCCGACGGCCGCGTGTTCGCCGGGACCCAGAGCGGGGACCTTGTCGTCCTGGAGCCTGGCGCGTCCGAGGTCTCTCGCCCGGAGTCTGCCGTCACGCATGGAGGCACGACACCGCTCGCCATCGCCGTGGGCTCAGGTAGGGCCGTGTCGGTGGGGAAGGGGACCGCGTGCGGGAACGGCTCGCGGTCGCTCACCCGAGAATGGGGGACTTGGGTCGAGCGGGACGGCATTACGTCCAGCATGACCGACTCCGCCTCGCCCTACGCGCGGACGATCGCCGCGTCCTCTGACGGGTCGCTCTTTGTCTGCGGCCTCTCGGACGGCACGCTCGTGACGTTCTTCCCCGAGGACGGCTTTGGCGTGAGCGCCCGGCACGAGCTGGGCAGCGAGCTGCGCGGCATCGTCATCTCATCGGACCGCACGAGCATCATAGGCGCCGCCGGGGACGGGACCATCGTGCGCGTTGCTGTTGACCTTGCCGCAAACGACCAGCAGGCGCTCCGAGACCGACTCGACGAGCGTGTCCGGCAGGGCCTCGAGTTTGGCCTCTATCACAACGAGGCCGACATCTCCTAGCACGCGGACACCCCGTGAATTTCTCGCGCTCACCGGCGATTTGTTGCCGCTCGTGGTAAGCTGAGCAGGTCAAACGAATAGCGAGGAGAACAGATGCCCAAACCCGTAGTCGCCGTGGTCGGCCGGCCCAACGTCGGCAAGTCCACGCTTGTGAACCGCATCGCGGTGAGCCGGGACGCCATCGTGCACGAGTCGCGCGGCGTGACTCGAGACCGCTCCTATCACGACGCCGACTGGAACGGTCGCGACTTCATCCTGATCGACACCGGCGGCATCGAGTCCGTCAAGTCCAAGGACGTCTTCGCCCCGCGCATTCGCGAGCAGGCGCTGATGGCCTGCGAGGAGGCCGACGTCATCGTCTTCGTCGTCGACGGCTCGACCGGCGTGACCGACGAGGACGAGGAGGTCGCCCGCGTCCTGCGAAGGCAGGACAAGCCCGTCTTCCTCGTCGTGAACAAGAAGGACAACCCCGCCACCGAGCAGGACGGTCTCTGGGACTTCTACGCCCTCGGCGTCGGCGAGCCCCGCCCGCTCTCCGCGAGCCATGGGCACGGCACCGGCGACCTGCTCGACGACATCGTCGACGCCCTGCCCGAGCCGCAGGAGGACGAGGCCGAAGACGACGTCCTCTCGCTCGCGATCGTCGGCCGTCCCAACGTGGGCAAGTCCAGCCTCGCCAACCGCCTCGCCAACAAGAAGCGCTCCATCGTCTCCGACGTCGCCGGAACCACGCGCGACGCCATCGACACCATGATCGAGTGGAAGGGCCAGCCGATCAAGCTGGTCGACACCGCGGGAATGCGCAAGAAGTCCCAGGTCCACGAGGACGTCGAGTACTACAGCCTCGTCCGCGGCCTCCAGGCCATCGACCGCGCCGACGTCTGCCTCCTGGTGGTCGACGCCACCGTCGGCGTGACCGAGCAGGACCAGAAGGTCGCCGGCATGGCGATCGACCGCGGCTGCGGTCTGGTCCTCGTGCTCAACAAGTGGGACCTCGTCGAGACCGACCAGCAGCGTGACGAGATCGTCTCGTCCATCGACAAGCGCCTCGCCTTCGCGTCGTGGATCCCCACGGTCAACGTCTCCGCGCTCACCGGCCGCGCCACCGACAAGGTCCTCGAGCTGGCCGTCCGAGCCGCGGCGGCCCACGCGTCCCAGGTGAGGACCTCCGAGCTCAACGCCCTTCTCGCCGAGATTCGCGAGAGCGGCCACACCCGCAGCGAGCGGGGCCGCCGCCTCAAGATCAACTACGCCACGCAGACCGGCTCCAAGCCCCCGGTCTACACCTTCTGGTGCAACGCGCCCGACCTCGTTGACGACAACTTCGAGCGCTTCCTCGAGAACCGCCTGCGCAGCCGCCTGGACCTCACCGGCACGCCGATTCGCCTCAAGTTCCGTCGCAAGAGCGAGGGAGGGGAGCGATGAGCGAGCTCCAGATCGTCACGGTCCTTCTCGCCCTGGGGGCCTATCTCGTCTGCGGCGTGCCCTTCGGGCTTCTCATCGCCAGCGCGATGGGTCACGTCGACGTCCGCACCATCGGCTCGGGCAACATCGGCACCACGAACGTCGCCCGTTCCGTGGGCAAGGGCGCTGCGGCGCTCACCCTCCTGCTCGACCTGAGCAAGGGCCTCGTGTGGATGCTCGTCTCGAGGGCCGTGCTCGCGTTTCTCGTGTTTGGCGGAGACTTCGCGTCGCTCGACCACACGACGGTCTTTGGGACCTCGCTCACCGTGGTCTTCCTCGCCTGCATCTGCGGGCACGTGTTCTCGCCTTACCTGCGCTTCCATGGCGGCAAGGGGATCGCCGTCGGCTTTGGCGCCGCACTGGGTCTCTACTGGCCCATCGGCGTCGGGCTGCTCGCGCTCTTCCTCCTGCTCGTCATCCCCACGCGCTTCGTCTCCCTCGGGTCGGTCGTCGCGGCCGCGTCGCTGCCCGTGTGGTGCCTCATCTTTGGCTTCCCGTTTGTCTCGATTCTCCCGGTGGCCGTCGCCGCCGTGGTGGTCATCTGGTCGCACAGGGAAAACGTCCGACGGCTCGCCCGCGGCGAGGAGCGTCGTTTCTCGTTCCACAAGTCTGAGAAGAAGGAGAGTCGCTGATGAACGCGCCCATACTCATTGCCCCCTCCGTTCTTGCCGCCGACTACGGCCACATCGCCGACGAGGTCGCCGAGGCCAAGACCGCCGACCTCATCCACGTTGACGTCATGGACGGCCACTTCGTGCCCAACATCTCGTTCGGCGTCGACTTCCTGCGCACCGTGAAGGAGTCGACGGAGCTGCCCGTCGACGTCCACCTCATGATCTCCAACCCCGACCAGAAGGTCGAGAGCTACCTCGACGCCGGGGCCGACATCCTCACCTTCCATTACGAGGCCGCCACGCACGCGCATCGCATCGTCTCGGTCATTCACGACCGCGGCGCGAAGGCGTCCATCGCCCTCAACCCCGCCACGCCCGTGAGCGTCCTCGAGCCCATCATCGAGGACCTCGACATGGTCCTCATCATGACCGTCGACCCGGGCTACGGCGGGCAGCGCTTCATCGAGTCCTCCCTCAAGAAGCTGCGTCGCCTGCGTCGCCTCTGCGCCGAGCATGGCGTCAACCCGCGCGTCGAGGTCGACGGCGGGATCGTCATGGGCAACGTCGCCCAGGCCGTGGCGTCGGGCGCCAACGTCATCGTGGCCGGGTCCTCGGTCTTCCGTGCGGCCGACCGCGCCGTTGCCATTCGCGAGCTGCGCCGCCACGCCGAGCGCGGCGTCTCCAAGATGGCCTAGGTGCGCCATGCCCGACCAGCTCGAATATCTCGACTACGCGGCGTCTGCGCCCATGCGCCAGGAGGCCCTCGAGGCCGAGCGCGCATATGAGCGCGCACCCTACGCCGGCGCCAACCCCAACTCGCTCCACACGCTCGGACGCCAGGCCGCTCGCGCGCTCGACGGTGCGCGCCGAGACCTCGCCGCGGTGCTCGGGGGCGGCTTCAGGCCCTCCGACGTGACCTTCACCTCGGGTGGCACCGAGTCCAACAACCTCGCGCTCATCGGCATCGCCGAGGGCGTGCGGGCGAGGGCCGCCCGTCGCAGGCGCGTGGTCATCTCCGCGATCGAGCACGACTCCGTCCTCGACCTCGCGGGTCCGCTCCGCGCGCGCGGGTTCGAGGTCGAGCTTGCCGGCGTGCGCCGCGACGGCATCGTCGACCCGGCAGCCCTCGAGCCCCTGCTCGACGACACATGCGCCCTCGTCTCTGTCATGGCTGCCAACAACGAGACGGGCGTGATCCAACCCGTCGCCGAGCTCGCCCGCCGCGCGCACGCGTGCGGGGCGATCTTCCACACCGACGCCGTCCAGGGCTTCTGCCACGTGCCGCTCGACCTCTCCGATGTCGACGCCGTGAGCGTGGCCGCGCACAAGATCGGCGGTCCGGTCGGCGTCGGCGCGCTCGCCGTTCGCGGCCGCGTGCCGCTGAGGCCCCAGCTCGTGGGCGGGGGGCAGGAGGCCGGGAGGCGCGCCGGGACCCAGGACGTCCGCGGCGCCCTCGCCTTCGCGGCGGCAGCGCGCGCGTGCGACGCCACGCTCGCCGAGACCCGTGCCCTTGTCGCCCGCCGTGCGAACGCGCTCTACGAGCACGTCTGTGCACCGGGGACGGGCATCCTGCCCACCACCTCCGCCGTCGTCGACGACGGCCGACTGCCCGGCATCGTGAGCCTCATGGTGCCCTCCGTCGACTCCGAGACGCTGATCCTCTCGCTTGACCAGGCGGGCTTCGAGGTCTCCGCGGCCTCGGCCTGCTCCTCCGGCTCGCTCGACGCGAGCCATGTCCTGCTCGCCATGGGCGTTCCCCGAGACCAGGCGCTCGGCTCGTTGCGCGTCAGCTTTGACGAACGCGTGTCGGAGGATGTCCTGAACCGCTTTGCCAGCACCCTCGTGAACATCGTCGCCGAGCGCTCGGGCGCACGGCGCTGAGAGAAAGGTACCCATGACCGCCGCAACGACTCTGTTCAAGCTCCAGGAGGTCGACCTCGAGCTGCTCAAGCACGCCTCCACGCTCTCCGCCATGCCGCAGCGCAAGCGCCTGCAGACGATCGAGCTCGCCGCTCGCAAGGTGGCCACCGAGCTCAAGGGCATCGTGGGCCAGCGCAAGGACGCCGAGACCGAGATCGCCGACGCCGAGGAGGCCCTTGAGCACTATCGCGAGAAGACCGCCGAGGTCCAGGCGGCCGCCGACGCCGGCGAGCACACCCATCGCGAGATCCGCGACTTCGAGCAGCAGCTGACCTCGCTCGCCAAGAGGATCGAGAAGTCCGAGTACACGCTGCGGCCCCTGCGCGAGCGCCTCGAGAAGCTTGAGCTCGCCGAGAGGAACGCGCGCGCAACGGCCGAACGTCTCGAGGCCGAGCGCTCGGCGACCGAGTCCGCGCTCTCCGAGGGCACCGCCTCGCTGCGCGCGGAGATCGTCCGTCTCTCCCGTGAGCGCGACGAGCTCGCCGGGAGCCTCTCGCCCGAGCTCCTCGAGCGCTACGAGGCCGCGCGCAAGCGCTTCAAGGGGCTTGCCGTCGAGCGTCTGCGCGGCAACGTCCCCTCGGTCTGCCGCGTGAAGCTCCAACCGAGCTCCTTCCACGACCTCGCCCAGGGCGAGGAGATCACCGAGTGCCCGTACTGCCACCGCATCCTCGTCACCTCCGAGGAGGGCCAGGAGTGAGCGGCGAGAGGGGTCGCGTCCTGCTCGCCGTCTGCGGGGGCATCGCGGCGTACAAGGCGTGCGAGGTCCTGCGCGCTCTCCAGAAGTCCGGCTGCGAGGTGCGCGTGACCATGACCGAGGACGCGACGCGCTTCGTGGGTCCCGTGACGTTCGAGTCCCTCTCTGGCGCTCCCGTCGCCACGTCGCTCTACGACTACCCGGGCTCCGCCATCCCGCACATCTCGCTCGCCGAGTGGGCTGACGTTGCCGTGGTGGTGCCCGCCACCGCCAACGTCCTCGCGAAGATGGCGTGTGGAATCGCGGACGACTGCCTCACGACGACGCTTCTCGCCTGCGCCTGCCCCGTGCTCGTGGCGCCGGGCATGAACGTCCACATGTGGCAGAACCCGGCCACGCAGGCCAACGTGTCCACATTGCGCGAGCGAGGCGTGCGATTCGTCGGCCCCGACAGCGGCCGGCTGGCCTGCGGAGAGGTGGGCGAGGGCAAGCTCGCCAGCGTCGACGAGGTCGTCGAGGCGGCGCTCGCCCTTCTCGCGCCGCGCGACCTCGCGGGATTTCGCGTCCTGGTGAACGCCGGCCCCACGCACGAGGCCATCGACCCGGTTCGCTACATCGCCAATCGCTCCACCGGCAAGATGGGCTATGCCATCGCGGCTGCGGCCGCGCGACGCGGTGCGGAGGTGACGCTCGTCTCCGGACCCACGTCGCTCGTCACGCCCGCGGACGCGCGACGCGTGGACGTCGTGAGCGCGGCGCAGATGCATGACGCGATGCTCGCCGCCTTCGACGCTGCTGACGTCGCCATCTGCAGCGCAGCCGTGGCAGACTACACGCCCGTCGCGCCCGCCGACCACAAGCTCAAGAAGTCCCACGAGCATCTGGACGCGATCCAGCTCACGGAGACCGCCGACATCCTGGCTGACCTCTGCGCGACGAAGGGCGCGCGCGTCGTCGTGGGCTTTGCCGCCGAGACGGATGACCTTCTCGCCCACGCGCAGGAGAAGGTCGACCACAAGGGCGCCGACCTCATCGTGGCCAACGACGTGAGCCGGCCCGAGTCGACCTTCGGTGCCGACACCAACCGCGTCGCGCTCGTGACCGCGAACGGCATCGAGCAGCTCGACACCATGCCGCTCGCCAACGTGGCCGACGCCATCCTGGACTGGGTCCGGAATCACGCCTCCAGGCAGTGACCCACGACGCTTCTGCCCTCAGAGCCGACTTCTGAACAGATTTGCCCTCAAAGCGGTGTGTATCGGGTGGCCACGTGAGAAAGAATCGCAGGTGGATTTTGTTTGAGCATTGATTTCTCCGCCTCGGCACCCGAAATCTATTCAGAAGTCAGCCTAGAAGGCAGGTTCTCCTGGATTCTCGCCGCTCGGCTTACGATAGACCTCTTGATTGTCGACTGGAGCTGACATGAAAGACCTGCTTTTAGGCTGTCACCTCTCCACATCCAACGGCTATGCCGCCATGGCTGCCGACGCCGTCTCGATCGGCGCCACCACGTTCGCCTTCTTCACGCGCAACCCGCGCGGCGGCAACGCGCGCGAGCTCGACGCACAGGATCTTGAGGGGTTTTTCGCCACGCTCGATGGGCACGGGATCGGGCCGCTCGTGGCCCATGCGCCCTACACCTACAACCTCTGCTCCTCCAAGCCGGAGACCGTGGAGTTCGCTCGTCGTGCGATGCGCGAGGACCTGGAGCGAATGGAGCGGATGCCCGGCCACCTCTACAACTTCCATCCCGGCGCGCACGTCAAGCAGGGCGTGGACGAGGGGATCCGTCTTATCTGCGAGGGTCTGAACGAGGTCCTCGTGCCCGGCCAGCGCACGACGGTGCTGCTGGAGACCATGGCCGGAAAGGGCACCGAGGTGGGCCGCAGCTTCGAGGAGCTGGCGCGCATCATCGAGGGCGTTGAGCACGACGAGCTCCTCGGCGTGTGCCTGGACACCTGCCACGTGGCCGACGCGGGGTACGACATCGTACGCGACCTCGACGGGGTGCTCGACGAGTTTGACCGTGTGATCGGACTCGCGCGCCTGCGCGCCCTCCACCTGAACGACTCCAAGAACCCGCTTGGCTCCCACAAGGACCGTCACGAGCGGATAGGGGAGGGAACGCTCGGGCTCGAGACCTTCCGTGCCGTCGTCACCAATGCGCGCCTGGCTGGGCTGCCCATGGTCCTTGAGACCCCCCAGGACGGGCTCGAGGGCTGGGCGCGAGAGATCGCGCTGCTTAGAACCCTCGCGACGCGAGAGGACGCATCGTAATGGGAATCCTCATCGGACTTGAGCATGTGGGGCACGAGTGGCCCGGCAAGCGCGTGCTCGAGGACCAGACCATCGGCATCAACGAGGGCGAGCGCATCGGCATCGTCGGCCGCAACGGCGACGGCAAGTCGACGCTGCTGGAGATCGTGGGTCACGTGCTTGAGCCCGACTCCGGCACGGTGACCTGGCGCCGGGGCATCTCGGTTGGCTATCTCGGCCAGACCGACGAGCTCTCTGACGCCGACCCGGTGCGCCGCGCGATCTTTGGCGACGTCCCGGAGTACACGTGGGCCTCGGACGCCCGCATCCGCGCCATCCTTGACGAGCTCGTGGGCGATCTCGACCTGAGCGGCCTCGTGGGCGAGCTCTCCGGCGGCCAGCGCCGCCGCGTGGACCTCTGCCGCGTGCTCTGCCACACCTGGGACGTCATCCTCATGGACGAGCCCACCAACCACCTCGATCTCGCAGCTATCGAGTGGCTTGCGGACCATCTGCGCCGCCGCTGGCCGGCAGGGGAGGGCGCGCTGCTCGTGGTAACGCACGACCGATGGTTCCTCGACGAGGTCTGCGAGCACATGTGGGAGGTCCACGACCGTCGCATCGAGCCCTTCGAGGGCGGCTACTCCGCCTACATCCAGCAGCGTGTGGAGCGCGAGCGCCAGGCCGCCGTCATGGAGGAGCGCCGCCAGAACACGCTGCGCAAGGAGCTCAACTGGCTGGCGCACGGCGCCAAGGCCCGCACGAGCAAGCCGAAGTTTCGCATCGAAGCGGCGCGTGCCCTCATCGCCAACGACCCGCCGCTCAGAAACCCGCTCGAGCTCAAGCGCCTCGCCGTGAGCCGCCTGGGCAAGCAGGTAATCGAGATGAAGGACGTGAACTTTGCCTATCCCGGCGGTCCGCGCGTGATCGACGGTGTCTCGTGGCTCATCGGACCCGGCGACCGCTACGGCATCCTCGGAGCCAACGGCGCCGGCAAGTCAACGCTGCTCGCGCTCATGACGGGGTCGCTCGAGCCTACGAGCGGCACCGTGAAGATCGGCGCGTCCGTGCGCTTCGGCTTCATGAGCCAGCATCTCGACGCGCTGGGCGAGAAGGACGACTGGCGCGTCCTCGAGGTGCTCGGCCGCTACAAGCGCAGCTACCTCGTGGGCGGCAAGATGCAGAGTCCCACGCAGCTCATCGAGCGTCTGGGTTTCGAGCAGCGCGAGCTGCAGAACTTCATCAAGGACCTCTCCGGCGGACAGCGGCGCCGCCTGGCGCTTCTGTGCGTGATCCTCGAGGAGCCCAACGTTCTCGTGCTCGACGAGCCCGGAAACGACCTCGACACGGACATGCTCGCCGTGATGGAGGACCTGCTCGACAGCTGGCCGGGAACGCTGCTCGTGGTGAGTCACGACCGCTACCTCATGGAGCGCGTGACCGACGACCAGTTTGCCCTCTTGGACGGCCACGTCCGACACGTCCCCGGCGGTGTCGACGAGTACCTGAGGCTGCTCGCCGAGAAGGACGACGTTCAGACGGAGGAGGCTACGAAGGAGGAAGGTTCTTCTCGTCCAGCTGACTCCGGCCTCACCAACCAGGAGCGCCGCGAACTCAAGAAGCGCTTCGACGCGGTGAGCCGCAGACTCGAGAAGACGGCAGGGGAGCCCGATCGCCTGCGAGCCGAGATGGCTGCCGTGAACGCGAGCGACTACGCCGCCCTCATGGCCGCGCAGGAGGCGCTGGATGCCTGCCTCGCCGAGCGCGGAGAGCTCGAGGACGAGTGGCTCGAGCTCTCAGAGAGGCTTGGAATCGAGTAAGACCTAGAGCGCGCCGCGCAGAGCCTCCTCGAAGGCGTCGAGGTCGGCGGCGTCGGGGTGACCAAGCGCGCGGTCGTAGTTCTCGATCATGGGCTCGAACTTCTTTGGGTCGTGCTCGGCCATCTTGACGTAGCGCTCACGGACGGCGGGCGGCATCTGTCCCTGGCACATGAAGCGACCGACCACCTGGGCGCCCTCCGGCAGCGCCGCGGCAAAGCGGTCGAGCACGCGGTCATAGTACGCCTGGCTTCCGCCAAAGCCGCAGGTGCCAAAGAGGAAGACGCGCTTGCCCACAAGCTGGGGGAGCGAGTCTGCGAGCGCGGGGTCCATGCCGCCCTTGTCGGTCCAGGAGCCAAGAAGAACGAGGTCGGCGTCGGCCACCGGTCCCTCGCCCTTCTCACCCAGCACCTCGCGGGCGCGCTGTGCGAGCTTCTCGGTGTTGCCGGTCTTAGAGCTGCAGATGATTGCGTACGACATGGGTCCTCCTTGGTCGTGTTCGGGTCGTATATACCCATATTGGGTCGTTGGCGAGAACTTGTGAGCGTGCTGTGGAGGCCGCGCGTCCCGATTTCACGCGGGTCCGGTAGTGGTGCGTCGCATCTGTCTCTGAGGAACTTCCTTGCCTGCGCGTTTGTGATGAATCGCCGCGGGTGGCAGCCACGTGGCAGCGCGCCGCCAGGCTGCCGTGAGCCATCGGCATTTTCGTGGAAGGTCGCCTTGAGACGATTGTCCCTCGCGAGAGGGGGAAACCATGACGACGTGCATCTCACACTGGACGGCGCTCCACTGGCATCTCCGTCGGGTCTGCTGGTCGAGCGTGATGGCATCTGACGGCGACGAGCCTCGGGTGCCCGACGTCGGGCCGACCGCCGCCGAGGTGGCGGATGTGATGAGGGCGCTCGAGCCCTACCTGCCCGAGGTCCCCGGCCGCGCGCCGTCGATTGACGTGCTCGTGGCGAGCGACCGGGGACGTCGAAAGATCGCGGGCGTCACCAGCCACGTCTGCTCGACACCCTTACCAAGGGGATCGATCCAGCCGACCGGTCTGCGCGGCTACGACATCGTGGTCACCTCGCCGGAGCTCACGTTTATCCAGATCGCCGCGACCGAGGACCTGCGCGTCGCGGCCTATGTTGGCATGGCGCTGTGTTCGTCCTTCAGGTTGGACGACTTCTCGACGTCCGGGCTCGCGAGGCGGGAGGAGCCGGAGGAGCCGCTGACCTCGGTCAAGAAGATCGCGGCCTACTGCGACGTGCGAAGGGACTCTATGGGGTGGACGAGGCCCGTCGCGCTCTGAGGTACGTCCGCGACGGCGCGCTCTCGCCACCTGAGGGCGGCATTGGGCTGCTTGCCATGCTCCCGTGTAAGTGCGGCGGGTTTGGGTGGAAGGACGTGAGGCTGAACGTCGCGCTGCGTGTCTTCGAGCGAATGGATGCGCGTGGGAAAAGTCGCTACACGACTCGCTACCCGGATGTCGTGATCGTGGGCAAGACCGCAGGTGGTGAGCGCCGCATGGTGGGAATCGACTTCGACCCCGAGGTCACGCACGGCGGAGAGGCAAAGCGCAAGAGCGACGTGAGGAGGGGAAACCAGATCAGCGGCGTCCGTCGCCTCGTGCATTTCACGTTCACCGAGGACGAGCGCACGTCGTATCCCGCGTGGCGCAGCTCGATGGAGCGGATTCGCAGGGCGCTCGGAAAGCGTAAGGCCAGGAGAGACGGCAAGGCAGACGACTACGACAACGAGCGCTGGGAGGCGTGGCACCTGCTGCTCAACCATCCGCCGGTGCTCTAGGGGCCGCTGGCAACATGACTTGCAAAGAACCTGACTTCAAAGCCGACTTCTGAACATATTTCTACCGCAAGGGGTCAAACATTCGAATTTCAACTTCGCTTACCTGCGGTTTCATAGCCAAGAAGGGCCCACTCGGAAGGGTCCTGGGTGGAAATCTATTCAGAAGTCGGTATTGAAGGCAGGTTCGCTCGAAACAGGGGATCGCTGCATCATTCGACCAGGCCCAGCTCCCAGGCACAGGCGTCCATGTCCACGCGCCCGTCCGGCAGGAAGCGCACTCCCTCGGACTCGAGCATACGACGCTGCTCGCCGGGGCCACCAAACGCGAAACCCGGAGCCAGCGAGCCGTCCGCAAAGACCACGCGATGGCACGGCACGCCGCCCGCGACCCCAGGGCTCGCGTGCATGGCAAACCCCACCTGCCGCGCGCAGCGAGGCGCCCCCATGAGACGAGCCACCTGCCCGTAGCTGGCCACGCGCCCCTCGGGAATCTGTCGCACCACGTCCCAGGCTCGCTCGAAGAACGACTCCTCCACAGATCCTCCAATCCGCTATGCTTCAGGCTACCACCCAACCGAGAGGGGATTCCATGGAGCTCGACAAGAACACTACCGCCCTGCTCGTCATCGACGCCATCGAGGCTGTGGGCGACGACTCGCTCTACGATCCTGACGCCGCGACCGCCGCCTACCGCGCCGCCGTCGCGCGCTCCGTCGCCTCCTGCCATGCGGCTGGCATCCCGGTCATCTACTGCAACGACGCACATATCCGCGGCCTCGACCGCGAGCTCGACCTCTGGGGCGAGCACGGCGTCGCCGGCGAGGTGCGCGTCTTCCCCGAGATCGGGCAGGCCACCGGCGACATCACCATCCCCAAGCGCCGCTACTCCGGCTTCTTCCAGACCGACCTCGACCTCACCCTGCGCGAGCTGGGCGTCACAACCGTCATCGCCGTGGGCGCCGACACCAACATCTGCGTGCTCCACACCCTCGCCGACGCCTACTTCAACAACTACGCCTCAGTCGTGGTGACCGACGCCACGATGACCTTCCTCTGCGGCACCCAGGAGGGCGCGCTCGAGCACTGCGAGAAGTGCTACGGCTCGGAGCTCGTGACCGTCGCGGAGCTCGAGGCGGCCCTGGCCTAGCGGGGTCCCAATCTCCCGCTTGCACACGACGGCGAGGGATGCTATAGTTCTTCCTCGCACGACGGGTGGTGGCGCAGTTTGGTAGCGCACTTGACTGGGGGTCAAGGGGTCGCTGGTTCGAATCCAGTCCACCCGACCAGCACTTTCGAGGCCAGGGAGCAGTCCCTGGCCTCTTTTCGTTTCAGGCTCGCAAACGACGCGCGACCGCCGGCGCCCACGCGTCCGGGCACGCCTAAGATGTCCTCACGGCAAGACCAACCATTGGAGGATCTTATGGCACGCGTGTACAACTTCTCCGCCGGTCCCGCCGTGCTGCCCGAGGACGTCCTCAAGCGGTGCGCGGACGAGATGCTCGACTACGCCGGCTGCGGCATGAGCGTCATGGAGATGAGCCACCGATCTTCCGTCTTCAAGGGCATCATCGAGGGCGCCGAGGCGCGCCTGCGCTCCCTCATGAACATCCCCGACAACTACAAGGTCATCTTCACCCAGGGCGGCGACTCGCTGCTCTTCTCCACGGTCTTCATGAACCTCGCCCTGAACGGCAAGGCCGACTACGTGATCACCGGCAACTGGGCCAAGAAGGCCTTCCAGGAGGCGCAGATCCTCGGCGACGCCGTCGCGGTCGCCTCCTCGGCCGACAAGAACTTCTCCTACATCCCCGACTGCTCCGACCTGCCCATCCGCGAGGACGCGAGCTACCTCTACATCTGCGAGAACAACACGATCTACGGCACCAAGTACCCCGAGTTGCCCAACACCAAGGGCCACGTGCTCGTGGCAGACCAGAGCTCGATGTTCCTCTCCGAGCCGGTCGACGTCACCCGCTACGGCCTCATCCACGCGGGCGTCCAGAAGAACGTCGGCCCCGCCGGCGTCCAGATCGTGATCGTGCGCGAGGACCTCATCCCCGAGGACCTGCCCGGCGTGCCCACGATGCTGCGCCTCAAGACCCAGGCGGACGCCGGCTCGCTCTACAACACGCCCAACTGCTGGGGCATCTACGTCTGCGGCCTCGTCTTCGAGTGGATCGATCGATGCGGCGGCCTTGTGGCGATGGGGGAGCGCAATGCCGAGAAGGCGGCCGTGCTCTACGACTTCCTCGACGAGTCCGAGCTCTTCTCGTCCACGGTCGACCCGTCCTGCCGCTCGCTCATGAACGTGCCCTTCGTCACGGGCGACAAGGACCTCGACGCCGAGTTCGTCAAGGAGGCCGCCGAGAAGGGCCTCGTCAACCTCAAGGGTCACCGCTCCGTGGGCGGCATGCGCGCCTCCATCTACAACGCAATGCCGCGCGAGGGCGTGGAGGCGCTCGTGAGCTTCATGAAGGACTTCGAGGCGCGCCACTAGGCGCAAAACCTGACAAAGGTGCCTGGGTAGTTTGTCAGGTAGTCTGACATCTCTGAGAGGACCGCTATGTACGCAATCCACTGCATGAACAACATCTCGACCGTCGGCACCGACGCGCTCGAGAGCGCCGGCTACGAGTTCGTCGACGATCCCAACGAGGCCGACGCCTGGCTCGTCCGCAGCGCCAACCTGCACGAGATCGAGGCGCCCCAGTCGCTGCTCGCCATCGCCCGCGCCGGCGCCGGCGTGAACAACATCCCGGTCGAGCGCTGCGCCGAGCGCGGCATCGTCGTCTTCAACACCCCCGGCGCCAACTCCAACGCCGTCAAGGAGCTCGTCATCTGCGGCATGCTGCTCGCCTGCCGAGACATCATCGGCGGCATCGAGTGGGTCCGCGACGCCGTGGACGACCCGCAAATCGCAAAGCGCGCCGAGAAGGCCAAGAAGCGCTTCGCAGGCTGCGAGCTCGCCGGCAAGCGCGTCGGCGTGATCGGCCTCGGTGCCATCGGAGCCCAGGTCGCCGACGCCCTCATCGCGCTCGGCGCCGAGGTCATGGGCTACGACCCCTACCTCTCCATCAACGCCGCATGGGGGCTGGACCGCAGGATCGAGCACGCGACCGACCTCGACCAGCTCCTCACCTCCTGCGACTTCGTCACGCTCCACGTCCCCGCGACCGACGCCACGAAGGGCATGATCTCCGCCGAGGCCATCTCCAAGATGAAGCGCGGCGCCGTGCTGCTCAACTTCGCCCGCGACGCGCTCGTCGACGAGCAGGCGCTCGCCGAGGCACTCGACGACGGCCACCTCGCACGCTACGTCACCGACTTCGCCAACCCCGCCTCCGCGAACATGAAGAACGCCATCGTCCTGCCGCACCTCGGCGCCTCCACGGGAGAGGCCGAGGACAACTGCGCCGTCATGGCCGCGCGTCAGCTCCGTGACTACCTCGAGAACGGAAACATCACCAACTCGGTCAACTTTGGCCGCGTCGACCTCGGGCCGCTGGTGGGCGACTGGCGCATCGCCGTGTTCCACCAGAACGCCCAGGGCGTCATCGGCCAGCTCTCGCAGATCCTCGCCGACGCCGGGCTCAACATCGAGAACATGAGCAACGTGAGCCGCGGTGCCGACGCCTACACCCTCATCGAGGTCAACGCACCCGTCAGCGACGAGGTCGTCACCAAGCTCACCGCCCTCGAGCACGTGAGAAGGGTCCGCGCGATCTCCCCGAGCGCCTAGGCAGCGGAGAAGAACGTGACGAAGAGCTTTGACCCCTTCGCCCACTTTGCGCACGAGGACGACTACCCCGAGCTCGACTGCGAGGCCGCCTGTCGCCGCCTCGCGGCGGCGCTCGCCCTGAGGACCGTCTACACGACGCCGGAGCAGACCGACTTCGCGCCCTTCGACCGGCTCTACGACCTCGTCAGGGGCGCGTATCCCAACGTCGCCCGCCCCGGGACGTTCGAGCGCGTGGGCCACTCCGTCCTCGTCACGATCCCTGGCACCGACGAGTCGCTCCCCGCCGCGCTCCTTCTCGCCCACCAGGACGTCGTCGACGTGGTCCCCGGAACGGAGGGCCAGTGGCTTCACGACCCCTTTGGCGGGCACCTCGACGACGAGTGGGTCTGGGGTCGCGGCGCCATCGACATCAAGGAGATGCTCATGGGGGAGCTCGAGGCCGTCGAGCTGCTCCTCGTGCGCAACGGGCGGCCGAGAAGGACCGTGATTCTCGCGTTCGGCGAGGACGAGGAGGTCACGAGCCGCGGCGCCACCGCGCTTGCCGCCGAGCTCGCCAGCAGGGGCGTGCACGCTGCCTTCTCTCTCGACGAGGGCGTGTCGACGTTTGCCGACGCGGCGCCCTACGGCGCGCCCGGGACCACGCTCATCGACGTCTGCCTCTCGCAGAAGGGGTACCTCGACCTGCGGCTCATTGCCCGCGGGGCCGGCGGTCACTCCTCGAACCCCTTCGGTGGCACATCGCTCGAGCGCATCTGCGTCGCCGTGGCGGCGCTCGCCGAGCGTCGCCCTAAGCCGAGGCTCACGCCCCCCGTCGCCTCGACCTTCCGCGCGCTCGCGCCGCACATCGTAGAGGGACCGTTCCGGGGGCTCGCCGACGACGTCGACGCCAACGCGGGGGCCATCGCGCGCGAGGCCGCCTCCATGCGGGAGCTCCACCCCCTCGTCTGCACCACGATGGCCGTCGACCAGATCGGGGGCAGCGCCCCCTCACCCAACGTCATGCCCGGGGACGCCAGCGCGACCGTCAACTTCCGGCTGCTTCCCGGGACGACGGTCGAGGACGTCGTCTCCTGGGTCAGGGAGACGGTGGGGGAGGGCGTCGAGGTCGAGGTGCTCCACCACACGCCCGCAGGCCGGCTCGACGAGGCGGGTGGTCTCGGGTACGACGAGCTCGTCGACGTGCTCGAGAGATACCACCCGCAGACGACGGTCGTCCCGTCGATCGTCTGCGGCGGGACCGACTCGATCCGCTACGAGGGCGTCTGCGACAAGCTGCTGCGCGTGACGCCGTTCAGGCCGGCTCCCGACGAGTTCTCCCGCGGGCTCCACGGGGTCAACGAGCGCATCTCGAGGCGCGTGTACGCCCAGGGCATCCGCGTCATCCTCGCCCTGCTCGAGCGCACCACCCTCTAGGCCACGCGGGCCGGGTATCAATTTGCGTTAAGATGGGTACCTTGTGGACGTGAGTCAACCGTAGTGAGGGGCGTCATTCGTGTCTGAGAAAGCAGCGAGAGCAGCGAGAGCCAAGGAGCGTGTCAAGGAGCGCGCCAAGACCATCGCCGACACCGACGCTGCCGAGGCGCAGGTACAGGGCACGACGGAGAGTCCCGTCGGAACCTCCGACAACCCGTCCTCCCAGGTATTCACGATCGCCAACGTCATCACATTCTGCCGTCTCGGGCTCACCCTCGCCTTCCTCGCGCTGTTCGCCGGCGGGCACCAGCGCACCGCGGCCCTCGTCTGCTACGTCGTCGCCGCGACGACCGACTTCCTCGACGGCCAGGTGGCGCGCCGCACGCAGACCGTGAGCTGGCTCGGAAAGATCATGGACCCCATCATGGACCGCGTCCTGCTCTTCACCGGCGTGCTCGGCCTGCTCATCGTCGGCGAGCTCCCGCTCTGGGTTCCGGTCTTCGTTATCGGTCGCGACGTGTACCTCGCGATCGGGGGCCTCATCCTCCAGCACTTCCGCCGCCGGCCCATCGACGTCGTGTACGTCGGCAAGGCGGCGACCGCGCTGCTCATGTTCGGCTTCTGCGACCTCCTGCTCGGTCTGCCGGTCGTGGACGGCCTCGGCCTCGTCTCCGCCGCATGGCTCCCGGGCCTCAACTCGCAGGCCTCCGCCCTCGGCATCTTCTTCGTCTACGCCGGCGTCGCGTGCTCGCTCGTCACCGCGGTCGTCTACACCTTCAAGGGCGTCCAGGTCATACGGGACAGCAGGCGCTCCGGGGCGTCGGCATGACGGCCGTCGCGCGGGAGGGCGTGCTCCGCGTCGAGCATCTTCTGCTCGGGGCCGAGTTCGAGGTCTCCGATAGCATCGGAGTCGAGCGCGTGGCGTGCTACGCCAACGAGTCCGCGAGCGACTCGGACACGGTGCTCGCCGACCTCACCGGCTGCGCCTACCTTCTCGCGAGCGGTCCCAACGCAGAAGCGTTCTGCACGGCCGCGCTCGCCGGAAGGGAGCTGCACGTGGGGGAGCAGGCCTGGGAGGCCTCGCTGAACGGCGCGGGCCGCCTCGTCTCGGTTCCGCTGCTCATGAGGACCGGCGACCAGGAGCACGTCATTCTCGACGCGAGCGAGAGGGGGGACGCGCTCGCCGCCTGGGTGAGCTTCCTCGCGCACGCCCGCTCCGGGGAGGGCGACGCCGCCTTCCCCGACCTGCTGCTCGAGGAGGCGAGCGGCATGCTCGTCCCGCTGCTGCTCGCCGGCCCCGCCGCCCCCCACGTGCTCGCCGACTACCTCCACGACGGCGCCGAGCTCCCCGGGGAGGGCGTCGTGGCCCAGCTCAGACTCGACGACATCGCCGCAATCGTCACGCGGCTCGCGGGGTCGTTCGCACCTTCCGCCTATCTCCTCTTCGTCCCCGTAGCGCACGCTCGGATACTATGGAGGAGTCTGCTCTCCTTCACCGAGGTGACCCCGGTCGGGCATCGTCGGCTCCGCTCGCTCCTCGAGCGCATGCCCTGGTCCCGCGCCCTCGCGGACGGCGCGACGGCGGCAACGCGCGCCGAGCTGTCCGAGTGGGGAATCGTCCGCGACGACCAGACGTTCGTCGGTGCGCGGTCGCTCGGCTGAGGGAGGCGCCCGCTTTGTCCACAGGGAGGGGAGTCGCGTGAAGTACTCGATCAACGCCGAGAGGGCACCCGAGGCGATCGGTCCCTACTCGCAGGGAACCACCGCCGGCAGGCTCGTGTTCGCCTCCGGACAGCTGCCCATCTCCGACAGGGACAAGAAGAGCCTCGTCGAGGGCGGCATCAGGGAGCAGACCGAGCGGGTCATCGACATCATCGAGTCCATCCTCGAGGAGGTCGACTGCACGCTCTCGGACGTAGCGCAGACGACGGTGTACCTCGCCTCGCTCGACGACATGGACGCCATGAACGAGGTCTACGCCCGCCGGTTCACCACCCCGGCGCCCGCGCGGGCCGTCGTTGGGGTCAGCGAGCTGCCGCTCGGGGCGCTCATCGAGATGGACTGTGTCGCCTGCCGATAAGCGCGCTATGATAGGAACATAGACGACGAGGGGAGAGACATGCCCACGAACAACTCCACCAACCCCGGCGCCACCGAGATCTTCCGGATGCCCGCCGCCGACTCCACGGTCCCCGACCTCATGGGTGCGCATCGTCCGGCGCATCCCACTCTCACCATCGTGAAGGGCCCGCAGATCGGAGAGGTGTTCGAGCTGGACGCTCCCCAGATCTCCCTCGGTCGAGACCCGCACAACAGCGTGTTCCTGAACGACATGACCGTCTCCCGTCACCACGCACGCATGGACCTCGGCAACATCGCGGCCGGCTATGCCACGATCGAGGACCTCGGGTCGCTCAACGGCACGTGGGTGGACGGCGCCATCGCCACGCGTGCGACCCTCAAGGACGGCTCGACCATCCAGATCGGCACCTTCCGCATGGTGTTCCACACCAACGCCCGGCAGCGCCGCATCGACACCGAGGCCTAGCCGTCATGGCCGATGCCGGATACCTCACCATCGGCAAGGTCGTAAAGAAGCTGCAGCAGCAGTATCCCGACCTCTCCATCTCGAAGGTGCGCTACCTTCAGGACGAGGGGCTGCTCAACCCCGCGCGAACGCCCAGCGGGTACCGCCTCTTCTCGCAGCGCGACGTCCGTCGCCTCGAGACGATCCTCTACCTGCAGAAGAACCGGTTCCTCCCGCTCTCCGTCATCAAGGAGCAGCTCGAGCGCGCAGACGCCGGACAGGTGCCGGCGGGGGACGGCCCCGACGTCCTCGCCGAGGCGATAGCGCTGCCCACAGAGGACGAGGAGAACCTCTCCAAGCTCCATCCCATCGACCGCATGCCCGACATCGCGGGCGTGACCGTGAGCTTCGTGCGCCAGCTCTCCGAGGCGGGCGTCATACGGCTCACGCGCTCGCCGCACGGGCGCGACCTCGTCGACGGCCGCGACCTCCCGCTCATTCGCGTCTGCGACGAGCTCAGGCACTTTGGCATCGGGCCCAAGAACCTCCGCCAGTACGTCATCGCCGCAAACCGCGAGTCTGCCATGTTCGAGCAGGCGCTCGTCGTCTTTGCCGCGAAGGGCGGCGGGGTGGAGATCGAGGACACCGAGGCGGCTCGGGCCCGCTACGACCAGGCGTTCTCCCGGATGCTCGGCCTCACCAACACCGTTCGCGACGAGCTCATCTCTCGTCGCGTCACAAACCCGTTCAAAAGCGACGAGCCGGGCGACCCCCGGTCGGAGGAGGGGAGACGCTCGTGAGCGACTTCGACTTCGAGAGCAAGATCATCGACATCCCGGACTATCCCGAGCCCGGCGTGGTGTTCAAGGACATCACCCCGCTGTTCGACGACGCGGACGCGCTCCGCGCCGTGATCGACGCCATCTCCGACCACTTTGCCGGCCACGGCATCACCAAGGTCGTGGGCGCCGAGGCGCGCGGCTTCCTCGTGGGCGTGCCGGTGGCCTACCGTCTTGGCTGCGGCTTCGCCCCCGCCCGCAAGCCCGGCAAGCTCCCGCGCGAGGTCTACTCGCAGACGTACTCGCTCGAGTACGGCACCGACGAGCTCCAGATCCACCGCGACGCGCTCGCACCCGGAGACCGCGTCCTCATCGTGGACGACCTCATCGCCACCGGCGGGACGGCGGTGGCCACGGCACGGCTCGTCGAGCAGTCCGGCGCCGAGGTCGCGGGCTTTGGCTTCATCCTCGAGCTCTCCTTCCTCAACCCGCGCGACGTCGTCGCCGAGGAGTACGACCAGGAGGTCTTCACGCTCGTCAAGGTCTCCTAGCACCGCCTTTTTCATCTCAGATTCATGACCATCGTATGGTGCTCGCGCTCGGAGTCTCGTTTGACCCTATAATGTGGTGCACACCAGCGAAGGGAAGTTATGAACCTTTCTAGAAGAGCAGTCATCGCAGGACTCTTTACGCTGCCGCTCGCGGCAGCTTCCATAGCCAGCACGCCCGACATCGCTCGCGCCGACACCGCCGACCAGCTCGCCGCCGCATCCGCCCAACTCGAGTCGCTCGGCGCCGAGCTCTCCGCCATGCAGGCGAGCCTCGCCGACGCAACGTCCGAGCTCGAGGAGACCGACTACCAGATCGAGGAGAAGGCCGCCCAGATCGAGGAGCAGCGCATCGTCCTCGAAGAGAAGCAGACCCAGCTCGGCGGCCTCATGAAGGCCTCCTACAAGTCGGGCGGGACCTCCATGCTCGACTTCGTGCTCAGCTCGGCGAGCTTCGAGGAGCTCGTCACGCGCGTCTACTACCTTGACAGCATCTCCGAGAGCGAGGCGGCCGCCATCAGCGAGGTCCGCACGCTCGCCGAGAAGCTCGAGCAGGACAAGCTCGATCTGGAGGACAAGAAGGCCGACCAGCAGGTTCAGGTCGAGTCCCTCCAGTCGCAGGTGGGGGACTACCAGGCCCGCGTCGCCGAGGCCCAGGAGGTCTACAACTCGCTCGACGCCCAGCTCCAGGCCGAGCTCGAGGCGCAGCGCAACGCAGAGATCCAGGCGGCCCTCGACGCCGCCGAGCTGCAGAACCAGCAGGACCAGAACCAGAGCCAGGGCGAGCAGAACCAGAACCAGGGCCAGGGTGACCAGAACCAGGGCCAGGACCAGACGCCCCAGCTGCCCGAGACGCCCCAGGAGCCCGAGCAGCAGCCCGAGACGCCGCCCTCGCAGGGCAGCGGCGGGCACACCCCCTCCGGCGGCGGCGTCGCCACGGCACTCGCCCAGGTGGGCAAGCCCTACGTCCTCGGCACCGCCGGCCCCGACACGTTCGACTGCTCCGGCCTCGTCTGCTACAGCTACGGCTACGCCCGCGGTCGCACCACGTACCAGATGATCAACAGCCTCAAGAGCACCGGCGACTGGAAGACCAGCATGAGCCAGCTCAACTACGGCGATCTCATCTTCACCTCAAGCGGCCACGTCGGCATCTACCTCGGCGGAGGGCAGCTGGTCCACGCCGCCACGCCGGCCGTCGGCGTCGTCGTCGCCAACGTCTGGGCCTTCTACGGCGGAGGCCCTTACTAGACCATGGACTCCGGGAATGACGCAGCGGAGGACCCTGTCTCGAGGCGCCTCTCACGACGTCTCCCGGTGAGCCTCGTCTGGGAGGGTGCTCTCGTCGGCCTTGCCGGCGGCGCCATCGTCACGCTCTATCGCCTTGCGCTCTCATGGGCGGAGTCCGTGCTCAGGGACTTCACCTCGTCGGCCGTCGGAGATCCCGTCGGCATCTTGGGCTGGTTCGCCCTTCTCGCCGTCATGCTCGTCGCGGTCTGCCTCCTTCTGAGGTGGGAGCCCGCCACCTCGAGCTCCGGCATCCCCCAGGTCGACGCCGAGGTGCTCGGGCGCTATGACGCCCCCTGGGCGCGCGTCGTCCCCGCAAAGTTCGCCGAGGGCACGCTCCTCGCCCTCTCCGGCCTCTCGCTCGGACGCGAGGGCCCGTCGGTCCAGCTGGGTGGCATGTCCGGCAAGGCCGTCTCACGGGCGCTCAGGCGCGAGAGGGGAGAGGAGCGGCTCCTGGTCACCTGCGGCGCCGCCGCCGGCATGTCCGCGGCCTTTCACGCCCCGCTCACGGGCGTCCTCTTTGCCCTCGAGGAGATCCACAAGGAGTTCAGCGCCCCGCTCATCATCTCCGTCATGAGCGCGGCCGTTGCGTCTGACTTCCTCGTCTCCCAGGTCCTCGGCGTGGAGCCCGTCGTGAGCCTCTCCTTCATTACCAACCTGCCTCACGTCGACTACCTCTTCGTCATCGCGCTCGGGCTGGCGTGCGGCCTCCTCGGGGCCCTGCACAACCGGGGAATGTTCCTCGCGCAGACCGTCTACGGCCGCATCCCCGAGCGCCTCTCGGCCCTTCGGCTCGCCGTCCCGTTCCTCCTCGCCGGCGTGGTGGCGTTCACCTGGCCCGAGCTCCTGTGCGGCGGCGACGCCATCGTGGAGGTCCTCCAGGCCAGCGCATTCCCGTCGTTCGTCTCGCTCGGGGCGCTGCTGCTGGGGAAGTACCTCTTCACGGCCGCCTGCTTTGGCTCGGGGGCGCCGGGCGGCACGCTCTTTCCGCTCGTCGTGCTCGGCGGCCTCGTGGGTGGGGCCTTCTCGGTCGTCGCGATGCGCCTGGGGCTGGCTCCGCTCTTCTGCCCCAACTTCGTCGCGCTCGGCGTGGCGGGACTTTTCGCCGGCGTGGTGCGCGCGCCCGTCACGGCGGTGATCCTCGTCTTTGAGCTCACGGGCTCGCTCGACGCGCTCCTCTCGGTCACGCTGGTATCGGTGCTCGCGTACGTGGTCTCTACGCTCACGGGGACCGACGCGTTCTACGAGCACCTCCTGGAGTCGCTCCTGGCCTCCACGGCCAAGAAGGGCACGACGGCGTCGGGACCGGGCGAGAAGGACATCGCCACGGTGCGCGTGGGCGCCGGCAGCCGGCTGGAGGGCAGGCGCGTGTGCGACGTGCCGTGGCCCGACGGCACGCGACTGCTCACGATAGAGCGCGCGGGAGGAAGGCTGGTCCCCACGGGGGAGACCGTGCTGCTAGCCTCAGACGAGCTCCTCTACATCGTCGACACCGGCTCGCTCGACGACGCGAGGCTCAAGCTCTCGTTGATGTGCGAGCAGCGCGTTTAGCCACTCGCGACCGCCCCGCATCCCCAAACTATTCGCTTGTAATCCCTACTTTACATAAGATATATTATCACGGTTTTAGATAACCCAAAGCCCACGTCGGTTTGGGTTCATAGACTGGCGCATTGAGACTACTCAAACAAAACTATCTGGGGTTTCTCACTCAGAAGCGATGACGCGGTCAAACTTGCGAACCCAAACCGTCTGGGACGGTCTCATGTACCAGATGGTTTGGGTTCTCACTCTCAGCCCTCGACCGGTAACCCGAGATACGCCGCGGCACTCGTTGCCGCGACGGCTCCGTCGGCCGCCGCCGTCACGATCTGTCTCAGAGGCTTTCTGCGGGCGTCTCCGGCCACGAACAGTCCCGGTGTCCTTGTCGCCATGCGGTCGTCGGTCACCACGTAGCCCGACTCGTCTCGCTCGACAAGATTGCCCAGAAGCTCAGTCTCCGGCTCGCGGCCCACGAGAACGAAGATCCCGAAGGAGCCCTCCTCGTGGTTCTCGACCTTAAGCGTTCCGGTGGCGTTGTCGCGCAACGTAATCGAGCTCGGCAGTCGACCGCCCTCGACGGCCACGACCGACGTCTGATACCTGATTTCGACCTTCTCGTCACTCTCAAGCCTTCTGACGAGGGCCGTCTGGGCCCTCATGTGGTCCCTGCGCACCACAATCGTCACCTTGCTGGCAATACGTGCCAGGAACAGAGCCTCCTCGGCGGCTGAGTTTCCTCCCCCGATTACGAACACATGTTTGTTTCTGTAGAACATGCCGTCGCAGGTCGCGCAATAGGACACTCCCCTGCCGGTGAACTCCTCCTCACCCTCGAAGCCGGCCCTGCGCGGCCGTGCACCAAGGGCGGCGATGACACATTTTGCCTGGTAAACACCTGTGCTGGTTGAAACGGAGAACAATCCGCTGGCCTCATCGCGCCCGACGGAGGTGACCAGATCCATCTCCAGGTGCGCACCGAGGCCCTCTGCCTGCGCGCGCATCGCCTCGGCGAGCCCATAGCCGTCGGTTCCGGGGAGTCCGGGATAGTTGTCGATCTCCCCGGTGAGGACCATCTGGCCGCCCGACGCCTCGCGCTCGAGGGTGACGGCGTCGAGCATCGACCTGCTGGCATAGATGGCGGCGGAGAGACCGGCCGGGCCGCCTCCGATTATCACGAGGTCTCGGACGGTATCGCTCATGGTCTCTCCCCTCTCGCAATCCCTTGCTCTAGCATACCCGAGAGCGCCGCCCCTGAATCAAATGAGAGGCGGCGACCATCATTTTGGTCGCCGCCTCTGTTTGGAGCCCACTCAGGAAAGAGGCTGGCCCTAGGCCTCCTTGGGACGCGGGAGCACGAGGTTCATGAGGATGCCCACGAGCGTCGAGGTGGCCATGCCCGGCAGCGTGTAGTCGCCGATCGGAATCGAGATTCCGGAGGTCTCCATGCCAACGCCGAGGATGATGACGACAGACGCGATCATGAGGTTGCGGTTGACGTCAAAGTCGACGCGGTTGGAGACGAGCATGCGCAGGCCGTTGGAGGCGATGAGACCAAAGAGCAGGAGGCTCACGCCGCCCATGACCGGGCTCGGGATGGACTGGATGAGGGCCGCCAGCTTGGGGCAGAAGCCGCCCACGACGAGCGCGAACCCGGCCGCATACCAGAAGATCTGGGTGGAGTAGACGCGCGTCACGCTCATGACGCCGATGTTCTCGGCGTAGGTCGTGGTCGGGGGGCCACCGAGGAAGCCGGAGATGACGGTGGAGATGCCGTCGCCGGCGAGCGAACGGGGAAGCATCTCGCGGTAGTCCTTGCCCACGATCTCACCCACGGCCAGCAGGTGACCGATGTGCTCGATGACCACGACGACGGCGACGGGCGCGACCAGCGCGATGGCGCCGGGGTCGAAGCGAGGCATAGAGATCTGCGGGAGGCCGATCCACGCCGCCTCTGCGACGGGAGCGAAGTCCACCAGACCGAGCGCGAGGGACACGAGGTAGCCGACGATGATCGCGAGAAGGACGGGCACCGTGCCGACGATGCCGCCCATGCTCGAGAAGACGACCGCGGCGGCGAGCGTCACGAAGGCGACGATCGCGCCGGTGCCGTAGAACACGCTGGCGCCCGAGGCGTCCGTCGTCATGAACGCCATGTCGGCGGCCGTCGCGGCGAGGCCGACGCCGATGACGACCATGACAGAGGCGACGAGGACCGGCGGCAGGAGCCTGTCGAGCCATCCGGTGCCGACGAGGCGGATGATGCCGGAGACGGCTAGGAACACGAGACCGGCCACGACGACGCCCGACATGGCGGCGTCAAGGCCCTGCGTGGCGCCGACAGCGAGGATGGGGCTGATGAAGGCGAAGGAGCTTCCGAGGTAGCTCGGGATCTTGTTGCGTGTGACGAGCAGGTAACAGATGGTGCCGATGCCCGAGCACATGATCGCGACGTTGGGGTTGAGGCCCGTGAGAACCGGGACGAGCACCGTGGAGCCAAACATGCTCATCATGTGCTGGATGCCGAGAGGGATCGCCCGACCGACCGACACGCGGTCGTCGACGCCGATGACCTCACGCTCGTGCGTGCTCATATCGAGCCCTCCTTTCGTTGGTTCGATAAGAAAAAAGCCCGGGCGCGAGCGCCCGGGCGGTCGTCGAGACTAGACGACGAGGAAGTACACCAGGAAGGCGAGCGCCGCGACCCACATGAGCGGCTTGACCTTCTTGAGCTGACCGGTCACGGCGGCGACGACGACGTAGGCGATGAAGCCGAAGCCGATGCCGTTGGAGATGGAGTAGGTCAGGGGCACGCCGGCGACGATGAGGAACGCAGGCAGGCCCTCGAGGAGGTCGGACCAGTCGATCTCGGTCACCTCGCTCATCATGAGGTAGCCGACGAAGACAAGCGCGCCGCAGGTGGCGGCGGAGCTCACGACGGAGATGAGCGGCGAGAAGAACGCGGCGACGATGAACAGCAGGCCGGCGACGACCGAGGAGAGGCCGGTGCGGCCGCCGTCGGCGGCGCCGGAGGCGGACTCGACGAAGGTGGTGATCGAGGAGGCGCCGACGAGGCCGCCCACCGCGGCGGCGGCGGAGTCGACGATCAGGATGGGCTTGATGTCCTTGACGCGACCGTCAGCCTCGAGGAACTCACCCTGCTTGGCCACGGCCATCGCGGTGCCCATGGTGTCGAAGAAGTCGGACATCATGAGCGAGAAGGCGAAGATGAGCAGCGTCGGGTTGGTGACGACCTTGGCGATGCCCATGATGCCGGCCTCGTCGGCCTGGAAGGGAGCGCCGAAGGTGGAGAAGTCGAGACCGGAGACGATGCCGGAGGGCATCTGCGTGACGCCGAGCGGGATGCCGGCGAGGACGGCGAGGATGATGCCGAGGAGCAGGGCGCCCTTGACGTTCATCGCGTAGAGGACGATGGTCACGATGATCGAGATCAGGCCGACCAGGAAGGTGGGGCTGAACACGTCGCCGAGGGCGACCATGGTGGACTCGTCGGCGACGATGATGCCGGCGTCAGCGAGGCCGATCATCGCGATGAAGAGGCCGAGGCCGACCGAGATGGCGTGGCGCAGGGACACCGGGATGGCGTCCATGATGGCCTCGCGAAGGCCGCAGAGGACCAGGATGAGAATCGCGACGCCCTCGATGAAGATGACGGCGCTCGCGGCGTGCCAGTCACCGCCGGCGATGCCGGTCAGCGTGAAGGCAAAGACGGCGTTGACGCCCATGCCCGAGGCGCAGGCCAGGGGGCGGTTGGCGATGAGGCCCATGAGGATGGTCATGACGCCGGCGCCGAGGCAGGTCGCGGTGACCGCCGCGGCCGCGGGAATGCCCGCCTGGGTGAGCAGCGAGGGGTTCACGGCGATGATGTACGCCATCGCGAGGAACGTGGTCAGACCGGCACGGACCTCCTGGCCGACGCTCGAGCCCCTCTCACCTGCCTTGAAGAAAGAATCCATAAACTAACATCCCTTTCCTGTTGCTACGTACACTATGTGTCATGCCGCGGACGAGCCGCAGACGCAAAACCAAACGTCAGACGCCGCTGGAGCCAAAGCCGCCGGCACCACGGTCCGTCTCGTCAAGCTCGTCGACCTCGACGAGGGATACGACGGGGACGCGCTGGATGACGAGCTGCGCGATGCGCTCGCCGCGCTCGATGTGAATCGGGCGCTCGGCGTCGAGGTTGACGGCGCATACCTTGAGCTCGCCACGGTAGTGGGAGTCAACGAGACCGGGGGTGTTTGCCATGGAGAGGCCCTCGCGAAGGGCGAGGCCGCTCCTCGGCTGCACGAACCCGGCATAGCCCTCGGGAATGGCGACCGCGAGACCGGTCGAGACGAGACGGCGCTCGAGCGGCTGGAGCGTCACGTCCTCGTTTGCCCTCAGGTCGAGCCCGGCGTCGCCGGCGTAGGCATAGCTCGGCAGCTCGACCGTGGGGTCGAGCCGCTTAATGGGAAGCGAGACAACGTCATCAGTCATTGAGACTCCTCAACTCCTCGCTGAACTCGTCGACGTCCTTGAAGTCGCGATACACGGAGGCAAAGCGCACGTACGCGACCTTGTCGACGGAAATGAGACGCTTGAGCACCATGCTCCCGAGGTCGACCGAGGAGACCTCCAGCGTACCGCCGTCCCTGAGGCTAGACTCGATGTCGTCGATGAGCGCGGAGAGCGTGGAGACGGGGATGTCTCGCTTCACGGTGGCCGTGAGCAGGCCCCTCATGAGCTTCTGTCGGTCGAAGGGCTCCTTGTGGCCGTCCCTCTTGATGACGACGATGGGCATCTCCTCGCAACGCTCGTACGTGGTGAAGCGGAAGCCGCACCCGATGCACTCGCGACGACGGCGGATGGCATCGTTGTTCTCCGAGGGTCGCGAGTCGACGACCTTTGACTCCTCGCAGCCGCACCTGGGACAGCGCATCAAACCTCCTCTACAGGCAGCAGAGGAAACGTTATCACAAAACGCACAAATTCGTCCCGCGAAACTGCGTAGGTAACGAACTGGAAAGGCTCGTCAGTCGAGCGGGCCCGCCATGGGAACGACGAGCATCTGGCCGGCGACGAGCATGGACCCATCGAGGCCGTTGCGAGCCTTGATCCAGGAGACGACGTCGGGCACGGAGGCATCAGAGAGCTCGAGCGACTCGGCGATTGACCAGAGCGAGTCACCGTCCTGGACGACCATCTCGCTCTCCCGGAGGTTCGAGAGGGCCTGCGAGCCCCTCTGCGAGGCGAGCGTGTCAACGAGAAGGCTCGTCATGGCAAGGGCGGTAACGAGGATGACGCCGAGGGCGGCGAATGCGACGGACTGCCAGACGGTGAGCCTTGGGGTGACGGGCTCGGGCGTGCCCTCAACGCGACGACCGCGGCCGCCCTCGATGAGGACGAGACCCGTGGCGCGCTGCTCGAGCGCGGCGGTTCCGTCGAAGGCGGGCATGGCGTAGCTGCTGCGTGTCATCTGCGTTTCCCCTATCGCTCGCGGTACACGTCCGTTATACGGGAGGTACCGGACAACAACCGCTCGCCGGAAGAATCAGAACATCTGTACTTGATTATGACGGTACATGTGTTCGTGTCAAGAGAATTTTCGAACAGATGTTTGCGCTTTCGAGCAACAGGCCGTATACTTGTTCGCAAGAGAGAAGGGGGCCGTCATGCCAAAGGGTAAGCTCGGCAAGCGCCAGATCGCCATCTACGACTTCATCCGCACCTATACCGACGAGCACGGCTATCCCCCGTCGGTGCGCGAGATCGGCGCCGCCGTCGGCCTCGCGTCCCCCTCGACGGTCCACATGCACCTCAAGGTGCTCGAGGAGAGCGGCCTCATCAAGCGTGACTCCAAGAAGCCCCGTACCATCGAGGTCATGGACGACCGCGCCGACAAGGACGACTCGCAGCAGCCCCTGGCCAAGGTGACCGAGGACGTTGCCTCCAACGTCATCCGGCTCCCACTCGTGGGCAGGGTCGCGGCCGGCGTGCCCATACTCGCGGAGCAGAACGTCGAGGAGACGCTCGCCCTCCCCACCTCCGTCGTCGGTGATGCCAGCTCCTTCGTGCTCAGGGTCCGCGGCGAGTCCATGATCAACGCCGGCATCTTCGACGGTGACTACATCGTCGTGAAGGAGCAGCACGACGCGCACGACGGGGAGATCGTGGTCGCCCTGCTTGACGACTCCGCGACCGTCAAGACCTTCTACCGCGAGCGCGACCGCGTCCGCCTCCAGCCTGAGAACGACATGATGTCGCCGATCTACGTTGAGAACCCGGTCATCCTGGGGCGCGTCACCGCGCTCATCCGCTCCATCTCCTGATGGCGGCGGGCTTGGGCTCGGATTCCCCGCGGGGCGGCAGAATCGGCGTCTTCGACCTCGTGCGAGGCTTCTCGGTAGTCTCAATGGTGCTGTTCCACCTCTGCTATGACCTCAGGTTCATAGTTGGCGCCGACCTGTCCTGGTTTGCTCCCCCGCTCCAGGACGTCTGGCGATGCAGCATATCCTGGACCTTTCTCTTCGTCGCAGGGTGCATGTGTCCCCTCTCGCGAAACAACCTCCGGCGCGCGGGGCAGTACGGGGCGGTCGCGCTCGCCATCTGGGTCGTGACTTCGCTCGCGGCCGTAGACATCCCCATCTCGTTCGGGATCATCTACTGCATGGCCGTCTGCACGCTCGTCGCGTGGGTGCTCGAGCGCCTTGGGTTGAGGCCTCGGGGGCGAGCTGCGGCCGTCGTGCTCCTTCTCGCCTTCCTCGCGCTCCAGGGGCTTGCGGACGGCCACGTGGGCATCGGCCCCCTCACGGTGACGCTGCCCGAGTCACTCTACGCGACCCCCTGGCTCTCCTGGCTTGGCCTCCCGGGTCCGGGGTTTGCCTCGGGGGACTACTATCCCCTTCTCCCCTACCTCATGATCTATCTGTGCGGCGCGTCTCTGGGCACGCTGTGGTCGTCGCGCGGGTACCCGGAGTGGGCGCGGAGGGCACGTGTGGCGCCCCTCAACTTCGTTGGTCGACACGCGCTCGCCGTCTACGTCGCGCATCAGCCGCTCATTCTCGCCGGCTGCCTTTTGGCAGGCTCCCTCTAGGCCTCGTCCTCTACGACGTAGGGGCCGAGCGTGGAGGCCATCCTCGCGTCCGCGCGGACGGTGGCCAGGAGCCCCTCCTGCACGTAGCGCTCCCGCATGACCTGGCAGCGCTCATGGACCATCTTCATGAGGAGCCCCTTCTCGTACGGGACGAGCACGGTGAGCGAGACGCTCCCCTGGCTGGCCTCCTTGGCGATGCGGTAGAGCAGGCCGCGGATGCCGGTCCCGCTTGCGGCGGAGACGAGCTGAGCGTCGGGATGGGCGGCGACCGCCTCCCGTAGGGCCCCCTCGTCGAGGAGGTCGACCTTGTTGAGCACCTCGACGCACCGCAGCTCCCCGGCACCGATCTCCTCGAGGACGGAGCGCACGGCAGAGATCTGGAGCTCACGGTGACGGTCGGACGCATCGATGACGAGAAGCACCAGGTCGGCCGCGCGCACCTCGGCGAGGGTCGACTTGAACGACTCGACGAGGGTGGTGGGGAGCTTCTGGATGAAGCCGACGGTGTCGGTGATCGTGACCTTCCGCCCCTCCTCGAGATCCAGGGCGCGGGTCGTGGGATCGAGCGTCGCGAACAGCTCGTCCCTGACGTAGACGTCGGACCCGGTCAGGCGGTTGAGCAGCGTGGACTTGCCGGCGTTGGTGTAGCCGACGAGAGCGACGCGATAGACTCCCGAGTCCCAGCGGGCCTTGCTCTGGACGAGTCGACGTCGCTCGAGGCGCTCGAGCTCCCTGTGCAGCGTCGAGATGCGCGCACGGACGAGCCGCCGGTCTACCTCGAGCTGGCTCTCGCCCTGGCCGAAGCGGCTCCCGATCCCGCCTCGGGTCTGCTCGCCCACCAGGTGGCTCCACATGCCGCGCAGGCGCGGCAGTACGTACTGGAGCTGGGCGAGCTGGACCTGGAGGCGGCCCTCGTGCGTCTTGGCGTGCACGCCAAAGATGTCGAGGATGAGGGCCGTGCGGTCGATGATCTTGACGGGCTCGCCGACGAGGCGCTCGAGGTTTGCCTGCTGCGAGGGCGTGAGCTCGTCGTCGAATATGACCACGTCGGCATGAAGGGCGTGGACGGCAGAGACGAGCTCCTCGACCTTGCCCTTGCCGATGAACGTCTTGGGGACCGGGGCGTCGAGCCGCTGCGTCATGGTGAGGACCACCTCGGCGCCGTCGGTATCGGCGAGGCGCGCGAGCTCGGCGAGGGACTCCTCGCAGCTCCACTCCGATCGGCCGACCTCGACGCCGACGAGTATCGCGCGCTCGGGGACCGGCGCGGTGGAGAGCGGCTTAAACCGTCCCACAGCGCACCTCCCCGAGGTCGTCGAGGACCAGACGAACCGCGTCCTCCCCGCTCGTCTGGTCGAGGTCGATCCAGCGGACGCGGGGGTCGTGTCTAAACCACGAGAGCTGTCGTTTGGCATAGCGCCTCGACCGACGCTTGACGAGCTCCACGGCCTCCTCGACGCTCGTCTCGCCCGCGAGGGCCGAGAGGAGCTCCTTGTAGCCGATCGCCTGGCCGGAGCTGGTCTCAAGACTCAGGCCACGGGCGCAGAGGCCCCGCACCTCGTCGAGGAGGCCGGCCTCCATCATGGCGTCGACCCGAGCGTCGATGCGGGCGTAGAGGCGCTCCCGTGACATGGTGAGCCCCCACAGGCGCGCGTCGTAGTGCACGGCGCGGGCATGGAGGCCCTCGTGCTGGCGGGCGTACGAGACCCCCTCGTCGAGCATCTCGAGGGCGCGGACGACCCTCCGGACGTTGTTGGGGTGGATGATGGCCGCGCTCGCGGGGTCCCGCTCGGCCAGGAGGGCGTGGAGCGCGTCGCCGCCAAGCTCCTCGGCCATGCGCTCGTACCTCTCACGCGAGGCGCCTCCCCGCTCGCCGGCGGGAAAGTCCATCTCGTCGATGACGGCGTTGAGGTACAGCCCCGTCCCGCCGCACAGCACCGGGACCCTCCCCTCGGCGAGAAGGCGGTCGGCGCATGCACGCGCGTCGCGCTGGAAGAGCCGGACGGAGTAGTCCTCGTCGGGGTCTGCGACGTCGACCATGAGCAGCGGGACGCGCCGCTCGGCGACCGGCGTCTTGGCCGTGCCGACGTCCATGCCGCGATAGACCTGCATGGCGTCGACGGAGATGACGGACGTGTCGAGGCGAAGGGCGACCTCCTCGGCCAGCGCGCTCTTGCCCGAGGCGGTGGGCCCGACGATGCAGACGACGGGTCCGATCACCCTCATCGGGGGTCGCCCTCCACGGTGCCGCGCAGGTACCACGTGCGCGCCTCGTCGACGCGGACGTCGACCAACGCGCCGACGAGCTCGTCGGCCGTGCGCCCCTCGGGGACCGGGAAGTGCACCGTGACGTTGTGCTCGCTGTGCCCGACGAGAATGCCGTCGTCCCTCTTCGAGGACCCCTCGACGAGCACGGTCACGAGCTGGTCGAGGAAGACTTGGTTGGCGTCATGCGCCTGCTGGGCCACGAGGTCGGCGAGGCGGTCGAACCGCTCCTGGATCACCTCGCGCGGGGTGTCGTCGGGGATCTTGGCGGCAGGCGTTCCGGGCCTGCGCGAGTAGATGAAGGTGAACGCGGACGAGAAGGACGCCTCGCGCACGAGCGAGAGGGTGTCCTGGAAGTCCTCCTCGGTCTCGCCGGGGAAGCCGACGATGATGTCGGTCGAGAGGGCGAGGTCGGGAATGGCGGCGCGCAGACGGGCTACGAGGTCGAGATACTCCTCGCGCGTGTAGCTGCGGTTCATGGCCTTGAGGATGCGACTCGATCCGCTCTGCACCGCGAGGTGGAGATGGGGCATCACGCAGGGCGTCTCCGCCATGGCGCGGATGGTCTCGTCGGAGAGGTCCTTGGGGTTGGAGGACGTGAACCTGACGCGCTCCACGCCCGTCTCGCCGACCCGGCGCAGGAGCTCGGCGAACCGGGGCTCGCCGTAGATGTTGCGCCCGTAGGAGTTGACGTTCTGCCCGAGGAGGGTGACCTCGCGCACGCCGTCGGCGACGAGGCGCTCGACCTCGGAGACGACGCTCTCGATCGTGCGGCTCTTCTCGCGGCCGCGAACGTACGGGACGATGCAGTAGGTGCAGAAGTTGTTGCAGCCCGTCATGATGGGGACCCAGGCGTGGTAGGCGCTTGCGCGGTGGCTCGGGAGGTCGGTCGAGAAGGAGCGTCCCTCCTCGACGGTGTCCACCTCGGCGCGCGCCCCGTCGCCGGCGAAGGCGTCGGCGAGCAGCGTCGGCAGGCTCGAGATCGCGCTCGTGCCGAACACGACGTCGGCGCAGGCCACGTGCTCGCGGATCCTCTCGCCGTCGCGCTGCGCGATGCAGCCGCCGATGGCGACGACGCGACGCCCGGACGGGGGCGTGGGCGCGCTCACCATGGCCGAGGCCTGGCCGTAGAGGTGCTGGTCGGCCTTCTCGCGGACGCAGCAGGTCATGAAGACGACGATGTCGGCGTCATCGGTGTCGTCGACGCAGATGCAACCGCACTCGTCCAGGACCCCGGCGACGCGCTCGGAGTCGTGCAGGTTCATCTGGCAGCCGAAGGTGCGGACGTAGTAGGTCTTGCCGACGAGCTCGCGAGGGTGCTCCATCACGCCTCCGCACTCTCGGTGTTGGCGGACGAGACGGGCGCCGCGAGGCGGTGGACGTAGACGGCAATCCTGATGGCCGTGCGGCTCTCACCGCCGATCTCCACATCGGAGAAGGTGGGCGCGCAGGAGATGTCAAGCCCCGTGGGGATGAGGAAGCCGCGCGCGATGGCGATGGCCTTGATGGCCTGGTTGACGGCGCCGGCTCCGACGCACTGCATGTTGACGGGAACGCCGTCCTTGACGAGCCCCGCGATGGCGCCGGCGACCGACGCGGGCGAGGACTTGCTCGAAACCTTTAGGTAGTCCATGTACGTCTCCTGATGCGGTGATGCGACGAATCTGTTTCGACTGTGCGCTGATGTGACAATTCTACTGTTTGGGATGCGTGCTGAGAAGCTAGTCGGACGGGGCGAGGTCGAAGGTCACGGTCACGCGACTCCCCGTGACACGAACGCGGGGCTCGCCGGCAAGCGTGAGGTAGTATCGGTCCGCCAGGAGGGCGAAGTCCCGCTCCATGACGCGGGAGAACTCGTCGACGTCGTCGGGCGCGACCCTGAGCCCCCTCCTGTCCCGGACGAGGTCGACTTCGCGCGGGCCCGCCGACCCGAGGTCCTCGGAGGTGCGGGTGAGGCGGGACGCGACGCTGCGCAGCGGCCTGATCTGCCCGGATACGATGCGATGGGCCGTCCTCTCGGACATCTCGAGCCCGAGCGAGGCGGCCTGCTCGCGGAGCTCACGCGCGTCTGCCGCGGCACGGAGGCGCTCGATGACGGGCAGCTGGTCGAGCGAGTCGATGAAGAGCAGGTCGGAGCCGTCGACGGACTGCCTGGCACGGGCGCGCGCGGTGGCGACGACCTCGGCGGGCGACCCGAGGTACACCTCGCACGTCCCACGTTCCTCGAGGGCGAACTCGCAGCAGGTGCGCACGATGTTGTGGGGCCCGCGGACGCAGGCGTCGCGCCCGTCGTCGTCGACGCCGACCGAGGGCCAGCTCGACTGGTCGGCACGCTCGGGGAGTGCGTTGACGTCGGTCACCACACGCAGGGCGCTGCCCTTGCCGGGCGCCGAGGAGACCACCTCGGCGCTCACGGCGTTCTCCTTGATCGAGAAGAGCGCCATGCCTCGACCGTGGATTCCCCAGCGGTCCATGTGCACGGACTCGAGCTTGGAGGTGACGCGTGCCTCGAAGACGCGCTCGTGCATGTCGGCGGGTATGCCGGACCCGTCGTCGAGCATCGTCGTCGTGCGGAGGTCCCCCTCGCGGGTGGTCGCGACGTAGATGTGGCGGGCGCCGGCGTCGCGCGCGTTGCGGAGCATCTCCATCACCGCGTCCTCGACGCAGCGGACGTCGTGCTTCGCCTGACGACGCTCGGCCTCGGCGACGCGCAAGCGCACGAAGCCGCCGCCGAGCGACTCCTCGACGCGAAGGGCGCGGTCACCGCCCATCGTCGACACGAAGTCGGCGAGCCCTCCCGGAGCGTCCGCCATGCCGCCTACTTCGCGACGTCGACGGCGCGGGACTCGCGGATCACGACGACGCGGACCTGACCGGGATACTCCATCTCGTCCTCGATCTGCTTGGCGATGTCGTGGGCGAGGACCGTGGCCTGGGCGTCGGAGATCTTCTCGGGCTCGACCATGACGTGGAGCTCGCGACCGGCCTGCATGGCGTAGGTGCGCTCGACGCCGTCGTGGGCGTTGGAGATCTCCTCGAGCTTCTCGAGGCGCTTGATGTAGTTCTCGGCCGACTCGCGGCGGGCGCCGGGACGGGCGGCGGAGATGGCGTCGGCTGCCTGGACCAGGACGTCGAGGACGGTGTCGGGGTCGACGTCGGCGTGGTGCGCCTCGATAGCGTGCACGATCTCGGGGCGCTCGCCGTAGCGGCGGGCGAGGTCGGCTCCGATGACCGCGTGCGGGCCCTCGACCTCGTGGTCGATGGCCTTGCCGAGGTCGTGCAGGAGGCCGGCGCGCTTGGCGGCCGCCTCGTCGAGGCCGAGCTCGGAGGCCATGATGCCGCAGAGGGCGGAGACCTGGACGGAGTGCGAGAGCACGTTCTGGCCGAAGGAGGTGCGGTAGCGAAGGGCACCCAGGGTCTTCACGAGCTCGGGGTGCAGGTCATGGATGCCGGCGTCGAAGGCGGCCTGCTCGCCGGCCTCGCGGACGCGCTCGGCGACGAGCGCCTCGGCCTTCTTGTAGAGCTCCTCGATGCGCGCCGGGTGGATGCGACCGTCGGCGATGAGGTTCTCCAGGGCGACGCGGGCGGTCTCGCGGCGGACGGGGTCAAAGCTGGAGAGGACGACGGTCTCGGGCGTGTCGTCGATCACGAGGGAGACGCCGGAGACCTGCTCGAAGGTGCGGATGTTGCGGCCCTCGCGGCCGATGATGCGGCCCTTGAGGTCGTCGGAGGGGATGTGCACCGAGGTGACGGTGATCTCGCCGGCCTGGTCTGCCGCGCAGCGCTGGATGGCGGTGGAGACGATCTCTCGGGCGGTCTTGTCGGCCTGGGCGCGGACGCGCTGCTCGGACTCCCTCAGGATCTGGGCCTCCTCGCGGACCGACTCGGCGCGGACGCGGGCGAGGAGCTCCTCGTGCGCCTCGTCGGAGGACAGCCCGGCGATGCGCTCGAGCTCTGCGCCCTGGCGCTCGACGAGCTCGTCGAGGTCGGCCTTGCGGCGGTCGAGCTGACCCTGGAGGCTGGAGAGCTGGTGCTCGCGACGGTCGAGGGCGTCGTTTCTGTGGTCGAGGGACTCCTCGCGCTGCATGATGCGGTTCTCGAGCGACTGGAGCTCGCCCTTGCGCTTCTTCTCCTCGGCCTCGGAGTTCTGCTTGAGCTGGAGGATCTCCTCCTTGGCCTCGAGGACGGCCTCCTTCTTGGCGTTCTCGGCCTGGCGGGCGGCCTCCTGGGTGATGCGGTCGGCCTCGCTGCGGGCGGAGGCGAGCTGCGCCTCGGCGTCACGGAGCTTGGAGCCGCTCTTGCCGGCCAGAAGGAAGTACACGAGGGCTGCGCCGATGACCAGGCACACCGCCCCCACCACGATGGTTATGGGATCTGTCATGTCTGCTCCTCAAGGTTCATTCGTCATGTGGGTTCAGGAGACCGTGCGCGAGCGCGCGACGGAACCCGCCGTGGAGGTGCAGTCAAGACGCTTGCCGCAGGGCGGCTATGGCAGCTCACGTGACGTACAGAAACATAATCGAAAGCTGGCAGACCAGCGAGAGAATGCGCTCCACGAGCGTCTCTATCCTATCCCCGATGTAAGGCTTCTGTCAAATGCGCCGCAGGTGAGAGGCCACCGAGCGGGAAGGTTCATGCCTTGGGGCAGGAGCGCTCACTCACCATCGGCAGCAGCGGAGAGGACCTCCCGTGCGACGGAGGAGGAGAGCCCCAGGGGAAATCCCCTGCCGCAGAGGAAGCGCACGAGCTTCTGGTAGTCGTTCCTGCCTGTGAGGCGCCTCCTGGAGGCGAGCGCGAGGGCACGCTCGCGCTCGTCGTCAGCGGAGAGGAACTCATCGGGCCAGCCGGGGACGAGCGAGGCGTCCACCCCGCGGCGCGAGAGCTCGCGCTCGATCTTCACCCTCCCCCATCCGGAGGCAACCTTGGAACGAGCGAACGCAGCACCGTAGCGCAGGTCGTCGATGATGCCGACCTCGCAGGCGCGCGAGACCACCTCGTCGGTGACGCTGCGGGAGTAGCCGTCCGCGAGAAGGCGCTCCTCGAGCTCGCGGCGCGAGTAGTCGCGGCGGCCGACGAGGTCCTCCATGCGGGCGTGCGCGCAGGAGCGCGTGAGCTCGCCGAGACGATGGAGGAGCTCCGAGCGGCCGGAGGGGGCAAACCCCTCGTCGGACAGCGCCCTCAGCCCCCTCCCCACGCGCACGGGGACGCTGATGAGCTCCTCCCCATGGGACTCCGAGCAGAGGCGGAGCCGTGCCCTCGGGCGCAGGGCCGTCGAGTGCCGCTCGGGCAGCTCGACGGACCACGACAGGGGCGTCGCGCTCACGACAGGGGGTCTGCGGAGAGGTCGACGTCCTCGACGACCTCAACCACGCGCTCGTCGTCGAGCTCGAGGCCGCAGGCAACACGGACCTTGTGGTCGATCTCATCCATGAGGTCGGGGTTGGAGGCGAGGAACTCCTTCGCCGCCTCGCGACCCTGACCGAGCCGCTCTCCGCCGTAGGTGTACCAGGCGCCGGACTTGCTGACGATCTCGTAGTCGACGGCCATGTCGAGGATCGAGCCCTCCTTGGAGATGCCCTGGCCGTACATGATGTCGAACTCAGCCTGCTTGAAGGGAGGGGCGACCTTGTTCTTGACGACCTTCACGCGGACGCGGTTGCCGATGACCTCGTCCTTGTTCTTGATGGAGTCGATGCGGCGGATGTCCATGCGCACGGACGAGAAGAACTTGAGCGCGCGGCCGCCGGGCGTGGTCTCGGGGTTGCCGAACATCACGCCGATCTTCTCCCTGAGCTGGTTGATGAAGATGCAGGTGGTGTTTGACTTGGAGAGAGAGCCCGCGAGCTTGCGCAGCGCCTGGCTCATGAGGCGGGCCTGGAGGCCGACGGTGGAGTCGCCGATCTCTCCCTCGATCTCTGCGCGCGGGGTGAGCGCGGCGACGGAGTCGACGACGACGACGTCGATGGCGCCGGAGCGGACGAGCATGTCGCAGATCTCGAGCGCCTGCTCGCCGGTGTCGGGCTGGGAGATGAGCACCTCGTCGATGTCGACGCCGATGCGGGCGGCGTAGCCGGGGTCGAGCGCGTGCTCGGCGTCGATGAAGGCGACGACGCCGCCCATCGCCTGGGCCTCGGCGAGAATCTCAAGGGAGAGCGTGGTCTTGCCCGAGGACTCGGGTCCGTAGATCTCCACGATGCGACCACGCGGGACGCCGCCGATGCCGAGGGCGGCGTCGAGCGCGATGGAGCCCGTCGGGATGGCCTCGACCTCGAGGCTCGGCCCCTCGTCGCCAAAGCGCATGATGGCGCCCTTGCCGAACTTCTTCTCGATCTCATCGGTGGTGGACTTGAGGACCTGCTCGCGCTCCTCGCCGGTGGTGCGCGGTCGGACCTCCTTGATGGTGCCCTTGCTCTTGGCCATGCTCACTCCCTTGCTCGCTTTCCGCAACGATGGTATACGAACACCCGTTCTGCGTCAACAGGCGTGGGAAAAGCTTAGCGCTCGTCACTGACACCAAAATGACGCAGGCCGACAGGGAGGTTTCGCGGGGCTGTCACGAGGCTTCCGCGCCCGGGAAATCGGGAGGTGGCGCGTCCGGGGTCAGCGAGCCATGCCAGAGGGGCCCGGACGGCGGTTCACGACATCTCCACGACGGTCTCGCGCAGCAGGCGAATCGCACAGCGAACGGCCTGGTGACGGACGTGCGCCCGGTCGCCCGGGAACTCGTGCAGGCGCGTCGCGGCGCCCTGGGGGCCGCAGGCGCCCATCCAGACGGTGCCGACTGGCTTGCCGGGTTCCGCGCCGCCGGGACCGGCTATCCCCGTAATGGAGACCGCGACGTCGCAGCCGAGCGCACGGCGCGCACCCGAGGCCATCTGGGCGGCGCACTCGGATGAGACGGCGCCGCGCGCGGGGTCGTCGAGCACCTCGTCGGAGACCCCCAGGACGGCGCGCTTGACGGCGACGGCATAGCTCACGACGGCGCCCCGCACGACGTCGGAGGAGCCGGGCACGGCCGTGAGGCATGCGCTGACGAGACCGCCCGTGCACGACTCGGCCGTGCCGAGCGTGAGGCCGCGCTCGCGAGCGAGCGAGAGGAGCTCCTCGCACTCGTCGTAGAGCTCGGGGTCGTCCTCGAAGACGGAGCGCTCCCCCATCGCTACCTCCCGAAGACCACGTGACGGGCGCCCCAGAAGTACTGCGCTCCGGAGACCACGGTGAGGACGACCGCGGCGATCATGAGGGCCCAGGATACCAGGCCGATGGTGTAGCCGAGGTCGAGGCCGAGCGACAGGAGCGCATAGGCGAGGTAGTAGCCGCAGAGGGAGACCATCGTGACGGCCGTCTTCGCCTTGCCAAGCTTGTCGGCGGCGATCACCTCGCCGTTGGCGCTCGCGACCATGCGCAGCGCGCTCACGAGGAACTCGCGCAGGAGGATGACGAACACGACCCAGACGCCGACCTCGCCGCGGTCGAGCAGCATGAGGAGCGCCGAGAAGACCAGCAGCTTGTCGGCGATGGGGTCGAGGAACTTGCCGAAGTCGGTGACCTCCCCGCGCGAGCGCGCGAGGTAGCCGTCGACCTTGTCGGTGAGCGAGAGCGTGACGTAGACGACAAACGCCGCGACGGCGAGGACGGGCTCAGACGGTCCGTCGGCGAGGCCGGCCACGACCATGAAGACGGGGATGAAGGCGATCCTCACGCAGGTCACGATGTTCGCGGGAGTCCAGATGCCCTTCTCGGCAGACATGTCACTCACCCTCCCCCACGAGCTCGCCCACGAGCTCGTAGCAGAACGAGTCCACGAGGTCCACGGTCACGATGTCGCCGACCGTCGCCTCCCCGTACGGGATGTGCACCGCGCCGTCGGAGTCCGGGGCCTGGAACCAGGCGTGACCGATGAGCTCGGGGCCCTCGTCGCCCTCCTCGATGCCGTCCACGATCACCCGGACGCGCTCGCCCACGTGAGCCGCCGTCGCGGCGAAGCCGAGCTGCTCGGTGAGGTCGATGAGGCGCTGGGTGCGCTCGAGCTTGACGCCCTCGTCGACCTGGTCGTCCATGCGGGCGGCCGCGGTCCCCTCCTCCTGGGAGTAGGCAAAGACCGAGCAGTAGTCGAACGCCTCCTCGGCGATGAAGTCGTAGAGCTCCTCCGCCTCCTCGTCCGTCTCGCCGGGAAAGCCGGCCATGCCGGTGGTGCGAAGCACCATGCCCGGGATCTCGTCGCGCAGCCGGGCAAAGAGGGCGCGCAGCTCCTCGGGCGAGCCCGAGCGGCCCATGGCCCTGAGCACGCGGGCGGAGCAGTGCTGGATGGGGATGTCGATGTAGGGAAGGACCTCGTCGACGTCGCGGATGGTGGCGATGAGCTCGTCGGTCATGCCCTCGGGCTGCAGGTAGAGCACGCGGACCCACCCGTCGAAGGGACGCACGGCGTCGGCGACGAGGCGAAGCAGCGAGGCGAGCGTTTCGCCCTCGCCGAGGTCGCAGCCCCACACGCCGGTGTCCTGGCCGATGAGGACGACCTCGCGGACACCGCCCTCCATGAGAGCGGTGACCTCGGAGACGATCTCGTCGGCCGGGCGCGAGTGGTAGCGCCCGCGGATGTAGGGGATGGCGCAGAAAGTGCAGAAGCGGTCGCACCCCTCGGAGATCTTCACGAACGCGCTCGTGCCCTCCACCGTGCGGAGCGTCTGCGGCAGGCGCTCGTCCTTCTCGCCCGCGAGGCCGAGGACGTCACGGACGACGGCGACGATGCCGTCCTCGTCCTCGGCGCGGACGAAGGCGGCGACCTCGGGGAGCTCGGCGGCCAGGGCGTCCCCGTAGCGGGAGGGGACGCAGCCGCACATCACGATGGGGCAGGCGCGCACGCCCTCGGAGCGCTCCTCGGCGAGCTCGAGGGTCGCCTCGACCGACTCCTCGGTCGCCGAGGCAAGGAAGGAGCAGGTGTTGACGATGGCGACGTCGGCCTCCGCGGCGTCGGTCGTCTCCTCGAAGCCGTCCGCGAGCAAAAGGGCCCTCATGCGGTCGGAGTCGACCTCGTTCTTGGCGCAGCCGAGCGTGACGATGAGAAAGCGCACGGGTCCCCCTCGCTAGCGGTAGTTGACGAACTGGAGCGGCTGGCCGTAGTCGCGCTGCCGAAGCTCGGAGATCACGTTCTGCAGCACGTCCTTGGAGGCGGAGCTCACGCGGAGCTTGTCGCCCTCGACGGTGGCCTTCGCCTTGAGCTTGAGGTCGCGGATGTCCTTCGCGATCTTCTTGGCCGTGTCCTGGTCGATGCCCTGGATGACGGTGCCCGTCTGGCGGACGCTCATGCCCGACGCCGCGACGGGGTCGGCCCAGCGCACGGCGGTCAGGTCGACGCCGCGCTTCACGAGCTTGGAGCCGAGGATGTCGCGCACCTGGGAGGCGACGAACTCCGACGGGGCGGCGATCTTGAAGACGCCCTCCTTCTTGGAGAGCTCGAGGGTCGCGCCGGTCCCCTTCAGGTCGTAGCGCTGCGTGAGCTCGCGCGCGGCCTGCTGGCAGGCGTTGTCGACCTCCTGCATGTCGACGGTCGAGACGACGTCGAAGCTGGATTCCTTGGCCATGGTGGTTCCTTTCCCGGGCGGCTGCCCGAATGGGTCTCTACTGCTGGGTCGCGCCCGAGTCCGTCGACGCGGCGTCGGCGCCGGCATCGTCGGCGGCGTCACCCGTGGCGTCGTCGGCGGCGTCAGGTCGCGGCGTGCCCTCGATCGTGACCGAGCCGAGCCCGCCGGCGCGCGGCGAGAGCTCGACGCGCTCGCCGTTCTTGGTGACGGTCACCACGTCGGGGTTGGCGACCTGGATGGTGATCGAGTCGTAGACCGTGTAGGTCTGGCTCCACGGGCCGGTGACGCTGTCGGCGACCTCGCTCACGCCGTCGCAGGTGATCTCCACCCAGGAGACCGAGCCGTCGTTCACGCGGACCTCGACGACGGTCTCCTCGGGCTCGGCGTCGGCGGTCGCGTCGTCGGCGGGCTCGTCGTCCTCGCCATCGGTCGCCGCGTCGTCGGAGCTCGTCGTGGCGTCGTCGGCGTCCGCGTCGTCATCGGTCGTCTGGTCGGTCGCGTCGTCGGCGGGCTCGTCGGCGTCGTCGGCCGAGTCGTCCGTGGTGTCGGCGCCCTCCACCGGGACCACCTGGTTGGGCCGGGTATCCTGGCTGTGCCCGCCCACGCACGAGCTGACCGAGAAGGTCAGGATCGCCGTGAGCACGATGGCGAGGAGGACGATGAGGGCGAAGAGCGCGCGGCGCGGGTCGGAGAGGAACTGGCCGACGATGCCGCCACGCGCGGGCGGCCTCGACGAGCCTCCCCCGCTCCCGCGGGAGGCGCGGCGCCTCACGTTGGGGCGCTCGACGTTGGCGATGTTGCGCGACGAGCGGCGCCCCGAGGTCGTCGCGGCCGAGGAGTAGGGGCGCGGCGCGCCGTCGAGCCGGAGGTCGTCGGTGTACTCCCCCGCGCGCACGCGACGCGTGCTGACGTCGTCGCGCAGGTAGAGCCTGTCGGTGCGGTCCGACGAGCCGTCGCGCCGATACGAGGGGCGCTGCTGGCGCTCGCTGATCAGGCGTCCGGCCTGGTCGTCCCTGCGCCTCGAGGCGGGCGGTCGGCGTCGGGCGGTTCCCGACGAGCCGCGCTCGCGCGAGGAGGGGGCGTTGTTCGGCCGCTCGTAGCCGCGCGATCCGCGCGTGCCCGGGGCCGGGCTGCCGGTGCCGGCGAGGGGGACCGACCCCCTCGGGCGCGCGGGCGCCGTCGTCGCAAACTCGCCGAGGTCACCGGCAGGGCCGCCGCCCGAGGGGAGCAGCGGGCGGTACTGCACGTACGCCTTGGGACGGGAGCCCACCTCGTTGGGCATGTCGTAGCCGGAGATGCCGCGGCCGGACTGCGTCTGGCGCGCGCGACGCCGCAGCTCGTGGGACGAGGTCCCGTGCTGGTACTGGTAGAGCTCCTCGGTGAAGAGGTCAACGATCTCACGGGCGTTGAGGCCGAGATATCGCGCGTAGCTCGAGAGCATGCCCTGGGCGTAGCCGCTCTGAGGCATGTGCTCGAAGTCACCCTCCTCGAAGGCCAGGAGGACGTCCTCGCGCAGCTTGAGCGTGCGGGAGGCCTGTGACAGCGAGAGGCCGAGGTCGCGCCTTCGACGAGCGAGGGCCTCGCTGAAGCGTGGAAGCGCCATCGTCACTCAACCCCCTTGTACGCCGCCTCGGCGGAGCGCAGCTCCTCGAGGCGGTCCTTGTCGAGCAGGACCTCGCGCGGCTTGGAGCCGTTCGCGGGGCCGACGACGCCCTTCGCCTCGAGCATGTCCATGATCCGACCCGCACGGGCGTAGCCGACCGAGAGCGCCCTCTGCAGGCCGGAGGTGGAGCCCAGGCGCGAGTCGACGACGATGCGCGCCGCCTCCCACACGAGCGGGTCGTCGTCCTTGGCGCCGCCCGCCTCTCCCCCGCCGGGGGTGCTCGGGACGACGGCGGTCAGGATGTCCTCGTGGTAGTCGGCCGCGACCTGGCCGCGGATGAACTCGACGGTCTTCTCGATCTCCTCGTCGGAAACCCAGCAGCCCTGGGCGCGCCTCGGCTTCTTGCCGCGGAGCTTGACGAGCATGTCGCCGCGACCGAGCAGCTGCTCGGCGCCCTTCTGGTCGAGGATGATGCGCGAGTTGATGGAGTTGTCGACCGAGAGCGCCACACGGTTGTCAATGTTGGCTCGGATGAGGCCGGTGACGACGTCGGCGGAGGGTCGCTGGGTGGCGACGATCAGGTGGATGCCCGCGGCGCGGCCGAGCTGCGCGATGCGCACGATGGAGGACTCGACGTCCTTGCCGGCGACCATCATGAGGTCGGCGAGCTCGTCGATGACGATGACGAAGTACGGCATGTGCTTCGGGGGGTTCTCCATCTCCGCGTACTTGCCGCCGTCGACGTTCTTGTTGAAGGTCTTGATGTCGCGGACCTTGTAGTGCTCGAACACCTTGAGACGGCGCTCCATCTCGGTCACGCCCCACTGCAGGGCGCTCGCGGCCTGGCGCGGCTCGGTGACGACGGGGACGTAGAGGTGCGGCAGCCCCGCGTAGCCGGTGAACTCGACGCGCTTGGGGTCGACCATGATCAGGCGCACCTGCTCGGGCGTCGCGCGCATGAGCATCGACATGATGATGGCGTTGAGCAGGACCGACTTGCCCGAGCCCGTGGTACCGGCGACGAGCAGGTGCGGAAGTCCCGCGAGGTCGACCACGATGGGGCGCCCCTCAGAGTCGCGCCCGAACGCGCAGTCGAGCGGGCCGCCCGTGGCGTAGGGCAGCACGTCGGAGAGGAACACCGGCTGGGGCTTCTCGTTGGGGATCTCTATGCCCACGAGCGAGGTGCCGGGGATCGGGGCGAAGATGCGCACCGACTTGGCGGCGAGCGAGAGGGCGATGTCGTCCTCGAGGTTGACGATCTTGCTCACGCGCTCGCCCTCGCCCATGGAGATCTTGAAGGTGGTGACCGAGGGGCCGGCGATCCAGCCCGCCACGCGGGACGTGAGGCCAAACTCCTCGAGGGTGCCCTGGAGGCGCTCGGCCGTCGCGGCCAGCTCGGACTCCCCGGCGTAGGCGCCGCCGGCATCCGGGTTGTCGCGCAGGATGGAGAGCGGCGGGAGCTGGTAGGACTCGTCCGCGTCGCCGGGACGGCTGAGCGTCGCGGGAGGCTGGGCGCCCTTGTCGGCCCCGTCGTTCTTGTCGGCCTTCTTGGTCTTGTCGGCCTTGGCCTTCTTGGGGGCCTTCTTGGCGGCCTTGTCGAGGAACGCGGGGACGGCGGCGGGCTGCTCGTCCTTCTCGGGCGCCCGCTCGAGGACGGTCGTGACGGGCTGCTCGTCGTCGAGCAGGACGGCACGCGGCTCCTCGCGGCGACGGCCGCCACGCTTGAGGACGCTCGTCTTGCGGGCCCCGATGAAGGTGGTCGCCGGCTCCGGCGCCGCGCCCTCGTCAAAGAGCGACTGGTTGGCGGGAGCCTCCGCGGCAAGAAGCACGTCCTGGTCGGCGGCGGCGTCGATGATCTCGCGCTCGCGGCGCGTGCGCACGCGCTCCTCGTGCATCTGGGCGGCTTCGGCGAGGCGCTCGCGCGCCTGCGTGACGGCGGCAGAGATCGAGAACCCGCAGACGACGACGCCGGCCACGGCAAGGCCGACGAGCACGATGTTGCCAACGACCCCGCCGACGAGCTCGAGCAGGCAGTAGGCAATCGCGCCGCCCACGTACCCGCCGGCGGCGCGGGCCGCCTCGGGGGCGAAGATCGCGTCGGGGTCGGCGGAGGGGTCGGTCATGTTGAGGGACACCATGGCGAGGACCGCGAGGACGACGAGCGCCAGGCCGATCGCCACGCGGGTGGGCACGCCCTCCTCGCCGTCGAGGAAGAACGTGACGGCGAAGGCGAAGAGCGCCGTCGGCACGAGGGGCGCGGCCACGCCGAAGGAGAGGGCGAGGAAGTCGCGGACCGCGCTCGTCACCACGGCGTTCGAGGGGACGAGGATGGTCGCGAGAAGGGCCACGGCGAGCACGACGAGCACGACGCCGACGATGTCGCCCCGGGCGGTCCCGACGATGGTCGAGCGCGCCGGGGGCGCGCTGCGCCGCGGGGTGCGGGAGCCGCTCCTCTTTGCTGCGTTTGGGGTACGTTTGGCGGGCATGTACTAGACCTCCATGACGACCGGGATGACCATCGGCCGCGTGTGAGTCCTGTTCCAGAGCAGGTTGGACAGGGCGTTTCTGACGCCGCGCCTGAGCGCGTCGACGCTCGCCCCGTCACCGGAGCCGAGGAGCTTGGAGACCTGCGCGTCGACGACGTCGCGCGCCTCGCCCTGCAGCAGCTCGTCGGCCGAGGAGGAGAGCCCTCGGCCGTAGACCTCGACGGCACAGACGGAGCGGCCCCGCTTGGAGATGACGACGCTGGCGGTGATGACGCCGTCGGCGCCGAGCTTCTGGCGGTCGCGCAGGACCACGGGGTTAGCCTCGGTGACGGTGCCGCCGTCGACGTAGACGACGCCGGACTCGACGGCGCGGCCGCGGCGGACCTTGTGCTTGACCATCTCGAGCGAGTCGCCGTTGTCGAGCACGAAGACGTTGGAGCGCGGCACGCCCATCTGGACGCCGAGCTCGGCGTGGGCGCGGAGGTGCTGGGCCTCGCCGTGGACGGGCATGAAGGCGCGGGGCTTGGCCATGGCGAGCATGAGCTTGAGCTCCTCCTGGCTCGCGTGGCCGGAGACGTGGACCGTGCCCTTGGACTTGTCGTAGATCTCGCAGCCGATCTTGGAGAGCGCGTTGATGATCGACTGGACGCTCTTCTCGTTGCCGGGGATGGGCGTGGCCGAGATGATCACGGTGTCGGACTCGTGGATGGAGAGCGACTTGTGCTCGCCCGTCGCCATGCGCGCGAGCGCGGAGAGCGGCTCGCCCTGGCTGCCGGTGCACAGCACGACGACCTTCTCGTCGGGGATGCGGTCGACGTCATAGGCGTCGATGATGTTCTCCTCGTCGATCTTGAGGTAGCCGAGCTCGCGCGCCACGCGGGTGTTGGTGAGCATGGAACGGCCCGTGACCACGACCTTGCGGCCCACCGCCACGCTGGCGTCGCAGATCTGCTGCAGGCGGTGGATGTGGCTCGAGAACGCCGCCACGAAGACGCGACCGCGGGCGTTCTTGATGACGTGGCGGATGTCGCGGCCCACGGCGGCCTCGGAGGGTGTGAAGCCCGGGCGCGTGGCGTTGGTCGAGTCGGAGAGCAGGAGGTCGACGCCGGCCGCGCCAAACTTGTTGATGGCGTGGAAGTTGGGACGGCGCCCGTCGATCGGCGTCTGGTCGAACTTGAAGTCGCCGGTGTGCATGACCGTGCCCGCCGGCGTCTGGATGAAGACGCCGAACGCGGCCGGGATCGAGTGCGTCATCGAGAAGAACGTGACGGTGAAGGCGCCGAGGGTGATCGTGGAGCCGTCGCTGACCTCGCGGGTCTTGGGGTTCTTGATGCCATGCTCGTCGAACTTGCCCTGGATGATGCCGAGCGTGAGCTTGCTGGAGTAGACGGGGACCTTGCGCGTGAGGTCCTGCAGCAGATACGGAAGGGCGCCGGTGTGGTCCTCGTGCCCGTGGGTGATGATGATGCCGCGGAGCTTCTCCTCGTTCTCCAGGACGTAGGTGTAGTCGGGCAGGATGAGGTCGATGCCGGGCTGTCCCTCGTCGGGGAACATCAGGCCGGCGTCGACCAGGATCATGTCGTCCCCGTACTCGAAGGCGGTCATGTTCTTGCCGATGCCGTCCAAGCCCCCCAGCGGGATGATCTTGAGCGCGATGTCTTTCTTGGGCATTCCTGGGTGGTTCCTTTCGGATGGTCTTTTCCTATGTGAGACGGCCCGAGGCCGTGCCAGTTCGCATACGGGTCAATTGTAGTCGAGAAGGGCGCACTTCCGAGAGGTTCCACGAGGGCTTCACGCGAAGCGTCGCCGCGGTCCCCGCGGGTTCTTCTCGCACATAACACGCAGAATCCAACTTTATCTTCAAAGTTATTTCGGTTTATGTATAAGTTAAGTTGATTCTGCGTGATATCGTGAGGAAAGGATGTCGGAGGCACGGCATCACCACCCCGACCCTCAGACTCACCCGTACAGGCAAAGGAGGCACGGTGATTCTCCCCCTTGACGGACCGAGCGCGCTACGTGCACTGCGGGTTTATCGCCGCACGGGCCAGGCCCTCCCCCAGGCGCGCATCGACCTTCCCGTGCCGGACCCCTCGCCTCAGCGCAGATGGACGGAGAGGCTCGTACCGCTTGATCTTCTCGCCCTGCCGTGCGCACCTTCGGAGGAGCACCCCCTGCACGTTCTGTCCCCCACCGCCATCGGCAGGCCCCAGGCGTCGTTTGTCAGGGCGCACGTCCTCGGAAAGCTGCCCGAGGGGTCGTTCGTCGACCTCGATAACGGCCTGGTCATACCGTGCCCGGAGCTCCTCTATCTGCGCATGGCCTCCCACCTGTCGCCCGAGGCACACGCGCTGCTGGCATACGAGCTCGCGGGCACGTACGCGCGCGACCCCGAGGACCCACGCCTCGGGACGTCCGTCTTTGGCGTCCCGCCCGTCACGAGCGTCGAGCGCATCAGGTCCTACCTCGCGCGCTACGGCAGGAGGAACGGGACGGCCCTCTGCGCTCACAACCTCGCCAGCGCGCGCGACAACGCCTGGTCGCCCATGGAGGCCCTCATCGCCCTCTTTGCGCTGCTTCCCCCGAGCGAGCAGGGGTACGGCCTCGGGCAGATCTCCCTCAACGTGAGACACGAGACCTCGGAGGACCTGGTCTTGTTGGGGGCGCGTGCGTCACGCGTGCCGGACATCGAGATCGTGGGAACGCACGTTGGGTTCAACTATGACGGCAGTCAGCATCTGAATCTCGAGGCAATTCTCGAGTCCGCTCGCACCGGTAAGGACGCCGAGAAGATCATGCGAGAAGTGCGCGAGAAGAGCCGCGACGACATCTTGAGAAACCGCGAGCTTATGGCAATGGGACGTCTGATTCTCCCGGTCACGTCCGCCGACCTCTTCGCCCCGGGCGGCCTCGACGCCGTCATGCTCGAGGCGGCGCTTGCCCGGGAGGAAGTCGACGGCATAAGCGCCGCTGACGTCCGAAATCTCGTCGAGACGAAATCGTACGCCGAGCCGCGTCAGCAACTCATATGGTCGCTGCTCCCCTGGCGGCCGGGAGTGTCCCACGCGCGCAGGGTCCTCGAGGCCATGCCCTGGCGGAAGCCGGGCGTACGCTACTCGCTGCGGTGGTAGAGCGCGTCCCGTCGCCAGACACGACCCCGTTGGAAGCGGCCCCTGGCAAATTACACGCAGAATCGACTTATTTCTCAAACAGCTCCTGGGAATATATAAAGTCAAAGGTGATTCTGCGTGATATTTCTGCCCAGACGGCTGGCGAGAAGAACAGGGTCCCATCAGACCCGGTCGAGCGACGAGACGGCCCGGGTGCCCCCTAGGAACACCCGGGCCGCCCTTATGCGTCAGAGGACGTGAGAGTCGCTACGCTCCGTGGTGACGGCGCGGACGCGGACGCTCGTCGCCGCCGTTGTCGCCGGGACGACGGCGCGGACCACGGTGCTCGCGGTGGCCGCGGTCCTTCTCGCCGCCCTCGTGGGAGCGGCCGTGGCCGGAGCCGGCCGGAGCCTCGGGCTTGTCGATGCGGTCGAGGCTGATCTTGCCCTTCTCGTCGACCTCGAGGACGCGGACCTTGACCTCGTCGCCGATGTTGAGGACGTCCTCGACCTTGTCCACGCGGCCCTGAGCGACGCGGGAGATGTGGAGCAGGCCGTCCTTGCCGGGCAGAAGCTCGACGAAGGCGCCGAAGGGCTGGATGCCCACGACGCGGCCGGTGTACTCCTCCCCCACCTCGGGGACCTTGACGATGGCCTTGATGCGCTCGGCAGCCGCGTCGCCGGCGCCGCCGACGCCCGCGATGAAGACGGTGCCGTCCTCCTGGATGTCCACGGTGGCGCCGGTGTCCTCCTGGATGCCGCGGATGACCTTGCCGCCGGAGCCGATGACGTCGCGGATCTTGTCCGTGGGGATCTGGAGGCTGATGATCTGCGGCGCGGACTCCTTGGTCTTCTCGCGCACGGAGGGCACCGCGTCGAGCATGGCGTCGAGGATGAACATGCGGCCCTCGTGCGCCTGCATGAGGGCGGAGCGCAGGATCTCGGGCGTGAGGCCGGTGGCCTTGTTGTCCATCTGCATGGCGGTGATGCCCTTGGTGGTGCCGGTCACCTTGAAGTCCATGTCGCCGAGGAAGTCCTCGAGGCCCTGGATGTCGGTGAGGACGACGGTCTTGCCCTCCTCCTGGATGAGGCCCATGGCAACGCCGGAGACGGGGCGCTTGATGGGCACGCCGGCGTCCATGAGGGCGAGCGTGGAGCCGCAGGTGGAGCCCATCGAGGAGGAGCCGTTGGACTCCATGACCTCGGAGACCACGCGGATCGTGTAGGGGAACTCGTCCTCGGACGGGATCACGGGGAGCAGGGCGCGCTCGGCGAGGTTGCCGTGGCCGATCTCGCGGCGCTTGGGGCTGCCCATGCGGCCTGTCTCGCCGGTGCAGAACGGCGGGAAGTTGTAGTGGTGCATGTAGCGCTTGCCGTCGACCGGCTCGATGGTGTCGAGGCGCTGCCACTCGTTGAGCATGCCGAGGGTGCAGATGGAGAGCACCTGGGTCTGGCCGCGCTGGAAGAGGCCCGAGCCGTGGACGCGCGGGAGGTAGTCGCCCTTGACCATGAGCGGGCGCACCTCGGTGGGCGTGCGGCCGTCGACGCGCTCGCCGGTCTCCACGACCATGAGGCGCATCGCGTGCTTCTCGAGGGACTTGAGCTCCACGGGGATGGCGCGGCTCCACTGGGCCTGCTCCTCCTCAGTGAACTCGGCCTTGATGGCGGCCTTGAGGGCCTCGACCTTGCCGATGCGGGAGAGCTTGTCGGCGTCCTTGAGGGCGGCCTCCATCTCGTCGTAGTGGGCGAAGACGCGGTCGTGGACCTCGGGGATGGGCTCGTCGAGGATGTACTCGCGGACGGGGAACTCGCCGTTGACCTCGCGGACCTTGTCGAAGAACTTCTTCTGCTCGGCGCAGAAGGCGGCGATGGCCTCCTGGCCAAAGGCCATGGCAGCGAGCATGTCCTCCTCGGAGATCTCCTCGGCGCCGGCCTCGAGCATGGAGATGAAGCCCTCGGCGCCGCCGAGCTCGAGGTCGAGGTCGGAGTTGTCGCGCTCCTCGTAGGTGGGGTTCACGATGAACTCGTGGGTGTCGCGGTCGCGGCCGATGCGCACGCAGGCGAGCGGGCCCTCGAAGGGCACGCCGCCCACGGTGAGGGCCGCGGAGGCCGCCATGATGCAGATGGTGTCGACCGGGTTGATCTGATCGGCCACGAGCGTGGTGGCGACGACCTGGACCTCGTTGCGGAAGCCGGCCGGGAAGGACGGGCGCAGCGGGCGGTCGATCATGCGGGCCGTGAGGGTGGCCTTCTCGGACGGGCGCGCCTCACGCTTGAGGTAGCCGCCGGGGATGCGGCCCACGGCGTACATCTTCTCGATGAAGTCGACCGTCAGCGGGAAGAAGTCGTAGTCCTTGCGCTCCTTGGAGACCACCGCGGTGAGAAGGACCGTGGAGTCGCCGCACTTGACGAGGCAGGCGCCGGTGGCCTGCTTGGCCAGCTCGCCGGTCTCCAGGACGTAGTGCTTGCCGTAGAGGTCGAACTCGTGTGTAACCTTAGCCATTTCTTTTCCCTTATCTCCGCCTGCCCCGTTGCAGGCGGGCCGTCTTGGCGGCGATTCCGCCGCCCGTCCGCGCTTCTCGCGGACAAACCAAAGAAGGGGCGCCCGCGGGCGCCCCTCCGAAGAACCGCTTTACTGGATGTTGTCGCGGATGCCGAGGCTCTTGATGAGGGTACGGTACTCCTCGATGTTGCGAGCCTTGATGTAGGACAGCAGGCGGCGACGCTTGCCGACGAGCATCAGCAGGCCGCGGCGGGTGTGGAAGTCCTTCGGGTGGACCTTCATGTGCTCGGTGAGGCCCTTGATGCGCTCGGTGAGCAGGGCAACCTGCACCTCGGCGGAACCGGAGTCCTTGTCGTTGGCGCCGTACTGGGCGACGAGCTCGGCCTTGCGCTCCTTGGAAACTGCCATGTCAAAACCACCTTTCACATAGATTCGCCCCGAACTGGGATGGCCGTCAGGCAGTTGGCGGGCCACCAGGTACGGGGTACTGACCTGCGGTAGTGTACCACAGCGGCGGACGCGCGTCCCTCTCGGCAGAAAATCCACGAAGCGGGCGCGCCGGCCGTTTCACGCGCTGAGGCAGAACTCCATGGCGCGGAGGCGCGCGTCGAGGTGCGTGGCGGCCCACAGATGGGCGGACCCGAGCAGGAAGAGTGACGTCGCGGCGTCGATTGGCGCGGCGAGAAGGTCATCGAAGGTGCTGGTCAGGAGCGCTCGCAGCCAGGAGAGCTGCGCGGCAGAGACCTCCTGCGCGCCGGCGACCTCGCGGGCGCAGCTCTCGCAGAGGACGCCGCCGGCCGCGGCCGAGAAGTACGTCACGTCGGCGTCGCCGCAGGCGCAGCACGTCTCCAGCTCGGGCCGCCAGCCCCCGTGCGCGAGCACCTTCCAGACGTAGGCCGCCACCACGAGGTCGAGGTGGGCGCGGTCGGCGGCCTCCTCGCACGCCGCGAGCGCGCGGGAGCAGACCGGGTGGAGGAAGCGGTCCGGAGCGTCCTCGTAGCAGGTGAGGCGGGCGACCTCGGCGACGGCGCTCGCCGCCGCGACGCGCTCGTAGTCGCCGCGGAGCCCGGCGTGCGGCTCGACGGTCTGCGCCTCGCTCACGACGTCGAGGGAGCGCCCCGCCGCCAGCAGGAAGTCTGACTCGCAGAAGAGCTCCGCGCGGGCCGCGAGGCGCCCGCCCGGCTTGCGCGCCCCCTTGGCGACGGCACGCAGCTGGCTGCCGTCGGCGGCGAGCAGCGTCAGGATGAGGTCCTGCTCGGCCAGCTTGGTGCGGTCGAGCACGATGGCACGGGTGCGATAGGTGCGGCGACCGGCCACCGCCTACTCCTCCACGGAGTAGCCGAGGCGGCGGATCTGCCGCTCGTCGCGGCGCCACGCCGGCGAGACGCGGACCGTGAGGTCGAGAAAGACCTTGCAGTTGAGCAGGCGCTCGATGTCACGGCGCGCCTCGGTCCCCACCTGCCTGATCATCTGGCCCCCACGGCCGACGACGATGCCCTTCTGCCCCTCGCGCTCGACGAGGATCGTCGCCGTGATGGTGGCGTGGTCGTCGTCGGTGAAGTCGATGTCGTCGCAGAGGACGCCCACGGAGTGCGGGAGCTCCTGGCGAAGGTGCAGGAAGAGCTTCTCGCGCACGAACTCGGCGACGAGCTCCTCGGGCGAGGCGTCCACGTCCATGTCCTCGGGAAACCACCGCGGGCCCTCGGGAAGGTGTGCCGAGACGAGCTCGACGAACGCGTCCACGTTGAAGCCCTCGGTCGCCGAGACCACAAGCTCGTCGTCGAAGTCGGCGAGCGCTCGGGCGGCCTCGAGCTGGGCGGCCACCTGGTCGGGCTTGGCAACGTCGGCCTTCGTGAGCACGAGCAGCTTGTAGTCCGCGTCCGCGCGGGCGACGTGGTTGGCCACCCACTCGTCGCCGCGGCCCACGGGCTTGGTCGCGTCGACGAGAAACGCCACGACGTCGGCGTCCGCGAGCTCGCCGAGGGCGCTCTTGTTGAGCTCGGAGCCCAGGGCGTCCTTGGGCTTGTGCAGACCCGGCGTGTCGATGATCACGAGCTGGGAGTAGTCGGTGTTCACCACGGCGCGCATGCGGCGGCGCGTAGTCTGCGCGACGGGGCTCGTGATGGCGAGCTTCTCGCCCATGATGGCGTTGAGAAGCGTTGACTTGCCGGCGTTGGGACGACCCACCAGCGCGACGAACCCGCTGGTGAATGGCACGTTCTTCTCGGTCATGAAGACTCCTTGGTAAGGCTAGAGGCGCGCGATGATCGCGTTGGCGAAGACGAGCACGCCCACGACGGCGACAATGCACGAGAGCACCCAGACGGCCGCCGCGGCGATGTCCTTGGCGCGGCCGGCGAGCGGGTGGAACTCGGGCGAGACCAGGTCGACGACCGTCTCCACGGCGGTGTTGAGCAGCTCGGCCATGATGACGACGCCGCAGCAGAGCAGGACGATGGCCCAGCTCAGGAGGTCGAGCTGCAGCGCGAGACCGGCCACGACCGCGCAGGCGCCCACGGCGAGCATGACCTTGATGTTGCGCTCGGTGGCGATGGCGGTGCGAAAGCCCTGGATGGCAAAGAGGAAGCTCTTGCGGAATCCGGGATGGTCGCTCTTGGAGCCGGGGATCATGCGCCCTCCTCCTCACGGTGTCGCGTGATGACGACGCGGTCGAGCGTGCCGTCGGTGTGCACGAGGGCGAGCAGCGCGTCCTCGCGCGCCTCCATCGCCTCGGCGCTCGCCTCGTCGAGATGGTCGTGGCCGAGCAGGTGGAGCAGCCCGTGCACGAGCAGAAGGCGGCTCTCGTCGGCCTCGGTCGTGCCGAAGGCGGCGGCCTGGCGGGCGACGTAGGCGGGAGCGAGCACGATGTCGCCGAGCTCGCAGGGCTCGCCGGGGGCGAGCGCGGGGTCGTCGGGGCGCTCGCACTCGAGCGAGACGACGTCGGTCGCCGCGTCGACGCCGCGCCACTCTGCGTTGATCTGGCGGATGCGCTCGTCGGCGACGAGCGAGACGGAGACCATGCACGGCCTCGTCACGCCCTCCTCCGCGAGCACGCGGTCGCAGACGGCGGCGACCTCCTCCTCGCCGAGGGCGAAGACGACGCCCTCGTCGCAGGTGACGTCGTACTCGTTCGCGCTCATCGCTGCCCCCTCTCCTGCGCGTCGCGCTCATAGGCGTCCACGATGCGCGCGACCAGCGCGTGGCGGACGATGTCGTTGCGGTCGAGGTCGACGAAGGAGACGCCCTCCATGCCCTCGAGGACGCGGCGGGCCGAGTCCAGGCCGCCCTCCCCCGGCAGATCGCGCTGCGAGGCGTCGCCGGTCACCACGAAGGTGGACGAGAAGCCCAGGCGCGTGAGGAACATCTTCATCTGCTCCGGCGTGGTGTTCTGCGCCTCGTCGAGGATCACGAAGGCGTTGTTGAAGGTGCGCCCGCGCATGTAGGCGAGCGGCGCGATCTCTATGATGCCCTGCTCGATGAGGACGTTGCCCTTCTCGATGTCGGTCATGTCGAAGAGCGCGTCGTAGAGGGGGCGCACGTAGGGGTCGAGCTTCTCGGCGAGCGTTCCCGGGAGGAAGCCGAGCGACTCGCCGGCCTCCACGACGGGGCGCGCGAGCACGATGCGCCCGACCTCGCGGCGCTTGAGGGCCGCGACCGCCATCGCCATGGCGAGGTAGGTCTTGCCGGTGCCCGCGGGGCCCAGGCCAAAGGTGACCGTGCTCCTGCGGATGGCGTCGACGTAGCGCTTCTGGCCGGCCGTCTTTGGCCTGATGGCGCGGCCGCGGAAGGTGAGCAGGATGTCGTCGCCGGCGGTGACGGCGCGCTCGGCTCCGTGGCGGACCTGCTCGATGATGACGTCCACCTCGCCGGGGGTGGGGCTCTCCCCCATCTCGACGAGCCGGATCAGGCGCGAGAAGACCGAGGTCACCTGGTCGACGACGTCGGCGGGCCCAGAGACGCTCACGATGTTGCCGCGGACGGAGACCATGGCGTCGAAGCCCGCCTCGACCCGTCGGAGCAGGGAGTCGGCCGGGCCCATGAGCGCGGTCGGGTCGACTGAGTCTGGGATGGTGAGACGAACCTGCGTTGGCTCCATGTTCCTCCTGGGACGGCTACGGCTCTGATGATAGACCAACCGCGGCCCCGTCTCGCCCGTGGCCCTCGGCGGCGCGGGCGCTCGCGCTTCTCGCCCCGTCGCGCTTCTCGCCCCGTCGCGCTTCTCGCCCCGTCGCTCAAATCCGATAACACGCAGAATCAAGCACAGCTTTCTATATCCGCAGATGGGTTTTGAGAAAAAAGTCGATTCTGCGTGTTATCCCAAGGAGGAGAGGTATCGGGCGACGGGACGGGTGCCAGCGGGTGCGTGGAGCGGGCGCTACAGCGGCTCGGCGAGGAGGGTCGCGTCGTCGCGGACATCGGTCAGACGCACCGGGACGAGGCTGTCAACGGGAATCGAGGGGTCGAGAAGGACATCGAAGAGCCCTCCCGTGACGCCGCGGCCCGGGTACTGCACCACGGCGAGGTCCCGGGCGCCCACCAGCCGCCGCGCCTCGGCGAGGCGCATCTCGTCGGCGAGCTCGCGGGACCGCTCGCCGCGCCGGGCCATGACGTGGGGATCGACCTGGCCCTCCATCGTCGCGGCGGGCGTGCCGGGACGCCGCGAGTAGCGGAACACGTGCATCTTGGCGAAGCGCATCTCGCGGCAGAACTCGAGGGAGCGCTCGAAGTCGTCGTCGGTCTCGCCGGGGAAGCCTACGATGAGGTCGGTGCCGAGCGCGACGCCCGGGAGGTGCTCGCGGGCGGTCTCCACCACGCGCCTGAAGTCGTCCGTGCGGTAGACGCGCGCCATGCGCCTGAGCGTCTCGTCGCAGCCCGCCTGGAGGCAGACGTGCAGAAACGGCGCGATGCGCCCGTCAGCGAGCGCCATCGTGCGGCAGAGCTCGTCGGTGACGTCGGGCGGCTCGATCGAGGAGAGCCGGACGCGCTCCACGTCGGTCTCCCCGAGGACGAGGTCGAGAAGGGCGGGCAGGGCGAGCTCGCGGCCCGCGCGGTCCTCGGCGCGATAGCTTCCCAGGTTGATACCCGTGAGCACGACCTCGCGGGCGCCTCTCGCCCGGGCCGCGCGCACGGCGTCGAGGACGTCCTCGGGCGCCATCGAGCGGGCGGCGCCGCGGGCGCGCCACACGATGCAGTAGGTGCAGCGGTTGTCGCAGCCGTCCTGGATCTTGATGCCGGGCCTGGTGCGACCCGTCGGCGTGGGGGCGTCGCAGGAGGGGCTTGGCTCGCGCGCGTCCCCGGCGAGCCCGAGCGCCTCGGCCGCGATGGCGGCGACGGCGGCCTTGTCCTTCTCGACCCGCACGTTGGGAGCGAGCGCGGCGAGCTCGTCGGCGAAGAGGTTGGCCACGCAGCCGGTCGCGATCACGAGCGGCGTCGACGGCAGCGACGCCGCGCGGCGGACGGCCTTCCTCGTCTTGGCCTCCGCCTCGCCGGTCACGGCGCACGTGTTGACGATCACGACGCGCGCCTCGCGCTCCGGCGTGAGGACGGCACCCGCGCGCTCCAGGTCGAGCGCCATGTGGTCGAGCTCGACGCGGTTGACGCGGCACCCGAGATTGATGAGCGCCACGCCGTGGGACTCGCTCACCTCCGGTCCCCCTTGAAGGGGTTCTTGGGGGCGTGCCAGCGCTCGTGGGCGAAGTGCTCCGCGGCGTTCTCGGCCGCGGCGGAGAAGCCCTCGGGCTCGAGGTCCTTCTCGGCCGTGCCCTCCCCTCCTCGCGCGGAAACGATGGCGGAGACGGCGTCGAGCTGGGAGGCGGTGAGGTCCCGCGGGGTCTCGATCTGGACCACCGCGACGAGGCTGCCGCGCGCGACCATGCCCATGCGGGGCATGCCGCAGCCCTCCACGACGACACGCTGGCCGAACTGGCACCCGGCGGGCACGCGGACGGTGACGCGCTCGCCCTCGAGGATGCCGTCGACGGTCACCGTGGTGCCGACGATGGCCTGCAGCGCGTCAACGGTCACGGTGCAGTAGAGGTCGTCACCCTGGCGCTCGAAGCGCTCGCTCTCGGCAACCTCAACGCTCACGACGAGGCTGCCGCAGGCGTCGCCGCGCAGGCCCGCCTCGCCCTTGCCCTCGATGGTGAGGGTCTGGCCGGAGTGGACGCCCGCGGGCACCTCGACCTCGACCTTCTCGCGCGAGGGCGTGCGCCCCTGCCCGCCGCAGGTCTCGCAGGGATGGTCGATGACCTGGCCCTGGCCGTTGCAGGCGGGGCAGGGCCCCTGGGTCTGCATCTGGCCGAAGATGGTGCGCTGGACCTCCACGACGCGGCCCGTGCCGTGACAGCGCTCGCAGGTGCGGAGCTGCCCGCCCTCGGCCGCGCCCGAGCCGCCGCAGTCCTCGCACGGGGCGAGGCGCGTGTAGGCGACGGTCTTGGTGCACCCGGCGGCCGCCTCCTCGAGCGTGACCGTGAGGCGGATGCCCATGTCACGCCCGCGCGTGCGCTGCGCCTGGCCGCCCGAGCCCCGGCCGCCCATGCCGCCGAAGAACGAGTCGAAGATGTCGCCGAAGCCAAAGCCACCGCCCCCGAAGATGTCGGAGACGTCGACGTAGTCGGAGCCAAAGCCCGCCGGGCCGTTGGGGTCGCCGTAGCGGTCGTAGTTGGCGCGCTTCTGGTCGTCGGAGAGCACGGTGTAGGCTTCGTTGACCTCCTTGAAGCGCTCCTCGGCGTCGGGGGCGTCGTTCACGTCCGGGTGCAGCGTTCGCGCCTTCTTGAGAAAGGCGCGCTTGATGGTCTTTGCGTCGGCATCGCGAGGCACCTCGAGCACCTCGTAGTAGTCCCTCTTTGGTTCCACGTTCCCTTATCTCCCCAGACGTGCGTGACAGTGTGCGAGGCGGTTCCCACGCGGGGCACCGCCGAGAATGACCGTGAGCTTGTGCTAGATGACGTACATGCCCCCCATGTAGCCCCTCGTGCCGAGGCCTGCGCTGCACGAGAACATCATCGCGAGGAAGAGCGCGATGAAGAAGCCGTTGGAGACGCCGTTCAGCACCGCGAGGCCCGCGCTCCTCCACCAGCGGGGGGCGCGTCGGAAGCCGTCGCGGGCGACGAGGTAGACCCCGAAGACGATCATGAGCGTGACGAAGAGGGCGAAGGAGGAGAGCACCCCCGTGACGAGCCCGAGGACGAGGAACGGCAGCGCAAAGCCGATGAGGTTGCAGCCGTTGGCCTGACGCTGCGTCAGGCGCTCCTCGGGCACGCAGACGCGGCAGACGAAGTCGCCGGCCTCGGAGCCGTTGGTGCCGGCGTTGCCCATGCCGGCCACTCGGACCTCGTCTCCGTCATGGCTGCCGGCCGGGACGTCGACGACGACCTCGCTCGCCGTGAGGGTGCGGCCGGAGCCGCCGCAGGCGGAGCACGGGTCGGCGACCACGCGCCCGGTGCCCTCGCACTCGGGGCAGGTCATCGCCATGACGCCAAAGAGCCCGGTGTCAACGGTGATGTGGCCGCGGCCCCCGCAGGTCGGGCAGGTCTCGGGGTGGTCGGACTGCACCGACCCCGACCCGTGGCAGACGCCGCAGGCGGCGTAGCGCTGGTAGGTGACGCCGCGACGGGTCCCCTTGGACGCGGTCTCCGCGTCGACGGTGAGCTCGTAGACTACGTCCGCGCCGGCCCGGGGGCGGTACGCGCGCGAGCGGCGGCGCGAGGTCGTGCCTCCGCCGAACGGCCCCCAGCCGAAGGGCCCGCCAAAGCCGAACGGGTCGGAGTAGCCGCCGCCCTGGGGCGACGCGCCGCCGCCGTAGCCGGCGAACGGGGATCCGGAGCGCATGGCGTCGTAGCGCTTGCGCTTGTCGGGGTCGGAGAGCACGGCGTAGGCCTCCGACACCTCCTTGAAGCGCTCCTCAGCGTCGGGGGCCTTGTTGACGTCGGGGTGGAGCTTGCGCGCCTTCTGCTGGAAGGCCTTGCGGATCTCGTCGGTCGAGGCGTCCTTCTCGACGCCCAGGATGGCGTAGTAGTCCTTGTCGTTCATAGAAGCCATGTGGCGGGTCTCCCGTATGCGCGGTGCTCAGAACCCTATCAGTATAACCGCGCCCGACAGCCTCTATTCAGAAAGCGCAATCTGGCGGTACGCGATCCCACATCGCTGAAGGATGTTCTTGGAGATCAGGTTGTCCTCGGTGCCGTCGTACTTGTCGTCGAGGTAGACGACCTCGCCGATGCCGGCCTGCACGAGCGTCTTGGCGCACTCGTGGCAGGGGAAGAGCGTGACGTAGACCGTGGCGTCGGTCATGTCCTTGAGCGAGCCGCGGTAGTTGAGGATGGCGTTGGCCTCGGCGTGGATGACGTAGTTGTGCTTGTCGTGGAGCGGGTCCTCGTCGGTGCCCCAGGGGAACTCGTCGTCGTTGAGCGCGGAGGGCGTGCCGTTGTAGCCCACCGAGAGGATGCGGTGGTTGGTATCGGCGATGCAGGCGCCGACCTGCGTGTTGGGGTCCTTGCTGCGCAGCTGGGCAGCTATGGCGACCCGCATGAAGAACTCGTCCCAGCTGATGACGTCGGTGCGCTTTCCCGGCATAGCACTCCCCTCCTCGACGTTTGTGCTGCTAGCATGCCGCATTTGCGGGTGCGGCGCAAGAGTCGGCGAGAAGGGCAGCCGCGCGGCTAGCAGCGGGCGGAGGCGACCTCGCCGGGGGCGAGGCCCCAGAGGGCGCCGTAGAGCTCGTTGCCGAGGAGCCAGCCCTGCTCGGTGGGTACGAGCCGACCGTCCCTCTCGGCCAGGAGGCCACGGGCGAGAAGGGCATCGACAGTATCGTCGAGCCGCGCGCCGAAGAGCTCACGGGCACGTACCACGAGCTCGGGGCGCAGGCCCTCCACGAGACGGGCCCCGAGCATAAGGTCCTCGGCGACGGCCTGGTCCTCGTTCAGGAACTCGAGCGAGAGGGACAGCGCGGAGAGGCGCGGATCGGCGGCAAGCTCCCGGCGACCCGTCTCCACCGTGAGACGCGCGCGCACGGCGTCCTCAGGCGGCCGCGGAAGCCGCGGACAACGGAGCCGAAGCCTCAGGTAGCCCTCGAGGTCGAGCATGCTCGAGGCGCCCGTGCCAAGTCCCAGGTAGGGTGAACCCGTCCAGTAGGCTTTGTTGTGACGACACTCCTTACCTGCGCGCGCATAGCTTGCGACCTCGTAGCGGTGGTAGCCGCGAGCCTCGAGCGCCACCTGAGCCTCCGTCATTCTCTCGGCCTGGACCTCCGGGTCGTTCCAGGCGCAGGGGTCGTCGGCGAAGCGACAGTCAAGGGGCGTCCCCTCCTCGATCTGGAGCGGGTAGACGCTCACATGACCCACACCGAGGGCAACCGCCCCCTTGAGCGACCGGTCCCAGCTTGCCGGCGTCTGCCCCGGCGTCGCGCACATGAGGTCGACCGAGACTTCGAGCCCCGTCGCCACGGCCGCCTCGACGCGCTCGCGGGCGCACGCCGCGTCGTGCAGGCGCTCGAGCTCGCGGAGCTCCCCGTCGTCCAGGCTCTGGACGCCGATGGAGAGCCGCGTCGCCCCCGCCTCGCGTACGGCGAGAAGCACCTCGTCGGAAAGCGAGTCTGGATTGGCCTCGCAGGTGAGCTCGGAGGGGGCGGCCACGGCCACGATCTTCTCGACAAGCCGTCCGAGGTCCTTCTCGCCCAGGAGCGTGGGCGTTCCGCCGCCCACGTAGGCCGTCTCGCAGCCCTCGAGCAGACCAAGCGACGCGGCCTCCTCGAGCTGCTCCCCGAGCGCGCACGCGTAAGCGCCCATGAGCGCGTCGCCCGCAGGCGTGGCCCACGACGCAAAGTCGCAGTACGCACACTTCCGCGCGCAGAACGGTATGTGAAGGTAGAGGGCTCCGACCATGTGCCTTTCCTCACCGGCGTCAAACCGCGACTTTTGCGGCCGCAAAAGTCGCGTGAGAAATCACGTTTTCCCAGTTGAGCAAAAAACTTAGCCCAGTTTTGCGGCCGCAAAAGTCACGCGAGCCGCTGGCACACACTCTACAGCACGTGGGCGCGGACCTCGGCGGCAACGGAGAGGAACTCCTCCGCGGTGACGCAGCTCATGGCGGCGTTTCGCCAGCGTGCCGCGTCGGGCATGCCCTTGAAGTACCAGCCCGCAAGGCTGCGGGCGCGCTTGAGGTGGGCGCCCGTGGCCTCGAGCAGGCGCACGTGGCACTCGAACGCGGCGACCTTCTCGGCGGCGCTCGGCTCGTGGCCTGAGAAGACCCACGGGTTGCCGTAGGTGCCGCGCGCCACCATGACGGCCGACGCACCGGTCTCGGAGAGCGCGCGGAGCGCGGCGTCGTGGGAGAGGACGTCGCCGGAGGCGATGACGGGGACGCTGACGGCGTCCGCGACGCGGCTCACGGCGCCCCAGTCGGCCTCGCCGTGGTACATCTGCGTGGCAAAGCGGCCGTGCACGGCCACCGCGGCGGCGCCGGCGTCCTCCATCGCGCGCGCGAACTCCGGGGCGACCTCCTGCCCCATGTAGCGGCCGCGGCGGATCTTCACCGTCACGGGCACACCGGGCGCCCCCTCGCGGCACGCGCGCACGATATTCGCGGCGAGCGCGGGTTTCTCCAGCAGCGCCGACCCCTCGCCCTTCTTGGTCACCTTAGGCACGGGGCAAGCCATGTTGATGTCGATGAGCGCGAGCTTCTCGCCCAGGCGCGCAGCGACGCGCTCCGCGGACTCGCGGAAGAGCTCCGGCTTGGAGCCAAAGAGCTGCACCGCGATGTCGGGCTCCGCCGGGTCGGGGTCAACGAGCTCCCAGCTCTTCTCGCCGTAGTGGAGCCCCGCGCACGAGACCATCTCGGAGTAGGCCAGCGCCGCGCCGCCGGCGCGCGCCATGAGGCGGTACGCCGCGTCGGAGACGCCCGCCATCGGAGCCATGAGCAGCTTGCCGGCGAGCTCGCCGTCCCAGGCAGACAGCTCGGGGGCAAGGTTGGCGGCGGGAGCGTGGGCGGCCAGGACCTCGGCGGCCGTCACTGGTCGTCCACCTTGAGGACGGCGAGAAACGCCTCCTGCGGCACCTCCACGGAGCCGATCTGCTTCATGCGCTTCTTGCCCTCCTTCTGCTTCTCGAGGAGCTTGCGCTTACGCGAGATGTCGCCGCCGTAGCACTTGGCCAAGACGTCCTTGCGCACGGCCTTGACGGTGCTTCTCGCGATGATCTTGTTGCCAATCGCGCCCTGGATGGGCACCTCGAACTGCTGGCGCGGGATGATCTCCTTGAGCTTGTCGCACAGGCCGCGCGCGAGGGCGTACGCCTTGTCGCGGTGCACGATGAAGCTGAGGGCATCCACCTCGTCGCCGGAGAGCAGGATGTCGAGCTTCACGAGGTCGCTCGGGCGGTAGTCCGAGAACTCGTAGTCGAGGCTCGCGTAGCCCTTGGTACGGCTCTTGAGCTGGTCGAAGAAGTCGAGGATCAGCTCGGCCAGCGGGATGTCGAAGTGCATCTCCACGGACTTCTCGGTGAGGTAGATCATGTCCTGCGTGATGCCGCGGTGCTCGATGGCGAGCTGCATGACGGCCCCCGTGTACTCGGGCGGCACGATGACCTTGGCCTTGAGGAACGGCTCCTCGATGCGCTCGATGCGGGTGACGTCGGGCAGGTCCTGCGGGCTGCGGACCTCGAGCATCGTGCCGTCGGTCTTGTAGACGTGGTAGTCGACCGACGGGCTCGTGGCAATCAGGGACAGCGCGAACTCGCGCTCCAGGCGCTCCTTCACGACCTCCATGTGGAGGAGCCCCAGAAATCCCACGCGGAAGCCAAAGCCCAGCGCCACGCTCGTCTCGGGGCTCCACGTGAGCGAGGGGTCGTTCACGCGCAGCTTCTCGAGGGCGTCGCGCAGGTTCTCGTAGTCCTTGTTGTCCACCGGGAAGATGCCGGTGTAGACCATCGGCTTGGCCTCGCGGTAGCCAGGCAGTGCCTCGGCGCAGGGGCGGGACGCCGACGTGAGCGTGTCGCCCACGCGCACGGCCTCGGGGTTCTTGAGGCCCGTGACGACAAAGCCCACCTCGCCGACGCCCAGCTCGTCCACGAGCTGCTCGGCCGGGCGCTTGACGCCCACGCCGTCCACGAGGAAGCCCACCCCCGCCTGCATCATAGTGAGCTGGTCGCCCTTGGCGATGTGGCCGTCAAAGACGCGCACCGTGGCCACGACGCCGCGGTACTCGTCGAAGTAGGAGTCCAGGATGAGGGCCTTGAGCGGCGCGTCGTAGTCCCCCTTTGGCGGGGAGACGAGAAGGACGATGGCCTCGAGCAGGTCGTGGATGCCCTCGCCGGTCTTGCCGGAGACGCACACGGCGTCGTCCGCCGGGATGGCGAGGTCCTCCTCGATCTCCTCCTTGACCTCGTCGGGATGCGCGCTCGGGAGGTCGATCTTGTTGATCGCCGGCACGATGTCGAGGTTGGCGTTCATGGCCAGGTTGGCGTTGGAGACGGTCTGCGCCTCCACGCCCTGTGTGGCGTCAACCACCAGGACGGCGCCCTCGCAGGCCGCGAGGCTGCGGCTGACCTCGTAGGTGAAGTCGACGTGGCCCGGCGTGTCGATGAGGTTGAACTGGTAGGTCTCGCCGTCGTCGGCATCATAGGTCACGCGGACGGCGTTGGACTTGATGGTGATGCCGCGCTCCCGCTCGATGTCCATCGTGTCGAGCAGCTGGGCCTCCATGTCGCGCTCCTCCACCGTGTGGGTGAGCTCGAGGATGCGGTCCGAGATGGTCGACTTGCCGTGGTCGATGTGCGCAACGATCGAGAAGTTGCGGATATGTGAGGTATCGGTCATAGACATGAGGTGAATGATAGCGAAGTGGTCGCGCGCATGCTATACTCAGCAAGCTGACCTCACCGTGTCTCAAGCAGAGGCCTCAGAACAGAAGTATTCGAAAGGAACCGCACGTGGCTAACATCAAGTCTCAGAAGAAGCGCATCATCACCGCCGAGAAGGCCCGCCAGCGCAACCGCGCTGTCCGCTCCGAGCTCAAGACCGCCGTCAAGGCCGTCCGCTCCGCCGTCGAGGCCAAGGACGTCGAGGCCGCCCAGGCTGCCGCCAACAAGGCCGGCCGTCTGCTCGACAAGGCCGCTTCCAAGGGCATCATCCACAAGAACCAGGCCGCTCAGCGCAAGAGCGGTGTCCAGAAGCTCGTCAACACCATCAAGTAGCTTCGTTCTTCTCGCACGTCTTGTGAAAGGGACCCGGGGTGCTGCCCGGGTCCCTTTTTTGTTGCGCTCCCACCTGCGACCTAAGGATTTACGCACAAAATCAAGCACCGCATTTTATATCCGCAGGTCAATTTAACTCACATGTACGACTTTGTGCGTTATTGCCCGGTGACAAGATGCCCCCACGGCCTCCAGGCAGCAAACTTACGAGCATGCCACGACCCGGGCCTCCACGGCAGGAGCGACCAGACGAGCTCCTGGCGCCGCTCGCTCTGAGACCCCGCAGACACGACTGCGCGAACGTCCTGCAACACGGTTCCCCCAACCAGCTCCTGCGCCGCCATCGCCGCCTGGAGCATGACGGCGTCAAGACCCCTGGGAGCAAACAGGTCCTCCGAGGTGACGGGGAGTATCACCCAGCCAGACGCTACAAGCTCGCGATTTCTCCTGAGGTCGTCGACGTACTTCTCGCGAACCTTGGCCGCTGCACGCACGGAGTCCTCCTCCGTCTGCGCCCCGGCAATCGAGTCGAGGTCAAGATGATCGTGACTATCGTAGTTGAAGCCCACGCGCAGACCCCTGAGCTCGATGTCAGGGACACGCGAGTCCCTGCATCCCAGCGCGACCAGCTCGGGAGTCGCGCCATGTCGTACGTTGAGGTCGATCTCCCCAAAGCCATAGCCCAGCTCCTCCGGGGGCAGACGAGCCATGAGGGCAACCACCGCCTCCATGGGTGACCAGGCGTTGTCTGCAACATACGTGAGGTTTCGCCGGGCGAGAAGAACGCTCTTCCTACGGCCCACCCTGTCGAGATACTCACCGATGCGCTCCACGGAGGTCACAGGAGCAACGTCATAGGTCACAGCACCGAGGCGCGGGTCGGATGCCGAGCGCACGTACGTCCCGCACAGCTCATAGCCGAGAAGCGCGTGCACGGCTGGCTCCATGACCTCCACGAGCTCAAGGAAGAGCAGTTCCGGACAGGGAATGGAAATGCCGTCGCCGAGGTCGACGAACGATTCCTCAGGCAGGCTGCTCGCGCGCATGCGGCAGGAGACGAAGCTCCCCCGCAGGCGATCCTCCTGTCGGGGCACGACCACCTCGATCGGCTCCGAGGAGCTCGGCGGATGTTCGAGCGCAAGGGGCTCGAGCGGAATCAGGCCTGACGTCCAGCGCCGACGCGGGCTCGGATCAGGCAAGGCCAGATCGCAGCGGACGCTGGGCAGGGGCCGCCCGGAAGCACGGTACACGCGAAGCGCACGAAGCGCCGTGAGTCGATCGAACGTAAGGGGCATGGCGCACCTCCCGCAACAACGCACAAAATCAAGCACCACTTTTTATATTCGCAGGTGAATTTAACGCACATGTACGATTTTGTGCGTTATTCGCCTGAGAGAGGGAGAAGGGGCTCAGCGCACGCCGCAGACGCGGGTGATGAGACGGACCATCTCGGCCTGCTCGTCGGCGCCGCTCTTGAGGGCGCGCTCCGCGCCGGCGCAGGCGTCGAGCAGGGACTCGAGCTCACCGTCGCCGAAGGCGCGGGACCACCTGACGTAGTTCTTGACCTGCCAGTCCTGCTTTCCGAGCTCGGAGGCCAGCGCCGAGGCGGAACCTCGGGCGTCGAGCGAGCGGGCGCAGACGAGCTCCCTGAGCCGTGTCACGACGAGCGAGAGCAGCCCCAGGGCGGAGCCGTCGAGCAACCGGTAGAGGGCGAGCGCGCGGTGCGCGTCGCGCGCGGCGAGACGGTCGAGGAACTCCCAGGGCTTGACCTCGGCGACACGCGCGACGTTGGCCTCGACGAAGTCGGTCGTGATGGCACCCGAGCCGCCGAGGAGCGCGGCGAGCGAGCGGATCTGCCTGTCGAGCATCGTGGTGGAGTCCCCCACGCGCGCGACGAGCTCGCGCGCGGCGTCGACGCCGATCGTGACCCCGTGCGAGGCGGCGAGCTTCTGCACGTAGGGCGGGAGGTCCCGGCCCTTCTTGGCGGCGCACTCGATGACGGATCGCGCTCCGACCTTGGCGACTGCCTTGTAGAGGCGCGTCGACTTGGCCAGGGTCGTGGCGACGAGCGCGAGCGTGCAGCTCTCGTTGGGACTCTCGAGGTAGTCGATGACGGCCTCCGAGGTGGCCTTGGGGAGCTTCTCGGCGGCCTCGACGACGACCACGCGCCGCTCGCCGCCCATGGGCAGCGTGTTGAGCGACGAGAGGAGCTCGACGGGCTCGAGGTCGGCGGAGGCGACGACCTCCTCCAGGTTGAACATAGCGAAGGGTCCGTCGACGCGGGCGCGCAGCCGCGCGACCGCCTGGTTTCGCTTGAGCTCGTCCGGCCCCACGATCAGATACGCCGGCAGCAGCTCGCCCTTCTCGGCCATGGGGCCCTCCTCCCTGTGGTTGGTCCCCCTAGGGTAGCACCCAATCCCTCTGGCAGCTCACGACGGGGCCCTCCGCGCCGGGCTCCACGCACACGTCGCCCACGTCCATGGTGCACAGGAAGACCGAGCCCGCCTCCTCGAGGATGTCAACGCAAGCTGGGTCGGGATGCCCGTAGCCGTTGCCCTCGCCCGCACTCGCGACGCTCACCTCCGGGGAGAGCGCAGCAGCGATCTCTGGCGTGAGCGAGGCCTCGGAGCCGTGGTGCCCGACCTTGAGGAGGTCCACGTCGCCGACGTCACCGCGCTCGACCGCCGCACCCGTCTCCTCGCGCTCGGCGTCGGCGGCGAGAAGGGCGGTGAGCGACCGGCCATCCTCCGCATAGCTGACCAGCAGCTCGAGCGATCCCTCGTTGCCCTCCCCCGCCGCCGGCTCGACGGGCGAGACGGCCCGCATGCTAAACCCTCCCACGCGCAGGACGTCGCCGTATCCCACCTCGCACACCTCGACTCCCTCGGCGAGGCCCGTGGCGTCCGTTCCCTCCGGCACGACGAGCACGTCGACGCCGATGACGGCGAGAAGGTCGTCGAGGCCGCCCGCGTGGTCGGCGTGGAGGTGCGTGAGGACAACGGCGTCGAGATGGGCGACGTTGCTTCGCGCCAGGGCGCCCACCACCGCCTCGCCCGGCCCCGTGTCCACGAGGGCTGAGGAGGCGCCGTCGGTCACGAGGATCGCGTCACCCTGGCCGACGTCGAGCACCCTGACGCAGGCGGGCGCGAAGAGGCGCCACCTGAGATGCCAGGAAAGCCCGGCGACCGCGATCAGCGCGACCGCGGCGAGAACCGCGCGCCTCGAGACGCGCGGCCACGCAAGGAGCATGGCGGCCAGGGCGAGGGCCAGGGCGACGAGGGCTGTCCCCTCGTCGACGCTCACGGCGACGCAGGCGCCGGGCGCAGACGCCAGCGCACGCGCGACCCCCATGAGCGGCGCCCCCACGACCTCGCAGCCGAGCAGGGCGAGCTCCTGCGCCGGGGGCAGCCAGGCGAGCAGGGCGGAGGCGAGGCCGAGCGCGAGCAGAACGGAGAACAGCGGGGCGAGAAGGACGTTGGCGAGCGGCGCCACGAGCGAGAGCGTCCCGAACGTGACGCACGTGAGCGGAGCGGTCACGACCTGCGAGACGAGGGTCATCGCGAGTGCCTGGCGCGCGTCCGACCCCGCCGCGCGCAGGGCGGCGCCCACCCTCCCCCGCGCCGCGCGCGAGCCCCGTCGTGCGAGGACGACGCCGGCGACGTAGCCGACGTACGGGCCCAGGGCGCAGATTCCGCACACGCACATGACCGAGAGCAGGTAGCCCAGCTGCCCGGTCACTCCGGGGTCCGCGAGCGCCATGACGAGTGCGACGAGGCTCGCGGAGGAGAGCGGGTGCGCCCGGCGACCGGCGAGATGCGACGCCGCGGCCACCAGCGTCATCGCCCAGGACCTCACGGCGGACGCCGGGGCGCCGCAGAACGCGACGAAAAGGCCAGTCAGGAACAGCGTCATCGACAGGCGCGGGAGGGGACGAAGGCGCGTGCGTCCGAGGGCGACCCCAACCATCCCCGTGACGAGGACGAGATGACCGCCCGACACCGCGACGAGGTGCGAGATCCCGCAGCGAGCGAAGAGCTCGTCGAGCCCCCGCTCCCCCATCGCGCCGACGTGCCCGCACACGGTCCCCGCGACGAGGGCGCGCGCGTCGGACGAGCCGGCGTCGAGGCTCGCGAGCACACGCTCCCGCAGCCCGAGCACCATGCCCCATGCGCCCGTCGCCCCATGGCGCTCCAGCACCCTCACCACGCGGACCGTCCCGGCGAGGCCCTGGGCCCGCGAGCTCGCGCCCCACTCGTCCTCCTCGTTGGGCGAGAAGCGCCCGACGCAGGTCACGGAGTCGCCCATCGACAGGGGCTCGTCACAGAGCAGCCAGAACGAGCCCCCGCCCGCCGCCAGTCGCGCACGGCCGCGCCAGCCGGACGCGCCCTCGCTCATGTCCCCCTCGACGACCATCTCCCAGCCGGACACCGGGCTGCTCGAGAGCAGGTCCGCAAGCGACTCCTGGCGGCCGAGCTCGAGGCCGCAGGACGCGACCGCACAGGAGAGCGAGAGGCCGACGGCCGCGACCGTGGCGACGGCGCCCCTCGCCCCCACCCCCGCCAGCAGCGCGCAGGCCGCGAGGGTGACGAGAGGCGAGGCTGCAAGTAGAGTCGCGCGCCCCTCGGGGCCGACTCCGGCGCCGAGAAGGGCGCGCGACGCCGCGACGACGGCGACGAGCGCCCAGAGGGAGGGCGGCAGCAGCGGGCGCTCGGGCCGCTCGGGCGCCCTAGACACAGACCATCCCCTCGAGGCGCGCGAACTTCTTCTCCCCGATCCCCGACACCCTCATGAGGTCCTCGGGGGCGGAGAAGGGCCCGTTCAGCTCGCGGTCCTCGACGATGGCACGGGCCGTCGCCTCGCCGACGCCCGGCAGCTCGTCGAGATCCTCGACGCCCGCGGTGTTCAGGTTGACGAGGCCAGCCCCCGTCCCCGACCCCTCCTGCGCCCCGGCGCCGCCGGCCTCGCCCTCGATGGGGACGAGGACCTTCTGCCCGTCGGAGAGCGGCGCCGCGAGGTTGAGGGCGGTCGTGTCCGCACCCTCGGCCAGCCCGCCCGCGGCGTCGACGGCGTCGCCGACGCGGGCACCCTCCGGGAGCCCGTAGACGCCCGGGCTCGTCACCGCCCCGTCAACATGGACGACGAGCGTCTTCGCGACAGGGGTCTCCTCCCCGGCCGGCTCCTCCTGCCGCGCCGCGGGGTCGGCGCGCTCCACGCTCACGCCGCCGCCCGTCAGCGCGGGGCCGAGAAGGGCCGCGAGCACCGCGACGCCCACGACGACGGTCGCCGCGACGCCCCATCCGAGCAGCCCGAACCTCCGTGCCGTCCTTCTCGCCTGCCCGCCGGGCCCAAATCGAGCCTGTGCCATGAGACCACCCCCGCACAAGCATCGCTCTGCGCGACGGCTCCGCGTCCCCCGCCGCGAAAAAGTCGCGCACGAGACTGACGCTGGCTGTCACGAGGCTGTCGCGAGACGAGAAGCGCCCTCGATTCCGAGGGCGCCATCGTCGCTCTGAGGTTGTTCGTGCCGCCCGCGGGCGGTCGCGGCACCTACCGCTCGCCGACGCTCGCCGGGGCGAGCTCGCGGTGGTGGTCCCTGAGGGCGCCGCGCGGCGCGTGGTAGGAGGGGCACTGCGGGAAGTCCCTCCACTCGACGTGCTCGACGAGGTCGTCGACCATGCCGGCGTGGTCGAAGCTCTCCCAGGCGGCGAGCACGTCGTCCATGCGGGCGTGCGTCTCGGGCCTGCGGGGCATGAAGAGGGTGCAGCAGTCGGGCGCCGTCTGGCACGAGATGTCATAGGTCCCGATCTCGTGGGCGCGCGCGATGATCTCCTGCTTGTCCGAGCCGATGAGCGGGCGCAGGACGGGCATCGTCACGGCCTCGTTGACCGCGGCGATGTTCTCGAGTGTCTGGGAGGCAACCTGGCCGAGGGACTCGCCGGTCACGAGCGCCTTGGCGCCCTCGAGCCGGGCGATCCGCTCGGAGACCTGGAGCATGATGCGGCGGTACATGATGATGCGCAGGCTCTGGGGCACGGCGAGGGAGATCTCGCGCTGCCGCTCCCCGAACGGGACGACGTAGAGGCGGCCGATCGTGCCCGAGGGGGCGAGCGCCCCGACGATGTCCTGGCAGAGCCACTCGCTGGTGTCGGCGGTCATGGGGCGTCCCGAGAAGTGCACCGGGACGCAGATGGCGCCGCGACGTCCCACCATCCAGGTGGAGACCGGCGAGTCGAAGCCGCTCGAGAGCAGCGTGACGACCTTGCCGGCCGTGCCGACGGGCAGGCCGCCCACGCCCGGGGCCGAGGAGGCGTAGACGTAGGTGGACCCCTGCACCACGTGGACGACGACGGTGACGTCAGGGTGGTGGACGTCGACCTTCTTGTCGGGGAAGGACTCGCAGAGCACCGACCCGACGATCCTGTTCATGTCCAGCGTGTGGACGGCGTAGGTGGTCGACGAGCGACGGGCGTGCACCTTGAAGCTCGCGAAGTCGCCCGCCTCGCCGAGCGCGCGCACGGCGGCGGAGCAGTACTCGCCCTCGTCGAGCCCGCACTTGTAGGCGAGCGAGACGCGCGCCACGCCGGGCACGCGCCTGATCGCAGCGGCGAGCTCGTCGCTCGCGAGCCTGTCCTCGGTCTCCACGACGATGTAGCCGGAGATGCGGGAGATGGCCGAGACCGGGAAGTCCCGGAGGGCGCGATGCAGGTTGGTGACGAGCTGGTTCTCAAAGGTCGAGCGATTCTTCCCCTTGAGGCCGATCTCGTGGTAGTGGACGAGGCAGAGTCTCTCGGTCATGCAGCGACCTACAGGGAGATGACGTTGGCGCCCTTGATGTCCTCGTCGAAGTCCTCCTTGACGAAGCCGAGGGTGCCCTCCTCGATCTCCTGCATGGCAACCGAGACCGGGTCCTTGCCGGAGACGACGGTGGTGATGTCGTCAAAGTCCTGGATGGCGGTCACGCGCAGGTGCTGGCCGCGAACCATGTTGTTGATGTCGCAGGCGCGCTTCGAGGCGATCGAGCAGAGCAGGAACGGGTTGTTCTCGGTCTTGTCGAGCAGGTTGTCAATCTCGGGCTTGATCACGGACATCTTGTGAGGGACCTCCGTCCATCTCGTACGTGTGTATCACTTCTTGCAGCTCGGAGCAGGCGCGCTCGAGGTCGTCGTTGACGATGCGCACGTCGTACTCCGCGGCGCGCTCCATCTCGGACCGGGCGTTCTCGAGGCGCAGGCTCACCTGCTCCTCGCTCTCGGTGCCGCGGCCGCGCAGCCTCCGCTCGAGCTCGGCCATGCTGGGGGGCTCGACGAACACGAGGACCGCGTCGGGCATGACGGAGCGGACGGCGAGGCCGCCCTGGACGTCGATCTCCAGGACGACGGACTCCCCGCCCGCGAGGACGCGCTCGACCTCGCTGCGAAGGGTCCCGTAGCGATGGGCGTGGACCCACGCCCACTCCAGGAACTCCCCCGCCGCGAGGCGACGGTCGAACTCGGCGTCGTCCATGAAGTGGTAGGAGACGCCGTCCTTCTCACCTTCGCGAGGCTCCCTCGTCGTCGCAGAGACCGTCAGCCCCAGGCAGGACACCCGCTCGCGCAGAAGCGAGACGAGCGTGCCCTTGCCTACGCCTGACGGTCCGGAGACTACGAAGACTCGAGCTCTTCTGGCCAACTCTACTTGGTGAGGGCCTCGACGAGCTGCTCGCGCTGACGGGCGCCCAGGCCCTTGACGCGACGGGATGCGGAGATGCCCAGCTCGTCCATGATCTTGGCGGCCTTGGCCTTGCCATAGCCGGGAAGGGACTCGATGAGGGTGGAGACCTTCATGCGGCTGGCGATGGGGTCGTCGGACTCGAGGACGGACTCGAGGGAGACCTTGCCGCTCTTGATCTTCTCGCGCAGCTCGGCGCGCTCGTGACGGGCCTTGGCGGCCTTCTCGAGGGCGGCCTTGCGCTGCTCGTCGGTAAGCTGAGGTAGAGCCATGTGATCCTCCAAACATCGTTAAATCCCATGAGCCGGGGGGCTTCCCCGTCGGCTCGCTAACCTAGTTTGCGCGTTGAGCGGCGGTTTTGCAATACCTCTTCACCAAAGGTGCAGGTCGGAGGCGACCCGCATACAAAACGCGCAGGTAGACATAAGAAAGTCTACGCCATGAGCTCGCCACAGATGGCGTCGAATGCGGCGAGAGGGTCGTCCGCGCCCGTGATGGGACGGCCGACGACCAGCTTGGAAGCGCCGGCGGCGATGGCGGCGGCGGGCGTGGCGATGCGCTTCTGGTCGCCCACCTCGGCGCCCGCGGGGCGCACGCCCGGGGTGACGATCAGGGCGTCAGGGCCGAGAAGGGCGCGCATCTCGGCGGCCTCCTGCGGCGAGCAGACGATGCCGTCGGCGCCGGAGCCGTACGCGAGGCTCGCGAGTCGGGCGACCTCCTCGGCGACCGGCGACTCCACACCGATCTCGGCGAGGGCGGCCTGGTCCATGCTCGTGAGGACCGAGATGGCCACGAGGCGCGTGCGGTCGCCGCCGCGCTGCTCGGCGGCCTCCTCGGCGCCCTTGCGCGCCGCGGCGATCATCGCCGAGGAGCCCAGTCCGTGGATGGAGAGGATGTCGGCGCCGGTGAGCGACGCCGCGCGGACGGCACCCTGCACCTGGAACGGGATGTCGTGGACCTTGAGGTCGAGAAAGACGCGCAGGCCGCGCTCGCGCATGGCGTCGACGATGGCGGGGCCCTCGGCGTAGAAGAGGGTCATGCCCACCTTCACCCACGTGGCCTTGCCGGCGAGCATGTCCGCCAGCTCGAAGGCTCGCTCCCTGGAGCAGTCCAGCGCGATGATGATCTTGTCGCTTGCCTCTTCGTACGTCAGCATTCGAAGGCTCCAATCAGCTCGTTGATGTCTGCGACGCCCTGCTCGGCCGCCCAGGAGGCGAGGCCGTCCACGATGTCAGACGCGCAGGTCGGGTCATAGAAGCTCGCGGTCCCCACCGTGACCGAGGTGGCGCCGGCGAGGATCATCTCGGCGGCGTCGCGCCAGCTCGCGATGCCGCCCATGCCGTTGATGGGGATCTTGACGGCCTGGGCCGCCTCCCAGACCATGCGCACGGCGATGGCGTGGATGGCGGGGCCGGACACGCCGCCCGTAGGCTTGGAGAGGCGGCTTTTGCGAGTGCGCACGTCGATGGACATGCCGTTGATCGTGTTGATGAGCGAGAGGGCGTCGGCCCCCTCGGCCTCGCAGGCGCGCGCGATCTCGGGCACGCGGACGGGGGCCATCTTCACGAGGAGCGGACGGTGGACGCGCGGGCGCACCGCGCGGACGACCTCGGAGGCGCTCTCGGGCGTGCCGCCCACCAGCGCGCCGCCGCGGGCGATGTTGGGGCAGGAGATGTTCATCTCGACGCCGCTGGCCCACGGGCAGAGCTCCTCGATGAGCTCGACGGCGGCCACGTACTCCTCGACGGAGTGCCCGGCCGCCTGCACGATCACGCGGCAGCCGCGCCCCTCGAGCCCGGCAAGGTACTCACCGTAGCTCTCGACCATCCCGCGCACGCCCGGGTTGGCCAGACCCACGGTGTTCATCATGCCGCTCGGCACCTCGCACATGCGCGGCGCGGGGTTGCCGTCCCAGGGCTCGGCCGAACATCCCTTGAGCGTGATCGCACCCAGGCGCGAGACGTCGAAGAAGTCCTCGAAGACCGAGCCAAAGGCGAAGGTGCCCGAAGCGGTGTTGACGGGGTTCTGCATTCTCACGCCGCCGAGGTCGACGGCCATGCTCACGTTCTTCTCGCCCATCACCAGGCCACCTCCTCCGCGTCGAAGACGGGGCCGTCCTTGCAGCAGGACTTGTAGGTGCCGTCGACCATGGCCACGTTGCAGGTGCCGCACGCGCCAAAGCCGCAGCACATCATGCGCTCCATGGAGACCATGCAGGCGACGCCGACCTCGTGGCAGAGGCGGGCGACGCCGGCCATCATGACCTCGGGGCCGCAGGTGTAGACGACGTCGTAGTTGTTGGCGGCGAGAAGGTCGGCGAGGGCGTCGGTGGTGAAGCCGGCACGCCCGGCGGTCCCGTCGTCGGTGGTCACGGACACGACGCCGGCGCCGAGGCCCTCGAGCACGTCCGTGCCCCAGAGCCTGCCGGCGGTCTGCGCGCCCACGACGGCGTCGAAGGCCACGCCCGCGCCCGCCAGCATGCGGGCGCACGCGACGATGGGGGTGATGCCCACGCCGCCGGCCACGACGCAGGCGCGGCGGGCACCGTCGACGAGGGGCCAGGGGTTGCCGCAGGGGCCAACGGCGGTCGAGGTCTCCCTCGCCGCCATGGCGGCGAGGCGGCGCGTGCCGTCACCGACGACCGCGTACACGATCTCGACGGTGCCGGCCGCGGCGTCGGCGCAGCTGAAGGACAGCGGGACGCGCAGGATCTGGCTCGCGTCGCCGGGGACGGAGACGTTCACGAACTGGCCGGGCTTGATCGCGGAAGCGAGCTCGGGCGCGGAGAGGACGATGCGCATGAGACCGTCGGCGGCCGGCTCGTTCGAGACGACCTCGAACTCGTGGACGCCCAGGCCGGACGCGCTCATCGGAAGCCCCTCCTGACCGGGGTGAGCTCGCCGTCGGTGAGGGTGCGACGGCCGGCGACGAAGACGTCGGAGGCGCACCCAGTGAGGGTCTGGCCCAGCCACGCGGAGTTCTTGGAGCGGCTCTGGAGCCAGTCCTCGGTGACCGTGACCTCGGCGGAGGGGTCGATCAGCGTGAGGTCGGCGGTGCTGCCCTCCTCGACGCGGATCTCCGGGAGGCGCAGGCAGCGGCGCGGGTTCACGGCCATGACCTCGACGAGGCGCGACCAGCTCATCTTGCCCGGCAGCACGAGGTTGGTGAGCATGAGCGGCAGCGACGTCTCGAGGCCCACGATGCCGAAGAAGGCGATCTCCCACTCGCAGTCCTTCTCGTGCGGGGCGTGCGGCGCGTGGTCGGTGACGACGCAGTCGATCGAGCCGTCGAGGATGCCCTCGCGGAGTGCCGCCGCATCGGAGGCGGTGCGCAGCGGCGGGTTCATCTTGAGGTTGGTGTCGTAGGCGTCGGTGATGTCGTCCTCGCAGAGGAACAGGTGGTGCGGCGTGACCTCGCAGGTGACCGGCAGGCCCTCGGCCTTGGCGGCGCGCACGAGCTCGAGGCCCTTCTCGGTGGAGATGTGGGCGATGTGGAGGCTGCAGCCGGTCATGCGGCAGAGCTCGATGTCGCGGTAGATCTCCAGCTCCTCGCCCAGCGCCGGCCAGCCGAACATGCCGAGGCGCGTGGAGGCGCAGCCCTCGTTGATGACGCCGTGCGTGGTGAGCGACTCGATCTCGCAGTGCGCGGAGACGACCTTGTCGAACTGGCTCACGTACTCCATGCAGGTGCGCATCATGCCGGCGCTCTGGACGCCGTGGCCGTCGTCGGAGAACGCGACGGCGCCCTCCATGACCATGTCACCGATCTCGGCGAGCGTCTGGCCCTTCTCGCCCGCCGTGAGCGCGCCGATGGGACGCACGTGGCAGAAGCCGGCGTGGCGGGCGCGGTCGATCTGGTAGCGGACCTCGGCGCCGGTGTCGGTCACGGGGTCGGTGTTGGGCATCGTGGCGACGTCGGTGAAGCCGCCGTGGGTCGCGGCGCGCGCGCCGGACTCGATGGTCTCCTTGTACTCGAAGCCGGGATCGCGGAAGTGCACGTGCATGTCCACGAGGCCGGGCACGAGGTACTTGCCGGCGGCGTCGATGACCACGGCCCCGTCGGGGGCGGCGAGGTCCTCCCCCACCGCCGCGATCTTCTCGCCGTCGATAAGAACGTCACGGACGTCGTCGAGGCCCACCTGGGGGTCGACGACGTGGGCACCCTTAAGCAGATACGCCATTGTTCTCTCCTCCCAGAAGCAGGTACATCTCGGCCATACGCGTGAGGACGCCGGCGTTGACCTGGTCGAGGATGCGCGAGCGCGCGCAGTCGGCCACGTCGGCGTTGATCTCCATGCCGCGGTTCATGGGGCCGGGGTGGCAGATGATGGCCTCGGGCTTCATCTTGCCCACGCGCTCCATGTCCAGGCCCCAGAGGCGGTTGTACTCGCGACGGGACGGGATGGCCGCGCCCTCCATGCGCTCGAGCTGGACGCGGAGCATGTAGACGACGTCCATCTCGGGGATCACGGCGTCGAGGTCGGCGGTCTGGGGCACGCCGTAGTAGTCGGGGTCGTCGACCTGGAACGTGGGCGGGCCCACGAGGGTGACGTCGGCGCCCATGGTCTTGAGCGCGGGCACCAGGCTGCCGCAGACGCGGCTGTGGCTGAGGTCGCCCACGATGGCGACCTTGAGTCCGTCGAGGTGGCCGAAGTTCTCGCGGATGGTGTAGAGGTCCAGCATCGCCTGCGTGGGGTGCTGGTGCTTGCCGTCGCCGGCGTTGATGACGATGGCGTCGGTGTGCTCGGTGATCTTCTGCGGCGTGCCGGCGAGCTTGGCGCGGCAGATGAACATGTCGACGTTCATGGCGTCGATCGTCTCGATGGTGTCGGCGAGGCTCTCGCCCTTGACGACCGAGCTCGTGGCTCCGCCCATCGAGAGGGAGTCGGCCGAGAGGCGCTTCTCGGCGAGCTCGAAGGAGCTCTTGGTGCGCGTCGACGGCTCGAGGAAGAGATTGACGATCGTGCGGCCCCTCAGCGCCGGGACCTTCTTGATCGCGCGCTTGTTGACCTCGGAGAACGAGCGGGCCGTGTCGAGGATCTGCGTGATGTCGTCAGCGGTCAGGCTCGTCGTGTCGATCAGGTGTTTGACGGACAGCATGGGTTGGCACCTCCTGGTTCTACTCGGTGGGCTTGGTCCAGATCTCGACCGCGTTGGTCTCGTCGTAGGGCGCGATGGTCACGCGGACGTCCTCCTCGCGCGACGAGGGGACGTTCTTGCCCACGTAGTCGGCGCGGATGGGGAGCTCGCGGTGGCCGCGGTCGACCATGACCGCGAGCTGCACGGTGTTGGGGCGACCGAGGTCGATGAGGGCGTCGAGCGCGGCGCGGATCGTGCGCCCGGTGTAGAGGACGTCGTCGACGAGGACGATGTCGCGGTCGTCGACGTCGAAGGGGATGTCGGTCCCAAACTCAACCGGCGCGATCTTGCGGCGGACGTCGTCGCGGTAGAAGCTGACGTCGAGGGAGCCCACGGGCGGGCGCGTGTCCTCGATCTTGGCGATCTCGTCGGCCAGCAGCGGCGCGAGCGCGGCGCCGCGGCGAACGATGCCGACGAGCGCGACGCCCTCGGCCCCCTCGTTCTTCTCGATGATCTCGTGCGCGATGCGGGTGAGCGCGCGAGTCATGGCCTGCCCATCCATGATCTGGGCTTTGAGCTGTGGCTGCTCCATGGGACTCCCTTCGCAAGAAAAAGACGCCCTGCCGTGCGGCGCGAGCGTCAAGAAGGGTGTATGGGAGCGTCCCGAGGGACCTGACCTTGCTGGCGTCTCGCACCGGCTTAAAGAATCCCCCTCACTGTACGTCAGAGTGCGCCCGTTCGCAAGGGTCACGCGGCGGACGAGCGTCCTTCTCGCCTAGGCGAACTGCGCGCGGTAGGCGGCGCAGACCTCCTCGACGGGGCCGTCCATGCGCTGGACGCCCTTCTCGATCCACACGGCCCGCTGGCAGATGCGCTCGACCTGCTCCATGGAGTGCGAGACGAAGAGCACCGTGACGTTCCCCGACTTGATGAAGTGCTGGATGCGCTCCTCGCACTTCTGCTGGAAGAAGACGTCGCCCACCGAGAGCGTCTCGTCGACGATGAGGACGTCGGGCTCGGTGACCGTGGCGATCGCGAAGGCGATGCGCGCGACCATGCCCGAGGAGTAGTTCTTGAGCGGCATGTCCATGAAGTTCTGGAGCTCGGCGAAGTCGATGATCTCCTGGAGGTGCTCGTCGATGAACTGGCGGGTGTAGCCGAGCAGCGCGCCGTTGAGGTAGATGTTCTCGCGGGCCGTGAGCTCCGGGTCAAAGCCGGCGCCCAGCTCGATGAGCGGCGCGATGTTGCCGCGCACGGTGACGCTGCCCTCCGAGGGCTCCAGCACGCCGGCGATGCACTTGAGCATCGTCGACTTGCCCGAGCCGTTGGTGCCGACGAGGCCCACGACCTCGCCGCGGCGGACCTTGAAGCTCACGTGGTCGAGCGCGCGGAACTCCTTGAAGAACAGCTCGTGCCTCATGAGCTTGATGAAGTACTCCTTGAGGTTGTTGAGCTGCTCGCTCGCGATGTTGAAGATCATCGTGACGTCGTCGACCTCGATGGCGTAGTCGTCGTTGGAGGGTGCCATGGTATGAACCGCCTAGATGTAGAGGATGAACTTGTGCTCGGTCTTGCGGAACACGAGGTAGCCGAGGGCGAGCAGGGCGAGCGCCCACGCCGCGCACAGCAGGATGACCGTCGCGGACGGGCTCGTCTGGTAGACGATGGCGCAGCGCATCATCTCGAGGTAGTTGTACATGGGGTTGAGCTTCACCACGGCGATGACGAACCACGGGGCGCTCGAGTTGGTGAGCAGCGACAGGTCCCAGAAGATGGGCGTGAGGTAGGTCCACGCGGTGATGACGACGCTCCAGAGGTGGATCATGTCGCGGAAGAAGACGGCGAGGGAACCGATGAGCAGGCTGATGCCCATGCAGAAGACCATGAGCAGCGCGAGCGCGGGGAACATCCAGAGGATGTGCCACGTGGGGACCACGCGGAAGAACAGCATGACCACGGCCACGGCGATGAGCGAGAAGGAGAAGTTGAAGGCGGCCGAGAAGACCTTCTGCACGGGGAAGACCCAGCGGTCCACCTTGACCTTCTTGAGCAGCGGCGCCGCGTCGATGATCGAGCGGAGGCCGGAGCTGGTCGACTCGTTCATGAGGGAGAACGTGATGTTGCCCACGATGAGGTAGAGCGGGTAGTTCTCGACGCTGGAGCCACGCAGGAAGTACGAGAAGACGAAGCTCATGATGATCATCATGAGAAGCGGGTTGAGCACGCTCCAGACCACGCCGAGCACCGAGCGGCGGTAGCGGAGCTTGAAGTCCTTGTTCACGAGCTGCTGGAGGATGAAGCGGTCCTTGGCGTAGGCGCTCGAGACGTGCACGATCTTCTCGGCTGTGGATGCGGCGTGACTCAAGATCGTCTTCCTCCGGTAGTTGGCTCATCCGTCGCTGAAATCCTATCACAGCGGCTCGGAGGCCATAGAATCGCCAAGTGCGGCGCGAGACGAAAAGAGGCCGGAGGTAATCCTCCGGCCTCGAGAGTTCCTGGCTCCCCGGGTAGGATTCGAACCTACGACACGCTGATTAACAGTCAGCTGCGCTACCACTGCGCCACCGGGGAATGTGCTCGCGCAAGGAGAAAGTATACAGAAGTGACGGAGATGCGCAACCCTCTTTTTTCGAATGCCGCGAGGACGCGTGCGGATCTAGAAATCGCCGACGTTGTACCGGGTGCTTCTAGGAATCCGGCCGGTTGTCCGGAGCGATTCTAGGAATCGGCGACGTTGTACCGCCCGCTTCTAGAAAACGCTGGCCTTGTCATGACGGCGTCTAGACGATATGAGGGGAAGCGGCTGAGACCCCTCGCGTGAAGTTGGCCCCCTGGGCGTCGTGGGTTAGGCTCGGTCGCGTCATCGTCCGGCTTGCCACAGTCACGG
>NZ_NFJF01000010.1 GCF_002159735.1 Olsenella sp. An270
CGCCACCCCCGCCCCCAGCGCCTGGGACATGGACGACGTCCCGCGCCCGCACCTCGTTCGTTAAAGCGCGCCTCCCGCGCAGACAAGCCCTCATCGACAGGAGGTTCCAATGAGCAAGAAGACCGTCGGCTTCATCCTCGGAAGCATCGTCGGCGCGGCCGCTGGCGTCGTTGCCGGTGTCATGCTCGCCCCGCGCTCCGGCGCCGAGAGCCGTGCCATGGCCGCCGACGCCATGAACGACGCGTGGGATTCCGCCGTCGACACCTACGAGCGCGGCGCCAGCGTCGTGAACGACAAGCTCAACGCCGTGCGTCCCACCGTCGACGCCAAGACCGACGAGCTCCGCGCCAAGGTCGACCTCGCCCGCGAGCGCATGGACCAGCTCCGCGACTCCCTCTCCGAGGCCGTCGCCACCGCGTCCGACCAGGTCAAGGACGCCGCCTCCGCCGTCGCCGACCGCGTCTCCGCGATGACCGACGCCGCCCCGGCCGAGGCCCCCGCCGAGGCCGTCCACGTCGAGGTCGTCGAGGCCGACGAAGAGACCCCCGAGGCCTAGCGCGTGCTCAGAATCAGTTCTCTCACGGGCCAGCGCGTCCTTCTCTTCAAGAAGACGACCAAGGCCAAGGACGGCACCGTCACGGACAAGTACCAGAAGTTCGGTCGCGTGCGCGCCGCGGTCTTCTCGCCTGACGGGAAGCACGTCGCTGGCTTTGTGATCAAGCGCCCTGACGTCGCGGGCATGGTCAAGCGCGCCGACGCCTTCGTGGCGTGGGACGCCCTCAAGCGCATGGACGAGAAGAACCTCCTCGTGTCCCGTCCCGAGGACGGCCTGGACGACGCCGCGCTGCGTCGCCTGGAGCTGGACTGGGATCGCTGCATCATGTGGTCGGGCATGGACGCCAAGACCACGGAGGGCAAGTCGCTCGGCTACGTGTCCGACGCGGAGTACGACGAGAGGACCGGCGAGGTCACGCGCTTCTTCACCGCCGACGGCGGGATGGCGCGCGCCCTTATCGGCTCCTTCGTGATCACGCCCGACATGGTGCGCGGCTATCGCGACGGCTTCATGATCGTGGACGCGCGCGACAAGAACGTCTCGCTCGACGGCGGCCTGGCCGGCGCGGCCGGCGAGGGCTACGCGCGCGCCAAGGCCGGTGCGTCCGAGGTGGGCAAGAAGGTCGGCGCCGCGGCCGGAGAGGCCGTGGACAAGGGCTCGTTCGCGCTGGGCCGCGCCCTCGGCAAAGCCAAGCGCGCCATCGCCGACGCCGCCGCGCCCGAGGACGAGCCACCCGCCGTCCCGGAGGTGCCCGCCGCCGACGTCCGCGTGGAGAAGCCCGCGCAGCGCATCGCCGAGAAGAGCGTCGCCCCCGCTTCCGCCAAGAAACCGCAGCCCAAGACCTACGCGCCCGCGGCAAAGCCCGCCGCCGGCGCCAAGAAGCCGGCGCCCAAGAAGAAGCCGGCCCCCTCGACGGGCGACAAGGTCGCCCGCGCCGCCGGCAGACAGCTCAGCGGCTTTGGCAAGATGTTCGGCTCCTTCAAGGACGAGTTCGACAAGGCCAGCAAGGGCAAGTAGGGCCAACGCGGTGCCAGCCCGCATTCCAAAGCATTCCGCACACATTCCGAATGTATTCCGAATACTTGGAATGTATTCCGATACATTCGGAATGCATTCGGAAATGACCTGTTCAAATCTGCTGCGTGACCGCTGGTGACGGCACGTTCTTGGCACGCCCAAAACAATTCGCCGATATTCCTCAAAATTTTGCATACAAAGTGGAAAACTTTGTATATAAAGAGCAAACTTTGTAGAATACAAACATGCAAAGAACGGAGGCCGTATGGATGCAAAAGAGCTTGTGGAAAGAGTCGTTCACCAAAAGGCGGAGGGTCAGACCGTCGAGGTGAAGGCTGCTAAGAGCGGCGCTCCGAAGGTCTACGACACCCTTTCGAGTTTTTCCAACCAACAGGATGGCGGCGATATCGTCTTTGGCATGGACGAGCGCGACAACTTCAAGGTGGTTGGTGTCTACGATGTCCAGGCGCTACAACGCGAAATCGTAGACCAAGGCAAAGAGATGACGCCTGAAGTTCATCCCACTTTCGAAACGTATGAAGCTCCGGCAGGTACTGTTGTGGTTGCCCACGTCTCGGGGATGCCGATGGGACGCCGTCCTGTTTATCGCACCACGTCGGGCATAACAAAAGGTGCCTACGTGCGCAGCGGCGACCAAGACTTGCACATGGGACCGGCCGAGCTCTACGAGATCGAGGCTTTCAAGGATGGCCTGAGAGACGACGTGAGCGTCCCGTCTATTTCAGAGAGGGATATGCTCGACCCGGACAAGGTTGCCGACTTTGTAATTAGAGCGAAAGATGATCGACCAAACCTCGCGCGGCGAGATGCCGAGAAGGTCCTGGACCTGCTGGGGGTCCAGAGGGACGGGAAACCTACGTTGGCGGGCCTCATGACGCTGGCCGACTACCCGCAGCAGGCGCTTCCAAATCTCTGCGTAACCGCCATTGCTGTTTCGGGAACAAGAATCGGTCAAGACGACTCGGGGGAGAGGTTCATCGATAACAAGCGCTTCGAGGGAACCATAGAGGAGATGGTCGAGGCGGCGATCGCGTTCATAAAAAGGAACACGCGGACAAGGTCGGTCATCCGGGGCATGCGTCGAGAGGATATCCCAGAGTATCCAGAGAAGGCCGTGCGTGAGATTGTGGTCAATTCGCTGATGCACCGAGACTATGGCCCATATAGCAACGGCACGCCCACCAGGCTGGTCATCTTCTCCAACCGCCTGGAGTGCTGGAACCCAGGGGGAATCTACGGCGGGCAGAGCATCGACAACCTCGGATACGTGAACATACAGACGAGGAACCCGACCCTTGTCTCAATTCTGGAGATCCAGGGAGTTGCCGAGAATCGCCACTCAGGGATTCCGCTCATCAGGGAGGAGATGAGAAGGGCAGGCCTGCGCCCCCCTGTGTTCGTCGACAGGAGAGGGTCGTTCTCTGTCACCCTTTACAACGAGCCCGAGGTCAAGAGCGCGAGGAACAGGGGCGGTAGGCGCAAAGTTTCCGAGGAGGAGCTTCTGGAATTCTGCTCCGTTCCAAGAAGCAGGGGCGAGATTGCCTCGCACTTTGGGATAAACACCGCCTACGCCTCGAGACACTACATCAACCCGTTGGTTGGGCGCGAGCTTCTGCTCATGACGATGCCCGAGAAGCCACAGAGCAAAGACCAGCGCTTTGTGACTGCACGCTAGGCGGGTCCCCGCGACGCCGCCTAGACCTCGCGCCCTAGACCTCCAGCACGCCCAGCAGCGCGCGGTGGTCCGTTCCGCTCACCACCGCCGTCTCGAGGTTGCTCACCTGGACCCCGGAGCCGCGCCAGTAGACGATGTGGTCGATCTCTACCAGCGACGGCAGCTTCCCGGAGGGGTACGTCATGTGGAACCCCTCGCCGGCCTCCGCGCCCGCGTCCACAAAGTCGACGCCCAGCAGGTCGCGGAACTGCGCGTGGTCCCACGTGGAGTTGAAGTCGCCCATGATGAGGTAGCTGTGGTTGTAGCCGGAGAGCTGCCCGATCACGTCCAGCCCCTCGTCCCACAGGTCCTGCGCCCCGCGCACCGGCGAATTGGGGTGCACGCTCACCACGCGCACGGCCAGCCCGCCAATCTGGACGGTGCCTGCGGGCATCGAGCTCGTCTCGATGGGCAGCAGGTTGCCCGAGACGTCGCTCATCGGCGCCAGGGTCCAGATGCCGTTGCGCCCGCCGTTGCTGATTGCGGATGCCTCGTCGGAGATCACGTAGTAGGGGAGCAGGTCGTAGAGGCCGGCGGCGGCAAGCTCGTTCAGGAAGCTGTCGGTCAGCTCCTGCATGCAGAGCACCTCGACGTGCTTGTCGCGCACCAGCGCAACCACCTCCTCGGCGGAGGCGCCGCCGTTGGCGGTGTTGAGCGTCATGACGCGAGCCACGTTGTCGGAGGGGTCGGAGACGGTCTGCGCCGCGGTCACGGCTGCGTCAGAGACGCCCGCCCGCGGCAGCAGGAACCCGGCGTGCCACCAGAGCATCGTCGCCAGCGCGAGGACGCTCACCACAAAGAGCCCCAGGCGTCGCCACAGCAGCGCCAGCACCAGGCACAGGATGATCGGCGCAAAGAGCCACGGCACAAACGAGATTAGCTCGGGCAAGGCGCGGCCGCTCGCCAGCTCGGCCGGCAGGCAGCGTAGCGCCATCTGGGCCAGTACCCCCAGCATGACCAGCCAGAGCAACGCGGAGAGGCAGCCGTGTCGCGGGCCCTTCCGGACTCGCGGCGCACGCGGCGGGCGAGAAGGACCGTCGGGTGCGGCGGGCGCGTCGGCCCCGCGCGGCGTCGGCGCCGCCACGCGCGGACCCGGCGCGGTGTCGCCCGTCGCGCGGGCGGGGCGCGCGGCCTCCACAGGCGTGCGGCGCACCACGGTCGCGGCGGGCTCCAGCCATTCGTCGACCTCGCGCCCGGCCTCGGTGTCCGAGCCCGGCTCAAGGTTGGCGGTCAGCGCGTCCCACTCCTCGTCCGACAGGGGTTCCCAGCGGGCGTCTGTGTCCTCGGCGTTGTCAAGGAAGTGGTTGGCCATGCGTTCCTCTCGTTAGCTACGAGTCAATCGTACCCGCCTGAGCGCGGTGGGCGACAAACCTCACAAGACATCTGGCAAACGAGAAGGGCCGCTAGCCAGTGAACTAGCGACCCTCTCTCCACTCAATTTGGATATGCTTCGCGTCTGATTGCGAGGGTCCCATCAAAGCTCAGTCCAAGTGAGCGGGTGCGACTGCGCCGCGTTCCACCCGTCCGCAACCGTTCGCATATATGCAAGCACGTTGGGGTTTTCATCGAGGTAGGCTGACCAGTCTTCGGTCAGGCGGTAGCGACCGTTTTCCTTCCCGGGGCTGCCGTTGAACATCATTCGTCCCAACACAAAGAGACCGTCATTATTACTCACGGATTCTCGGACGGCCTTTTCATGAATCCCCCCAGCTCTGTTTCGAAACTGCTGCTGTCAAAGTCAGCAACTACGGCGGCTATTACATCATGGCGCAGGCTCCTGACGGCTGCTGAATTGCGACAGACCTTACCGTTGGCTGTCCTGATTTGCTCGTGTGCGAGGCCATCGCCTGGATCAGACGATTGATCGCTGAGCCGCCTCTCCAGGGGTGCAACCCGTCTCCATTTGCATAGATGCCAGCCGGCAAAACCTGCGAGTAGCGTTGTCGCAAGAAATCCAAGCACGTGCAATGCTGAGAGCAGCGGTGCCGTCGTCTCCGGGTAATCCATAACAAAAGCCCACCAAGTGGGTACCCCGAACAGTATTGTGAGGGCGATGCCGATATAGGAGAGCGTCTTGTCGTTCATTGTGATTCCTTTCCTGCTGGGTCAATAGACGGACGGGCCGCGCCCGCTCGGCACGTATGACACGCATGTGTTTCAAAGAGATAAAGTATAATACAAATTATATAGTTACAACAGTTTACTGTACTAATTAGAACGAGTATCCAAATCTGATTTGTGGGTTCGAGGCTTGCCTGTGAGAAACATGTTACTTAAAGCAAAAAAGTTGTGTGAACATACGACAGGCGGTCTTCAGCTGCTGGTCATTCGCCGTGGTCGCGCTATCATATGGATGTTCGTAATCGAACGGAGGGGGGTTCTCACCTCGCCTCCGTGGCGGCACGGGAGGCGAGTGGTGAAGGTCGTCATACTTGCAGGCGGATTTGGCTCCCGCATCTCCGAGGAGAGCCACCTGCGGCCCAAGCCCATGATCGAGATCGGCGGCCGGCCGATTCTCTGGCACATCATGAAGGGGTTCTCCCACTACGGCTTCAATGACTTCGTGATCTGCGCGGGGTACCGTCAGCAGGTCATCAAGACGTACTTCAACGATTACTTCCTCGAGATGTCCGACGTTACGTTCGACTTCCGCGACGGCAGCAAGGACGTGGAAGTTCACAGCACCGTTGCAGAGCCTTGGCGCGTGACCGTTGCGGACACCGGTTACGACACCTTCACCGCTGGCCGCATCAAGCGCATCCAGAAGTACGTGGGAGACGAGCCCTTCCTGCTCACCTACGGCGACGGCGTCTCCGACGTCGATCCTAACGACATCATTGCCCACCATAAGAAGGTTGGCGGGCTCGTCACCCTGACCGGCGTCATTCTCAACCAGCGCTTCGGCGTTCTGGATATTGATGAAAGCGACCACGTCTTCTCGTTCCGCGAGAAGCGCGAGGCGGACGACGCCTTCATCAATGGCGGCTACATGGTCGTGGAGCCCGAGGTCTTCGACGTCATCGGCGCAAGCGGCGTGCCGGCGGAGCGGGAGGACTTCTCCGGCGTGACGATGGAGCGTCTCGCACGTGAGGGCCAGCTCACCGTCTACCCCTACACGGGCTTCTGGCGCTGCATGGACACCCAGCGCGACAAGCAACAGCTCGAGGAGCTCTGGGAGTCCGGCAACGCGCCTTGGAAGGTGTGGTAGCGCCATGGCAACCGTGGACACCCTGCGATCCTTCTACGAGGGAAGGCGCGTCCTGGTCACGGGATCGACCGGATTCAAGGGCAGCTGGCTCTGCGGGCTGCTGCAGAGCCTCGGTGCCGAGGTCTACGGTTACGCGCTCGAGCCTTCCACCAACCCGAGCCTCTGGGACATCGTCGGCTTGGGCGAGAAGGTTGCTCACTCGACGGCCGACGTTCGCGACCTTGAGACGCTTTCTGATGCCTTCATGTCGTTCCGCCCCCAAGCGGTTTTCCACCTCGCTGCGCAGCCGCTCGTAATCGATGGCTATGAACGTCCCCGCTATACCTACGAGACCAACGTCATGGGCACCGTCAACGTGCTCGAGTGCGTTCGCACGTGTGACAGCGTGACGTCCTTCCTCAACGTCACCACGGACAAGGTCTACGAGAACCTCGAGCGTCCCGGCTACGGCTACCGGGAGGATGACAAGCTCGACGGCTTTGACCCCTACTCCAACTCAAAGAGCTGCTCGGAGATCGTGACGCACTGCTACCAGAAGAGCTTCTTCGCCGAGGGGTCAACCGGAGACGCGGCCGGCCGCTGCGCCATTTCCACGGCTCGCGCCGGCAACGTCATCGGCGGCGGCGACTTCTCCGCCAACCGCATCGTTCCCGACTGCGTGCGCGCCGTGCAGGCCGGTGAGCCCATCGTCATCCGCAACCCCAGCTCGGTGCGCCCCTACCAGCACGTGATGGAGCCGCTCGTGGCCTACCTGCGTATCGCGGCGGGTCAGGAGGCAGACCGCTCGCTTGCCGGCTGGTACAACATCGGCCCGGACGACAAGGACTGCGTGACCACCGGTGAGATCGTGCGCCTGTTTGCCAAGAGCTGGGGCGACGGCTTCTCCTTCGAGGAGGGTCACGTGGACGGTCCGCACGAGGCCAACTTCCTCAAGCTGGACAACACAAAGGCCAAGCAGGCGCTTGGCTGGCAGCCCGCGTGGGGCGTGGCGGAGGCCGTCTCCCGCACGGCGGACTGGACACGGGCGTGGCTCACCGGCGGCGACGCTGCGGCGACAGCCTGCATGAACGAGCAGATCAACGACTATCTTGGAGCTCTGATTTAGATGGCTTTTGAGGGCAAGACCGAGCAGGAGGCGCGCGAGGAGATCTTGGCGCTCGTGGCCGAGTACACGAAGGCCTACAAGATGCCCAAACCCTGGCAGCCGGGGGAGCGCATCAGCTATGCCGGTCGCGTGTTTGACGAGCGCGAGATCGTTGACCTAGTGGACTCCTCGCTGGATTTCTGGCTCACCGCTGGTCGCTATACCGAGAAGTTCGAGAGCGAGTTCGCCAAGTACGTCGGCGTCAAGTATGCTGCCGTTACTAATTCCGGGTCCTCAGCCAACCTGCTGGCCTTCTCGGCTCTGACGGCTCAGGAGCTCGGCGACCGCGCCATCCGCCCGGGCGACGAGGTTATCACCGTGGCCGCTGGCTTCCCCACTACGGTATCGCCCATCATCCAGTTCGGCGCGGTTCCCGTCTTTGTGGACGTGACCATCCCCCAGTACAACATTGACGTCACTAAGCTTGAGGAGGCCGTCTCGCCCAAGACAAAGGCGGTCATCATCGCGCACACGCTTGGCAACCCGTTTGACCTCGCTGCGGTAAAGAGCTTCTGCGACAAGCACAATCTCTGGCTTGTAGAGGACTCCTGCGACGCCCTGGGCTCCAGGGCCCTCGTCGACGGCGAGCTGCGCATGTGCGGTACCGTCGGCGACATCGGAACGGCGAGCTTCTATCCCGCTCACCACATGACGATGGGCGAGGGCGGTGCCGTCTTCACCAACAACCCGCTGCTCTCGCGCCTGGTTCGCTCGTTCCGCGACTGGGGCCGCGACTGCGTGTGCCGTGGTGGCGAGGACAACCGTTGCGGCCACCGCTTTGACGGACAGTATGGCGAGCTCCCACGCGGCTATGATCACAAGTACGTCTACTCGCACTTTGGCTACAACCTCAAGGTTACGGACATGCAGGCCGCTATCGGCTGTGCGCAGCTTGAAAAGATCGCTGACTTCGTTGAGGCCCGCAAGAAGAACTGGGCGTATCTGCGCGACGCGCTTGCCGGTACGGAGGACAAGCTCATTCTTCCGGAGCCGCTGGCCGACTCCGATCCCAGCTGGTTCGGCTTTGTCATCACCTCCATGGAAGGTGTGGACGGCGGCGAGGTCGCGCGGCACGTGGAGGCGGAAGGCGTTCAGACGAGGCGCCTCTTTGCGGGCAACCTCTTGCGTCACCCGTGCTTCGATCCCATCCGCAACACTGACCGCTATCGCGTGGTGGGCTCCCTCGACCAGACCGACCGAATCATGCACGATACCTTCTGGATCGGCGTCTACCCAGGCATGACGGACGAGAAGCTTGAGTACATGGCCAACTCCGTCAGACGGGCAATCAGCTGAGACTATTCAGCTTTGAGCGGGGCAGTGCGATCAGGCGCCTTGGTCGAGGCGCTGGCATGAGAGACAAGGACAGACGTCGATGAAGCTTTCTGATTACGTGTTCAGCTACCTGAGCAGTATAGGAACCGAGGATGCCTTCATGCTTCCTGGTGGGGGGGCAATGCACCTGGTGGACTCTCTTGGTCGCTCTGACATCAGGTATACGTGTTTTCTCCATGAGCAGGCAGCGGCAATCGCCTCGGAGGCATATGCCCAGAATTCGAACAAGCTCTCGGTCACGCTGGTTACCTCGGGCCCAGGGGGCACGAACACGCTAACTGCGGTTGCTGCTGGATGGATTGACTCGACGCCAATGCTGATTATCTCCGGTCAGGCCAAGCGGTCCGATTTGGTGGGGGATACTGGTGTCCGGCAAATCGGCTCTCAAGAGGTGCAGATTGTCGAGGTAGTTGCCCCTATAACAAAGTATGCGGTCCAGATTCTGGACCCCAATACTATTGCCTATCATCTGGAGCGTGCCGTATTTGAGGCAACTCATGGACGTCCGGGCCCTGTTTGGCTGGACATTCCGCTTGACGTTCAGGCTGCCGAGATTGACGAGAGTGTGCTGGAGCACTTTGATTCAGCGGTTTATAACGTTCCGGTGGCGAGTGACGACTTTATTGAAGGAGCGGTCGAGCTCATCTGCCAGGCAAAGCGCCCCCTGGTTCTTGCGGGCAATGGCATTAAGCTGGCGGGTTCGACCTTGGCGTTTCGTAAGCTCGCGCGGTTGCTTGGGGCTCCCGTTCAGACGACCTGGAAGACCATTGACATGTTTGGCGAAGATGACCCGCTCTATCTTGGTCATCCTGGGACTATGGGAGATCGAGGTGCAAACCTTGTGCTCCAGGAGGCGGATCTTCTGCTATCAATTGGCAGCCGTATAGATACGAGTTTGACTGCGTTCAACGAGATTGACTTTGCCCGTAATGCCGAGAAGATTATCGTCGACATTGATCAGCACGAGCTCGATAGAATGGAGATACCGAGGAGTCACAAGGCCTGTGCCGATGCTGCTGGGTTTATCCGAGCCCTCTCCGAGGCTATTTCGTCAGTCGATTTGCCTGATTGGTCTCAGTGGCTCAATCACTGCAAGGAAGTGCGTGCTACCCACCCTGTCGTGACGGATGAGCATAAGAGGAAGCGGGGCGCGGTCAGCTGCTATTACTTTGTCGATAAGCTGAGCGACCTCCTTACGGAGGACGACGTTATCGTTCCCGAAAGCTCCGGGGGTGCTGCAGAGATTACCTGCCAGGCGTTTCGCCCCAAGTTCGGTCAGAGCATGAAGCACGCTGCCGGACTGGGCTCCATGGGCTTCGGCCTGCCCTATGCCATTGGCTCGTGCCTGTCCCTGGGGAAGCGGCGTACGGTGCTGATTAATGGTGACGGCGCATTCCAGATGAATATTCAGGAGCTCCAGACGGTTGCTCGACTCAATCTCCCAATTAAGATTTTCGTGTGGGAGAACGATGGTTATGCGTCCATCAGGAACATGCAGCGAAACAACTTTGGGGGGTTCTACGTTGCTAGTGGGTCTACGAGCGGTCTCGTGATGCCGGACATCGCGGCCGTTGCTGCCTCCTATGGGCTCCTAACGTTCCAAATGTCTTCAAATGAAGATGTTGATGCGATGCTTGAAAGCATTTTGGTGAAGCAGGGGCCGACGCTTTGCGTCGTGCATGTTGACCAGAACGAGACGGTTAGCCCGAAGTGCATGGCGAAGCGCCTTCCAGACGGATCCATGCGGTCGATGCCGCTCGACAAGATGTGGCCGTACCTTTAACCGCCTTGTCCGAGATCGGTACTTGCCCGTACATGACTTTGTACTGTGATTGAGAGGGACACAATGTTTGAGAAGCCGTTTGTGATCGCAGAGGCCGGTTGCAACCACAAGGGGGACATGGAGATTGCAAAGCAGCTCATCTATGTAGCGGCCTATTACTGCCACGCTGATTCAATCAAGTTCCAGAAGCGCAACAACCGCGAACTACTGTCACCGGAGCAGTACAACGCCCCCCACCCCAATCCGGCCAATTCCTACGGAAAGACATATGGGGAGCATCGGGAGTACCTTGAGTTTGATGTGGAGCAGCACAAGCAGCTCAAGGAATGGTGCGATGACGCTGGTATCGTCTACGCGACATCGGTGTGGGACATGACCTCCGCGAAGGAGATTGCCTCGATTAGCCCTGTCTATATCAAGATTCCCTCGGCGTGTAACAACAACTTCGAGATGCTTCAATGGCTGTGCGACAACTATGGCGGCGAAGTTCAGATTTCCTTTGGGATGACAACCCATGCTGAGGAGGAACAGGTCGTTCAGCTGTTTGAGAAGAATGGTCGCAACAAAGATCTTGTCGTATTTGCATGCACCTCGGGCTATCCGGTTCCTTATGAGGACGTCTGTCTACTCGAACTCAAGAGGCTGCAGGAGTCCTATGGCAGTGAGGTGAAGGCTATCGGCTTCTCCGGCCATCATCTCGGCACGGCGGTCGATGTTGCTGCGTATGCGTTGGGTGCCCGCTATATCGAGAGGCATTACACTCTCGACAAGACCTGGAAGGGTACGGACCATGCTGCCTCTTTGGAGCCGGATGAGCTTAAGGGCCTTATCGACGATCTTAGGAACGTGTCTCTAGCCATGAGGAGGAAGTCCGAAGAGATGCTGCCCATTGAGCTTGTCCAGCGGGATAAGCTCAAGTATCGCAAGCACTAGAGAGTTCAAACGTTATGGAAGGATGCCACATGGATGCCCTCCTGACGCTCCCCCGCATCCGCATGGTGCTGACCGATTGCGACGGTTGCCTCACTGACGGCGGAATGTATTACACCGAATTCGGTGACGAGATGAAGAAGTTCAACACGCGCGATGGCATGGGCTTTTCGCTGCTTCGTTCGAAGGGAATCGTTACTGGAATAGTCACGAGTGAAGGCGTCAAGCTCAACGAGCGACGGGCGCAGAAGATGGGGGTCGATATTCTTGAGAGTGGTGTGAGGGACAAGCTGCCCGTTGTCCAACGTCTGTCTCAGGAACGAGGAATTCCTCTAGACGCAGTCGCCTATATCGGGGATGACATAAATGACCTTGAAGTCATCAGGGCGGTGGGGCTTGGATGTAGCCCGGCCGACGGTATACCATCGGTGCGTGCGGCAGCGCGCTATGTGACAAACGCATGTGGGGGCCATGGTGTGTTCAGGGAGGTTGCGGACCTCATACTTAGCAGCTTGGAAGGCGCGGACGAGTAAGGACTGACAGGTGAAGTTCGGAATCATCCAGTTTGATGGAACTGACACGGACAAGTTTGACAAGGTCATCATTAACATTGGTGATGCTGCGCAGCTCATGGCGATTGAGAACATCTATGCGCAGATGGGCGTTTCTCCCGAGGAGATTGTCTACATCGATTACTACGACCTGGAAACCTATGATGGCGACTATGCCGTAGTGCCGGTCAACCTGCTGATTATCCATGACCCGGGAAACAAGAGGTTCCTTCGCTTCTCACCGAGAATCGTTCCGGTCTTTCTGGGGGTGTCGTTCTCCGACCCTACTCTTGGTCAACATGAGCTGGATGTTCTTAGGAAGTACGAGCCAATTGGATGTCGCGATCAACGCAGTATGGACCTGTTGCGAAGCCATGGAATTGAGGCCTATGTCAATGGGTGCCTGGCCCTCACGCTTCCTCGCAGCAAAAGCGAGCACCATGGCGAGAAGGTAATCTTTGCGGACGTTCCGACGTCGGTGTTGCCATATGTCCCCAAAGAGCTTTACAAGGACATCGAATTCGTCGACCAAGAGGTGTTCGACAGCCTTGACTCACTCCCGAATGGTTCGCTGAAGGACTTTACCAAGCGGGTCATAGAGAAGTACGAGACCGACGCTCGTTTGATAGTGACCTCTCGCTTCCACGGCGCGGTTCTGGGCATGGCACTTGGCATCCCAGTCATCGTTACTCTCGAGCAGTACACCTATAGATTCAGTTGGATAAAGAAACTCGTGCCCTTCTATACGGAGGGTAGCTTCGACTCAATCGACTGGAGCCCCTCGGCATCGGACCTCGAGCCTATGAAGCAGCGTATGATTCGCATAGCAATCGATAGAATCGAGGCAGCCTATCGTGCGCACAACCTCATATGTGACCAGAGTGCGTTCCTCGAATGCGGCGACACTGGTGATGACCTCGGTCAGATTCCGTGCTATGCAGGCGCGTTGGGGTTCATTAGGGAGCGATGGAAGCAGGACGACGTATTCAGGTACTCGATTTGGGGCATCAACAAGAACGCTGAGGATATTTATCAGTTCATCCGGAGCAACTATCCGAACGCAGTTCTTGCTCATGCGTACGACATGTTTAATGAGAAGCTCTTTCACGGAGTTCGTACTGAGTATCCTTCCGACTTTGAGAAGGACGAGTTTGTCTTTGTTGCGGCCTACCTCGCTTCGCAAATGGCGCCGGGTTATTTTGCTGAGCACGGAGTGAATGAGGACCGCTACTACCTATGCAAGAGGTCTTTCATCGGGGAGGCTGATATTCGTGGCTGATTACCAGAAGACAATCAGCTTCCTGATTCCATGCCGTAACGAGGAGTCCAATATCTGTGAGATAGCGGCGGGTATTACCGACCTCTTTAGCGGGCCGCTTGCCGGATATAATTACGAGATTGTGTTCGCGGATAACTGCTCCGAGGATTCAACGAGGGAAAAGATTCGATCTCTGTGCACCGAGAATCCAAGGATAAGGGCAGTGTTCAACTCTGTGAACTCCAGGTATTCGGTTGCGAACGCACTCTCCCATGTGTCGGGTGATGCATGCGTCTACATGGCTTGCGACTTTCAAGACCCTATTGAGGTCGTCCCAAAGCTGGTAAGCGAATGGGAGAATGGACACGAGGTCGTTTGTGCCGTCAAGACTCAGAGTGACGAGAGAAGCTCGATGTACCACGCACGAGGCGTCTTCTACCACCTCATGCGCTGGCTTACAAGCATCGAGCCCTATTCGGTTGACTACTTGGACCAGTTTACTGGGTTCGGGCTCTATAGCCATAAGATGGTGCAAGAGTATGTGAAGGTGTGCGACGCCAACACGACGCTCAGAGGCTTTGTTGCCGAGTATGGCTACAAAGTCGGCATGGTGTCATTCGTTCAGCCTAAAAGGAAAAAGGGCAAGAGTAAGCTCAATCTGTACTCCCTGTATGACTTGGCGATGTTGAACATCACCTCTTACTCAAAGGTCTTGATCAGATCATCCACTTGGGTGGGAATTGGTCTGTTCATCATTGGAGCGCTGGTAGGGATCTTTTCACTCATGTCGTGGGCGCTCCAAATTGTCGCCATTGATGCGGTCTATTCCCTCATCCTCTGTTTGGCTGGCCTTGTGCTCGGATATGTTGGGGTGTTGGGCGAGTACGTCCTCAACATCAATTCCAGGATCTCCAAGATGAACAAGCCGCTGTTGTTCGAGGAGGAGCTGATTAACTTTGACGATGAGTAGTGTCCTGCGAGCGGACTTCTCCGAGATCCTCCAGGAAACTGATGAAGCACAAATCGCCGGCAAAACCTTCTTGATTACCGGTGCTTGCGGCTTTATCGCCAGCTATCTCGTGCGCTTTCTCATGTATTTCAACGAGAGCCATAAGGGGAAGGAGGCTACGGTAGTTGCTCTTTGTCGGAACAAGGCTAAGGCTCAAACGACATTGGCTGACGTGCTTTCGTCCGAATACCTACGATTTCTGGTGGATGATGTGCTCGACGCAGATATATCGGGCTATGAGATTAACTATCTTATCCATGCCGCCGGCATCTCCACGAGTGATGGGCACAGGAAATATCCCATAGAAACGCTTTCGGCCAACATGGTTGGGACCTACAATCTCTTGAAGCAGTGTGCAGAGATGCCCTGCTTCGAGAGGTTTGTGTATTTCAGCAGTGGCGCCGTATATGGCGATATTGGTGCATCAGGGGAAGGCGTTATCACGGAGAGTGCCTTTGCGCCGATTGACCCACTTAGCCCGGACGCGTGCTATGCGACTGCCAAGAGGTCGGGCGAGGCGCTTTGCGGGGCTTTTGCCGCTGAGCAAGGGGTGCCATGTACGATTGTCAGGATTAGTCACACCTACGGTCCCGGAATAGACCTCAATGACGGACATGTCTACTCCGACTTTGCGAAATCGCTGCTCAACGAGACGTCGCTTGTCATCCGGGGGGACGGCTCCGCTACGAGGCCATTTTGCTATGTCTCGGATGCTGTGACGGGGGTCTTCTGTGCCATGAAGGTGGGAGGGTCCGTGGAGGCGTTCAACATGGCGAACGAGGACGCATACTATTCAATCAATGGACTTGCCCAGTTGTTGTCGAAGAGCTATAAGCCGGGAACGGAAATACCGATTGTGCATCTTGTCCCATCCGTTGAGGGTGACTGTGCAGCGCGGGTGTGCGCCCAGAAACTGCGCGCGAGTGGATGGCAGCCTAGGGTAGATCCGGTTGAGGGATTCCGGAGGACCGTTGAGTATTGCCGTGAGAGGGGAATGTATGAGCGGTGAGGCAAGGCTTGCCCTTACTGGAGCTTCAAGGAGGGCTCAGAAGGTAGCTGCCTTGTTGCTCTTCCTCGCCCTGATAGGCCTCTCTATGGTCTTTGCACGAGTTGCGACCATTGAGATGAGCATGCTCGCTCAGTTCTTCGCCCTGCTCCTAGCGGGCGCTGCATGCATTTACTTTTCTCATAGCTGCATGCTTTCCAAGAGAGAATATGTTGAGCTACTGATTCTTGCCCTTTTTGGGCTGCTGTTTACTGGAACCGCCGTTCTTTGCAACGGAGAGAGGGTTTACGAGCGTATAGCGCTTGCGTGGGGTCTCCTAAGTCTTGTGGTCACTGTCTTATCGGCCCATGGGCTTCAGGTCAATAGCTCGAAACCGTCTGGGGCCAGTATCGTCGCATGGCTTAAGGTGCGTTGGCCCGTAATGATAATTGCCGCAATCTACGTTGTGGCATACATCCCTAATTTTGACCTATGGGTTAAGGGGGATTCTGCAACATACTATCGGCTGATGCGCGAGCTGCCTAACTGGAACTTGTCGTTTGATAGCACATTGGGCTATGCGCAGCTTGGCGGCCATTATGCCTACGGGTTTGCGGTGCTTAACTACCCGATCTCCCTTCTGTTCGGTGGGTCACTTTTCGGCCTCAGGTTCGGTCATCTTGTGATGAGCTGTTTGGCAATCACGATGATTCCAGCTCTGCTAAGGAAGCTCTTCCCAACCCTGCGAGAGGTCTACGTATACGGCTGTACTGCGCTGCTTGCGTTCTCGCCGCTCGTGTTCGGCCTATCTGCAGAGTTTACCGTTGATGCATACAGCCTATATTTACTGGTCTTGATTTCCTTCTTCCACATAAGCAGAGCGAGAATACTGCTCGGCGCCGCGTGCCTCGCCTTCATCTTCACGAAAGAAGTAAACGCTATCGTGCTGTGTCTCTATGCAGTCTTTGCCCTGGCATATGAAATCAGAAAATCATCGGTTTCAGAATTCGTGCATAACGGAGGGTTAGCTGACGCATTGATGTTTCTGATTGCAGGCGGCTTCTTCGTTCTTGTGGCATATATGCAGAAGTCAAGTGCATGGACGACCTCGCAATACGTCAGTGGCATGAATGGGCTGGGCATCAACGGGCTATACATTGTGACCAAGGTCAAAGAAATGCTCTTCATGAATGGCCATTGGCTGCTGCTTGCTATTAGTGTGCTGACGGTTGCCGTCTGGGGCAGACATGGGGTGACGGGCAGTCGCCTTCATTTGGATAACGAAGGGTATGTAGAAATAGGTAGGGGGGCTTGCCGGGCGGGGATGGCTGGCGCATTCGTTGGCTTTGTCCTCTATAGCCTCTTCTTTGTCACCTATGTGACTTATCGCTATATCCAGCCCTTGATTCTTTTTTTGGTGATCGGGATCGCGGCGATCTGCAGCCGAAGCAGGCGGTCACGATGCATGGATTGCCTTCTTATGGGTGCATTCGTGTTCTATGTAGGATGCAATTTCTTCACGGACCCTGTGACCCAGCTCCTCTTCAAGAATCTTGATGCGGGTAATGGGCGAGTAATCACTACGCGTACCTTCATCGAGGTGAATAATGAGGCCTCGACGAACGAAAGGGACCTGAAGAATTACCTCATTTCAAATGCAGTGGTATACAACAGGCAGTACCTTGGAATCGAGCGCTGCATCGAGAGTCTTATTGCGGACGTGGACAATGGGGATATGATTACGGTTCTCGTTCCAGCGGTATTTGGTGACCAGACGATACGCTCGACCTTTGGCTCTGCACTGGATACAGAGACATACTATTGGGATGCGAAAACTGGCAACATCGTTGTTGACGCGGAAGGACAAGGTCTGCCCGAACTCCATCTCGTGGAATTTGACAAAGGAGAGAAACCCCCCATTACTTCGATGGAGGACACCTACGTGCTCATCATGCCTTTCGAGGATGTCTCGGGATACCTGGAGTGCTTTGATGTAGTAGATACGGTATATGAATCGAGTGGTGTCTGGCGGTTTGGCCTGGCGAAGGTGTCTGGAGAGCGGTGAAGACCGAGGCGATGGTGGTGGGGAATAGCGGGGCCTCTTCGGGACAGGGGTCTTTGGTGCTCCAAGGGCGCCTGGCAGTTTTGGACATAATGAAGGCTCTATGCATCCTGCTGGTAGTCTGGGGACATCTGCTGGAGACGTCCTTTGACCACACGTTTGTGTGGAACCTTATCTACATGTGTCACATGCCCTGCTTCTTTCTGATTAGCGGCTATCTCATGTATGGGGCGATGGGACGGCATGGCCCGGGGTTGCTGATCAAGAAGAGAGTAAGTGGCTTGCTGACTCCATTCGTCATCTGGTCACTGCTTGCAGTTGCGGCCAATACGGTATCTGGAGTTATGCGAGGCGGTTCCTGGTTGGAGTGCTTGGGCGAGAGCGTGATGTCGAGTTTTTTGTATGCAAACTCTGTCTGGTTTTTCCTCGCACTGTTTCTAACTGAGTGCTGGTTCATAGTCCTACATGAGGTGCATGCATTCCTCTCCCGCCGTGGCATTGCCCTAAAGATGTGGGCGGTGCTACTCGCTGGATGGGTCTGTGCCGGACTCCTCTCGACAGAATTGTTTAAAATTAACAAAGTAGCAGTATACTTTCCATTTTTTGTAATGGGCTACTGGCTGGCATCACGCAAGAGCGTAGATTGCTGCCGGGGAAGTATTCTGACTGTCGGCAAGCTGGCCTCTGGCTTCCTGATCTGTGGTCTTGTCTATGGGGTCCTCGTCAGCGCCTATAGCGATAACCCGGTTCCATTTGATACTTTTACGAACTGGATGTATCGGCCGTCTTTGGGCTCGACAATGATGTTGCGGGCGTTTGCTCTATACGGTGTCGCTTTGGTTGGCTGTGCAGCAATTTACTTTGCCTCGAGAGTTATCGAGACTACAGGGGCAAGTGCTTTATGCTGCTCAATCGGCGTGCAAACCGCCATCATTTATCCTGTGCATATCATGCTCACACGAGCGGTTTTAGCTTTAGTCCCAACGCCGGAAACAGTCTTAGGAGCGTCCATGCTCTATCTGATTACGAGTTGCATGCTTGTCGCGGCAATTATGCTTGGCGTGCGGATGCTTGGAGTTCTGCGGGACGCCCTTACCACACGGACTGCAAGGTAGGTCTAGGTCTAACGCTAGAGCGTCATCGAATCCCTTATAATTTGATATACCGCAATCTCGTCGTTGATGTCGTCGACATGCTTCAGGCTCACTGAGGGACCGTAGCGCTCCCGGAGGTAGGCGAGTAGCTCCTGACAAGTCTGATTAGACGGGTAACGTACAATTTCTTGCGCACTTTGACAGCGGCATAGCGTCCAGATAGGAAGGAGGGCACGGCCCGCCCCGGTATGATTCGAGTTGTCGAGACAAGAAACATGCTGGAGGTAGACCATGCCCGAGCCCATCGTAACATTGAACGAGGAGTCCCTGAGGTCCGACCTGCGCGAGCTGGTGAGGAGGACGGTCGAGGAGATGCTCAACGGCCTTCTGGACGGGGAGGTCGGAGACCTCGTGGGCGCCGAGCGCCACGAGCGCACCGCCGACCGCGAGGCCTACCGCGCGGGCCACTACGAGCGGAAGCTCGCGACGACGTCCGGCGAGGTGACGATCCGCATGCCCAAGCTCAAGGGGATGAGGTTCACCACGGCGATCATCGAGCGCTGCCGGCGCCGGGAGACGAGCGTCGAGGAGGCCATGATCGAGACGTGCCTCGCCGGGGTCTCGACCCGCAGGATAGAGGACGTCTCCGAGATCCTCTGGGGCTCCAGCGTCTCGGCCGCCACCGTCTCGAGCCTCAGCGAGAAGGCGTTCGCGTCGGTCGAGGAGTGGAGGAACAGGCCCCTCGACCGGGCCTGCCCCTACGTCTACGTGGACGGCATCTACCTTAAGAGATCATGGGGAGGCTCATACGAGAACGTCGCCGTGATGGTCGCCATCGGCGTGAACGACGACGGCTACCGCGAGGTCGTCGGCGCCGCCGAGGGCCACACCGAGTCCTCGGAGTGCTGGCGGGAGTTCCTCTCGTGGCTGAGGTCGCGCGGGCTGCGCGGCGTGCGCATGTCCGCCGGCGACAAGGCCGCCGGGATGGTCGGCTCGATCGCCGAGGTGTTCCCGGGGGCGGCGCACCAGAGGCGCGCCGCCCGCTTCTACCGCAACGTGCTGGCCAGGGTGCCCAAGTCCAAGCGGCCGAGGGTCGCCGCGATGCCGAGGGCCGTCCACGCCATGGAGTCGCGCGGGGCGGCCGAGGCCAAGGCGCTCGAGGTCGCGTCCGAGCTGGAGGCCTCGAGGCCCAGGGAGGCCGCCAAGGTGGTGCGCGAGGGCTTCGCCGAGACCCTGACCTACACGCGCTTCCCCCCGCGAGCACTGGCGGCGCATGCGCACCAACAACGCCATCGAGCGCCTCAACCGGGAGATCCGACGCAGGACGAGGGTGGTGGGGACGTTCCCCGACGGGAACTCCGCCCTCATGCTCGTGACCGCGAGGCTCAAGTACGTCGCCGAGAGCGAGTGGGGCTCCCGCCGCTACCTGGACGTGACGCTGCTGGAGGAGGCGCACCGGGAGGCGGGCATATAGGGCTGTCCGAAAGTGCGCAAGAATCTTGACGGTACCAAGTGCGCAAGAATCTTGACGGTACCTGGTTGGCACCGACGGGGAGACCTGCCTCGTGACGCTCGTCGAGCGCTCGTTGCGCTTCCTGCTGTGCTCGAGGCTCGCCGACATGGTCTCGTCGCTGCCGGAGGCCCTGAGGCGCACCCTCGCGTGGGACCGGGGCTGCGAGATGACGCGCTGGAGGGGCTTCGCCGACGCCACGGGCTTCGAGGTCTACTTCTGCGACCCGAGGAGCCCCTGGCAGCGCGGCACCAACGAGAACACCAGCGGCCTGCTCAGGCAGTTCTTCCCCAAGGGGACGGACTTCTCGCGGGTGGGGGACGGCGAGGCCGCGAGGGCGCGGGACCTGCTCAACGGCAGGCCGCGCAAGACGCTGGGATGGAGGACGCCGGCGGAGGAGCTGGCGCGCATGCTGACGGAGAGTGGTGCAACGGCTGTGTGAATCCGTCGGGCTAGATATCCAATACGAGAAGCTATTGTGCGAAAAGCCGGAAGAAGGCTGTATCCTGGTAGTCAAACGCCTCGAAGTTGATGGAGGGCTCTAGAGTCGCTATCGAGTAGGCTCCGTCATCGGCAAGAAGAATCGTGTGCTCAGTGACAACATGATAGAAGCCTCGGTAAATCTCAACGAGGGGCGTGACGCAGCCGATGGCAAGGCACACGATTAGCAGAACCCGTCGCAGACGGCTGGGACGGTACACATCCCTTCTGTCAGCCAGCACGGCCTGTGCGCACATGAGCATCAGTATGAAGATGGCGGGTATCGACACCCTCATGGTGAAGTCGTAGCCTCCGCCCACGCGGATGAAGGGACAGGCAAGTAAGAGTCCGCACACGGCGTAGAACAATGGCTCCCTTCGATGCTCCCTCCAGATCAATATCAGATATGCACCAGCATCCAAGAAGAGCAAGGCGGCAATCAGCTTGAGGGAGGGGCCGCCGTCTGCGGCGGCAGTTGAGTGAGCCCCACCAGCAAAGGCGGCGTTGCTCACGAAGTAAGTAATAACGATGGGGCACCAGCCCAGGAGGGTCAGGAGGTTTTGGGGGCTGAGGGCGTGCTCTCGGAAGTACCGCGCGGAGCACCAGAGGGGATGGCCTGCGTGCTCGCGCGTCATCACGGATTGAACAAGGTCTGCGACGAACTTTATCAGCATGAGAATGGTGAGGCCCAATGCGGGGAAGGGGCCGAATAGGAGGGTCGTGGAGACGATGGGAACGTAGTTGCGGGCGTCCTTCTCCTGAACGAAGCACATGGTCGCTATCCATGGTGCAACGGCCTGGTTGAAGACCCAGTAGAGGCACGTCGTTATGGAGCTGAATTGAAGGGCGCCATACGCCCACCATTCCAGATGGAGGGTCTCCGGCGCCAGCGACTGACCGAGAGTGCCCTTCAGGAAGGCCCCGACAACGTCCATGCCAGAGAAGAAGATGAAGATGGCCACAAGTGCCGGGAGCCTCTTCATGCTGTCAGAACCGAAGTGGACGTACATCAGCAGCACGACCAGCGTGAGCCCGAGCGTAGTCCAGAGCCAGAGCAGCACGTTGCCAATCGCCCAGGCAACACCCAGTCCGACGACCTTATATACCCCTTTTGCCAGCATAGCGGGCACAAGCCAGTGACCGATGTAGTAGGAGAGCGCCGTGCCCTTCTCGGCGTAGATGACGGGCCAGGGTCGGGTGATGAGGTCTCTGAAGATGGCATTTCGTATCGTCCAGTCGTGCGTCTGGAACCAGAGGTTGCCCTGCCCGCCCAGAAAGGACCAAAGCAGCATAACCGCAACGATTCCAACGAGGGCCTTGATCGAGAGGGGGACGGCCCTTTCGTCGCTTGAGACGCCGTTCCCTCCCGAATGTTTGAATGCCGTCAGGTAGACTGCCGCGAGAAGCATGACAGCGCATGGCAGAGCGATATAGAGCCGGACGAACGTCAGCAGGAAGACAAGGCAGGGAAGTGCCATGTACACAAACGCAAGGCGGCGGAGTTTCGTGTAGGTTAGCTCTAGCATAGAACTCCCCAACGAGGGCAGGAGAATCACGTTCTGCAATCGTACACCAGGAGCGCCCGGAGAGCCCTGACGATGGCGCTCCAGTGCGTCGCACCCTATGTCTGACGGGGCGATACAATAAGGCTGCGTGCTGACCGCTCAATGGAATGGAGCTTGCGATGTCTTTTAAAAACGGAGACTACAAGCTTGAGGAGTCCCAGCGCCTTGAGTTCAAAGAGGCTGCCGCTGGGCTACCGGATGACCTTTGGGAGTCATATTCTGCTTTTGCGAATACAGAGGGTGGGGAAATAGTCCTTGGAGTTCATGAGGACAAGGCCAGTCACGAGTATTCCTCAGTGGGCGTATCCGAGGCGGCCAAGCTGGTAGATGCGATTTGGTCGATCGCCAGAGATCCTAGGCGCGTCAGTCAGGATATCCTGCTCGCAGATGGCGTCAGCGTCATTTCAAGGGATGGCTTGGACTTCGTTGTTATTGATGTCCCAAGAGCGGACAGAAGTGAAAAGCCGATTGAAGTATACGAGAAAAGACAGAAGAAGTTCGTTGCCTATGTTAGGCGAGGCAGCGGCGACCATAGGGCTACAGCATACGACATTGATGGAATGAGGTACGACAAGACTCCCAAAGCCGACAGGAGCCCTCTCGAGGAGTTCTCCCTGGAGGCATTGTGCCAAGAGACTATCCAGAAATATCGGCGCGTCTTTTCCGCTGTCAAGCAGAACAGTCCATGGAACTCGGATAGTGACGAGGACTTCCTCTATCACATTGGCGCTGTTGCCAAGGGTCATGACGGGATGCTCCATCCCACAAGGGCCGGGCTGCTTGCATTTGGATTTGAATATGAAATTACCAGCTACATTCCCCAGTTCCTCCTGGATTATCGCGAAGAGACCTCAGAGGACATTCGTTGGGAAGACCGAGTTTGCTCCGAAAGCGGGGACTGGAGCGGAAATATCATCGACTTTTATTTTCTAGTTTCAGAGAGGCTGATTCGTCACTTCAAGTCCCCCTTCTTCACGAACGAAATGGGCACGAGGCATGGGTCCAAGAATCCGGTTACTGAAGCGCTCAATGAGGGCGTGGCTAACGCAGTCATACATGCGCACTATGGAACGGCGGCAAGTGTCAAAGTGATACTTGGCTCGGAGCAGCTCGAGATAACGAATACCGGCGGGTTTCTGATTGATCGAGACGTCGCGATTGCCGGGGGCTTTTCTGAAGCAAGAAATCCCACTTTAATGAGAATGATGAACTTCATCGGCGCTTCAGACCGTGCCGGAAGTGGCCTGCAGGATATCTGGAGTACTTGGTCGGACGCGTTCGGTTGTGAACCCGTCCTGACCGAGAGCTACCATCCCTCTATGGTGAAGCTGGTCCTTCCGGTTTTCTCTGGTATGGGTGGTCCGGCGGCCCGATATGTGCCCGGGAAATATGACGAGGCCATTTTGGGTCTCTCGGAACAATCTCAGGGCGGCGTAACCATTGAGCAGGTTAGCGGCCGGCTCGATATATCCGAGAGGGTTGCTCAGAAGAGTCTAAAGAGGCTTTTCGAAGCGAAGAAGCTTAACCGCTTCCGTGATGGTCACCGGTTTAGGTACGTGCCGTACGACACCAGAGCCTAGGCCCGCGAACGTTCGGGAACCAACGCGAACGTTCGGGAACCAACGCGAACGTTCGGGAACCAACGCGAACGTTCGGGAACCAACGCGAACGTTCGGGAACCAACGCGAACGTTCGGGAACCTATGCCCTCTTGATGCCCAACGCGAAGACAATGCCGAACCATGCCGTAAGCAACGCCATAAGAGCAAGGTAGACCCACGATGCCCCATCGATACCGGCGGCGCCGACGACCATGGGTGAAGAAACGAGAGCGAGGAGGGCGACGACCACGTATCCGAGCGTCAGCTTGCTCTGCCAGCGAATGATGGTGATGCCCGTGGTGAAGAGCGTCGCCATGGCGAGGAAGCCTCCCCCCACGAGAAGTACGACCAGATCGATCTTGTATGGTTCGAGCTCGGCGTTGTACAGGAGGCTGAGCACGGGAACGCCCAACAGCCATGCGCCGGCGATGCAGGCGAGCGTGATGATTGCGATAACGAGCACCTGAACCGCAAAGCGACGGGCAAATACATCGTGCTTTCCCTCCGCCCAGTTCTCCGCTAGGGACGCGATGATGGGGTTGTAGATGAAGCCGGCGAGCAGGCCGACCACGAAGACCGGCATGGCGATGAATCCGTAGTAGGCCTGCGCCGTGTCGTCCATTGCGACGTCGATGGCGTACTTGGGGGCGTTTCCAATGTAGAAGAGCAGGAAGGTGGCAAGAAACACCGGAAAGCTCTCGCGCAGCAGCTCTCCCGCGTGATGCAGCGCTGCGCGTCCATGTTTGATTTGAGCGCTCCCGCTAGTTGGAAGGCCAAAACGCCTGCGCGCCCAGAGCGTCTCGGCCACAAAGAAGATTCCCGTGAACACGGTTGTGGCAGTCAGGGAGAGCAGCAGGCTGCGTGTTGCCACAATGAGTCCCGCGTAGAGCACGATCATGGTCAGCATGCGCAGCGTGAGCACCTTTGCGCCCACGTCCAGCCTGCCGTGCTGCTGATAATTGCCGTGAAAGACGTCCTCCAATGCATCGATGGCCTTAAAGATGAGCATCATGAGCACCGTGAGGGTCTTCTCGAGGGAGTAACCCACCGTGATTGCCGACCACGCGAGCCACGCGCAGCCCCCAACGATCATTGCGGCGACGGAGATGACCCGGGCAACGAGGTACGAGCGGAAGTCGTACTTCTCGTCCACGTCAGAGACCTGGAAGTTGCGGATGCCGTACTTTCCTACGTTGAGGAATAGGTTTGCGTTTGCGTAGGCAAGGGTGAAGACACCGGCGGTCACCATGTCGCATACATGCGTGAGCACGGTGAGCATGATGACGGATTGGAAGGCATTGAGCAGGCCAGACGCCGTGTTCCAGAGGTAGGCGGAGCGCTCTATTGTGGCGTCGTCCTGCTGACCGGAATCGTTGTGTCGAACAGCCCTATGCATGTCTGCCTCGCTCGTCATAGCTCCAACAGCTCCCTATGGTATAGCAAGCGGCGTTATGTTCACGGAGGTGGGCCCACATTCAGGAAATATGTGACTTTTGACACAGGGGAGTCTGCGGTATCAATGAATTGCTCAATGCGATAGCATGATAACGCTGGACGAGTGTGCAGAACGAAGGAAGGGCTTGGACGATAGGGACGACATAGGACCCGACGTGAGCTTCGTGGCCCCGGAGCCCGACCCCAGCGTCCCCGCCCCCAACCGCGGCGGGGTAGGGTATCGCTTTGTCAAGCGAGCCTTCGACCTCGTCTTCTCCGGGGTTGCCTGTGCTGCGGGCCTGATTCCTGGAGCCCTTCTCTGTGTGGTCATTTGCCTGGACTCACCGGGTAGTCCCATCTTTAGGCAGGGGCGCGTGGGCAAGGACGGCAGGCCCATCCGCATCTTCAAGTTTCGATCCATGTACGCGGATGCCCATGACCATCCCGAGCGCTACCTCGACGAGGCCCAGCTTGCCCAGTGGAAGCGCGAGCAGAAGGTTGACGGCGACCCTCGCGTGACGCGCGTTGGGCGGCTTCTTCGCCGCACCTCACTTGACGAGTTTCCTCAGTTCCTGAACGTCCTCAAGGGAGACCTCTCCGTGATCGGGCCCCGTCCCGTCACCGAGCAGGAGACCTACGAGTTTGGGGACGCCCGCGACGAGTTCCTCTCCTGCAAGCCCGGCATCACTGGGTGGTGGCAGGTCACGGAGAGAAACAACGCCACCTGGGAGAACCACGAGCGCCAGCTTCTCGAGCTCTTCTATGTTCGTCACGCGAGCGTTCCGCTTGACCTTCGCATTTTCTTCCGCACCTTCAAGGCAATGGGGCGAGGGCAGTGAGCGAAAGCCGCGTCGTGGTAGCGGTCGCCGCTCATAAGGCATATCGCATGCCGGAGGATTCTTGCTACCTGCCTCTTCACGTTGGTGCAGCCCTTCATCCGGAGCTCGACCTCGGATTCCAGCGTGACAGCGAGGGCGACAACATCTCCGAGAAGAACCCGTACTACTGTGAGCTTACGGGCCTCTATTGGCTCTGGAAGAACGTCGAGGCCGACTACAAGGGCCTCGTTCACTACCGTCGCCTGCTGGGCTCTCCGGAGCGTAGCGGCAAGGACCCGTATGATTGCGTGGTCACCGGTGACGAGCTGCTCCCGCTTCTCCAGAAGCACGGCATTGTCCTTGCGAAGAGGCGGAACTACTACATCGAGACGGTGTACGACCACTATGCTCACACGTTCGATGCCGCGCAGTTCGATACCTGCAGAGAAGTGCTCAAGGAGCGTTGTCCGGAGTATGTGCGTGCTTGGGACCGCCTCATGAGCTCACGCGGGGCGCACATCTTCAACATGTTTGTCATGCGCTCTAATCTGTTTGACAACTACTGCTCATGGCTGTTCCCAATCCTTTCCGACCTTGAGGAGAGGATTGGGTTTGAGGGCATGGACACCTTTCAGTCTCGTTGGCCGGGCCGCGTCTCCGAGCGCCTCCTGGACCCTTGGCTCGAGACAAACGGTCTCGACTACGTTGAGCTGCCTGTCGTGAGCCCCGAACCTGTCGACTGGATTTCCAAGGGCAAGGGCTTCCTCGCGGCGAAGTTCCTGGGCAAAAAGTACGAGAGGAGCTTCTGATGGAGCGGCTTCAACAATTGGCAAGTGCTCGTAACCTATCCGCCAAGGTTGCTGCTGTTGTTGTCACCTATAACAGAAAAGCGCTCCTTCTAGAGTGCATTGAGTGTTTGCTCGATCAGACCGTGCAAGACCAACTCGACATCATCGTCGTCGACAACGCAAGCACCGACGGAACGCGCGAGGCTCTTGCTTCCTACGAGAATGACGGCAGCTTGATTTATCTGAATACCAGGGCAAACCTCGGTGGCGCAGGCGGGTTCTCCTTTGGCATGCGAGAGGCGGCAGAGCGCGGCTACGGTTGGGCCTGGGTCATGGATGATGATTGCATGCCCGAACCTACGGCGCTCGAGGCCCTGTGCGCGGCAGCGGAATCTCTCGACGGGAAGTATGGCTTTCTTAGCAGCAAGGTTCTCTGGAAAGACGGTTCCATTTGCGCTATGAACGTTCAGCGCAAGACCGTCTTCAAGAATGTCGAAGATTTCTCTCCCGAGCTGGTGCCGGTTGAAATGGCCTCCTTCGTATCCTTGTTTGTGCCCTGCCAAAACATCCGGCGATTTGGCCTTCCAATTAAAGAGTTCTTTATCTGGACAGACGATTGGGAGTTCACCAGGCGTCTGTCCCGCGAGCTTCCGTGCTATCTCGTGACTTCCAGTATTGTGGTGCATAAGTCAGAGAGAAACCTCGGCGCCAATATCGCCACCTCTGAGATTGATCGCATCGACCGGTTTGGCTACCTGTATCGCAACGATGTGGTGCTTTACAGGCGAGAGGGAGCCGCCGGCTTTGCGTACGAGGTCGTTCGACTTGCCGGCCATGTTTTGCGCGTGTTGTTCAGGGCTCCAGATCATAGGTTGACAAGGGTTCGAAAGCTTGTTTCTGGGACGGCCGCTGGACTAAAGTTCTATCCAGTAATTGAATATCCCGGTGGTGCGTGCCCAGATGATTAGAATACTCGAAGCCTTTGGCGAGCCGCTTGCCCACGGTGGTCAGGAGTCATACGTCATGTCCCAGCTGTCCTGCATGGACAAAGAGGGGCTGCATATCGACTTTCTCACCCCCTACGGGGTTGAGAATGATAGTATTCTCGCCTCTGTTGCTTCATGGGGTGGGGATGTCTATCACTTAGATTTGTCTTTTCACCCAGGTAAGAGTCGCGAATATCTCTCCAGACCACTCGCTGCCTTTTTTAAAGATAGGACATATGACATTGTCCACATTCATTCGGGCAGCACGTCCGTGTTTGCCATCATGGCGTGCGCGGCCAAACAAGCTGGCAACCCTCGAGTTATCGCTCATGCGCATGCCGCCCCTAGCTGTATGACCCTAAAGAATATGGTCGTACGACTTGTTGGGGGCTTGAGGATGTCCCGCTACGTTGACGTCTACTGCGCCTGTTCGAGGCCTGCGGGTGAGTCAAAATTCCCCCCAGGCGTTCATTCCGAGATTCGAGTTCTTCATAACGGCATTGACTGCTCGCGCCTAGTTTTTTCTCCCGAGGGACGTTCGGAAATTCGAGGCGAACTGGGTATAGCGGACGATGAGGTCGTAGTAGGTAATGTAGGCAGGCTGGTTGACTCGAAAAACCAAGGCTTTCTTATCGAGGCGTTTGGCCTGTTTAGGCGGGACTGCAGACGTTCAAGGCTTTTGATCGTTGGCGATGGTCCTGACAGGGCGAAGCTTGTGCGCCGCGCTGCCGAACTGGGGCTTAGCGAGAGAGAGGTCATTCTCGTGGGGAACCGCGATGACATTCCAAATCTCCTTTCGGCTATGGACGTGTTCTGTTTTCCCTCGAAGTTCGAGGGCTTCGGTCTCGCCGTTCTCGAGGCAGAGGCAAACGGCCTGCCGTGCATCATGTCGCCGGCCATTCCTCGAGACGTTGTGATTGATGGCTGTACGGTTAAAGTTGGCGAGGATTCTTGGAGCCCTGAGAGCTGGGCAAAGTCCCTGCTTTCGCTAGTTGGATGCCGGCGTTTTTCTGGAGCAGAACATGTTCGCGCGGCCGGCTTTGACGTCCATCAGACAAGCCAGGATCTTCTGGCGCTTTATCATGAGGCTGTGGCGTGACCCTAGGTTGCGCGTGGGGTTTTGAACGATGGGTCTAAGATGAATTACTTTCTTAATGAGTTTGCCAGCCAGGGATATAATGCTGCGACGAAAGCTCGGCAAGACATTGCTGATGTCCTTCTTAGTGAGGAACTCTGGACTCCCATTGCAACAGAGCGTCGGTGTGACGAGCCTGGGCTTGCTGCCAAGCTGGGGGCGCTGAGGGTTAATCTCAAAACTTGGACGGAGGCCGTGAAGTTAATCGGGGAGGGCGACTGTCTGCTCATTCAGTTTCCCCTGGCAATCTATCCAAAAGTCGCCCTTACCTCTCTGCCATTCATTTCTGCGATTAAGAGTCACGGCGGAAAAATAGTCCTTCTCGTCCACGACCTAGATAACTTTCGGGGGGAGGAGCTGCCGTCTAGCGATGACCCGTATCTTAAAAAAGCCGACGTGATAATCGTGCATAACAAGCGAATGGAAGACCTCGTTTCAAAGGTATGCAACGCCAAGGTGATTCCATTGGGCGTATTCGATTATCTTGCCGATGGCGAACTCCCCCCTGCTGTTAGCGGTATAGACATCGCGGGCAACCTGTCCCCGATCAAAGCCGGATATGTTTATCGTGCCTCAAAGGACCTTCCTGATCTCCCACTAAATCTGTATGGAGCTAATTATGATGGGAGGGCAGGCAGGGCTGAATGGTATCGGGGCAAGTTCCTGCCGCAGGAGCTGTCGCGGCATATGACGGGAAAGTTTGGGCTCGTGTGGGATGGCGATTCGCTCGATACATGTTCGGGTGATTATGGGGAGTATCTAAGAATTAACAGCCCCCACAAGCTCTCCCTCTATCTTTCCCTGGGAAAACCCGTCTTCATTTGGTCTCAGGCAGCCGAAGCGCCGCTCGTAACGGAGAATGGCGTCGGCGTGCTCGTGGACAGCATTTTTGAGGTCGACGAGGCATACAGAAGCATGTCGGAGGATGCTTATCAACTAATGAGAGCGAACGCCCTTGCGCTCGCTGAGAAAGTGAGGGGCGGCTGGTTTACCAAGGGAGCCGTTGCTGCCGCGCTTAAGGCCCTTGGCATGGAGGGCGCTTAGTCCATGGCTGCTTCGGTTAGACGCAATTTCTTGTGGAATGCCTCGTACCAACTGCTGCTGGTCCTGGCCCCGCTCGTCACGACTCCCTACCTCTCTCGCGTACTCGGGCCCGAACAGGTGGGAGTGTACTCATATACCTACTCGATTACCAACTACTTTGTTCTCTTTGCAACGCTTGGTATGGCGAACTATGGCGTGCGTGTGATTGCCGCTGCTGGGTCCGATAGAGCGAAGCGCTCTCGCTCCTTCTGGAGCGCGTACTTCTCGCAGGCTGTCGTTTGTATCCCGGTTACCATCCTCTATGCCGCTTATACGTTCCTCGAGCCTGAGGGTGGCCTCATCATTGCGTTGGTTTGGGGAATGTGGGTCGTCTCGGCAATATTGGATGTGTCGTGGCTCTTCTTCGGCGTCGAGGATTTTCGGTTTCCTACGGAACGCAGCTTCGCTACCAAGCTCGCGAGCGTGGTAGCGATATTCCTGTTTGTGAAGACGCCTGATGACCTTTGGGTTTACTGCGCGGCTATTGCGGGGAGCTTCCTCGCAAATCAAGTAATCATGTGGCCTTTTGTCGGGCGTCATGTTGACTGGGTTAGGCCAACATGGGCTGAGGTTCGCGTGCATTTTGGCCCAAATCTTCGACTCTTTGCCCCGGTCGTCGCCATCAGTCTGTACACCTCTCTTGACAAGATTATGCTGGGGGCAATCTCCGGAATGGAGCAGGCGGGATACTACGAGTACTCAGAGAAGATCAGCAAGATGCCGATGGCGGTCATCACGGCGCTCGGAACGGTCATGCTGCCTCGCATGACGGCGGCTCTCTCCGAGGGTAGAGTGGAGCAGGCGCGCAGTTTGCTCGGCGAGTCCATGTGGGCCATGCAGGCGGCGGCGATGGCTATGGCGTTTGGCATCGGGGCCGTTGCGCCGGAGTTCTCGGTCGTGTTCTTTGGGCCGGGATATGATCCATGCGCGCATATTATGCCCGTTGTTGCCGTCGTCATTCCAATTATCTCGGCGAGCAATGTTATTGGCGTTCAATACATGCTGCCGACGTTTTCCGATGGCGCGTACACGCTCTCCGTCTGCGCTGGTGCTGTGGTGAACGTATCTCTCAATCTGATTCTTCTCAAGCCCTTTGGAGCGGTGGGCGCTGCCGTTGCAACGGTATGTGCCGAGATTGCGGTGCTGGCGTATCAGTGCTGGGTTGTCAGGAACGATCTCCCACTTTGGGCGTATCTCAAGAGCGCGCTTCCCTTTTTTGGAATAGGGTGCATCATGGTGGCATGCGTTCGCATTGTTGCTAGCTGCCTCGGGGAACCATCTATTGGGGGACTTCTAATCGAATTTGCGGTTGGTGCCGTCTGCTACACAGCTCTGGCCGTTGCCTGGTGCGTTTCCACAGGAAAGACCGACCTAATGAGGCGTCTGTTGGGGAGGGGGTAGCTTGGCGGAGAGGAATTGTAGAGGTCTTGAGCCTAACCGTAAGACCAATGAACTTACCGATGGCTATCGTTCGGGCGGCAGAGGAGAAGCCTTGCTCTATCGTCCGCTTTTGAGTCGTGGGCTGTTCCTCGTTGGCTTCGCCTCATGGCTTGTATGGCGAGTTTTTTCCACCTCGGTGCTGACGTTTCCCGATGGGTCACTAGCGCATACTGCGATTCACTATGGATCGCTTGCTGTTCTACTGCTTGCTGCCGTCTTTGGCAGAAAGAAGCCTGTCCATGCGATTGTCGCGCTCGTGCTGTTTGCCCTCGGAGCGGTCGTGTATCTCCGGTCTGGAGATGCCATACTGGTTGATCTTGCGGTTATTCTCTACGCCTGCTCGCTCTTCCCCTTGCGCTGGGTGATGAGGATTGCAGCAATCGTTGTTGCGTTATCGGTTGCTGTGGTTGTGGCTATGTCTCAAGTTGGCCTTGCGCGAGACTATCTTTGGCCGCGCGGGGACGGCACCGTTCGTCATGGTCTAGGCTTTCTTTACTGTACGTATGTCAGTCACTATTACCTGAATCTCGTCCTGGTGTATCTGTATCTTCGCGAGGACAAGCTTCGGTGGATTGAATACGCCCCAATCGTAATCATAAACTTGATTATTTACTTTCTAACGGATTCCAGGAACTCTTTCCTGCTGGTGTTACTTGCAGTTGTCCTTAGCATCGGGATTCGCTTTGAGCCAATTAAGCGGCTCGTGCGGGGAAGGGCGGTGCGCTCTGCTGTCTGCTGTGTCTTTGCCTTATGTGCAGTACTTAGCATTGTGGCAACAGTTGCCTACGACGGGAATTCCTCCGCATGGAGGAATATGAACTCTCTTCTATCCAATCGCCTCGAGCAGACCCAGACGTCTTTTCACCGGTATGGCATCTCGCCTTTCGGCAGAGAAATAGCCTTCGTGGGAAATGGCATAACCGTTACTGAGGAAGGAATAGTTGAGGATAAGGCTGCCGGCTTATCTGGAGATCAAAACTACGTTGATTGCTCCTACATGAATGTGCTTATCCGCTTAGGGGCACTTGCGCTGTTGGCGGCGATTGCAATGTTAACGGCGGGATGCCTCCAAGCGGTCGCAGAGGACTGCCTCGTCCTCCAAATTGGCCTGGTGGTCACCGCGCTTCACTCACTCGTGGATCCCCAGCTATTGGAGTTGCCCTACGACTTCTTCCTGATTGTCTGCTTCGTTGCTCTCTGCGAGCTGATTGAGAAGCGTATCGCCCAAAGATTCGAACGAGCGAACTCATGTGAAGCACTCGTCAAACACGTCGTTGACGCAGAGATTGATGAGCTACAAGAGCCCTGATGAGGGCTGCCGCTGGGAAGGGAAGGCTGCTCCGACGTCCTCTCGGGGTGCTCGACAATGCTTTCGGCGGCTGCTCGGGGCGCTTGACAAAGAGGCCGCGGGCAGAGCCCTTCTCGATGAGACGCAGGGACTTGGCTTCTGTGGCTATGCAGCACCTGCATCCTTCGTCAGGGCGCAGCGGCTTGTCTACGCAAAGATGGCAGGGAGACAGGGGCTGTCGACAGGGGCTATCGGGCGACCCGCTTATTATGTTGATGTGCAATAAGAAATGGTCCGAATGAGCACCGGTTTCTGAGCAACGCGTGCACCGAAAAATGAGCAGTTTGAGCATGAGGGCCGCGCCCCCTTGGACCAGGGGCGCGGCCCCCGCCGTATGGTTGTCCCGGGCGCGTGCTTTGGCGAGACCGCCCGGGAAGGATGGAGGAGATGACCGTGCCCCTGGACGTAAGGAATGATATACGCTCGATGGATGCGAAGGGGGTGCCGCGGGCCGAGATAGCCCGCAGGCTCCGGCTCAGCCGCAACACCGTCGCCAAGTACGCCGACATGGAGGACCTGTCGCCGGAGCCCCCCGCGCCCGCAGACAGGCCGCACCCGGCGATCGACCCGCACGCCGCCTGGATCGACGGGGTGCTCGAAGCCGACCTGGGCGCCCCGCGCAAGCAGCGCCACACCGCCAAGAGAATCTACGACAGGCTCGTCGAGGAGAGGCGCTACGAGGGCTCCTACTCCGCCGTGCAGCGCCACGTGCGCGAGTGGCGGCTCGCGCGGGCGGCGGGCGCGGGGGACGGCTACCTCGAGCTCGAGTGGGCGCCCGGCACCGCCCAGGCGGACTACGGCAACTTCGAGGCGGTGGTCTCCGGGGAGAGGCTGCACCTCAAGCTGCTCGTCGTATGCCTTCCGCACTCCAACGCGCGCTACGCCGTCGCCGGCATGTCCCAGCGCGCCGAGTGCATGTGCGCGGGGCTGGCCGGCGTCTTCGGGTGGATCGGGCGGGCGCCCCGCGAGCTCGTGCTCGACAACGCCACCGAGGCCGGGAGGCGCCTGCGCGGCGAGGTGACCGAATCCCACCTCTTCTCGCTGTTCCGCGCCCACTACCGCATGGGCAGCCGCTACTGCAACCCGTACTCTGGCAACGAGAAGGGGTCGGTGGAGAACGCGGTCGGGTTCATCCGCCGCAACCTGCTCGTCCCCGTGCCCGCGGTCGGCTCGCTCGCCGAGCTGAACGACCTGCTCAGGGACGGGTGCGACCGCTTGAACGCCGCCTCGCGGGCGCGGGACGGCCGCCCGACCCCGGAGGTGCTCGCCGAGGACCTGGCCGCCATGCTCGCGCTGCCGTCGTCGCCCTTCGACGCCGTGCGCTGGGCGAGGTGCCGCGCCGACAAGCGCGGCGTGGTGACCATCGACGGCCGGGGCTACCTCGCCGGTCCCGCCTGGCACTCCCGGGAGCTCCTCTGCGGCGTCCGGGCGGACACGGTGGAGATCCTGGCGGACCGCGGGCGGCGGGTCGCGGTGCTCGAGCGCGCGTTCGGCGACGGGCCCGCCGTGCGCAACCCGCTCTCCCTCGTGCCGGCGCTCGTGGCGCGGCCCCGCGCCTTCGGCGAGTCCGTGATCAGGCGCGACATGCCCGAGGCCCTCGTCCGGGCAATAGACTCCCTCGATGCGGCCGGCCGCCGCCGCGTGCTCAGGTCGATCGAGCGGGCGGCCGGCCCGTCCGGCTTCGACGCCGCCTGCTCCGCGGCGCAGGCGGTGATCGAGGGCGGCCGGATCCCAGACGACGCGACCGTCGACGTGCTGGCCCGCAGGATGGCGGCCGGCGGCCCGGCCGCGGAGGGCGGCGCCGACCTGTCCGTGTACGACGGCTTCCTGAGAGGGGGCGAGGCCCATGCCTGCTAGCGGCGAGCTCGCGCGCAGGATCATGGAGGCGGGCAGGAGGTGCTCGCTCACGATCTCCGTGCTCGGCGAATGGGCGGCGGCGGGCAGTCCGAAGCAGGTCGAGTACCTCGCCTCGTACCTCGAGGCCGAGGCGGCGAGCCGGGACGCCTCCAAGCGCGCGTCGCTGCTCAGGCGCTGCGGACTGCCGGCGCCCAAGACCTTCGACGGCTACGACTGGTCGGCGGTGTCGTGGCCCGAGGGTCTCGGAAGAGACGACCTGCTCTCGCTCGCGTTCCTCGAGCGTCGCGAGGACCTGGTGCTGATGGGCGACGTGGGCACGGGCAAGACGCACATGGCGAGCGCGCTGTGCCAGCTCGCGTGCGACAGGCGCCTGGAGGCCCGCTTCTTCACCGCCTCGTCGCTCGTGATGCGCCTGAGGCGCGCCCGCGAGGAGGGCAGGCTCGACCGCGAGATGTCGCAGATCGCACGGGCCCGCCTGCTCGTGATCGACGAGCTGGGGTTCCTGCCGCTCGACGCCGACGGCGCGCGCCTCGTGTTCCAGGTGTTCGCCGACGCCTACGAGAGGCAGAGCGTCGTCATCACCACGAACCTCGAGTTCTCCCGCTGGGGAGGGGTCTTCGGGGACGACCAGATGGCCGCCGCCGTCATCGACCGCGTCGTGCACCACGGCAGGCTGGTCCAGTTCCGCGGCGAGTCGTACCGCGTGAGGCACGCGCTCATGCAGGACGGGTAGGTGCTCAAAAACCACCGCTCAGGCCGCGAGCTCATACTGCTCAATTCCCGATGCACATTCTGCTCAAAACTACTTGACTAAACACA
>NZ_NFJF01000011.1 GCF_002159735.1 Olsenella sp. An270
ACGGGCCGCGCGGCCCGTCCATGCGATCAGGCGCGGCGTGGTGGCGCTTCTCGCCCTGTGCGCGGCGGTGTTCGCCGTCGTGACGTTCACGGCGGTGGGGATGAGCGACGCCACGATTGACGGCGTGAGCGGCGGCTTCATGGAGCAGATGAGCGCGCAGATCCAGCTGAACTTTGCCTCTGAGACGCGCCTGTACCGCTCGGAGCTGGAGAGCACGCGCCTCGCCGTGCGCGCCTCGGGCGAGACCGACCGCGCTGCCGCCCACGAGCTCTTTGCACAGGAGGCGGCGGGGCACGGCTTTGCCTATGCCGCCGTGACCGACCTCGACGGGCGCACGAGCGTCCTGCTCGGCCCCGACCTCAGGATCGACGACCGGGACGCGTTCGTGCGCGGCGTCATCGAAGGGACCCGGACGGTCACCGTGGGGACCTCCGGCGATGGCGAGTCCATGCTGGTCTTTGGCGAGGTGCTCGAGAACCGTCGCGTGCCGGGGCTCAACGGCGCCGTGCTCGTGGCCGGCGTCCCGTTCGACGAGGTGGTGTCCGCGCTCTCGCTCGACGTGTCCGCGACCCAGGTCTACACGCACATCATCCGGTCCGACGGCTCCTTCGTCCTGAACAGCAACGAGAGCCTCGACGCCGACTCCTACCTCGGTCTGCTCAGGGACAACGAGGGGAGGGCCGGCGTCGACTACGACATAACCGCCGACGAGCTGTCCCGGGTCATGGATGAGGGCGGCACCGCCTTCTACGTGGCGGTGGTCGGAGGCGAGCGCTACGCGAGCTACCTGGCGCCGCTCGAGGGGACGGGCTGGTTCATCGTCTCGGTGCTGCCCTACAGCGTGCTGCACGACCCGATCGACTCGCTCGCGTGGAGCCTCGTTGCCGCCGCCTTTGTGGGATGCCTCGCGATCCTCGTTGCGCTTCTCGTCGTCTTTGTGCGCTACCTGCAGCTCCTTCGCTTCCAGATGGACGAGCTCGACCGGGCGCGCGCCGCCTCGGACGCCGCGAGCCTCGCCAAGAGCCGCTTCCTCTCCAACATGAGCCACGACATCCGCACCCCCATGAACGCGATCGTGGGCATGACGCAGATCGCGCGGGAGCGGGCGGATGACGCGGCGGCCGTATCCGAGTGCCTCGACAAGATCGCCGTGTCCAGCGCGCACCTGCTGGGCCTCATCAACGACGTGCTGGACATGTCCCGCATCGAGAGTGGGCGCATGGAGCTGGCCTCCGAGCGGGTCTCGCTGCCCGAGGCGCTCGACGGCGTGGAGGCCATCGTGCGCACGCAGGCAGAGGCGCGCGGCGTCGCCTTCTCCGTGGAGCGCGAGCTCGTGCGCCCCGTTGTCATGACGGACGGGACGCGCCTCTCGCAGGTCCTTCTCAACCTGCTCTCCAACGCGGTGAAGTTCACGCCGACGGGCGGCGAGGTCACGCTGCGCGTGTCGCAGGAGGCCGTCCCCGTCGGCGAGGGGCGCGTGCGCACGCACGTCTGGGTGCGCGACACCGGCATCGGCATGTCCGAGGAGTTCCTCGGCCGCATCTTCGACTCCTTCGAGCGCGAGGACACCGAGCGCGTCCGCAGGACCGAGGGCACGGGGCTCGGCATGTCCATCGTCAAGCGCATTGTCGACGGCATGGGCGGCTCCATCTCGGTCGCGAGCGAGAAGGGCCACGGCTCGACGTTCCACGTGACGCTCGACCTAACGCCCTGCGAGGCCGCGGACGAGCGCGGCGCGGAGGTCGACCCGGCGTCGCTCGCGGGCGCGCGCGTCCTCCTCGCCGAGGACAACGAGATCAACTGGGAGGTCGCGAGCGAGCTGCTGGGCGCGTGCGGGCTCGAGCTCGACTGGGCGGAGAACGGGCGCGAGTGCGTCGAGCGCTTCTCGGCGAGCGAGCCGGGGCGCTACGACGCGATCCTCATGGACCTGCGCATGCCCGAGATGAGCGGCTACGAGGCCGCGCGCGCCATCCGCTCGCTCGACCGCCCCGACGCGCGCTCCGTGCCGATCGTCGCCATGACGGCGGACGCCTTCGCCGAGGACCGGCAGCGCGCCCGCGACGCGGGCATGGACGCGCACGTGGCCAAGCCGATCGACGTCGGCGAGGTCCTTCGGGTGCTGGCGCGGCTCGTCGCCGCCCGCGACGGGGCGGGAGGGGGCGCACATGAGGCGTGACGACCTCCCAATGAGCGCGCTGAGGAGGGAGGCCGCGCGCCGCCGCGCCTACTTCACGGCCGACAGCGCGCAGATCGTCACCTCCAACCTGGGGAGCGTCGGCGTCGCCGCCGTCATGGCCCTCGCGCTCGTCACGCTGCTCTCCGCTGCGGCGCGCGCGACCTACCCGCTCTGGGAGGCCACCTCGGCGCACGCGGCGGCGTTCGTCGCCTCGGCGGCGGTCCTCGCGGCGTCGCTCCTGCTGCGCCACCGGCTCTCCGCGCGACCCGTGGTTTCGACGGCGGTGTGCTTGGCGGCCGAGGCGGCGCTGCTCGCCCTCGTGGTCGCGATCGACGCCACGGCCACGCACGGCATGCCGGGCGTCTTCCTGCAGCCGGCGGTCATCGCGATCACGTCTGTGGTCGTCGCCCCCTACGCGCTCCCGCTCGTGGTGGCGCTGGGCGCCGAGGTCGCGCTCGCGCTGCTCTCCGCGGCGCTCAAGTCCCCTCCCATGGCGCAGTTCGACGCGTTCTCCTGCGCGATCGGGATGGTCGTCGCCGTGGCCGTCTCCCAGGTGACCATGCACCTCCGCCTGCGCGACTTCGAGGCGCGGGAGCAGCTGCGCCAGAGCTCCCTGCTCGACGAGCTGTGCGGCGTCTACAACAAGGGCGCCCTCGTGGCGGCCTTGCGCGAGCACCTCGCCCTGGCGGGCCCGCACGTGAGCGGCGCCCTCTTCCTCTTTGACGTGGACCGATTCAAGCAGATCAACGACACCTACGGCCACTACGCCGGCGACGAGGTCCTGCGCGCCTTCGGGAGGGCGCTGCAGCTCGGCTTCAGGACGACGGACACGGTGGGGCGCTTCGGGGGAGACGAGTTCTTGGTCCTGGCGCCCTCGCTCGTGGACGAGCGCGTCATCGCCGAGAAGGTCGGGCGCGTGCGGGCGGCCATGCGGGAGGCGGGCGAGAGGATCGTGGGGGTCCCGGTCACGCTGAGCTGCGGCGTGGTGTGGGCGAGCGACTGCCCCGTCACCTACGAGGCCGCGCTGCGCCAGGCGGACGAGGCCCTCTACGAGGCCAAGCGGGCCGGGCGCGACCGCATGGTGACGCGGCGCTACGAGACGGAAGACGAGAGGCCCGCGCGACGCGCGGGGGATGCGGAGGCACGAGGATGACGGCAGCGGCAGGCGCGCGGCACGGCACGGGGAGGATGCTCATCGTCGACGACGAGGAGATCAACCGGCTGATCCTGGCCAACCTCTTCGAGGGCGAGTTCGAGATCGAGGAGGCCGCCGACGGCCAGGAGGCCCTCGAGGCCCTTCTCGCCGCGCCGGGCGGCTACGCCGCGGTCCTTCTCGACGTCATGATGCCGCGCGTGGACGGTCTCGAGGTGCTGCGCCGCCTGGAGCCCACGGGCTTCCTGCGGCGCACCCCGGTGTTCCTCATCACCGCCGAGCGCGGCAACGACGTGATGAGGGAGGCCTACGAGCTGGGCGTCATGGACTTCATTGGCAAGCCGATCGTGCCGTACGTGGTCACGCGACGGGTGCTCGCGGTGGTGGAGCTCTTTGAGGCGAGGAAGCGTCTCTCGCTCACGGTGGAGGACCAGCGCGTGCAGCTGCTCGAGCGCGCCGAACGGATCATTGAGCTCAACCGGGGCATGATCGAGTCGCTCTCCACCGCGATCGAGTTCCGCGACGGCGAGAGCGGCCTGCACGTGCGCCGCATCCACGACATCACGCGGACGATCCTTCTGGAGACGCCCTTTGGTGAGGGGCTCTCGGAGGAGGACGTGGACGACATCGCGCTGGCCTCGATCATGCACGACGTGGGCAAGATCGCCATCCCCGACGCGATCCTGTGCAAGCCCGGCCGGCTCACGGCCGAGGAGTTTGAGGTCATGAAGACGCACACGACGCAGGGCGCCGACCTGCTGGCGCGCATCCCGCAGATGCGCTCGCTGGGCGCGTACCGCTACGCCGTGGACATCGCGCGCCACCACCACGAGCGCTGGGACGGCCGCGGCTACCCCGACGGCCTGGTCGGCGACGAGAACAGCGTCTGGGCGCAGGTGGTGGGCCTGGCCGACGTCTACGACGCGCTGACGAACAAGCGCGTGTACAAGGCGGCCTTCACGCGCGAGGAGTCGCTGCGGATGATCTGCGAGGGGGAGTGCGGGACGTTCAACCCGCGCCTGCTCGAGTGCTTCCTGGAGATTGAGCCCGCGATCGCGCGCCTGTACGAGGGCGCCGGCGAGGAGGAGCAGAGATGAGGCTTGAGGTTCTGGACGCGGCCGGCCTGGACACGGCGGACGCTCTGGCGCGGCTGATGGGCAGCGAGGCGCTGCTCGGGCGGCTGCTGGGCAAGTTTACGGCGGACGAGAACTGCGCAAAGCTCGTGGCGGCGGCCGAGAAGGACGACGCGGACGCGGCGCTCGAGGCGGCGCACGCGCTCAAGGGCGTGAGCGGCAACCTCTCCATGACGAGGCTCTACGAGCTGACGGCGCGCCAGTGCGAGCTCATTCGCGGTGGCGACTGGCCCGCGGCGCGCGCGCTGGTGGACGACGTGGTGGCCGAGCATGACGCCCTCGTCGCCGCGATCGGCGACGCGCTGGCGTGAGACAAAGGGGACAGGTTCATTTGTCTCACAACCTTGCTTTGCGACGCTGGAAAACCAAGGTTATCCAATAACCTTGGTTTTCTGCTATGGTAAAGCAAGGTTATGAGGAGGAGCCATGGGGACGTACGAAACCGCATACTGGCTTACGGACACATGGGGGATGAGCCGCCGCGAGTCCCGGAGCGGTGCGTACCACCCCTATCGTCCCGACATGATCGCCGGGTTCGTCCCGTCCTTCTCGGCCACTGCCGTCGCGTCCATCTCTCGCGCGGAGTCGGCCATTCGTGCCCTGAACGAGGCGTCTCCCCACCTGACGGATACCGAGCCGCTCGCACGACTGATCATGCGGGCGGAGGCCCTGGCCTCGTCTCGCATCGAGGGCCTTGAGATGCCCGCGGGCAGGCTCCTGGAGTTCGAGGCTCTCGACGAGCTTGGTGTGCCGCATCGCGTCGACGGGACCGAGGCGGCGGTCATCGGCAACATCGCGGCGATGCAGCAGGGGGTCGAGCGCGCGGCATCTTCGCCGCAGCTCACCGTTGACCTGCTGTGCGACATTAACGCCGCTCTTCTCGAGGGCACTGGTGCGGCCGGATACGCCGGCATCCTCAGGACCGAGCAAAACTGGATTGGTGGCAACAGGATCAATCCTCTGGGGGCGGCGTATGTCCCCCCACGTCCGGAGCTCGTCTCAGGCCTCGTGGAGGACCTCGTGTCGTTCTGCAACACCTCAGAGCTCCCTCCGGTTGCGATGGCGGCAATTGCCCATGCGCAGTTCGAGACGATTCACCCCTTTGCTGACGGAAATGGTCGCACCGGGCGGACCCTGGTTCACGTCATCCTCCGTCGGGCAGGGCTTGCCCCGTGCGTGGTCCCTCCGGTGTCCCTGGTTCTGGCGACCGACCGGGAGCGCTACATCAGCAATCTCGCTGCGTATCGGACAGATGACGCCGGCGGCGAGACTAGTGCTGACGCGGCGGCAAGCGACTGGGTCGAGTACTTCTCCAACGCATGCGTCATCGCCTGTGAGCGCGCCTCGTTCTTCGAGGAGTCCATTGGTCGCATCCAGGATCGCTGGCGAGGCCTTGTCCATCCACGTGCAAACTCCGCGGCGGACCGCCTGCTGGACGTGCTCCCAAGCTCGCCAGTCATCAGCATCGAGTCCGGGGCACGCCTCACGGGAAGAAGCCGCGAGGCCGTGCGCCAGGCCGTGGCGACCCTGGTGGATGCCGGTGTGCTTTACCAGAGCGCCAAGAACCGCAAGAGCAACATTTTTGCCGCGCGGGACATACTGGACGCGTTTACCGCTTACGAGAGGTCGCTTGCCGTTCCCGGGGGAGACACGGCGGTCGAGAAGAACGCGCGACGCGTGCCGCAGCGTCCGCGGCGCTGGGGATAGTTGCCGGCGCAAGTCCGCCGACCTGACGGTCGGTCCCGGAGACGGGGCCGCCCCTTTGTCGTCCGCCCCCCCGCCGTTCTTCTCGCCCGCTGCCCGATATGTGCGCAACGCGCCGCTTCCCCGTGGGTAAGGTGAGTGCATCGTGCACACACCCCGTTCGAGGGAGGCATCATGGCAGCTAAGGGAAGCGAGAAGGTCAAGAACGTGGTCCTTGTGGGCCAAGGCGGCGTGGGCAAGACCATGCTGGCCGAGGCCATGCTCCACCTGACGGGGCGTACCACCCGTCTCGGCGGCCACGCCGGCACCAAGCCCACGCTGGACTACGACGGCGAGGAGGGGGAGCGCGGCTTCTCCATCTCCACCGCGATTGCGCCCGTCACCTGGGAGGGTACGCGCCTGAACGTGCTCGACGCCCCGTGCTACCCCGACTTCGTCGGTGACGCCTACGCCGCCATGAGCGCGTGCGAGACGGCCGTCTTTGTCGTGGACGCCGCGAGCGGCCCGGGCACCATCACCACCCGCCTTTGGTACGCGGCCGAGGAGCTCAGCCTCGCCCGCGCGCTGTTCATCAACCGCCTCGACCGCCCCGACGCCGACTTCGACGTCGCCATGGCCGCGCTGCAGGACCGCTTTGGCTCCAACCTGGGCGCTGTCACCATCCCCATGGGCACCGGCGAGGCCTTCAAGGGCATCATCGACGTCGTCCACATGAAGGCGCGCCACCTCGAGAACGGCAAGCCCGTCGTGGAGGACGTCCCCGCCGAGTACGCCGACGCCGCCGAGACCGCCCGCGCGCAGCTCACCGAGCTTGTCGTGGAGGCCGACGACGAGGTCATGATGAAGTACCTGGAGGGCGAGGAGGTCACGCAGGACGAGCTCGAGGGTCTTCTCGCCAAGGCCATCCGCGAGCGCGTCTTTGTCCCGGTCTTCTCTGGCAGCTGCGTGCGCGAGGAGGGCGTCATCTCCTTCATGGACGCCGCCGTGGCCTGGTTCCCCACGATGGCCGACTTTGGCCGCATCCCGCTGGTCAACGGCGAGCAGCTCGACATCTCCGAGGACGACGAGCGTCCCGTGGTCTTTGCGTTCAAGTCCCTCAACGACCCGCAGAACGGCCGCCTGTCCTTCCTCAAGGTCCTGGCCGGCACCATCACGCCGGGCATCGAGCTCACCAACGCGCGCACGCGCAAGACCGAGCGCCTGGGCCACCTCTACCAGATGTGCGGCCGCGACACCACCGACGTGCAGTCTGCTGCGGCGGGCGACATCGTCGTGGTGCCCAAGCTCGAGGCCATGACCGGTGACACGCTGTCCGTGACCGGCAAGGTCGAGGCCGCCGAGTTCCGCTTCCCCAACTCGCTCTATCGCATTGCCATCGAGCCCGACGCGCGCGGCACCGAGGGCAAGCTCTACGCCTTCCTCGAGAAGAGCGCCGACGCCGACCCCACCCTCAAGGTGGAGCGCGACGAGGACACCGGCCAGACCGTCATCTCCGCCATCGGCGAGGCGCAGGTCAGCGTCCTTCTCGACCGTCTTGAGGACCGCGCGGGCATCACCGCCCACACCGTGGCGCTCAAGATCCCGTATCGCGAGACCATCCGCCGCGTGGCGTCCGCCCAGGGCCGCCACAAGAAGCAGACCGGCGGCGCCGGCCAGTACGGCGACTGCTGGCTGCGCATCGAGCCCAACCCGGGCGCCGGCTACGAGTTTGTCGACGAGGTCGTGGGCGGCCACATCCCGCGCGGCTTCATCCCGGCGATCGACAAGGGCGTTCAGGAGACCATGCGCGAGGGCGTGCTCGCCGGCTACCCGATGATCGACGTCAAGTGCGCCGTCTACGAGGGCTCCTACCACCCGGTCGACTCCAACGAGATGGCGTTCAAGACCGCCGCGCGCATCGGCTTCCAGAAGGCCGTCGCGCAGGCCGAGCCCGTGCTGCTCGAGCCCATGGCGCACCTGCGCATCACCGTGCCCGAGAGCTACGCCGGCTCCGTGATGGGCGACGTCTCCGCGAGCCGCGGTCGCGTCGAGGGCATGGAGGCCGGGACCGGCGCCGCGGCCGGCGAGACCACCGTCGTGGCCACCATCCCGTACGCCGAGGTCACCGACTACGCCACCCGCCTGCGCTCGCTCTCGCGCGGCACCGGCGAGTTTGAGATGGAGATCAGCGGCTACGAGCAGGTCCCGCACGACATCCAGCAGCGCCTGGCGGAGGAGTACGCCGCCCGCCGCGCCGCCGGCGAGAAGTAAGGTACGACGCGTGTCGTGACCCCCACGCGGGCGGTCGGCCTTCGTGCCGGCCGCCCGTTTTTCTCGCCGCCAGCGGGGTAAAATGCCGCTAGGCGGCTATCACTTCCACAGAGGAGGAAACCATGCTCTCCGCAGTTCAGATCAAGCCGGATGTCTACTGGGTCGGCGCGCTCGACTGGAACGCGCGCGAGTTCCACGGCTACACCACCGAGGCTGGCATCACCTACAACGCCTACCTCATCCTGGACGAGAAGGTCACGCTGATCGACACGGCCAAGGTCACCTTCACCGACGAGCTGCTCGAGCGCATCTCCTCGGTGATCGACCCGTCCAGGATCGACGTGCTCATCGCCAACCACGTGGAGATGGACCACTCCGGCAACACGCCCACGATCAAGCGCCTGGCGCCAAACTGCCAGATCTACTGCTCCGCGCCGCAGGGCGTGAAGAACATGACCGCGCACTTTGGCGACCTGGGCTACAACGGCGTCAAGACCGGCGACACCCTCTGCATTGGCAAGCGCACGCTGGCGTTTGTCCAGACGCCGATGGTCCACTGGCCCGACAACATGGTCACCTACGACGCCTACGACAAGATCCTGTTCTCCAACGACGCGTTTGGCCAGCACTTTGCCAGCTCGGCGCGCTTTGACGACGAGAACGACATGTGCGAGGTCATGCACCAGGCGCACAAGTACTACGCCAACATCGTGCAGCCGTACCGCGCTCAGGCCGCGGCGGCGGTGAAGGCGGTGCGCGGGCTGGGCCCGGACGCGCTGGAGCTGATCTGCCCGGCGCACGGCGTGATCTGGCGCAGCCACGTGGAGGACATCCTCGCTGCGTACGAGGGCTTCGTGTCCGGCGAGGTGCAGGAGCGCGCGCTCGTGGTGTACGACTCCATGTGGCACTCCACCGAGAAGATTGCCCGGTCGCTGGTGGACGCCTTCCTGGCCGCTGGCGTGCCCGCGCAGCTCATGGACCTCAAGGAGAATCATATCTCCAACGTGATGGACGTGTTCATGGACTGCAAGTACGTGTGCGTGGGCTCGCCGACGCTCAACAGCCAGATGCTGCCGACCGTTGCCGGCTTCCTCACGTACATGAAGGGGCTCTCGCCCAAGAACGAGAACCGGGTTGGCCTGGCGTTTGGCTCCTACGGCTGGGCGCCGCTCGGGCCCAACAACGTGGCTAAGGAGCTGGAGGCCGCGGGGTTCCAGATGCCGGTGAAGACGCTGGCCGTGAACTGGATTCCGGGAGAGGAGCAGCTTGCCGGCGCGCGCGACGCGGTGGCTGGCATGATGGCCTAGTCCGTACTCGCAGCTTGAGAGACGGAGAGGGGGTCGCCCGTGAGGGCGGCCCCTTTTTGTGTATAGGATATAATCTACTAAGTTAATTAGTATCAGGATAGGATGTTGTTATGAAAGAGCTGCGCATAGGGTTCGAGTCGGCGCTCGCCTTCTGGCGCGCGGTCCGGAGGGCGGGAGCGGAGCCTGAGGCGATGGACCAGGGCGAGCGGGTCTTCGGCGCCCGCGACCGGGGAATCGCCGAGCGCGTGGGCTCCGCGCGGGCGCTGTGCGGCTTGGAGGGCTCGCTCGACATCGTGGTGCCGTCTGCCTCCGACCGCATCAACAGCGAGCATGTCCGAAACAGGGTCTGGCGCGGGCCCGTTTCCGAGCGGACGCTTGTCAGGCTCGGGAACGGCGTCGAAGTGTTCCGACCGGCGGCGATGCTCGTCCAGCTTGGGTCCGTTCTGGATGAGATCGACCTCGCGGAGGTCGCCTACGAGCTGGCGGGGACATACGTCGTGAACCCCGATGCCGACCACGGGTTTGGCGAGGCTCCCGCCCTCGTCACGGTCTCCGAGCTGCGGGCATACGCCAGCGCGGCCAAGGCGCTCGGCACGCGCGGGGCCGCGCGGGCGGTGAGCGCGCTCGAGCTCGTCGCCGACGGGTCCAACTCGCCCCGGGAGACGGACGTCGCGATCCTGCTCTCGCTCGGGCGGGCGCGCGGCGGCGCCGGGGCGCCCGGATTCAGGATGAACGTCAACGTTCACCTGCCCGAGGGGCTCGCTTCCGTGATTGGGCAGCGAATCGTGAGACCCGACTTCTCCTGGCCAAACGGCACGGTGGGGGAGTACGACAGCGACGAATTCCACAGGACGCCCCAGGCGCGCGCCCGCGACGAGAGGAAGCGGCGCGCGTATCAGTCGGTGGGGATGGACTGCATCACGATGACGGCAGCGACGTTCCAGAGCAACGCTGAGCTCGACCTCCTCATCAGCGACCTCGAGGGAAGTCTGGGTCTGCGCCGGAACCCGCCGAACGCCCGGATGCTCGCCGCGCGCCGTCAGCTTCGCGAGCGGCTCTTTGGGACCGAGTCGACGGACGCTGCCCTGGCCGCTCTCAACGGCGGCGCGCCCTCCGGTGCATAAAACCGTCGCTCGTGCAGCACTATCGCCGTTTCAAAATCAAAAAGGGCGTTCGTGTAGCGTAAAAATCGGGCTCGAACGGGTTTTGATTCGACTACTGATTTTCGCAACTGGGCAAACGTCCGCGCGCCGGCTCTCGAGGGCCAAAAAGAGCGAAATCGACACTGCACGAATCGCGCTTTTATGCACGAGAGGGCGCCTTATGTAGCACGTATGAGGTTTTTATGCGCCCGTGGGCCGTCGTGCGGCCCCTCGCCATGCTCCCGTGGTTCAACCGCGAATGCGCGCTTAGGGCCGACCTGCTAAAATCATCCCATTATGTCCGCGGCGCCCGCCGTGGCACGCATCTGTCTTCCGACCAAGGAGGTTGCGCACGAGCGCATGGACGTAGCGATATCTATTGTGGTCACGTTCCTGCTCACCCTGGCCAACGGCTATTTCTCGATGTCCGAGCTGGCAGTGGTGAGCGCAAAGAGGGCTGTTCTCGAGCCGGAGGCTGAGGAGGGTGACCGCAAGGCGCGCGCCGCTCTCGACCTCGGCTCCAACTCCGAGCAGTTCCTCGCCACTATTCAGGTTGCCATCACGCTTGTGGGCTTTGCGTCCTCGGCGTTCGCGAGCACGAGCCTCTCCGACCCGCTGGGCGGCTGGTTCATGAGCCTCGGCATGCCCGCGGGCATCGCCGTCCCGCTCGCCCCCGTGCTGATTACGCTCGCGGTCTCCTATCTCTCCATCGTCGTGGGCGAGCTCGTTCCCAAGCGCATCGCCCTCTCCGATGCCGAGCGCACGGCCAAGTCGGTCGCCGGCCCCATCCGCGGCTTCATGACCATCGCCCGCCCGCTGGTCTGGCTCACGGCCAAGTCTGCGAACGGCCTCTCGGCCCTGCTCGGGATCAAGTCCGCCGACGAGCGTGACAGCGTCTCCGAGGAGGAGATCAAGTACATGGTCGCCGACGCCGACGAGCTCTCCGACCAGGAGAAGTCGATGATTCACGAGGTCATCGAGCTCGGCGACACCATCGCCCGCGAGGTCATGGTCCCGCGCGTCGATATGACCGCGGTCGAGGACACGATGACCCTCTCCGAGGTCCTGGCCATCATGCGCCGCACCGGCTACTCGCGCATTCCCGTCTACCACGAGTCCGTCGACCGCATCGTGGGCATCGCGCACATCAAGGACATCATCAGCCCGATCCTCGACGAGGGCCGCGCCGACGACCCCATCGCCCGCCACGCCCGCACCGCGGACTTCATCCCCGACACCAAGGACATCATCCCGCTGCTCTCCGAGATGCAGTCCAGCCACGACCAGATGGTCATTGTCGTCGACGAGTACGGCGGCACCGCCGGCGTCATCACGATTGAGGACATCGTCGAGGAGGTCGTCGGCGAGATCGAGGACGAGTTCGACCCCGACAACAAGTACCTCACGCAGCTCTCCGAGCGCGAGTGGCTCGTGGACGGCCGCTTCTCCATCGACGACGCCATCGAGCTCGGCTGGCCCGTCGAGGACTCCGAGGAGTTCGAGACCATCGCCGGCTTCGTCCTGGACCAGGCGGACAAGCTTCCGCATCCCGGTGACGTCTTCGCCAAGGATGGGTATCAGTTCCGTGTGCAGTCCATGCGCGGCCGCCGGCTCTCCATGCTGCGCGTCATCGCCCCCGAGCCCCCCGCCGAGGACGCCGAGGACGACGCTGACGGAGAGAAGCAGCCCGCCTCGGCTAAGGAGTAGGCCCGGGCCGTGAGTTTCACTACAATGAGGGAAAGGCAGTGCCCGCCAGCGGGCCGCGAATGAGAGGGAGCCAGCATGGCTCAGCTGTTCGATTTCAAGAAGGTCTCCGTCGGCCCGCGCGCCCTCGTCGCCACGGTCGAGCTCGCCCCGAGCGCGCCGCTCATGACGAGCGAGACCCCCGAGGCCACCGACCTCGTCCTCGACCTCATGCCCGCCCTGAGCGACCACGTCTGCCTCGGCGACTCCGCGCCCACCTTCGGCGAGGTCGCCCAGGACACCGAGCTCGCCCACCTGCTCGAGCACGTGACCGTCGAGCTCCTCGCCCAGACCGACATCGCCGGCGACGTCACCTGCGGCCAGACCGCCGAGGTCGCCGAGCGCATCTACGAGATCACCCTCGGCTGCCCCGATGACGTGCTCGTCGCCGGGGCGCTGTCGAGTGCCGCCTGGATTCTGCAGTGGGCCTACTCGGGCGGCGGCGACCCGCGACCCGACGTGGACGCCATCGTGGGTGGCCTCGTCGGCCTCGTCGAGAGCGTGTCCGACCGCGTGGTCGAGCCGGCGGACGACGTCGAGCCCGAGCCCGAGCCGGAGCCCGAGCCGGAGCTCCAGGTCGTTCCGGAGCCGGAGCCTGAGCCCGCTCAGGAGCCCGAGGAGGCTCCCGCCGAGCCGGCGGACGACGCCGAGCCCGAGCCCGAGCCGGAGTCCGCGCCGGACGCCGAGCCCGAGCCGGAACCGGAGCCGGACCCCGACCCCGAGCCCGCCACCCC
>NZ_NFJF01000012.1 GCF_002159735.1 Olsenella sp. An270
TCTAGACGATATGAGGGGAAGCGGCTGAGACCCCTCGCGTGAAGTTGGCCCCCTGGGCGTCGTGGGTTAGGCTCGGTCGCGTCATCGTCCGGCTTGCCACAGTCACGGGAGGTCCCAGCCATGAACCACTCTACCAGCATCGGGCTCGACGTCCACGCCAGGAGCATCGCCGCCAGCGCCCTCGTCCACGAGACCGGCGAGGTCGTGCGCGCCTCGTTCGGCTACGACCCGGCCGCGGTCGCCGCCTGGGCGGCGGCGCTGCCCCAGCCCTGCCGCGCCGTCTACGAGTCCGGCCCGACGGGCTTCGACCTCAAGCGGTCCCTCGACGCCCTCGGGCTGCCCACCGCCGTCGGGGCCGTGAGCAAGATGCTCAGGCCCTCCGGCGACAGGGTGAAGACCGACCGGCGCGACGCCGACTTCCTCGCCCGCATGCTCGCCGTCGGCAACGTCGTGGAGTGCTGGTGCCCCCCGCCCGCCCGGGAGGCCGACCGCGACCTCGCGCGCCTGCGCGAGCAGGCCCGCGAGGACCTCATGCGCGCGCGGCACAGGCTCTCGAAGTTCCTGCTCAGGAAGGGGCTGCGCTGGGAGGGGGCGACGTCGTGGACGCAGGCCCACAGGAGGTGGCTCCGGGCCGTCGAGCTCCCCGAGCCGGTCGAGCGCCTCGTCTACGGCGAGCTGCTCGAGGCGGTCGCCGCGGCCGAGGGGCGCCGCCGCCGGCTCGACGCCGAGATCGCCCGCAGGGCCGCCTCGCCCGACCTCGCCCCGGTCGTGTCGGCGCTCTCCGGCATCCGCGGCGTCTCGACCCTCACGGCCTTCGCCCTCGCCGTCGAGGTCGGGGACCTCTCGAGGTTCCCGACGGCGCGCGCCTTCATGTCCTACGTCGGGCTCGTGCCCTCGGAGTCCTCGAGCGGCGAGAGCGTCAGCCGCGGCGGGATAACGCGGGCGGGCAACGCCCACGTGCGCAGGCTCCTCGTCGAGGCCGCCTGGCACCACGAGAGGCCGCTCTCGCCGGCCTCCGAGGCCGCGGCCGCCGCCTCGGCGCCGACGGCCGCGGCGGCGGAGGCGTGCGCCCGGTGCAACCGCAGGCTCCACGAGCGGTTCCTCGCGCTCAGGGCGAGGCGCAAGCCCGGCGGCGTCGTGGCCGCCGCGGTCGCCCGCGAGCTCGCCGGCTTCGTCTGGGCGGTGGGCGCCGCGGCGCAGGGCTCCCCGGCGTAGCGGGGAGCCGCCCTCCCGGCGCGGGCCGCGCCGACGGCCCGTGGGGAGACCCGCGAGATTCCTACGCGCCCGAGCGCGCGGTTCTAGACGGGCGGCAACCCCCAGCCGGAGAGTCGGAATGCGCTAGCCAACGCGCGGATGTCAGACTCGCGAACGCGCGTCCTGGGACGGACATGCCCGAGACGCGGCCCGCCCCGGGAGGGCGACATACGAGCGCGGCCCTGGCGCCGGGGGACCGGGGCCGGGGCGGATTTGTCGCTTGACGGAGACTCTCTCATATCAG
>NZ_NFJF01000013.1 GCF_002159735.1 Olsenella sp. An270
GGCGTGGAGCACCCTCCCGGCGGCGGCCCTCTTCGCGCGCGTCGGGCACGCGTCGATCACGTCCCGCTCGAGGTGGACGACGCAGCGCTGCCAGGCCGCGCCCGGGAAGAGCTCCCTCACCGCCCGGGCGATGCCGCCGTGGGCGTCGGAGGTCACGCACTGCGCGCCGGGGAGCCCGCGCTCGCGGAGGCCGCGCAGGAGGCCCTTCCGGCTCGCGTGGGACCCCGCGTCGACGCACGCCGGGCCGACGACCCTGCGCACGCCGTCCTCGCCGACGGCGATGGCCGCGACCACCGCGGCCGCGGCGCCGTGGCCGTTCCGGCGGCAGGGCACGTAGGTCGCGTCGACCCAGAGGTGGGGGAGTCGCATGGGCGGAAGCCGGCGCGGGCGCAGCCCCGCCGCCTCGGCGTCGAGCGCCGCGCAGATGCGCGACGCGGCGTCCCTGGACAGCCGGTCGGCGCCCATGCGCTCGAGGACCCTCCCCACCTTTCTCGTCGAGGCGCCGAGCGCGCGCGTCTCGGCCGCCGCGCAGACCGCGGCGCGGTCGACCCTGCCCCACCTCTCGACCAGGCCGTCCGGGAAGTAGGTGCCCCGGCGCAGCTTCGGCATCCCGAGCGTGATGGTCCCGACCTGCGTCTCGAGACGCCTCTCCCGGAACCCGTTCCTCGTCGTGCCGGTCGCCTCGCGGGCGGCGTCGGCCTGGGCGGCCATCATCTCGTTGACGCCCGCCTCGAGCGGGGCCCTGGCGAGGCCCGTGAGCCCCTCGCCGCCCTCCTCGGCGAGCCCGAGCGTCGCGAACGCGTCTTGCGGCACAGCGTCCATTGCGGTCTCCGTCCCCCGAACCCCTCTCTTGGTCGAAAGAGACTCTAGGACGGGGGCCGTTCCTAATTCAGGTCTCCCTTACACCACATTTCGCGACGCGATCGCCAAGGATGGCCTACGGACACAGGGAGGCGACGATGGTCGCCCCCGGCGGCGGGATCGATGGGTTGGCATCAAAAAAGGGTCCCGTGAGGGGACCCTGGGTCGAGACATGAAAATGCCCCTTGTTGGTCAGCGACGTCCTGCTCTCCCACGGACTACTCCGCAGTACCATCGGCGCTCGGGGGCTTAACTTCCGGGTTCGGAATGGGAC
>NZ_NFJF01000014.1 GCF_002159735.1 Olsenella sp. An270
GCGCTCATGCAGGACGGGTAGGTGCTCAAAAACCACCGCTCAGGCCGCGAGCTCATACTGCTCAATTCCCGATGCACATTCTGCTCAAAACTACTTGACTAAACACACAACAGCGTGCAGGGGCGCCGCGACCGGGAGATAGGGCGCCGCGCGCGAGTGGTCCGGAGCTTCCCGTCGGAGGGGGCGCCGGTCCGCCTGGTGGGGGCGGTGTGCTGCGAGGCGTCCGAGGACTGGTCCGGCCGCAGGCACATGGAGCCGTCCGCGATCGAGGGCCTGTGGGAGCGCGAGCTCTTGCCCGTCCCGGAGCCGACCGAGGGGCGGGTCGCGAGGGCTCGCTCGAGAATCGCGGCGCTCTCGGGGATTGACGAGGGGGCGATGGCGGCGCAGGTTCGGCTCATCGGAGATTCCGGGCGGAGGCCCCTACACCACTTTTCGCGACACTACCGGGCCTTACCTTACGGTGGGGATGAATTGTGCAGAAACCGTGGAGGCGCCGATTCTCGCCCCCGCACGCCGCGCGGGTGCGTATAGTTAATCCCCGCGCAGCGACGAGCTCACGGCCCACGACCTGCGCGGCGTA
>NZ_NFJF01000002.1 GCF_002159735.1 Olsenella sp. An270
TGCCCGAGACGCGGCCCGCCCCGGGAGGGCGACATACGAGCGCGGCCCTGGCGCCGGGGGACCGGGGCCGGGGCGGATTTGTCGCTTGACGGAGACTCTCTCATATCAGAAATCCCGGCCCTTGTCCGGGTGCGATCTAAAAAACCCGGCCCTTGTCCGGGTGCGATCTAAAAAACCCGGCCCTTGTCCTCAAATTCGCCCGGAATCGAAGGGTTTTGCGACGCTGAATCCCTTCCGGCGGGACAAGGGCAGGCTTTTCTAGAACGCTCCCGGACAAGGGTCGATAATCCTAGAGCACCCAATGACAACAGCGGACTTTCCTAGAACGCGCCAGGACAAGGGCGGCTATTTCTGGAGTTGCCCTACGCCTCCGTTACGTCCTCAATCTGGAAGATCGGCTCAGAGAGGCGCGGGTCGGCGGCGATCTGCCCCTCGGTGGGCGTGGGGTACTCGTGCCAGGGAAGCTCCTCCTCCAGGCACTGGGAGAAGTCGTCGTCGATGGCGAGCAGCGCGTCAAAGCGCTCGGAGAGCACCTGCTCGTAGCCGTCCACCAGCGTGATGCGGTAGCGCCGCGTCTGCGTGCCCCCGCCCGCGAAGGAGGCCGTAGCCTCGAGCCTTGCCTGCTCGAAGGCGTCCTCTGCGCAGGTGAAGGAGCTCAGGTAGAGCGAGCGCTCCCATGCGACGAAGTCCTCCTGCGTGGCGGCGTGCGCGCGGAAGCTCTCGAGGTAGGCCTCGTGCGCGGCATCGATCTGGGGCTGCAGCGCCGCATGGTCTTGTTCCGCCTGCTCGTCGAGCGCCTCGATGCGCCCGAGGTGCTGCTCGTCCGTCTCGCCCTCGCGCTGCGCGTACTCGTCGTTGCTGGGGATCCACGAGCTCTGAAGGTCGAGCCACGTCTTGAGCAGCGTGAGCGTCTCGTCTGCCGTCCAGTAGGCGTCCTCGTTGGAAATCGTGAGGTAGGCAACGTCGTTGTCCGCGCCGGTCAAGCAGTCGAAGGCGAGCGAATCGATGTTGCCCTCCTCGTCGGTAGAGAGCGACACGACGGGGTACTCGTGAATCGGGTCGTGAACGCTCGGCCGGTCGATCGTGACGACGGGACTGTCCGTCACGCGGTACGTCACGGCCTCGAGGCCCTCGCCGCTCGCGCTGAGGTTGAGCGAGAGCTTGAGGTAGCTGCCGTACGTGCCGTCCTGCGGCATGAGGCCGTCGGGCGTGGCCTCCACGGCAATGGCCTCGCCGGTCTCGGCAGCCTGCGCGATAGCCAGGCCAAACGCGTTCTCGGTGCCGTCACGCTGAAGGAGCGCCGGCAGCCCCAGCGCCAGCCCTGCCGTGACGGCGCATCCCGCGGCCCCGACGAGCGCGACGCGGCGGCTGACAAGGACGCGGCGTCTCGGCTCCGCCTCCCGTGCTCGCAGCTCGCGCACGCGACTCAGCACGGCGTCGTCGAGCTCGGCGCTCGGACGCACCTCACAATACAGCTCGCCCAGGCGCTTCTCTACGCGGTTCTTCTCGCTCATGACATGCCTCCCAGGTAGACCCTCAGCTTTCGCATGGCGCGCGAGAGGCGCGTGCGCACCGCCGACTCCGAGATGCCGCATGTGGCGGCGATGGCGTCTGCAGGCAGCTGCTCCACGTAGCGCAGGTGAACGACGGCGCGATAGCGCTCGGGGAGCCGCCGGATGGCCTCCCAGAGCTGGGCGTCGGTCCAGGGTGCGTCGTCCTTCTCGGCCTGCGCGACCTCGATGCCCAGCGCATCGAACGACTGCGCGTGCCGCCTCCACCATGACCGCGCGAGGTCTCGGCAGCGGTTGAGCGTGGTACGCAGCAGCCAGGCGCGCAGGTGGTCATCATCCGCGAATTGGGTGTCGCAGCAGGCAAGCGCCACGAAGACGTCCTGGTAGACGTCCTCGGCGTCGGCGCGCGACCCGGTCTGCGAGAGCGCCAGCCGCAGCACGCTCGCTCCGTGGTCGCGCATCGCCGCGCGCAGGAACGCGTCATCTCTCGCCACCCGTTGCGGCACGTCTCGCTCCTCTCGTCTCTGCCTTGAACACGGGCCTGAGGGTAGTTTGTCCCAAGTTTTCCGCGAAGGACGACCCAAAGTTTCGCACCCAAGGCCCCCTCCCTCGCGGTTTGGGTTCACGTTTTCCGCCATCACGCGATCGCAAATTCGCTCAACTGGGCTTTCTCCGACTGCCGTCCGTTCCGTAGCGCGTGCACGAATCCAAACCGTCTGGGGGTTTGGGTTCGTGGGGTACACTGGGGCGAGAAGAACCGCGTCGCAGGGAGCCCCATGGACAAGATCGCCAGCTTCACCGTCAACCACCTCGTGCTCGAGCCGGGGGTCTACGTGAGCCGCGTGGACGCCGACCCCGCTACGGGAGCCGTGGTCACCACGTTTGACCTGCGTCTGACTGCCCCCAACCGTGAGCCGGTCATGGACACCGCCGCTGTTCACGCCATAGAGCACCTCGGTGCCACCTACCTGCGCAACGACCCTACCTGGCGCGACCGGGTGGTCTACTTTGGCCCGATGGGCTGCCGCACCGGCTTCTACCTCATCCTCTTTGGTGAGCACACCTCCGCCGAGGTGGCGCCGCTCGTGCGCGCGACCTTCGAGTTCATCCGCGACTTCGAGGGGGAGATCCCCGGCGCGCGCCCGGAGGAGTGCGGCAACTGGCACGACGCCGACCTCACGCAGGCCCGCTGGTGGGCGCGGCGCTACCTGGAGAACACGCTCGAGCACATCGACGAGGCGCACCTCGTCTACCCGGAGAGCTAGGGGGCACACGTGAAGATCGGAATCATCGGCGCGATGGACGTGGAGGTCGAGCTCCTGCGCGAGCGCCTCTTCGACCAGGAGGTCACCTCGGCCGTGGGCATGGACTTCTACGAGGGACGCCTGGGCGAGAGGGACGTGGTGGTCGTCAAGTGCGGCATCGGCAAGGTCAACGCCGGCGTCTGCGCGCAGGCGCTCGTCGATCGCTTCCACGTCACGCACCTGATCAACACCGGCATCGCCGGCTCGCTCGACCCGGAGGGCCTCGACGTCGGCGACCTCGTCGTGGCCACCGACTGCGTCCAGCACGACTTCTCCGTGGCGCCGCTCGGCTACGCGCCCGGCCTGATCCCCGGCCGCGACCGCGCGGAGTTCGTCGCCGACGCCCGCATGCGCGAGGTCGCGCTCGCGACGGCCGCCGAGGTTGCGTCCGACGTCCACGCCGTCGCCGGCCGTGTGGCCTCGGGCGACCAGTTCATCTCCGCCGAGGAGGACCGCGAGCGCATCGTCTCGACGTTCGGGGCCGTGTGCTGCGAGATGGAGGGCGCCGCGATCGCCCAGGTGGCGACCTTGAACGGCGTCCCCTTCGCCGTGGTGCGCGCCATCTCGGACAAGCCCGGCGCCGAGGGCCAGACCGTCACCTACGCCCAGTTCGAGCAGGCCGCAGCCCACCACTGCGCCAAGATCGTCGCCCACATGGTCGCCGCGCTGTAATCAACCTGCCCGCCACGGCGAGAGGGGGTAACGTCCGCCGCGAGTTCTTGCCGAGCGCTCTTCTCGGCAAGCTGTCTGAGCGCCGGATGTTGTCCCCTCTCGCCGCGGCTGCGCGGCTACATGCCCATGACCGCCATGCCAACGAGCGTGGGCCCCGTGTGCACGAGCAGGTCGGCCGAGATGCCGCAGCTGATGAACTCGACGGCGTTGCCCACGCGCTCGCGCAGGCGCGCCTCGAGCTCCCCGCGCAGGCTCGGGTCGAAGGTGCACACGGCCACGCGCACCTGGTTCCAGCGCGCCGCCTGCTCGGCGATGAGGTCGACCTGGGTCTTCAGGGCCTTCTGCCAGCCGCGCGGCTTCTTCTCGATCACGTACTTGCCCTCGCGCTCGTCGCAGGTGAGGACCGGCTTGATGTTGAGCATGGAGCCCACGCGGTAGACGGCCTCGCTGATGCGCCCGCCCTTGCGCAGGAAGTCGAGCTTCTGAACCGAGAAGTACACGCGCACGCGCTCGCTCACCGCCGTGAGCACGCTGCCCAGGCGCTCGAGCGGCATGCCGGCCTCGACCTGGCGCACCGCCTCCATGACGACCATGCCGGCGGCCACGCCGATGCTCTTGGTGTCCACCGTGACGACGGGGAAGTCCTCCATCTGCCGCGCGACCATGCTCACGGTCTCGTAGGTGGCGGAGAGGCCCGACGAGATGGTCACCACGACGGCGCCCGCGTAGCCGTCGCGCCTGGCCTGCTCGAAGGTCTGCTGGATCTTCATGGGGGAGGGCAGCGACGTGGTGGGAATCTCCTCGTCAAAGCGCCGCACGACGTCCTCGGTGGTGATGTCGACGCCGTTCTCGTAGCTCGAGCCGTCGGAGTAGTTGATGCGCAGCGGGATGACGCGCACGTCGTGAGCGGCGACGAAGTCTGCCGGCGTGTCCGTCCCGGAGTCCGTGATGATGGCGATTCGCTGGTCGTTCATGGGTCCCCCCAGGCGTGTCGGGCCGTACGTTCGCTATGATGGGAGCGTAGTTCCCCGCAACACGGTATTCAATACTAGATTGACTGTTTTTCGGTAACTGCACAGGAGCGGCACATGGGCGACAAGGACAAGATCATCGCGCTCCCGCACGTGGACGCCGCCGCGCGCGAGCGGCTCGCCGAGCGCATGCGCACCCTCCACATCACCCGGATCAGCGAGATGCCCCGCATCGAGCTCTACCTCGACCAGGTTCTCACGCTCGTGACCCAGGAGCTCGAGTTCATGCGGGTCCCCGGCGACGCCACCGTGACCGGGTCGATGGTCAACAACTACGTCAAGCAGGGCGTCATCCCGGCGCCGCACAAGAAGCGCTACACCCGCAGGCACCTCGCCTCGCTGCTCTTTGTCTGCGCGTTCAAGCGCGTCTTCTCCATCGCCCAGGTCAAGCAGCTCATGGAGCGCATCTACGCCTCGGGCGCCGACTTCGCCTGGCTCTACGACGAGGCCTGCGGCCTGCTCGAGCGCTCGCTCGCGGCCTGCTTCGACGGCGCCGACGCGCGCGAGTCCCTGCGCGAGGAAGGCGTCGGCCTGGGGGAGGCGGCCGAGAGGAGCCTCGACCCCGAGCTCGAGCGCCTGATCGAGGTGTCCGTGGCCTCGCTCGCCACGAAGGTCTTCGTCGAGCAGACGCTCCTTCTCGCCGACGGTGGCGAGCAGAGGTGACGCGCCCCGGGTCCATCTTCGACGAGCCGGCGGTCGTGCGCCGCCTCGAGCGCCGAAGCTCGCTCTCGCGCCTCACCTCGAGCAGCACCATCGCCGCCGCGGTCATGGTGGGCGCCGCCCTTCTCGCCCTCGTGGTGGCCAACTCCCCGCTCTACGAGGGGGTCGAGTACGTGCTCGAGCTGCCGCTCTCGGTGGGCGTGGGCCGCCTCTCGGTGGCGCTCACCGTGGAGCAGTTCGTCAACGACTTCCTCATGGCGGTGTTCTTCCTGCTCGTGGGCATCGAGCTCAAGTACGAGATGACGGTCGGCCAGCTGCGGCGGCCCCGACAGGCGGCGCTGCCCATGCTCTCCGCGGTGGGCGGCGTCTGCGTGCCCGCCCTCATCTACCTTGCCGTCAACGTGCTCGGCGGGGGCGAGCCGCGCGGATGGGCGGTCCCCATCGCGACCGACATCGCCTTCGCGCTCGGCGTGGTGTCGCTGCTGGGCGACCGCGTCTCCCCCGAGGCCAGGGTCTTCTTTCAGACGCTCGCCATCGCCGACGACATCCTCGCCATCGTGGTTATCGCGCTCTTCTACGGGCAGACGCCGGACCTCGCCTGGTGCGCGGCCTCGCTCGTCTTCGTCGCCGCGCTCGCCGCGCTCAACCGCGCCCGCGTCTACTCGGTGGGGCCCTACGTGGCCGTCGGCCTCGTGCTGTGGGCCTGCATGTTCAACTCGGGCATCCATGCCACGCTCGCCGGCGTCATCCTCGCCTTCGCGCTGCCGAGCCGCTCGGACGTGCGCCTCGCCGACCTCGGGGGCTGGCTCGCCGCACGCGCCCGCGACCTCGACGACACCTACGACGACGAGGGCCACGTCCTCGGCCAGCACGACTTCACCGACGGCGCCTGGCGCGTCGAGCGCGTCATGCACCACGTGACGCCGCCGCTGCAGCGCATGGAGCGCTACGTCTCGGTCCTCGTGAACTTCTGCGTGCTGCCGCTGTTCGCCTTCGTCAACGCCGAGCTCCACCTCGTGGGCGCCAACATGGCGTCGGTGCTCACGAGCCCCGTCGCGCACGGCGTCTTCCTCGGCGCCGTCGTGGGCAAGCCGATCGGCATCATCGGCGTGACCGTGCTGCTCGTGCGCCTGGGCTTCGCGCGTCTGCCGCGCGGCATGGACTGGGCCCAGGTGGTCACGGTCGGCCTCATGGGCGGCGTGGGCTTCACCATGTCCATCCTGATCTGCGGCCTCGCCTTCGCCGACCCCGCCGACGCCATCGCGGCCAAGTGCGCGATCCTTCTGGGCTCGGTCGCCTCGGCCCTTCTCGGCATGCTCTTCGGGCGGCTGCTCATCCGCCGCGGGCGAGAAGGGCGACGCCGGCGGTAGGCCCGTCCGCCGCCCGGGTCTCGCACCCCGTCATGTTGTCCGCCGCTTGGGGTATCCTAGGATGAAGACGCGGCGCCGCCCGGACGGCGCCTGATTGGAGACTCACATGCGCGGACTCAAACGTCTCTGTACGGTCATCTTCGTGCTCGCGACCGTCTTCGCCCTGGCAGCCCTCACGCTCACGTGGTACGGGCCGTGGACGGACGAGGCGACCGCCCTGCTCTACCTCGAGCCCTATGCGCTGGCCGTGCTCGCGTGCCTGATCGTGAGCGGAGTCGGGCTGCTCGTCCTTCTCGGCCGCGCGCTCTTCGCCGGGAAGCGCGTGCGCACGGTCGAGGTCGCCACGGTGGACGGCGGCGTCATCTCGGTGACGCGCGACGCCATCGCCGCGCAGGCCTCCCACATCGTCGAGGCCGACGGGACCTGCGTCGCCGCGCGCGTCCACGTGGACGCCAAGCCGCGCGGGCACGTCCGCGTGCACGTCCGCGTGCTGCCGCGCCAGACGGTCGACGTGGTCGCCAAGGGCGCCGAGCTGCACGCCGAGCTGGTGGACGGCCTCGCCGCCGTCTGCGGCGACACCGTCGAGAACGTGAGCCTGGAGTTCGTCGAGCCCGAGTCCGTGACGCTCGCCGAGACGGGCGAGGCCGAGGCCGTCGCCCCCGAGCGCGAGGCGACGAGTGCCCCGGCGCCCGAGGACACGACGAGCGAGATCACCGTCTCGATGGGCCCCGCGCGCGACGCGGAGAGGGAGGCGTAAGCGATGGCGGACGAGAAGACCCCGCGCCCCAAGATCGAGCTGGAGGACAGGGGCGAGCGCCCCGCGCCCGACGACGGCTCCTACACCGTCGGCGAGGCGGTCCGCGACGGCTCGGCGCGCCTCTTTGCCTGGGTGCGCCGGACGTTCCCGGGACACGAGCACGCCTTCTGGGGCGGCGTCCTCGGGTTCGTGGCGGCGATCCTGTTTCTGACGCTCGGCCTGTTCAAGGCGCTCGTGATCGTGGTCCTCGTGATTGTGGGCGTGGCCGCGGGCCAGGCGCTCGACGGCGACTCCAAGATCATGGACCTGCTCCGGAGACTGTTCTCACGTAACTAGCGACTGCGATTGGCCCTCGGGCGCGAGCCCCGGCAGCGAGGAGAGAGACGATGAGCAAGACGGAAGACGCGAAGACGCTTACCACCGACGCCGAGACGACCGCCGCCGCGGCCGAGGAGCCCACGATGCTCGCCACCACCACGGAGGAGAGCACCGACATCGAGGCCGTCGCCGACGACGAGGACGTGGACTCGGAGGACTCGCTGACCTTCTCCAACGGCGTCATCGAGAAGATCGCCGCGATCGCCATGCGCGAGGTGCCGGGCGTCGTGGGCATGAAGGGCAACTGGTTCAACCGCGTTCAGGACGCCTTCGGTGCGAGCGACTCCACCGCCGGCGTGACCGTGGAGGTCACCCCCGAGAGCGCCGTGCGCGTGAACATCTCCGTGCTGATCGAGTACGGCGCGTACGCGCCGCAGGTCTTCGAGGACGTCAAGCGCGCCGTGGTCAAGCAGGTCACGGGCATGACGGGCCTCGAGGTCGCCGGCGTCAACCTGCGCATCGAGGACGTCCTCACCGAGGAGGAGATCGAGCAGCGCTCGCGTCGCCCCAAGAGGGACGAGCCCGAGGACGAGGAGTAGCGGCCACGTCCGCGAGGAGGGCGACATGCGTGACAGCGTGAGCATCGCCGCCGTGGGCGCGGCGGCAAGCCACAACAACCGACCGGGCCCGGACCACATGAACTGCGGCGAGTCTGTCATCGCGGCGCTCTGGGACGCCTTCGAGCCCGACTTCCCGCGTGCCGTGGTGTCCGCGGGCGCGGGCATGGGCGCCGGAATCGGCGGGTCGCGCTGCCTCTGCGGCGCCCTCAACGGCGGCGTGGTGTTTCTCGGCCTCATGATGGGCACGATGGAGCGCACCAAGCCGCTCGCCGCCGAGCTGCACGACGCCTTCTGCGAGGAGACGGGTGTGCGCACGCCCTGCTGCTGCGTGCTCACCCGCGCGATGGAGTGGCACAGCGCCGAGCGCGAGTCCCGCTGCCAGGAGAACTGCGCCGTCGCCGCCAGGGCAGCGGCACGGATCCTCTGCCGCGAGCTCGGCGTGCGCGCGGAGGACTAGGACCTCTCGAACGTCTCCCTGAACTCGCGCGGCGTCAGGCTCTCGTCGCCCGAGGCCACCCTCGTCCTCCGGACGATTCCTCACGCGTAGGCTATGTGCAGTCCGTCCGATGTTGTGCGCACAATTGCACAATTTATACGGTACCATGCAACCGCATTTCTGCAGGTACGAAACATAGTGGTGTAAACATCAAGTGATGAACTGTGCACATACCCTCTGACGGAGTGCACATAACCTCAAGAAAGCGCGCGCCAGCAGGAGAGCGCGATGACCGCGAGCGCCGCGACGAGGCAGCACGCGTCCACGACGCCGCCCGTCTTGCAGAGGCGGGCGCTGAAGCCGTGGGGGAGGGGCCAGAACAGGCGCAGGCTACGGTAGGTGAGCGCGTCGAGTGCGAGGTGCGTGGCAAAGCCGAGCGCCAGGTACGGCGCGAGCGGCGGGCAGACCAGATAGGTCGCTGCGGCAAAGCCGGCCAGCGCGAGAAGCGAGTGCGAGAAGGATCGGTGCGCCGAGAGACGCGCAGCGCACGCGAGGGCGACGAGACCGACCGCCCCGAGCAGGAGTGGCCCGAGCCCGCGTGCCATCGCTTCCCGCGCGAGGGAGGCCCCGCTCACAGCGTCATAGACCAGTGCGCCGACGAGCAGCGCGGCGGCGCCGGCCCGCGTGAGCCGCTCCCGCCAGGGGTGCGCGGTGTCGCGCACGTCGAGGTCGGGCAGGACGGAGCCGGCGGCCCCGCCGGCGGCCGCGACCGCAAGGCCCGTGAGACCCGCGGCGGGACCCGCCGCCAGCATCGCCGCCGCCGCGCCCACCGCGAGATGCGTCCGTCCCGTCATCGCGCTCCGTTTCTCTCGTCGCCCCATGGTAGCGTGCGCTGCAATGTCGTGTGAAGTCGGCGTCAGAACGTGTTTCCAGCTGTCGGCAGAGTCGATTTGTCCCTCAGTACGGGCTCTCGTTGAGAGAGCCCTGCCTTCAAAACCGACTTCTGAATTGACGCTAGGCTCGAGCGCGCTTGACGCACATGTCACCTACCGTAAAACCCCAGATATATTTAATTCGAGAATTTGTTATTGCTCTCGCGCGAGTAGAAATCTATTCACAAGTCGGTTTTGAAGGCAGATTGTCTCCAAAATGAGCCACGCCTGCCTCCCATATGCGCGAACGGGCTTCGCAACCGCCGCCGCCCAAGCGTGCTACACTACCTAACGACAACGGGGGGCTGGCGCACGCCGGCTGAGATTGGGCCCAGGATCGCGGCCCTGACCCAGGAACCTGATCCGGGTAATGCCGGCGTAGGGACGAGCTTCGCGCGCAACGAGGCACCTACGAGAGACGGGGTGCCTTGGGTACCCGGAAGGGAGGGCGCGTGAACTGCTCGGTTGCGATTCAGTTCCTGCCCATGGACGCCACCACCGACGATGCCACGTGCGACGCGGTGGATGCCGTCATCGCCTACATCGACTCGACGGGGGTCGACTACTTCGTCGGCCCGTTCGAGACGGCGATCGAGGGCGACTACGAGACCTGCATGGAGATCCTCAAGAACTGCCAGCTCGTGGGCGCCAAGGCGGGGTGCAAGCACATGATGTGCTACGCCAAGATCAACTTCCGCCCCGACGGCGACGTCATGTCCACCGACCGCAAGATCGGCAAGTATCACCCCGGCGACCCCGAGTTCGCCCAGAAGAGCGTCGAGGCGGCGTAGCGTGTCCGCACCGAGCAAGGCCCGTCGTATAGGGGTGCCGCTCGCGGCCCTCGCCGCGCTGCTCGTGGTCTGGGAGCTTCTTGTGGACCTGGGCGTGGTGCCCAACTTCCTGCTGCCCACGCCGGTGCAGGTGGTGGCCGCCCTCGTCGAGGACGCGCCGCTCATCACCGGGCACTGCGTGGTCACGCTGGGGGAGGCAGCTGCGGGATTGGCCCTGGGCGTGGCGCTCGGTTTTGTCTTTGCGGTGCTGATGGATCGCTTCGAGACGTTCTACCTGGCCTTCGAGCCACTCATGACCGTCTCGCAGACCATCCCCACCGTGGCCATCGCGCCGCTTCTGGTGCTGTGGCTCGGCTACGGTGCCCTGCCCAAGATCGTGCTCGTGGTCCTCTCCACGTTCTTCCCGATCACGGTCTCGCTCGTCTCGGGCTTTCGCTCGGTGGACCCCGACGCCATCGACCTCATGCGCACGATGAACGCGTCGCGCTGGCAGATCTTCTGGTACGCCAAGCTGCCTGCCGCGGCCGACCAGTTCTTCTCCGGCCTGCGCATCTCCGCCACCTATGCCATCGTCGGCGCCGTCATCGCCGAGTGGCTCGGCGGCAACGTGGGCCTGGGCGTCTACATGACGCGCGTGCGCAAGTCCTTCGCCTACGATCGGCTCTTTGCGTCGATCATCGTCATCACAGCCCTGTCGCTGGGCCTCATGAAGCTCGTGGAGCTCGCCCAGCGCGTCTGCATGCCCTGGAAGAGGGCAGAAGGGAACTACCATGACCGATAAGAACCTCAGCCGCCGCCAGTTTGTCGCCGTCGCCGGCGGCGCCGTCGCCACGACCGCGCTCGCCGCGTGCGGGGGCGCCGGAACTTCCGAGCAGCCCGCCGCGGAGGGCGATTCCGACGTCGCCGAGACCACCAAGGTCTCGTTCGTCCTGGACTACACGCCCAACACCAACCACACCGGCCTCTACGTGGCCCTCGACCAGGGTTACTTCGCCGATGAGGGCCTCGAGGTGGAGATCGTCCAGCCGCCCGAGGACGGTGCGGACGCGCTCATCGGCGCCGGTGGCGCCAACCTTGGCATCTCCTATCAGGACTACATCGCCAACAACCTGGCCTCCGACCAGCCCATGCCCTACTCCGCCGTCGCCGCCGTCATCCAGCACAACACCTCCGGCATCATGAGCCGTGCCGAGGACGGCATCACGCACCCGGCCGCGATGGAGGGTCACACCTACGCCACCTGGAACATGCCCGTCGAGCAGGCCACGGTCAAGCAGTGCGTGGAGGCTGACGGCGGCAACTGGGACAACGTCGAGCTCGTTCCGTACGAGACCGACGACGACGTGGCAGGCCTGCGCGCCAACATGTACGACACCGTGTGGGTCTACGAGGCCTGGGCCGTCCAGAATGCGATCGTCCAGGACGTGGACGTCAACTACTTCAGCTTCATCTCGGTCGACCCGGTCTTTGACTACTATACCCCGGTCATCGCTGCCAATGACGACTTCGCGAAGGAGAACCCCGAGGTCGTGAAGGCCTTCCTGCGCGCTGTCAAGAAGGGCTACGAGTACGCCGTCGAGAACCCCGACGCCGCCGCGGACATCCTCTGCGCCCAGGTGCCCGAGCTCGACTCGGCGCTCGTCCACCAGAGCCAGACCTACCTTGCTGACCAGTACGTGGCCGAGGCCGAGGGCTGGGGCGTCATCGACCCCGACCGCTGGGCCGCCTTCTACGGCTGGCTGAACGACAACCAGCTGCTGGCCAACCAGATCGACGTCAACGCCGGCTACGACCTCTCCTACCTGGAGTAGCGCATGACGGCCGACGAGAGGAAGTCGCAGGCTCCTGCGCTCGAGGCACGTGACCTCACGCTCTCCTGGGACGGCGAGCGCATCGTCGTCCAGGGGGTCACCGTGGACGTTGCCCCGGGCGAGGTCTGCTGTCTCGTCGGTCGATCCGGCTGCGGCAAGACCACGATCCTGCACGCCCTCGCCGGCCTCACGACCCCCATGTCCGGTCACGTCCTCCTGCACGGGGAGGACGTGACCGGGCGGCCGGGCCGCGTGAGCTACATGCTCCAGAAGGATCTGCTGCTGCCGAGCCGTCGCATCATCGACAACGTGTGCCTGCCACTCGTGCTCTCGGGCATGCGCCGTGACGAGGCGCGCGCCAAGGCGGCACCTCTCTTCGAGCGCTTTGGCCTCGCGGGCTGTGAGCTCAAGTGGCCGAGCGAGCTCTCCGGCGGCATGCGGCAGCGCGCTGCGTTCCTGCGCACCTACCTCATGGGCGCCGACGTGACGCTGCTCGACGAGCCGTTTTCGGCGCTCGACGCCCTAACGCGCACGGACGTGCGTCGCTGGTTCGTGGACGTTGCCGCCGAGCTGGGGCTCTCCGCGCTCGTGATCACGCATGACGTGGACGAGGCCGTCTCTATGGCGAGCCGCATCTACGTGCTCGCGGGCGCGCCGGCGGCAGGGGAGCCCAGCCATGTGGCGGGCATCGTGACGGTTGACCGCGTGGCCAGCGAGAGCTTCGAGCTCACCGACGAGTACCTCGCAGCCAAGCGAGAGGTCATGGCTCTCCTCGGCTAGGTCTGCCCTCTGCATAAAAATGCCGCTCGTGCTACAAATCGGCGATTTGAAAATCAAAAGTCTCGCTCGTGTAGCGTTAATTTAGCCGAAAAAGTGAATTCGATTAAAAGAGATATATTCTTTCCTGCGGTTTCGTGATTCCCGGCGGCATAGGGAGCGATTTTTCCGAAAAACTACGCTACACGAACGAGCCTTTTGATCTCTCGAAGGCCCCTAATGCTGCACGAGCGACGGTTTTATGCGTCTGCGACCAACGCCCAGACATACGAACGGCAAGAAACAGCCCCGCCGGTTTTCCATGCGAAAGATTCTCGAAGAGTACTTCCGCGTGAAAACCGGCGGGGCGACAGACTTTCAGGCGAGCCAGACGCCTACGTGAGCTTGAGGAACTCGCGGTAGCCGCGGTAGGCCTCGTAGATGTCAGCCTTGCTCGTGGCCTCCCACGGGGCGTGCATTGAGAGCACGGGCACGCCGCAGTCGATCACGTTCATGCCGTAGGTGGCCAGGATGTAGGCGATCGTGCCGCCACCACCTGCGTCGACCTTGCCCAGCTCGGCGGTCTGCCAGGCGACGCCCCCCTCGTCCATCACGCGACGGATGGTGGCCACGTACTCAGCGTCGGCGTCGTTGGAGCCAGACTTGCCGCGGCTGCCCGTGTACTTGTTGAACGTGAGGCCGTGGCCCAGGTACGCCGAGTTCTTCGGCTCGAAGACGCTCGCGAACGTGGGGTCGAAGCCGGCCGAGACGTCGCTCGACAGCATGTTGGACGCCGCGAGGCAACGACGCAGTGCGAGCGGGCCCGACTGGCCGGCGAGCTCGAGCACCTCGGCCATCGTGTCCTCGAAGAAGTGGCTGGTCATGCCGGTGGCACCCACGGAGCCAATCTCCTCCTTGTCCACGAGCAGGCACACGGCCGTGCGCGCGGGCGTCTCGGCGTCGAGCTGCGCCACGAGGCTCGTGTAGGCGCAGGAGCGGTCGTCCTGGCCGTAGCCCAGGATCATCGAGCGGTCCAGGCCCAGGTCACGCGCCGCGCCGGCGGGGACGACCTCGAGCTCGGCGGAGAGCAGGTCCTCCTCCTCGATGCCCAGCTGCCCGCTCAGAACGGCAAGCACGCCGGCCTTGACCGGGGACTTCTTGGCATCCTCGCTCTCCTCCGAGCCCTCCTCGATCACGATCGGGCGGTTGCCCACCAGCACGTCGAGCATCTCGCCGTCGATGACCTCGCTGGCCTTCTTGCCCAGCTGCTCGCTCGAGAGGTGGATCAGCAGGTCGGAGATGCAGAAGACGGGGTCATCCTCGTCCTCGCCGATCACTACGTTCACGACGCTGCCGTCCTTCTTGGCCACGACGCCGTGGATGGCCAGCGGGATGGTGACCCACTGGTACTTCTTGACGCCGCCGTAGTAGTGCGTGTCCAGCGTGACGATCTCGTTCTTCTCCTCTACGGGGTCCTGCTTGACGTCCAGGCGCGGCGAGTCGATGTGGGCGCCCAGGATGTTGACGCCGCGCTCGAGCGGCTCGGTGCCCATGTGCAGCAGCATGAGGCTCTTGCCGCGGTTGACGGCGTAGACCTTGTCGCCGGGCTTGAGGGGCTCGCCGGCCTCGACGCGGCTCGCCAGGCTCACGTAGCCGGCCTCCTCGGCCATGGCCACCGACGCGGCGCAGCACTCGCGCTCGGTCTTGTTGTCGGAGATGAAGGCCTTGTAGCCCTCGCAGAGGTAGTGCAGCTCGTCGAGCTGCTCGGAGGTGTAGCCCTTCCAGGCGTTGGGACGCTCCATGTGACTCCCTTCTCGATCGATGTGCCGCAGAAGATTCTACCCACTTGCGCGGCGGGCGAGAAGGACGCGGGACTAGTTTGCTGGCGTATCCGGAGCGGCGGGCTCGGCCGGCGTGGCGTCGTCCTCCGCCGGCTGGTCCGCTCCGTCCGAGCCCTCGGTATCCGCCGAGTCCGAGGTGGCGTCGTCCGCTGAGATCGCGTCGTCGCCCACCGGCTCGGACTGCCCGGGCTCCTCGGGGTCGGCCGTGGCGTCACCCTGCGTCACGTCTCCGTCATCGGTCGTGACCTCGGGTTCCTCCGGTTGTGTCGTCTCGCCCTGGGGCTCCGTCTGCTGCGGCTGGCCCTGCGTGACCTGTTCCTCGGCGACCGGCGCTGCGACCTGCGGCTTGGACCCGATGCCGGAGCCCTGTGTTGCCAGGTTCACCACGAGCGCGTAGGCGAGCACGGCCACGACCCCCGCGGCCGCCGCGATCAGCGCCACGCGCCTGCGGACCCGGGCCCGCGTCCGCTCGCGGGCGGCGTCGCGCACCTCGGTCGGGGCGATCGGCGTGCCGGACGCCGCGACCTCCTCCACGCGGGCACGTCCCGACACCGAGCCGACGGCGCGCGTCTCGTCGGCCGCGTCGGACCCGAGCGCGCGGATTCTCTCGGCAGAGGAGGTGAGGATGTTGCGGTAGAGCTGCGTGGCCACCGCCGAGGCCACGGCGCCCACGACGGCGCCGATGATCGACCCGGCGATGCCGATCTGCGTCGAGAGGGCGAACGACGTCGCCGCCGCGAGCGCCGTCGCGAGCAGCTGGGAAATCGAGAAGTCCCCGAGCAGGCTGCCCGAGCGGTCGTTCTTCTCGGCCATGAGGCTCCTTCCGTGAACGATTTCACATCCCAAACGTACCCAATGGGGTCCCTGACGTGCGGCGCGGCGAGAAACGACACGAAGACCTTACAAGCCGGCGGGAAAAAGCGCGTCCCGCGGGCAACACGCCGGCATACGTGGGGGTAGAATGGACGGAGTTCTGTCCTTCGTTTTTCAACAACGTATGGAGGTCAACATGCTCGTCAACGCTACTGCCATGCTGCAGGCCGCCGCCAAGGGCCACTATGCCGTCGGCGCGTTCAACACCAACAACCTCGAGTGGGCGTCCTCGATCCTCGACGCCGCCGAGGAGCTGCAGTCCCCGGTCATCATCCAGTGCACCTCCGGCGCCGCCAAGTGGCAGATCAGCTACAAGGTCGTCGCTGACATCGTGAAGCAGCTCGTCGAGGACAAGAACATCACCGTGCCCGTGGCCCTGCACCTCGACCACGGCACCTACGAGGACGTCTTCAAGTGCATCGAGGCCGGCTTCACCTCCGTCATGTACGACGGCTCCCACGAGGAGACCTTCGACCTCAACCTCAAGCGCACCGAGGAGGTCGTCAAGGCCGCCCACGCCAAGGGCATCTCCGTCGAGGCCGAGGTTGGCGGCATCGGTGGCGTCGAGGACGGCGTCGCCTCCAACGGCGAGCTCGCCGACCCCCAGCAGTGCAAGGCCATCGCCGACCTGGGCGTCGACTTCCTCGCCTGCGGCATCGGCAACATCCACGGCATCTACCCCGACAACTGGGCCGGCCTCTCCTTCGAGCGCCTCGGTGAGATCAAGGCCCTGACCGGCGACCTGCCGCTCGTCCTCCACGGCGGCACCGGCATCCCCGTCGAGCAGATCCAGAAGGCCATCTCCCTCGGCATCTCCAAGATCAACGTCAACACCGACCTCCAGGTCGTCTTCGCCGAGGCCACGCGCGCCTACATCGAGGCCGGCAAGGACCAGCAGGGCAAGGGCTACGACCCGCGCAAGCTCCTCAAGCCCGGCCGCGACGCCATCGTCGAGCGCACCAAGGAGCTCATCGTCGAGTTTGGCTCCGAGGGCAAGGGCTGGGCGTAAGCGAGAAGAACGCGCCCGCCGCATAGGCAACGCAAGCGCCCGGTCCCGCATCGCACGGGGCCGGGCGCCATTTTATCTGTTGGTTCTTCTCGCCTGACAAAGGTGACAAAGGTGCCGGGGTTGTTTGTCAGGAAAAAACCTGACAAACAACCCCGGCACCTTTGTCAGGCTACATGGGCTTGGCGGTGCAGGGATCGGAGCCGTCGGGACGGATGAGGTCCGCGAGGGTCTTGGAGTCCAGGTAGCCCGCCGTCACGCGGCCGAGGTCGCGCCAGACGCCCACGGTGGGGCAGGTGCCCACCTGCGGGCAGATCTCCTCGTTGGTGCAGTCGAGGCAGCTCACGGGCGCGAGCGACCCCTCCGCGGCGCGCAGGAGCTCGCCGAGCGTGTAGTCCTCCGGCTTGCGCGTGAGCTTGTAGCCGCCGCCCTTGCCGCGTTGGCTCTCCACGTAGCCGGCCTTGTGCATGAGGGAGATGACCTGCTCCAGGTACTTGCGCGAGATGTGCTGACGGCGCGCCACGTCGCCGAGCGACACCCAGCCGTCGTGCGCCGCGAGGTCCGCCATCGCGCGCAGCGCGTACATCCCCTTCGTCGAGAACATGCCGGCCATGGCTACCCCCGCGCCTCGAGCATCTCGTCGAGCGTGCGCCAGGCGAGCTCGGCGCACTTCACGCGCGCCGGCATGTGCGCGATGTCGCGCAGAAGCACGCCGTCCTCCAGCGCCTCGAGCGCGGTCTCGTCGGTCTCCTCGCCGCGCACCATGCGCATGAACAGGGCGCAGAGCTCGCGCGCCTCCTCGGGCGTCTTGTCGATCATGAGGTCGCTCATGATGTCGGCGCTCGCCTGCGAGATGGCGCAGCCGTGTCCGGTGAACGCCGCCTCCTCGATGGTGCCGTCGTCGGCGAAGCGCACCGAGAACGTGAGCTCGTCGCCGCAGGAGGGGTTCACGCCCTCGTGGCTGCAGTCGGCGTCCTCCATCTGGTACTTGTAGTCGGGGTGCGAGACGTGGTCCATGAAGGCCGCGTTGTAGAGGTCAGTCACTGCCATGGAAGATCCCCCAGACCTGGCTCAGGCCGTCGACGAGGCGGTCCACGTCGGCGGCGTCGTTGTAGAACGCGAGGCTCGCGCGGCAGCACGCGAGGTTCTCCACGCCGAGCCACGCGAGCAGCGGCTGCGCGCAGTGGTGGCCTGCGCGGATGCACACGCCGGAGGCGTCGAGGATGCTCGCCACGTCGTGCGGGTGGACGCCGCGCACGTTGAAGCTGATGACGCCGTGGTGACGGGCGGGGTCGGCGCTGCCGATAAGATCGACGAAGTCCAGATCCGCCAGGCGCTCGAACGCATAGGCCACGAGTGCCGCCTCGCGCTCGGCCACGGCGTCCATGCCCACGGTCTCGGTGAGGTAGGCGAGCGCGGCGCCGGTGGCGTAGATGCCGGCGGCGTCCTGCGTGCCGGCCTCGAACTTCTCGGGCACGGGCGCCCACGTGGCGTCCTGCTCGCGCACGGAGTCGATCATCTCGCCGCCGGTGAGCATCGGCGGCATCTGGTCGAGAAGGTCGTGGCGCCCCCAGAGCACGCCCACGCCCATCGGGCCGAGCGCCTTGTGGCCGGAGAACGCGAGGAAGTCCGCACCCAGCTCGTCCACGTTGACGCGCAGATGGGGCACGGACTGCGCGGCGTCCACGACCATGATGGCGCCCACGGCGTGCGCGGCGTCCGCCAGCTTGCGAACGGGCAGCTCGCAGCCCATGACGTTGGAGACGTGCGCGCAGGAGACGATCTTGGTGCGCGGCCCGATCTTCTCGGCGATCTCTGCGTCCGTGAGCGTGCCGTCGGACTCGGGGTAGAGGTAGACGAGACGCGCGCCGGCGGCGCGGCAGGCCTCCTGCCAGGGAATCAGGTTGGAGTGGTGCTCCATGATCGTGATGGCCACCTCGTCGCCGGGGCCCAGGACGCAGGGCGAGAAGGACTTGGCCACGAGGTTCAGGCTCTCGCTCGTGTTGCGCGTGAAGACCACGTCGCGCGCATCGGGCGCGCCGATGAGGGCGGCGACCTGCGCGCGGACGTCAGCGATGGCCGCGGTGGCCGCCACGGAGAGGCTGTAGAGGCCGCGCAGCGGGTTGGCGTTCATGGTCTCGTAGAAGCGGCGCTGGGCGTCGAGCGCGCAGGCGGGGCGCTGCGCGGTGGCCGCGCTGTCGAGAAACGCGATCTCGGGGTGGGCGGCCAGCAGCGGGAAGTCCGCGCGATACGGGTTCTGACGGATGTCCATCGCCTACGCCTCCTCGTCGAGCAGGGTGCCGGCGCCCGCCTCCACGACGGCGCGGGCCTCGTCGCAAGGGGCGTGCATGAGGGCGTCCTCATAGAGGGCGCGCACGAAGAGTCGCTCGGCGTCTGCGCGGGAGAGGCCGCGGTCGGCGAGGTAGGCCAGCTGCTCGGGGCTCACGGAGCCGATTGTGGCGCCATGGTTGCCGGCCACGTCGTCCTCGTCGCAGAGGATCGTGGGCAGCGTCTTGTTGACCACGTCATCGCCCAGCACGAGCACGGTCTCTGCCTCGTTGCCCTGCGCGCCCTTGGCGCCGTGGATAAGGTCGATCGTGGTGCGCAGGCCCTTGCGCGCGGCGTCCTCGAGCACGCCGTTGTAGGAGAGCTCGGAGCGCGTGTTGCGGCCGTGCTGGCGCACGATCTCGTTGATGTCCAGGACCTCCGTGCCGCCGGCGTGGTAGCGGCAGCCCAGATCCACACGGGCGTGGTCGCCGGCGAGGTCGCAGGCAAAGCCCAGCGCGACGGTGCCGCCGCCGAGCAGGTACTGGTGCACGTCTACGCGGGCGTCATGCGCCGCGGAGATTCCCACGCTCTCGAGGTGCTGCTGGCCCGCGCCCACGCCCACGTACTCGTGCAGGTGCACGCGCGCGCCGGCCTCGGCGATCACGCGCACGAGGGACGCGGACGTGCCGGCCTCGCCGTCCTTCTCGCCTGCGCCCGCGGCCACGACGACGGTGACCTCGGCGCCGGCGCGGACCATCACGCCGGTGTCGGTGACGTCGCCCGAGCCCACGGCAACCACGATCGGCTCCTCGCGCTTCTCGCCGCGCGGGACCTCCACGTAGCGCGCGTCCTTCGCCTGGGACTCCACCCAGTCGGTGACCTCGCGACCCATCCCGCACTCCACGCCCTCGAAGAGGCGCGGCAGCGAGAAGTACACGTCGCCCTTGCGGCCGCGCGCGGGCACCGTGAGCGTGATGTCGTTCGTGCGCAGGCGGTTCCACGTCTGTGCGGGGGCAACGTTGACGCGCTCGAGGGTGAGCTCGGGCGCCAGGTCCTTCTCGGCCATCATCCGATCGCCCCTTCCATCTCGAGCTTGATGAGGTTGTTCATCTCCACGGCGTACTCCATCGGGAGCTCCTTGGAGACGGGGTTGGCAAAGCCATTGACCACGAGCGTGCGCGCCTCGGCCTCGGAGCAGCCGCGGCTCATGAGGTAGAGCACCGTGTCGTCCGAGATGCGGCCGATCGTGGCCTCGTGACCTACCTGCGCGGTGGCGTTGCGCACGTCCATCGCGGGGATCGTGTCGGAGCGGGAGATGTCGTCGAGCATGAGGCTCTGGCAGCTCACGCTGCAGCGTGCGCGGTCCGCGTGCCGGCCGATCACCACGGAGCTGCGGAACGTGTTCACGCCGCCGTCCTTGGAGATGGACTTCGTGCTCACGGACGCCGTGGTGTCCGCGCCGTTCATGATCACCTTGCAGCCGGTGTCCAGGTCCTGAGTGGCGCCGGCGAACGTGATGCCGGTGAACTCGCAGGTGCCGCGGTCGCCCGCCATGATCGTGGTGGGGTAGAGGTAGCTCACGTGGCTGCCAAAGCTGCCGGAGACCCACTCCATCTTGGCGTCGGCACCGATGGTGGCGCGCTTGGTGTTGAGGTTATACATGTTCTTGGACCAGTTCTCGATCGTGGAGTAGCGCAGGCGCGCGCCGTCCTTCACGAAGAGCTCCACAGCACCGGCGTGGAGGTTGGCCTCGTAGTACTTGGGTGCGGAGCAGCCCTCGATGAAGTGCAGGTCGGCGCCCGGCTCCACGATGATGAGCGTGTGCTCAAACTGGCCCGCGCCGGCGGCGTTGAGGCGGAAGTAGCTCTGCAGCGGGTAGGGCAGCGTCACGCCGGCGGGCACGTAGACGAAGGAGCCGCCGCTCCATACGGCGTAGTGCAGCGCCGCGAACTTGTGGTCGGTGGGCGGAATCAGCGTGCCAAAGTACTCGTGCACCACCGGCTCCCACTGGGGGTCGTGGAGGGCGTCCTCGATCGTGGTGTAGATGACGCCCTGCTCGGCCACCTCCTCGCGCATGTTGTGGTAGACGATCTCCGAGTCGTACTGGGCGCCCACGCCGGCGAGGCTCTCGCGCTCGGCCTCGGGGATGCCCAGGCGCTCGAAGGTGTCCTTGATGTCTGCGGGCACGTCGTCCCAGCTCTTGGCCTGCTTGGTCTTGGGCGAGACGTACGTGGAGATGTGGTCCAGGTCCAGGCCTTCGATGCTCGGGCCCCAGTTGGGCGCCATCTCGCGCGCGTGGTAGAGGTCGAGTGCGCGCAGGCGCATCTCGAGCATCCACTCCGGCTCGTCCTTCTTGGCGGAGATCGCGCGGACGATCTCGGGCGTCAGGCCGTCGTCGTAGCGCTCGTAGCCCTCCTCCGACTTGGTGAAGTCGTAGAGGGAGCGATCGACGTCGGCGACCTGCGTGCGCTTGCGCTCGTCGCTCACTCGGCATCACCGACCATGGGACAGCCGCCGCAGTCCTCGCACTTCTCGAAGCGCTCGAAGCCGTTCCTGTCGATGTCGGCGATGAGCTCCGCCGGGCCCTCGGCCACCATGCGGCCGTGGACCATGACGTGGGTGCGGTCGACCTCGAGGCGCTCGAGGATGCGCGTGTTGTGCGTGATCACGATCAGCGCGCCGCCCACCTGCTCGCGATAGGCCTGGATGCCACGGGAGACGATGCCCAGGGCGTCCACGTCCAGGCCCGAGTCGGTCTCGTCGAGGATGGCCAGCTTGGGCTGGAGCAGAAGGAGCTGCAGCATCTCGATCTTCTTCTTCTCGCCGCCGGAGAAGCCCACGTTGAGCTCGCGCATGAGGAAGCCCTGGTCGAGCTCCAGCTGGTCGGCGATGGCGCCCACGCGCTCGCGGAACTTGCGCGCGGTGGTCTTGAGTTCCGGGCGCATCTGGCAGATCGAGCGCAGGAAGCTGTAGAGCGGCACGCCGGGCACCTCGACGGGCGCCTGGTAGGAGAGGAAGATGCCGGCGAGCGAGCGCTTGTCGGCCGAGAGCTCGGTGACGTCGGCGCCGTCGAACTCGATGCTGCCGGAGGTCACGCGGTAGGCGGGGTCGCCCATGATGACGTGGCCGAGCGTGGACTTGCCGGCGCCGTTGGGGCCCATGAGGACGTGGCACTCGCCGGCGCCCACGGCCAGGTCGACGCCGTGCAGGATGGGCTTGTCCTCGGTTCCCGCCGAGAGGTTGCTCACGGTGAGCAGCTGGGTGGCCATGGTGGTCTGCCTTTCTCCTCGCGGGCCCGCGGGCGCCGCGTCTTTTTTGCCTAATTCATAGTAATGAGTGGGGAATTAAAGGCAAGGCCTCAGCCGAGAAAAACGTGGCTTCGCAACAATTCCTACTAGCTTGGGGGCATTTCAGGCGGGCCGGAGTGCACGCCCCTTTGCGGACGCGTTACGGCTGCGGGGCGTCTCACGGCCGAGAAGTACCATGTGCGCGGGCGCTCGACGCAAGGGAGGTGGTTCTCGGGATGGACGCGTGGAAGCGGCTCGGCGGCTTCATCGGGAGCCACATGGCGTTCGTCTCGCCTGTATGCGTGGCGCTTGGCGTGCTGTTTCCGCAGGTCGACGTCATCCTCCACCCGTTCGTGACGCCCTTCTTCGCGTTCATGACGTTCCAGAGCGCGCTCTCCAACACCTTTGGCAACCTCGCGCGGACGGCGCGCCACCCGGCGCCGATGCTCGTCTCTCTGGTGCTGGCCACGGTCGCCATGCCCGTCGTGGCGTGCGCGCTCGCAACGGCGCTCTTTGGCTCCGACCCCAACCTCGTGTGCGGCATCGTGCTCGAGTACTGCGTGCCCGTGGCGGTGGTCGCCGCCATGTGGACCAACATGCTCGGCGGCGACCCGGCGCTCTCGCTCGCCACGATCCTCGTCTCCACGGTTGCCGCGCCCGTCACGATCCCGCTCACCCTGCATGTCCTTCTCGGCCAGACGGTCGAGGTCGACGCGGCGCGGATGATGGGGGAGATGGCGGTCTCGATCGCGCTGCCGGCGCTTGTGGGCACGGCGGCGAACGACCTCTCGCGCGGGTGGGCGGCGCGCGAGCTCTCTCCGGTCATCGCCCCGGCTGCCAAGATCGCGCTCGTGCTGGTGATCCTGAGCAACTCCACCGGCGTGGCGCCCTACGTGCGCCACCTCACGCCGACGCTCGTCGCGGTGGCGGTCTTCATCGCCGCGTTCGCGTCGTGCGGCTACGCGCTCGGGCTTCTCGCCGCGCGGGCGCTGCGCTGCCCGGACGACCAGACGGCCTCGATGACCTTCCTCGTGGGGATGCGCAACATCTCGGCCGGCGCCGTGATCGCGGGGGAGTACTTCCCCGGCGAAGTGATGTTCCCCGTGGTCATAGGGACGCTCTTCCAGCAGGTGCTCGCCTCGCTCTTTGGCAGCCTGCTGCGGCGGCTGCGGCGCGCCGGGCGCGCGGGGGACGGGCACGGGGCCTAGTGGTGGCGGTACATCCGCGGGCGCGGCTTGCCGTCGTCGAGGATGACCGCGAGCCCGGCGATGACGACCAGCGCGATGAAGATGAGCTTCTTCATGGTGACCTCCCTCGTGGTTGCTGGGTCAATCCTCGCAGGGGCGCGCCCGCAGAGCCATCGACGCGGCTTACTGCCGGCTTTCACTTTCGTAAGGTTGAGGCGCGGCGGGTGCGGGATTCGTTGCCTCACCCCCTCCTCATCGCTCATCGAGTGTACGAGTTAGCCGATTTTCTCGTGAATATATGAGCATATGGACATGTATTATCTGCTGAAACATACGTACCGATGACGATTTTTGCTCGTGGTTGGCGGGTAACTCGTACACTCGGCGAAAGCGTGGGGCAAGGCGGCGGGTGAGAAGGGCCACGGGGCGAGAAGGGCCGCGACGCCCTGTTTCGGAGGGGATACGGCCGACCCGCCGCGCGGGTGCTCCGTCCGCGCCCTGTCGTAGAATGGTGCGCAGTCAAGATAGGAGGACCCATGCCCCTTACCAGAGAAGACGTCGCGGGCATCGCGGACTACGCGCGCATCGCGCTCACGCCCGAGGAGCTCGACGAGATGACCGCGTACATGAACAGCGCGATCGACCTGCTGGAGCCCATCCGCCAGTACGACCTCGAGGGCGTCGAGCCAACGTTCCACCCCATCGGCGACCTCTCCAACGTGATGGCCGACGACGTGCCGGACACCGAGGTGCGCCACCTGAGCGTGGACGTGGCGCTCAGGAACGCCGGCGCATCCCGCGACCGCAGCTTCCGCGTGCCGTCCATCCTCGGCGACCAGGGGGGTGACCGCTGATGGCAAACTTCGACCAGCTCTCCGCGCGTGAGATCGCGGCGGGCGTCGCAAACGGCGACTTCACCGCGACCGAGGTGGCCCGGGCGGCGCTTGACGCCGTGGAGGCCCGCGACGGCGAGGTCAAGGCGTTCCTGCAGGTCTCCGCAGACCTCGCGCTCGCGGCCGCCGAGGCGACCGACAAGGCCCGCGCGGCGGGCGAGAAGCTCGGTCCGCTCGCCGGCGTTCCCGTGGCCTTCAAGGACAACATGCACCTCGTGGGCACCCGCACCACCTGCGCCTCGCGCATGCTCGAGAACTACGAGTCCACGTTCACGGCCACCTGCGTCCAGCGCATGCTCGACGCCGGCGCCACGCCCGTGGGCAAGACCAACATGGACGAGTTCGCCTTCGGCAGCTCCACCGAGTCCTCGGCCTTCCACCCCACGGCCAACCCGTGGGACACGGGGCGCGTCCCGGGCGGCTCCTCGGGCGGCTCGGCTGCGGCCGTCGCCGCCGGCGAGGTCACGGTCTCCCTGGGCTCCGACACCGGCGGCTCCATCCGCCAGCCGGCTTCGCTCTGCGGCGTCGTGGGCATGAAGCCCACCTACGGCGCGGTCAGCCGCTACGGCGTGGTGGCCTTTGGCTCCTCGCTTGACCAGGTCGGCCCCTTCGGCCGCAGCGTCGAGGACGTTGCCCTGGCCATGAACGCGCTCACTGCCGGCGGGCGCGACCCGTGGGACTCCACGAGCCAGCCGGTCGACGTTGATTTTCTCGCCCACCTGAACGACCCCATCGAGGGTCGTCGTGTGGGCGTGGTGCCCGCCCTCATGGAGGCCGCCGGCCTCACCGAAGAGGTCCGCGACGCCGTGAACGCCGCCGGCCGCGCGCTGCAGGACCAGGGCGCCGAGCTCGTGGAGGTGGACCTCCCCAACATCGCCTCCGCCATCGCGGCCTACTACGTGATCGCGCCGTGCGAGGCCTTCTCCAACCTCGCGCGCTTTGACGGCGTGCGCTACGGCTACCAGGAGCAGGGCTGCGCCACGCTGGCCGAGCAGACCTCGCTCTCCCGCGCGCACGGCTTTGGCGAGGAGGCCAAGCGCCGCCAGATGCTGGGCGCCTACCTCCTCTCCAGCGGCACCTACGACACGTACTACTACCCGGCGCAGCAGGTCCGCACCCTCATCACGGCCGACTACGCCCGCGCCTACGAGCAGTGCGACGTCATCCTCATGCCGGCTGCGCCGCGCACGGCGTTCAAGTTTGGCGAGATGAGCGACCCCACGCAGATGTATGCGTCGGATCTGTTCACGATCTCCAACAACATCGTCGGCAACGGTGGCGTCTCCGTGCCGCTGGGCCTGGGCGCCACCTCCGGCCTGCCCGTCTCTGCGCAGCTCCAGGGCCCGGCCTTCGCCGACGCCACGCTGCTCACGTTTGCGCGTGCGATCGAGCGGTCCAACTCGGCCGACGGTGGCTCCGGGGCCCCCGTAGCGCCCTCGTTTGCCGGGAAGGGGGGTGAGCTCGCATGAAGAAGCTCGCCGAGGTCCTGAGAGACTGGGAGGCCGTGATCGGCCTCGAGGTTCACACCGAGCTCACCACGCTCGAGACCAAGATGTTCTGCAACTGCCGCCTCTCCCACGACGACGAGCCCAACACCAACGTCTGCCCCGTCTGCCTGGGCATGCCGGGTGCGCTGCCCGTGCCCAACGAGAAGGCCATCGAGTCGATCGTCATGGCGGGTCTGGCCACCAACTGTGAGATCATGCGCCACTCCATGTTCTACCGGAAGCACTACTTCTACCCGGACATGGCCAAGAACTTCCAGACCACGCAGGGTCCCGTGGCGTTTTGCATGCACGGCCACCTGGACCTGGAGGTCTCCGGCGCCGGCGCCAAGGAGCGCCCGGATGACACGGTCGAGAAGGACGCCGACGGCGGCTACGTTGCGCCCATCCGCATCCTGCGCATCCACATGGAGGAGGACGCCGCCAAGATGGTGCACGTGGGCGGCGAGGAGGGCCGCATCACTGCGGCCACCGAGTCCCTCATCGACTACAACCGCTGCGGCACGCCGCTGATCGAGCTCGTCACCGAGCCCGACCTGCGCACGCCCGAGGAGGCCCGCCTCTTCATGGAGAAGCTGCGCCAGACGTTCCTCACGCTCGGCATCTCCGACTGCTCGCTCGAGAGCGGCTCGATGCGCTGCGACGGCAACATCTCGCTGCGCCGCCGCGGCACCACGGAGTTTGGCACCAAGACCGAGATGAAGAACATCAACTCGTTCAAGAGCCTGCACGACGCGCTCGAGTACGAGATCTGCCGCCAGGCCGAGGTACTCGAGGAGGGCGGTATCGTCTACCAGGAGACGCGCCACTGGGAGCCCTCGCGGCGCCGCACCGTGGTCATGCGCGTCAAGGAGACCGCGGACGACTACCGCCTCTTCCCGGACCCGGACCTCGCGCCCTTCGACCTCACGGACGAGTTCATCGACCGCTGCCGCGCGCGCATCCCGGAGCTGCCGGACGCCAAGCGCGACCGCTACATGTCCGACTTTGGCCTCAAGCGCGCCGACGCCGCCCAGCTCGCGGGCGACCCGGCGGTCGCGGCCTTCTTCGAGGAGACGCTTTCTGTGGCGGGCGAGAAGGACGTGGAGACCGTGGCCAAAGTCATGGTGAACCTCGTCCCCAGCTACGACGCCCTCACGCCGGCGCAGGTCGCGAGCCTCTCGGCGCTTCTCGCCGAGGACGCGATCACGTTCGCCCAGGCGCGCGAGGTGCTCGACGCGGTCAATGGCACCAGCGAGGACCCGGCCGCCTACGTGGACGCCCACGGCATGCGCCAGTCCACCGACGAGGGCGCGCTCGGCGCCATCGTGGACGAGGTGCTCGCGCGCTGCACCGACCAGGTCCAGCAGTACCGCGACGGCAACAAGAAGGTGCTCGGGTTCCTCGTTGGGCAGTGCATGAAGGCGGCCAAGGGCTCCGGCAACCCCAAGGCCTTCAACAAGATGCTGGCGGAGCGGCTCGAGTCGTAGGGGCCCGGGACAGGCGGGGCGACCCCGCCCCTTCGTACGCGGGACTGCGCTGCGCGGAAGGTCCCGCTTAACAAAGGGGCGGGGTCGCCCCGCCTGTCCGCCCGTACTTCTCGAGAGACGCTCCCACAGTTGGGGTTGGGCTGCTAGACTTCCGGGGCGAGGGAGTTGACGTGCACGGGAGGTGCTGCGGTGGGTGAGAAGGACGGGCAGGTCGCGGAGGGCGTGGAGCCGGTCGCGGAGGAGATGACGCCCGACGAGGCGCGTCGGGCGGAGAAGCTCTCGCGGCAGCGCATGGCCTACAGCTTCCCGCAGTTCTTTGCCCTGCTCAATGCGGGACTCATCCTTACGGCGGTCGCGCTCGTGCTCTTCAAGACGCCCAACCACCTAGCCTTCGGCGGCACCACGGGCTTTGCGATCCTGCTCAACACGGCACTGCCAGTGCTTCCCGTCTCTGCGTACATGTGGATCCTGAACGCCGTGCTCGTCCTTCTCGGCCTGGTATTCCTGGAGCGCAAGGCGGTGCTGTGGAGCGCGTTCGCGTCCTTCGCGCTTTCGGGCTATACGTCGCTCTTTGAGTGGCTGATGCCGGTCACGACCTCCATCACCGGCGACCTCTGGCTTGATGTCTGCTTTGCGGTGCTGCTGCCGGCCGTGGGCTCGGCGCTGGTCTTTGACATCGGCGCGTCCACCGGCGGCACGGACATCCTGGCCATGATTCTGCGCAAGCGCACGGACCTGGAGATCGGCAAGGCGCTCTTTGCCGTGGACGTGGCCGTGGTCGTGGCGGCGATCGGACTCTACGGGCCGCGCGTGGGCCTCTACTGCGTGCTCGCGCTCATCGGCAAGACCTTCGTGGTGGATGGCTTCATCGAGTCGATCCGCCAGCGCAAAGTCTGCCAGGTCATCTGCGACCATCCGCGCGACGTGGAGGAGTTCATCGTCAAGAAGCTGGGCCGCACCGCCACGGTGACCTTTGGCTGGGGCGCGTACTCCGGCAAGCGCCAGACGATTCTCACCAGCGTGCTCTCGCGCCGTGAGGCCATGCGGCTGCGGCTCTTTGTGCGCGCGCAGGACCCGAGCGCCTTCATCACGATCGTGAGCAGCTCCGAGATCATCGGTCGCGGCTTCCGCGGCGTGAACTAGCTGGCGCGGCGTCGGGCGAGAAGCGCCTGCGCGAGCGCGTACCCGCCGGAAAAGCCGCCGATGGCGAGGCCGAGTCCCGGGGTGAGCGTGAGCTCGAGCCCCGCGACCCCGCGCCCCACGGCCCACGGATTGCCCTGCGCGACCGAGCGGACCACCAGGTAGAGCTGCCAGTTCATGACCGAGCAGAGGATGAGGACCGCGATGACGTCGGCCGCCACGAGCGCGCCCGCCACCGCGAGCTGCCAGGTGCGGCCCGTGTCCCGGAGGCCGAGCGCCGCGAGGGTGATGGCGGTCACGCACACGGCCACGTGCCCGATGCTGAGCGCCCACAGCAGGGCGGCGAGGCTCCCGCCGGAGGCGCTCTGCAGGAAGGCGACGACCTGCGCGACGCGCTCCCCGACGAGCGGCATGCTTTGCAGCGGCTCCGAGACGGTGAGCAGCGTGTCCGCCAGCCTGCCCACCGAGAGCGGCATGGTCGCGAGCGGGAGCTCCACGCCCACGACGGCCACGGTCCCAAAGAGCGCCAGCGCTCCGGCGACGATGCCCAGCACGCCCGACAGGGTCCTCGCGTTGCGCATCCCCATCATCTCCCGTCGTTCTTCTCGCCCAAAGGGGTGTCCCGACTCCCTTCCAACCTAGGTCCAAGGGGCGGGCGCGGTGGCGAGAATGACGGTGAACTTACATCTCGCACACATTCGTGGGGCTCTGCGGTGTCCTCGTAATGTGGCCACAAAAGGGTATACTGTAGCTACAGTGAGGGAGGGTGACATGACGGAGCTTTCTGCGGTGGGCGTCCGTGAGGCGAAGAACCGATTCAGCGAGCTGACCGCGCAGGTCAACGAGCTGGGGTCAACGCTCGTGGTGCTCAAGAACAACAGGCCGTGGGTCACCATCCACCCGGCCGATCCCGAGGCGGCCAGCCGCCGCGCGCGTCTCGAGCGCTTTCATGCGCTCACTGCCTCCATCGAGCGGGATGTCTCGCGTGAGCCGGATTGGGAGGCGGACAAGAGCGACCGCGAGCTGCTCGACGAGGAGAGGGTGAGGCGCTTTGGCTAGGGTCGTGCTCGACACCAACATCATCCTCGACTACCTCAGCGCGACGCGCGAGAGGCACCACGATGCCGTCGACCTGCTTGAGGCGCTGCTCTCCTCGGAGGACAGGACGCCCGTGATCCTTGCGGCCGGCATCAAGGACGCCTATTACATCCTGTGTCGCCACTATCACGACGAGGCGCTCGTGCGGGCGCGACTGGACGACTTCCGGGCGCTGATGGAGGTGGCGGAGCTTACGGGTCCCGTCCTGGACGCGGCCTTCGCGTCGGACGAGCCGGATCTCGAGGACGGCATCGTCCGTGCGACGGCGGAGCTTCTGGGCGCCGAGGCGATCGTCACGCGCGACGCGTCGGCCTATCGTGGGTCGCACGTCCCCGGCATGGATGCCCGCACGTACTGCGCCGCGCTCGAGTAGCGCCCCGAAAGCGCTCCGGAAGCGCCTGCCTACGCGTCCTTCTCGCCCGAGCGCGCCTCGTCGAGGTAGTTGTACAGAGTGTACTTGGAGATCCCGAAGTACTTGCAGACCTTGGGGCCGCTCTTGGTGATGAGGAACGCGCCGGTGTCGTTGAGGTAGCGGATCGCGCGGACCTTCTCCTCCTTGGTCATGAGCGCCACGGGCGTGCCCACGAGCTGGACGCTCTGCTCGATGAGGTCGTCCAGCAGGTCCGCCACGCTGCGCACGATCGGCTCCGGCTCGCGCGGGGCGTCCGGCTCGGTGCCCACGAGCCCGCCGATCACGTCGGCGGCGGCGCGCAGGACCGTGATGTCGTAGTTGACGGCGAAGATGCCCACGGTGCGGCCGGCGTCGTCGCGGATGAAGACCGTCGAGGACTTGAGGATCTTGCCGTCGGCGGTCTTGGTGAGGTAGGCGAGGCGGTCCTCCAGGCGCTCGGTGCCGGCATGCAGCGCCTCCAGCACCACGTGGCTCGGCCCGTCGCCGAGCTTGCGGCCGGTGACGTGGCCGTTCTCAATCGCGACGATCGAGTGGCTGGGGTCGGTCGTCTCGAGGTCGTGGACGACGACCTCGCACCCGCTGCCAAACTGCAGCGCGAGCGCGTGGGCGAGTCGCTTGTAGAAGTCGAGCTGTGTCTCGGTCATGTCGTTCTCCTCGCATTGTGTGAACGAGAGAGATGGTACCCGAAAAGGGAAGCCAGCCAAACTTTTTGTTTGGTCCCGCCCGCGCCCGAGAGGGCCGGTGAGGCCGAGAAGAACGTCCTGACGTCGCGTTATATCAACGCGAGGACAACGAAAACTTTTTGGAGGCTGCCGAGAGCCCGACCGCTCACGCCCCGCAACCTACCGTCTAACAGATTTTCATCGAAGCAGACAATTTGTTAGCACGCCCCGCGCAATACTATCGAAACATAGTCGGAGCATCGTGGAGAGGACGATTATGGCGAAGACGCAAGCGGTGGAGGAGAAGGGGTCCTCCGCGATCCTGTTCCAGCGCGAGGGGATGCCGCCCATCGGCGAGATGCTGCCCTGCGCCCTCCAGCATGTGCTGGCGTCCTTCGCCGGCATCATCACGCCCGCGATCCTCATCGCGGCCACGTTCAACTTCACTGCCCAGGAGAAGACCGACATCATCCAGGTCGCGCTGATCCTCTCCGCCATCGACACGGCGCTGCAGGCCTTCGCGCCGTTCCGTCGCATCGGCGGCAACCTGCCGATCGTCATGGGCGTCTCGTTTGCGTTCCTGCCCGCGCTCCAGGCCATGGGCGCCACGTTCTCCTTTGGCGCCCTGCTCGGCGGCGAGATCGTGGGCGGCATCGCGGCCATCCTCTTTGGCATCTTCTACGGCAAGCTCAAGGCCTTCTTCCCGCCGGTCGTCACCGGCACGGTGATCTTCACGATCGGCGTCTCGCTCTACCCGACGGCCATCAAGTACATGGCCGGCGGCGAGGGCACGCCGCTGTGGGGCACCCCGCAGGCCTGGTGCGTGGCCCTGGTCACGTTTGCCGTGGTCTTTGGCCTCAACAACTTCGCCAAGGGCACCCTCAAGCTCGGCAGCGTCTTCTTTGGCATGATCGCCGGCATCATCGTGTCCGCGCCCTTCGGCATGCTCGACTTCTCCGCCGTGGGCTCCGCCGGCATCTTCGCGTTCCCCAAGATCATGCCGTACGCGATCGAGTTCCACCCCGAGGTCTGCATCACGCTCGCCGTGGTCTACCCGATGGTGGCCATCCAGGTCATCGGCGACGTCTCCGCGGCCTGCCTCGGCGCCATGGACCGCATGCCCGACGAGCGCGAGCTCTCCGGCGCCATCGTCTCCCAGGGCTGCACCTCGCTCGTCTCCGCCTTCATCGGCGGCCTGCCCACCTCCGCGCTTGGCCAGAACGTGGGCATCATCTGCTCCAACAAGGTCGTCAACAAGTGGGTCTTCGTGACCGTGGCGGCGGTCTTTGCCGCGGCTGGCCTGCTGCCTCAGCTCTCCGCGCTGCTCACGGCCATCCCGCAGCCGGTCATCGGCGGTGCCACGGTGGGTGTCTTTGGCACCATCACCATGAACGGCGTCCGCATGTTCACCAAGGACGGCCTCACCCCGCGCGTCACCACGATCGTGGGCACCTCGGTGGTCTTTGGCCTGGGCATCTGGATGGCGTCGGGCTGCCTCGCGGGCGAGGGCATGCCCAGCTGGGTGACCACTGTTATCGGTTCCAACGCCATCACCCCGGCCGCGCTCATGGCCATCATCCTCAACCTGATCCTCCCCAAGCCGGAGGCCTAGCAAAAAGAGGGGCGAGAAGACCGGTCTTCTCGCCGGACAGATAGGAGACGTCATGTTGCTCGTCACCAACGGTCGCGTCATCACGCGCGACGCTGACAACGCTTACCTCGAGAACGGCGCCGTTGCCATCGATGGCGAGAAGATCGCCGAGGTCGGTGAAGCCGCCGCCCTGGCCGAGAAGTACCCGGAGGCCGAGGTCGTGGACGCCCACGGCGGCGTCATCATGCCGGGCCTGGTGAACTGCCACACCCACATCTACTCCGGCCTGGCCCGCGGCCTTGCCATCAAGGGCTGCAACCCCACCAACTTCCTCGAGAACCTCGAGCAGCAGTGGTGGAAGATCGACGACAACCTCACGCTCGACGGCACCCGCGCGAGCGCCTATGCCACCGTGCTGGACAGCCTGCGCGACGGCGTGACCACGATCTTCGACCACCACGCGAGCTTCTGCGAGATCCCGGGCTCCCTCTTTGCGATCAAGGACGTCTGCGAGGAGACGGGCATCCGCGCGTGCCTGTGCTACGAGACCTCCGACCGCCGCGGCGACGAGAAGCGCGACCAGGCGATCGCCGAGAACGCCGAGTTCGCACAGTGGGCCGCCAAGCAGGACTCCGGCATGATCGCCGCGATGTTTGGCGGGCACGCCACCTTCACGCTCTCCGACGAGACGATGGACAAGATGGCCGAGGCCAACAATGGCCTCACCGGCTTCCACATCCACGTCTGCGAGGGCATGAACGACGTCTGGGACAGCCGGCGGAACCGCGGCGGCATCTCGCCGATCGAGCGCCTGCTACAGCACGACCTCCTGGGCCCGCGCACGATGCTCGGCCACTGCATCCACGTCACGCCCGCCGAGATGGACATCATCAAGGAGACCGGCACCCACATCGTCAACAACCCCGAGTCCAACATGGGCAACGCCGTGGGCTGCGCGCCGGTGCTCGAGTTCTTCCGCCGCGGCATCCCGGTGCACATGGGTACCGACGCCTACACGCACGACATGCTCGAGAGCCTCAAGGTCTTCCTCATCATCCAGCGCCACAACGCCGCCATGCCCAACGTGGGCTGGGTCGAGGCCATGACGATGCTCTTCCAGAACAACCCCGCCATGGCGAGCGCCTACTTCGGGCGCGAGGTCGGCGTCCTGGCGCCCGGTGCCGCGGCCGACGTGATCGTGATGGACTACCCGGTCTTCACGCCCTTCTCGGACGAGAACATCGACGGCCACATGCTCTTCGGCATGATGGGCAAGAACTGCCGCACCACGATCGTCAACGGCAAGGTGCTCTACAAGGACCGCGAGTTCGTGGCCATCGACGAGGAGCGCATCAACGCCTGGACCCTCGAGCAGTCCAAGAAGCTCTGGGGCACGCTGAACGAGCGCACGTACTAGACCGAACTGAGGTCGGCGAGCGGGAGAGGGTCCGCGCGCCGCAGGAGAGGAGCAACAATGAGCGACGTCATGAGGCCGATCCCGTTCGCGCAGGTCATGGACTGGGTCCTGACCGAGCACGAGACACAAGGCGCCATCTTCGGCGTGCGCAAGGCCTACGTCCACGAGGGCGGTGCCGAGGCGATCTTTGCCGAGAGGATTGAGACCCCCTTTGGCCCGGCCGCCGGCCCCAACACCCAGCTCGCGCAGAACATCATCGCCTCCTACGTGGCGGGCTCGCGCTTCTTTGAGCTCAAGACCGTCCAGGTCATGGACGGCGAGGAGCTCTCCGCCTGCGTGAGCAAGCCCTGCATCGTGGCCGAGGATGAGTGCTACAACTGCGAGTGGTCCACCGAGCTCACCGTGCCCGACGCCTTCGCCGAGTATGTCAAGGCCTGGTGGGCCTGCAAGCTCATCGCCCGCGAGTACGGCCTGGGAGACCCGGACGGCTTTGTCTTCAACATGTCCGTGGGCTACAGCCTCGAGGGCATCAAGTCCGAGAAGGTCGACCGCTACATCGAGGGCATGAAGGACGCCTCCGGCACCGAGGTCTGGGCCGAGTGCCGCGACTGGGCCCTCGCCAACCTCGACCGCTTCCAGAACGTGGACGCAGACTTCGTCAACTCGGTCTCCCCGCAGGTCTCCAACTCCGTCACCGAGTCCACGCTCCACGGCTGCCCGCCCGACGAGATCGAGCGCATCGCCACCTATCTCATCACCGAAAAGGGCGTGAACACCTACATCAAGTGCAACCCGACGCTTTTGGGCTACGACTTCGCGCGCGAGCGCCTGAACGAGCTCGGCTTTGACTACATCGTCTTCGACGACACGCACTTCCGCGAGGACCTGCAGTGGATCGACGCCGTGCCCATGTTCGAGCGCCTGATCGAGCTCTGCGACGAGAAGGGCCTCGCCTTTGGCGTCAAGCTCACCAACACGTTCCCGGTTGACGTGACCCGCGGCGAGCTGCCGAGCGAGGAGATGTACATGTCCGGTCGCTCGCTCTTCCCGCTCACGATCGAGCTCGCGCGCCGCATCGCCCGCCAGTTTGACGGCCGCCTGCGCATCTCCTACTCGGGAGGTGCCGACGCGCGCAACATCCGCGAGCTCTACGCGGCCGGCATCTGGCCGATCACCATGGCCACCAACGTTCTCAAGCCCGGCGGCTACGAGCGCTTCTCCCAGATCGCCGGTCTTCTCGCCGGCGCCGAGCGCCTGGACTACGTGGACGTTGATGCCGTGACCGCGCTGGCCTCCCGCACCGCCTCCGGCAAGGACTACCAGAAGCCCATCAAGCCGGCCAAGCCTCACAAGGTCGACGCCGAGCTCCCGCTCATGAGCTGCTTCACCGCGCCGTGCCGCACCGGCTGCCCCATCCAGCAGGACATCCCTGCCTACCTCTCCCGCGTGGACGAGGGCAAGCTCGCCGAGGCGCTCCAGATCGTCATCGAGCGCAACGCCCTGCCGCACATCACCGGCAACCTCTGCCCGCACCCCTGCGGCGCCAAGTGCGAGCGCAGCTTCTACGAGCCCGAGGGCGCGCGCATCCGCGAGTCCAAGCTTGCGGCTGCCCGCGGCGGGTTCGACGAGGTCGTGAAGAAGCTCCGCGCCGCTGGTCCTTCTCGCCTCGCCTCTGCTGCCGATAAGAACGTGGCGGTCGTGGGCGGCGGCCCGGCGGGTCTCGCCACCGCGTTCTTCCTCACGCGCGCCGGTGCCAAGGTCACCATCATCGAGCGCACCGACAAGCTCGGCGGCGTGGCGCGCCACGTCATCCCCGAGTTCCGCATCTCCGACGACGACATCGACAAGGACGTGGCGCTCTGCCTCGCCTTTGGCGCGCAGGTCCAGATGGGCCGCGAGGTCACGAGCGTGGCCGAGCTCTTCGACGAGGGCTTCACGGACGTCGTGGTCGCCACGGGCGCGTGGGCGCCGGGCAAGGTGGGCCTCAAGGCCGGTGAGGAGATCGACGTCCTGGAGTTCCTCGAGGCCGCCAAGTCCGGCGAGCCCATGGACCTGGGCACCGACGTCGTGATCGTGGGCGCCGGCAACACCGCCATGGACGCCGCGCGCGTGGCCAAGCGCGCCGAGGGCGTCAAGAACGTGCGCATCGTCTACCGCCGCACCAAGAAGGAGATGCCGGCGGACGAGGAGGAGCTGCAGCTTGCCCTGGAGGAGGGTGTGGAGCTCTGCGAGCTTCTCGCCCCGATTGGCGTGGCAGGCGGCCAGCTGGCCTGTGAGGTCATGCGCCTCGGCGAGCCGGACGAGTCTGGCCGTCGCCGTCCCGAGCCCACGGGCGACACCATGGACGTTCCGGCCACGGCCGTGATCTGCGCCGTTGGCGAGCAGATCGAGCGTGGGCTCTACGAGGGCGCGGGGGTCGAGGTTGACCGCCGCGGCCGCCCGGCTGGCACCGCTACCGGCGTGGACCACGTCTGGGCCGCCGGCGACTGCCGTCGCGGTCCGGCCACCTTTGTGGAGGCCATCGCCGACGCGCAGGCCGTGGCCCGCGACCTGGCCGGCGTCGACTTCAACGCCTACGCCGCCCAGAACGTCCGCGCCGACAAGCTCGACGCCATCATGGCGCGCAAGGGCGACATTTGCCTCGACGTCGCCGGCTGCACGACGAGCCGCTGCCTGGGTTGCGCCACCGTCTGCGAGGTCTGTTGCGACGTCTGCCCCAACCGCGCGAACGTTGCCATCAAGGTGCCGGGCCTCGCGCAGCAGCAGGTCGTCCACGTGGACGGCATGTGCAACGAGTGCGGCAACTGCGCCGTCTTCTGCCCGTGGAGCGGCCGTCCATACAAGGACAAGCTCACGCTCTTCTGGAGCGCGGAGGACATGGACGCGAGCGAGAACCGCGGCTTCCTGCCGCTGCCCGACGGACGCGTCCGCGTGCGCCTGGCGTCCGGCGAGGGCACCTACGACGTGAGCGACGCCGCCTGCGGCCTGCCCGAGGACGTGCGCCTCACCATTGCCGCGGTCCGCGACGACTACGCCTACCTGCTGGCCAAGTAGCTTTCGTGCGACCCGCGGGCCGAGGTCCTTCTCGCCCGCGGGTCTCGTACGCAAGGAGGGGAGAGACATGGACGACGAGCTCAAGCGCATCTGGGTCGCCGACGAGGGCTGCATAGGCTGCCGCCTCTGCGAGCGCGCGTGCCCCACCGGTGCCATGCGCGTGGAGGACAAGCAGGCGGCAATCGACTACGCGCTCTGCATCGCGTGCGGCATGTGCGCCACCAAGTGCCGCAAGGGCGTCATCCACGACACGCTGGGCATCTACGCCCCGGCCCAGTAGGGGAGGAGACCATGGCAGCTGGAACCGCCGTCAAGGCACCCGCCGAGTACCGCTTCACCGTCAACGGCGAGGAGCAGGTCGTCACATGTGACAAGCCGCTCCTTCGCTACCTGCGCGACGAGCTTCATCTCACCTCCGTCAAGGACGGCTGCTCCGAGGGCGCGTGCGGCACCTGCACCGTGCTCGTGGACGATCGCGCCACCAAGGCGTGCGTCCTCACCACGCGCCTTGCCAACGGCCGCGACATCGTGACCGTGGAGGGTCTGCCCCACGAGGAGCAGGAGGCCTTCGTCTACGCGTTCGGCGCGGTGGGTGCCGTGCAGTGCGGCTTCTGCATCCCCGGCATGGTCATGGCGGGCGCGGCCCTCATCCACAAGGTGCCCGACCCCACCGAGGACCAGGTCAAAGTGGCCATCCGCGGCAACGTCTGCCGCTGCACCGGCTACAAGAAGATCATCGAGGGCATCCTGCTCGCCGCCGCCATCCTGCGGGGCGAGAAGAGCATCGACCCCGAGCTCGAGCGCGGCGACGACTACGGCGTGGGCAAGCGCGCCTTCCGCGTTGACGTGCGCCGCAAGGTCCTGGGCTTTGGCAAGTACCCCGACGACATCGACGAGCGCGACTTCCCCGACCTCACCTACGCCAGCGCCGTGCGCTCCAAGTACCCGCGCGCCCGCGTGGTCAAGATCGACGCCGAGAAGGCCCGCGCCATGCCGGGCGTCCTCGCCGTGCTCACGGCCGCCGACGTGCCCGTGAACGCGGTCGGTCACCTGCTCTACGACTGGGACGTCATGACGGCCGAGGGCGACGTCACCCACTGCGTGGGCGACGCGATTGCCCTGGTGGTGGCTGAGGACGCCGCCACGCTTGAGAAGGCCAAGAAGGCCGTCAAGGTGGAGTACGAGGTTCTCGAGCCCGTCCGCTCCATCGAGGAGGCCCGCGCCGAGGGCGCGCCTGTGCTCCACAAGCCCTACCTCGCGTTTGGCAACTGGGTCACGCCCGAGAACAACATCTGCCAGCAGCGCCACGTGGTCCGCGGCGACGCTGCCGCGGCGCTCGCGGGCGCTGCGCACAAGGTGACGCGCACCTTCAAGACGCCGTTCACCGAGCACGCGTTCCTCGAGCCGGAGTGCGCCGTGGCCTTCCCGTACAAGGACGGCGTGAAGGTCTGCTCGTCCGACCAGGGCGCCTACGACTCCCGCAAGGAGATCGCCCACATGCTCGGCTGGGACGCCACGCCGGAGCGCGTGGTCGTGGAGACCATGCTCGTGGGCGGCGGCTTTGGCGGCAAGGAGGACGTCTCCGTGCAGCACCTGGCCGCACTCGCCGCGCTCGCCGTGAACCGTCCGGTCAAGGTGCGCCTCACGCGCCAGGAGTCCATCAACTTCCATCCCAAGCGCCACTACATGGAGGGCACCTTCACGCTCGGCTGCGACGAGGACGGCACCTTCGTGGGCCTGGACTGCGAGATCAACTTCGACACCGGCGCCTACGCGAGCCTGTGCGGCCCGGTCCTGGAGCGCGCCTGCACGCACTCCGTGGGTCCGTACTGCTACCAGAACACCGACATCCGCGGTTTTGGCTGGTACACCAACAACCCGCCCGCCGGCGCGTTCCGCGGCTTCGGCGTGTGCCAGAGCGAGTTTGCGCTCGAGAGCCTGATCGACCTTCTCGCCGACGAGGTGGGCATCTCCCCGTGGGAGATCCGCTACCGCAACGCCATCGAGCCGGGCAAGGTCCTGCCCAACGGCCAGATCGCCGACCGCTCCACCGCCCTCAAGGAGACCCTGCTCGCGGTGCGCGACGTCTACGAGGCGCATCCCGGCCACGCCGGCCTCGCCTGCGCGATGAAGAACGCGGGCGTGGGCGTGGGCCTGCCCGACGCCGGCCGCTGCAAGATCCGCGTGGAGGACGGTCGTGCCGTGGTCTACTCCGCCACTTCCGACATCGGTCAGGGCTGCAACACCGTCTTCCTGCAGGACGTTGCCGAGGCCACCGGACTTCCGCTCGCAAACATCGTGAACGGCGAGTGCTCCACCGAGAACGCGCCCGACTCCGGCACCACCTCGGGCTCGCGCCAGACCCTCATCACCGGTGAGGCCGTGCGTGGCGCGGCGTTCCTGCTACGCGACGCCATGCTCGCGGTGGAGGAGGGGACCGAGACCGGCACGGAGCCCGTGGTGGCCCACGGCGACGGCTTTGTGGTGGAGTACGCCGACGGCACACCCTACGTGGGCCCGGGCGCCGGCTACCACGCGCAGGACCCGGTGGCCGCGCTGGCCGCCCTCGAGGGCCGCGAGTTCTCCTACGAGTACCTCGAGAAGACCGACAAGCTCGGCGCGGACGTGCCCAACCCCAAGAGCCACGTGGCCTACGGCTACGCCACGCATGTGGTGATCCTGGACGACGACGGCCGCGTGACCGAGGTCCACGCTGCGCACGACTCCGGCAAGGTGGTGAACCCCATCGCCATCCAGGGCCAGATTGAGGGCGGCGTGCTCATGGGCATGGGCTACGCGCTCACCGAGCGCTTTGACCTGGAGGACTGCGTCCCGCAGGTGAAGTTTGGCATGCTGGGCCTCTTCCGCGCGCCGGACATCCCCTACATCAACGCCATCTACGTCGAGAAGGACGAGCTGCTCGACGTGGGCTACGGCGCCAAGGGCATCGGCGAGATCGCCACGATCCCCACCGCGCCCGCGGTCCAGAACGCCTACCGTGCCCTCACCGGCGAGCTCCAGACCGAGCTCCCGCTGCGTCACTCGTACTACGCACGCGAGAAGTAGCTCCGCTTCCTCGCACATCCCTTGCAGAGGGCCCGCCGGTTTGCCATGCCCGGCGGGCCCTCGTTCTTCTCGGCTCCTCGCTTGCCCGGCCGCCCGCCCGCCTGAGCATCCATCGCGTCAAAACGGACAAAAGGCCGAGAAAACCGCCCGATTCTGTCCGTTCTAACGCGATGGATGCCAGGCGCCCCGTTTTTCTCGCTGTTGGGCGTGCTCGCGCCCGTCGCTCGTTCCATCCCGTGCCTCGAGTCTGCTCTCGCGGAGTCTGCTCCTTGCGGCTCCGTTCGCCGGACGTGCGGCGTCGGCATGTGCGGCATTTTTCTCGTTCATTACCGCCTCGAGCGGTGCTTGGGCAAGATTCGTGAGACTCCCGCCGATCTCCTCGACAAACTCGAGCATCGAGAGCGCGCCTTGTGGCAGAGAGCCCAGGGTGACTTTTGTTTCCGATTATTCTTCTTGGATGAAAGAGGATTCAGGTCGGAGGCCGCTTCATTTCCAAGCTTACCGTACATCACAATTCGCGAAACGATTGTCCGTATAAAGCAATACAGCACTGAATGTGATAATATCACATTCAGTGCTGTATTGAGGAGGGATACAGATGCTGCTGAACTTCACTCTGAGCAATTGGATGTCCTATCGTGATGAAGCTTCCCTCAGTATGATTTCCTCGCTTGAGCGGCAGCATGGGGAGACTCGCTCGGAGCTTCCGGGCTTTCGGAGCAAGAAGATCCTCCCAGTTGCTGCCGTGTACGGCGGCAACTCTTCCGGAAAGACTGCCCTCTTCAAGGGGCTCGCTGCGCTTCGCGAGATGGTCCTTACTGATCCTGGGGTGGACGGTCTGCTTCCCATTCGGCCTTTCATGCTTGACTCTCAGTCTTCGATGAGTCCGACGATGTTCGACATCACTTTCCTTGCCGGGAGGACGACGTATCGGCTTGTGGTTGAAGCTACGCGCTTCTCCGTCTCCTATGAATGCCTTGAGATAGTCAAAGAAGGCCAATCGATAGACGTTTATGAGCGCGACGCATCTCGCGATGAGCGTTTCCAGCTCAACAGAGAGCTTTTCAGCGACCCCGATCACGTACTGTACGCCGCAAAGAGCACTCGAAGTAATCAGGTTTTTCTCGGGGCGGGATTCTCCCAAAACATTGATGAGTTAAGAGAGCCTTTTGGGTGGTTTGCCGAGACTCTCGAGCTGGTGGGTGTTGAGTCGCAGGCCTGGTCGTTTGCCACGGCAGCGACCGACCGCGAGGACTTCCTCCGATATGCGGGTGAGGCGCTCTCGCGAATGGACACGGGGATATGTGGCTTGGTTGGAGAACGGGTTGAAGTTGATGCCCTCCCACCCGACGCTCGTCTGCTCAAGAGGGCATCGGAGCTCAAGGAGGATGAGACTATCACCGTCGTTGTCGACAGGGCTCCCGGCGACTACGGGTTCGAGATGCTCTCGGTTCGCGGCGGCGATTCCCGGCCGGATGTCCAGAGGCTTAGAACACTTCATCGTGGCCCCGACGGCGAGGAGCACTCTTTTGGACTAAGCGCGGAGTCCTCCGGAACCCAGAGGCTCATGGGCCTACTCCCCATGCTGTTCGACCTCTCTGGCGAGAGTGGTTCACACGGCTCAAAGGTTTTTGTGGTGGACGAGCTTGACCGCTGCTTTCACACCATGCTCACCTCCCGTCTCATAGAGGACTTTCTCGCGACGTGCGGGCCCGACAAGCGAAAGCAGCTCCTCTTTACGACACACGACCTTCTTCTCATGGACCAGTCGCTCATGCGCAGGGACGAGATGTACATCGCCCAGCGAGGGTCAGATGGGCGGTCCCAGATTGTTGCCCTGAGCGACTTCGAGGGGATTCGCTTTGACAAGGACCTGATCAAGAGCTACCTCGAGGGGCGCTTCGGCGGTATCCCGATGCTGGGTGAGGTGTCCGACCATGGGTAAGAGGAAGAACAATACGCTGGTAAGGCAGACGGGGCGGCGTGCCTATCGCCCCGTCTGCTGGGTCTCAGCCGAGGGTGCCACCGAGCGAGACTACTTCCGTATGGCGGTTTTCAAGGATGCCCGTGCCTCCGTGAAGTATCCGAAAAACGTCCATCCTTCAAGGAGAAATCCCGCAGCGGTTCTCAAGAGACTCCAGAAGGAAATCGGGTCCGAGGAGCTTAGGGATGGAGATGAGGCGTGGGTTGTCGTGGACGTAGATGACTACGAGGGCGAGCTCGGTGATCTTCTCGAGTGGTGTGACAGTCATCCGGGTTTCCACCTCGCAGTGAGCAATCCAAAGTTCGAGCTGTTCCTCGTCATGCATTTTGAGAAAGCCAACGGATGCACGACAGCGGCAAAGGTCGACGCTGCCCTTAAACGTCACATGCCCGGGTACGATAAGCGCCTGACTCCGACGCAGTTCTCGCTCGAAGACGTGAGGGGTGCGATAGCAAACGCGAGAGAGAAGCGCGTTGCCCGTGCGGATGAGTTACCCGGGCCCGGGATGACGGATGCGTTCAAGTTGGCGGAGAGTTTGCTAGGAGTATAGGTTGATTGCGAGAAGCCTTCTTGATGGGTTTACGGAGAAGCTTGAATTTGAGACCGTGTGGCAGCTCAAGCTTTACGACGGTGAGGTGTATCACTACTCCTCACTGGGGAACGTCAATCCCATCCTCTTGGGCGAAGAAGGCCTATGCCTCTGGGCGAGCAGGATTGACTGTTTGAACGACGCTTCCGAGGGGACGCTGCCCGTAATTCGGTTCGCCCAGGCCTGCGACGAGCTTAAGGCCGCTGGGAGAATTGACGAGAGTTTCTACGAATTGATCAGAGATGTTCGTCCCAACCGCACCGGGCTTATCCTCTATACGGCAAGCGGAAAGACTCGTCCGGTGAGAGATGAGTTCAAGACGTACGTCACCTCTTTTTCTGAGGACCCTGACGCGCTGGCAATGTGGAACTACTATTCCAAGGGCAACCGATATGAGGGGATGAATATAGGAGTCTCTTCTCGCGACTTGCTGAATTCTCTCAGCTCACGCCAAAACCAAGACGGAACCATGATGGCGCTCATGGTGAAGGTGATATATGACGAAAGAGAGCAGCTTGAGCTAATCGAGAGGGCACTCCTCGATTTGTATGAGAACTACGAACAGGGCTATGGGGGACACGTTAGATATCACATCGGAACGTTACTCAGTAATCTGAAGCCTGTCTTTAAGTACGCCTGCTTTTCCCACGAGAAGGAGGTGCGCTTGTTCGTCAACGTGTACAACAAGCTTGAATCTGGGGTGCGTGTTGAGTACAGAACCTGTGCCGGATACGTGGTTCCCTATGTCTCCCTCAACTTTGACAGGGCTGTTGTTTCTCGGATAACGCTTGGACCGAGTCTTGGAAGCGATGATCAGAAGGCTGTGCAGAAAAAGGTCGTTGAGGAGATGCTGAAGAGCTGTGGCTATCGAGCCGCGGTTGAGCAGTCGAACATTCCCGTGAGATACTGAGTTACACACGAACGATGTTTTCACAGAGTATATCGAGTGGCCTTGACCTCAGAAAATATTTAAAGTTTCTTAGGAGCTCGAGGGTGCAGCATCGGCATTCAGGCGAGAAGAGCGACGGTTTGATGCTGCGTAGCCGACCCGTGCACCGCGCCAATTCCCCACGTGCCAGATGAACCATGCCGACAAACGCTGTTGGTAAGGACGGCTAGCTGCATTCACGCAGAAACTATAGGAATACGTTGGTGTCGAGCGCAACTTTACGCCGGCTCATGGTAGGGCTCCATCCTCTTGAGCTCGAGCGTAGCTCTGTCGAGGATGAGCGTCTTATAGGTGCGCAGTGACTTTGGGCTTGTAGTGAGTCCTGCAAGGGCCGTTGCCGGAAGATCGCTTCCGAGGACGTAACCAACAACGACGCGCCAGCTGGTTTCGTCCTCGCTCAACTCGATGCCCTCGAGAGCTGCGTACCTGGCCTCCGGGATGAGCTCCACGAGAATCTCAACCGCTCTCTTTGCTGCTGCCTGCGCCGACGAGACGTCCATGACGAGTCCTCCAACCATGTCGTTCCTTTCTCTTCAAGTGTAGCGCGCTCGCGTTCAAGCTCTTGAGGTAGTTCCTCATGAAGCCTCCGTGCCTCCATTGAGGGGTAAGACCCTAGCACGGAGGCGGTAGGCCTTGTCTTGCAGTTGTCTTCCACGTAGCTGCGTTCCCAGCTCAAGACAGTTGAGAAGGACATATGGTTCGAATCTCTATCGACAGACGGTCGGGTTTCGTGTGTCACCGGTAGACAAGTTGCCTTGGGTGCAAATCGTTGCGTCGCGCGTCCGCACAATGGGTGTCGGGGACAGCGAACGGCATAGTCGCCGTCAAAATGGCTTGCTGGAAGAAGCGCTTGTGGACAGCGAGGGCCAGGAGTTCGCGACGCTCGCGACTTTACCGCCAAATCTTTACCGCCAGTGGCGGTAAAACCCTATCGGAGCGTGGAGGACAAGATTATTCTGCTGAGAATTATTCTGCGGAGAATAATCTTGCAGCCGAGAAGAACGCGGCGCTTCAAGCGCTGCCCATCAATCAACGCTCCCGTCACGCTACGGAAACACAGGTAGGGCAAAGTTACCCTTTGTGTAGCTGAAACTGCCCGCGCCCCGTCGAGAGGCCCTCCATGTTCGACTTCTTCATGTCCGCCATCACCGCCCTGAACGACAACGTGCTGTGGGGCGTCCCCATGGTCGTGCTGATGCTCGGGACCGGCGTGTTTTTGCTCTTCGTCACCCGCGGCGTCGTGTTCACGCGCTTCAACGTGGTCATGCGCTACACCACCAAGACGCTCTTCCAGCGCCCCGACCCGTCGGAGGCGGGGGAGGGCACCATCTCGCCCTTCCAGGCGGTGTGCACCGCGCTCGCGGCGACGCTCGGCACCGGCAACATCGTGGGCGTGGCGCTTGCCGTGGCCACGGGCGGTCCGGGCTCGATCTTCTGGCTGTGGCTCTCCGCGCTGGCTGGCATGGTCATCAAGTTCTGCGAGGTCACGCTCTCGGTGGCCTACCGCACCCGCAACGAGCGCGGCGAGATCGTGGGCGGCCCCATGTACTACATCTCCCGCGGCCTAGGGCTTGGCTGGCTCGCGATGCTGTTCGCCGCCTTCGGCTTCCTCGCGTCCTTTGGCATCGGTGCGAGCGTGCAGGCCAACTCGCTTGCCGGCAGCGTGAACGCCACCTTCGGGGTGCCGCTGCCCGTCATCGGCGCTGTGGTGGCGCTGCTTGCGGGACTGGTCCTCATCGGCGGCATCACCCGCATCGCGCAAATTACCGAGAAACTCGTGCCCTTCGCGGCCATCTTCTACCTGCTCGGCGCCGCGGCGGTGCTCGTGGTCAACGCCGGCGAGATCCCCGCCGCGATCGCCCAGATCTTCCGCGACGCCTTCACCGGCACGGCCGCCACGGGCGGCTTTTTGGGCGCCACGGTCATGTATGCGTGCCGCGTGGGCATGTCGCGCGGCGTGTTCACCCACGAGGCGGGCATGGGCTCGGCGCCCATCGCGCATGCCTCGGCCGACACCGACCACCCCGCCCGCCAGGGCCTGTGGGGCACCTTCGAGGTGTTCTTCGACACCATCGTCATGTGCACGATCACGGGCCTCGTGATCATCACCTCGGGGCTGTGGCATGCCGACCCCATGATGTCCGAGGGCGCCATGAGCTCGGCGGCCTTTGGGCAGAGCATCCCCGGCGGCCAGTACATCGTGACCGTGGGCCTCATGCTCTTCGCGTTTGCCACGCTCATCGCGTGGTACTACTACGGCGAGAAGTGCGTCGAGTACCTCTTCCGCAAGAGCCGCGCCCAGCGCGTGGCCGTGCGCGTCTACCAGGTCGCCTACGTCGCCATGGTGTTCGCGGGCTGCGTGACCAACCTCGACGTGGTGTGGGAGTTCGCCGACTGCTTCAACGGCCTCATGGCGATCCCGAACCTCATCGCGCTGATCGCGCTCTCGCCCGTGATCCGCCGGCTTGCGGCGGACTTCTTCCGCGATCCCGACCGCCGACGCCCGCGCGACACGGACTACAGCGGGATGCTGGTGTTTAGGGATGGTGAAAGCGAGCAGACGCGCGACGAATAGCTCGCCGGTCAGTGGTTGCCGGATGTACCTTTGGATGTACGAAATACAAGAGGGCGGCCGTCGGGAGCCTTTCCCGGTGACCGTCTTTCACATTCGCTATGCATATGATGCCATGCGCGGGCAGGCGGTAACCGCAGCCGCCCTGGACGCACGCCGGCCGACGCAGCAGCGGTGACGTCTATGGGAAAAGAGCTCCCGCAACCCGTACGCCTCTCACCAATCGACGGCGCGCCGCACGTCGCATGCGATGCGGCGGGTAGACTTGCGTCAAGCCACCCTGATCCGAAGGAAGCGATTGCCATGACCAAGCGTCACATCGTAGCGCCCATCCTCGCCGGCGTCCTCGCATGTGTGCTCACGGCGTGCTCGGTCGCGCCCAAGGCTCCCGAGAGCGAGCCGACGCAGACCGCCGTGACCGCTACTGCCGTAGGGAACACCGAGGCGCCAGAGCCAGAGGAACCGCCCCAGCCGACCTACATGCGCGTGCCCAACGTCACCGCCGACACCGTGCAGGAGGCCGTGACAGCTCTCGAGGACGAGGGCTTCAGCGTCGTCACTGTGAGTGACTGGAGCAGTTATTACACGGACGGTCACGTCGCCGCGCAGCGCCCGTCGGGCTACGCCCCGGAGGGCGCCTGCGTCACGCTCACGGTCTCGCTCGGCGCCAATCCCTACACGGTCGACAACGGCCCCCAGACGCGCAACATCCCCGGCGTGCGCGGCTATCCCGTCGAAGAGGCGCTCGAGGACCTCGAGGAGCACGACTTCGAAGTGACCAGCATCGACGGCCCCGAGGACGGCGTCGCGACCTACTACGAGGTCACCGGCACAGGACCGTTCTCGGCGATACTGCACACGTGTCCCGCATCCGGTGGCACCTACGACGTGTCTGCGTCAAGCTAGATGCAAAGCGAGTAGCACAAAAAAGCGCCCGGCCTCTTATGAGGTCAGCTGATATTCTATTCGGCTTCATTCACCTATGTGAGGAACTCGCCTGTGTCGAGGTCGACGAAGTCTGCGAGACAGATCTTCGCGTGGAAGTCATCGCCATATTCGCCGGCTCTCGTCTGCTCGTCGAACTTGAACGAGACGTTATAGAGTCGTCCGGCCTTGGTGCGTCTCACGAGGTTATGTCCCAGCAGAAACTCAATCGCACGGTGGTGCGCTTTGGCATCGTCGCCGTTCAGATAGAAACAGCAGACACCCGTGCCACTGCGCGACAGCGCCATGTGAGCAGCCGTGCTGCGCTTCGCCTCGATGACCGCACCCGTGATGACAGCCTCGCGAACCAGTTTTTCAGCGTGCTCGAGATCGGCGGTCATATACATCCACTTGCCGCAGCGCTTCAGATTGAGCTCGTTCACACGCTCGGTGTCGATGTAATAGACCCAATTCTGATTCTCGTCGCGGATGACGCCATCGGCTATGACTTCGATGTTCATGCCACGTTCCTCATCTAGTCGTCTCCCAGCGTCGCTTCGATTCGCCTCGTGTCTGATTATATGAGTTCGCGCCCCACGTCGTTCATAGCCCGCTACTGCACGCGTTCTGCGACAATGGGGCTACAATCCCCCTCGCGCGGGAGGTTCCCCATGACGTATGCCACCGCCCCGATTTTGCGCCGCAAGCTCGCCCCGCTCGTTCTTCTCGCCATAGTGACCGTTCTTGCCCTCGGGAGTTGCGGCAACCTGGGGGAGTTCGACGAGGAGGATGTTGCCAGGCAGGCGGAGCGGTATTACGCCGAGAAGTACGGTGACGACGCCCTCGTGGTCGACGTCTGGGAGGACCGGTCGTACGTCCTGTTTGGCTACCAGTCGTCCGGCCAGGCGTTCTGCACCATGAGCGACGGTCAGACGGTGCTCGTGGACTTTGAGGACGGCGTCGTTGGCGACAACCGGCAGCAGGACGAGATCACGGCGGCCTACGAGCAGCGCTTCCGCGAGGAGCTCGAGGGTTGCTGCGAGCGCCTGGGGGACGCGGGCTGCGACGTTGCATCCGTGACTGTGAACGGCGTCCCGCTTGAGGAGGACGGCTTCTTTGAGGGGTGCATCTCGACGTACTACTGGCCGGAGGATCAAGCTGGCGAGAAGAACGGCGAGGTCGAGACGACCGTGGAGCAGAGCGCCTCGTTCTTCTACGCGCGCTACACGGGCGACGACAGCTTTTTCGAGCAGGAGGCCTTGCGCGTCAGCCTGGGTGTGCCGTACGTTGAGATTGAGCTCTCCGGTGCGGACGCGGACTACGCGGACGGCTTCCCGACAGACGTTCCCGAGACGCCCGCGTGGGTGGCGCCCATCGAGGGGGCGTGCCGCGCGCTGCTTCCTCTGACGGACGGGGACGCGGAGACGCGGGTGGTCGTCTACCAGGCCGGGTGTCGCGATGGGGTGCCCGAAGACACCGACGCCGCCGTTCTCAGCGACGCGGAGAACGGCAAGCTCGGCGAGCTCAGTCCCTTTGACGATAGTGATACGGGTGCCGATGACATTGGCAGCTGGCTCATCGTGGAGTGGTTCCCCGTGGGCAAGGGCGTTTACGTCACCTCCGACGAGTGCGGCGTGCGTCTGCGCACGGGTGATGTGGAGCTGGAGACCGTGGAGAGTCCCGTCTCGCTGGAGGAACTCCAGGAGAGTGGGAGCCTCGAGCGCTTTGACGAGCGCGAGTTCGCACCGGGGGCCTTTGAGGCCTATAGCCTAGCGGTGGCCCCAGACCTCTTTGCGCGTCTGCCGGAAAGCGTGCGGGACAAAGGTTGGTTTAACATCAGGTTGGCGTATGACAACCAGGACCCGCAGACGGGCCTTGCGGAGCTGGGCGTCACGCCGGGCGGCCTTGCGCCCACGCTCTATCGGGTCGAGAAGAACCCCGCCGCCGAGGACGTCGACAGCGCTCCTCCCTACGAGGTGATTGCGATGCGGACGGAGACGCTGGCAAACGGCTACCAGTACAGCGAGCCAGAGCTGTTTGCTGATGTGCCCCTGCTCCTTGTGCGGATGTAGGGGGTGTATCTGGGCGAGGCGCTCTCCGCTGGCAACCATACTGGCCGGACTCACGGATGACTAAACATATGGGATTCGGACGCAATATCCTTGGGTATACAATGTACGACAAAGTAGGAGGTTGTAGTAAGGAGTATCCATGGCCACCGCAGCTGCGACCGAGTCCATCTCTGCAAAGCTTCGCAAGGACGAGAAGGACCGCTTCTCCATGATCTGTGATGAGATTGGCACCTCTCCGAGCAACGCAATCCGTATGTTCGTGTCTGCGTTCAACCGTCGCGGGGGCTTCCCGTTTGATCCGTCCAATCCCTACGGGTTTAGCCAAGAGACTCTTGCTGCGATGGATGATGCTGTGACGGGCAGGAACCTCTCAGGCTCCTATCACACCGTCAAGGAGGCAGTTGCTTTGCTCGATGAGGAAGGGGTTTGTGTTCGCAGCGAAGTGAATGGGAAATCATAACGGGACGCTGAGGATGTAACTGCTGTTCGCCGAGGAGTGAAGACGATTTAGGCGGAGTGACTCATGGAATCCGAAACATACACCGGAGAGTTGAGTTATCGGGACATTGTGTTCCGGTTTGTATACAAGCAAGGCGAGCTGAGGCTCTATCCGGATGAGAGAGACAAAGAAGTAATTCAGCACGAATGGCTGATGAAGGCAGTGCGTCCTGGAGTTTATGTTAATGGTGATCCACTGCTCATGGAGGAATCATTTCTTGAAGGTCGATGTCATGAGCTTCAGGGAGGCATCGTATTCTTAACTCAGATTGGGTCTTACATCAATAGTGTCGATTGCACTCTCATTGTCACGGTTATATCTATAATAAAAAGGGCCACGAGGTGCGCAACGGCAAGTCGCCTGTCATTATTCGGTACTTGTATCGACTACGTCTTTCCTGTCAATCGTGCATGGAAGAGTGATTTTAACTGGGATGAAGCGCAGAATAACGGGGTCGTTTCTATAACTACGTCTGACTTCGATTCAACAACATCTAAACGGTTCAAGGTTGAAGTTGGCGGAAAAGAAGTCTGCGTCTACTTTTCTGTTGGCTGGACGATAAGCCACAATATCGAGAATCCACCCATAACGCTCTCCTCGAGTCTCTCGTTCGAGTTCGAAGAGACGTCTGACTATTCGTTTCTTCTCGAGTTGTGGTACCAAGCGAAGCGTTTCCTCGGCTTTATGACTAACCAAAGTGACGTCGGGCTCTTGAGCGGTCGACTCGGCCATCGTGTGGAAAACGGAAAGTATCGAAGTTTTGCCGAGATGAAGCTTACGGAACAGATGCCTGATTTTGATGTGACCCACCTATCCAAAGGACGTTATTTGACGTTGGATAAACTTGAGGGAAATGAAGAGAAACTATTCCAAGATGTTAGTTCAAATTCTATCTACCTCAGGCACCTTCCTCGCGCTAATAAAGATAAGCATGTAATAGATGCTTCTAGGTTTGTTTTAGTTACTGCAGCATTTGAATGGGAGTTTCAGCGTCTCTATCCGGACGGAGTGCCAAAGAAGGACGTTCGTCTGGAGGGCGAGAAACAAGCGTTAGAAATAATAGATAGAGAAATCGAGTCAAGTACGGGAGAAACCAAGCAAGCGCTGAAGAGGGCAAAACTCAGCATCGGTTTCACCAATCTTCAGTCGAAGGTGATTCATGCGGCCAAGCAGTTTAGCCCGGTGATAGAAGTGTTTGGAAAAAGGCTCTACGATCTGAACGGAGAAGAATTCAAATACTCCAAAATTGGCGAACGCCTTGCCGGGCAGAGGAACAATTTTGCTCACGGGAATATCGACAAGGATTTTGAGGGAGTTGCAATTCTCGACCTGGTTTATCTTGGTTATCTGGTTCTTGCTATGCAGCTGAGATATCTTGGCATTTCCGACAAAGGAATTCAGAAGGCAATCAATGACCAGTTTGGTCTTCATGTTGCAGTTTAGTGCGTAACAAGAGCCAGACTCTCTACTGTGCTGGACAAATGAGAGATATAAAATAACAATAAAGACAGCTAGATCGTAAGCTGGACAAGGAACAGCGCTTCAGTAGAACCATTGACGTTGGCAAGTGTGAACAGCTGAGTAACCGCTTCCGGAATTGGGGAAGTCGAGGGAGCAAATCCATTTTCTGTAGCTTAATACTCGTTCCAGTAGATGCTGAAATGTGAATTCACTCATCGGGGTGAATCAATACTCGTCGAACGATGAGGCATCCAGCATTGATTGCAAAGGTCGAGAAGCGCAGGGATTTGCCCGGCGTCCGTTATGTCCACCCTCGTGGGCATGCCGGGGCCGAAGGTCTTGTCGGCGCACATCCCCTCTGGGTCAGCCAGCTCGTCGACGGGGCGCGCGAGCCCGATGCCCAGCCAGCCGCCGTTGGTCGACCGTCCCTCGATCACCATGTGGAGGTTCCCGCCCGACCTGAAGCCGACGTAGTACTTCTTCACGTACATCTCCCAGTCGGGGTGTGCCTCCAGTACCGCCTCGCGCACCTCCTCGAAGAGGCGCTCGCACACGCCGCCCTTGGCGAGCAGCGGATGGTCGGCGGCGAGTGTCCACTCGCTGCCCTTCGGCTTCTTGAGGCTCGGGCGGTACCTCTCGACGACCTCGGGCGCGACGGAGGGGTACGGCCATATCTTCACCGCGTCGGCCGACAGGAGCCTCGCGCGCTCCTCGATCGCCTTCCTGTCCCATGCATCGCGGGAGGCCACGAACTTGTTCAGGAACAGGCTGCTCGACCTGAACCCGTGGTCGGGAAGGTTGAGCTTGGTCTCGAACGGGGAGTTCGAGTACTCCTGGTTGTATCCCGTGAGCGTGAGGTTGCCGAGCGTGTCGCAGAGCTCGGCGTGGTCCTGGTCCCAGTCCGGCCCCAGCATCGCCTTCCACTCCGCGGAGCCGTCGATGCTCTGGGGCATGATGTGCTCGATCTGGAGCGCAGCCGGCAGGGGCTCCTTGGGGTTGTGGAAGCGCTCGATCTGCTCGAGGCAGTACCTCCCCTTGGAGAACCTGCTGTAGAGGTTCCGCGTCCTCAGCGCCTCGACGAAGTCCCCATCGGTCGGGAAGTACGCCGTCATCCTGGCGTCGTGGGCGAGCAGCATGGCGAGGACGTATTCCCTCGGGCTCTCGACCTGCTCGAGGTCGCGGTACATGCCGGCGAAGTAGTTGTTGAGGCCGGTCGTGTACCTGTCGACGACGGCGCGGCGGAACAGGAACGACTCGAGGTAGCCGCAGAGGTCGAGGAAGTCCTTCTTGACCAGGCGATGCGCGTCGTACAGGGCGTAGAGCGAGAGCATGAGGGGGCGGACGGGCTTGACCCCGAGGGCATCGAGCCGCTCGAAAGCGCCGGCCAGGTCCGGGTCCTCCTCGGTATGGAGGAACATCTTCGCGTAGCGCTCGGCGTAGGACCTGAGGTCGATAAGGAGCCCCTCCGGGTCCGCCTCAAGCCCCTCGTCCTGGCAGTACCACTTGAACTCGTCGTATGCCTCGTCCTCCTTGGGGCGGCGGTTCGGGATCTTGAGCCAGAGCCAGTACCACACGAACGCGTTGAACTCGTTCTCATTCTCCCGCCCGAAGAGCCCCTCGATGGGGCGCCAGTAGCTCTCGTAGAGCAGGGTCTGCCTGTCCGCAGGGAGGCGCATGAGGATGTAGTTGCGGATGAGGTCGATCGGGGACAGGGGCCTGCCCTTCGAGTTCATGGACTCGAAGATGAGCTGTGCGTTGTCCCGCTCCGCGCTGAGCTCGGTGTCGATGATGAGCAGGCTGCTCACGCCGGACCAGAAGGCGGCCGCGTTGAAGCTCTTCGCCCGCACCTTATTGCAGAAGAACTGGTAGCACTCTACGATCCTGCGCGCTGGGTTGGCCGGCAGCGGGGACTTGCTGACAATCGAGAAGAGCGTGGCCCTGTCGTCCTGCGAGAGCACGAGTCTGTAGCGGGAGTCCCCCATGTAGTCGTCGTCGTTGTACAGGTAGCGCTTCCGCAGCGCCGACACCTTGACGTCCGTGAGGAACGCACCGCGGCCCTCGTCCTCCTCGAGCCACCCGAAGAAGGCGGCGAGCATGAGGGAGAGCGTGGTCATGCGCTGCTGGCCGTCGATGAGGAGCTTCCGCTTGAGCGAGGTCGCGGTCGAGTCCTCCTGGGGGGTGTAGAGGAACGAGCCTATGAAGTGCTCCGCCCCGTTTCTGCCGGCACGCATGACGTCGCCCCAAAGCTCTCGTGCCTCGCGCTCCTCCCACGAGTAGACGCGCTGGTAGACGGGGATGATGAACTGAGTGAGGTTCGATCCGAGGAGATCGAGGAAGCGGGCCTCCACTGCCTTCATTTTCAGCGACCTTTCTTGGGGTCGAGCTCGCGCAGCCGCCTGAGGCAGCGGGACACGAGCCCGTTCGGGATGAACTCGTTCTCGAGGATGCCGTTGCTGAAGTGGTCGGCGCGGTACGCCGCCGTGAGCAGAGCGACAGCGAGCTCGGCTGGGGCGTCCGTGAGGTTGGCCCCGCTCATGCTCCCCGCAGACCACTCGAGGCCGAATCGCTCAAGGGTGTCCGTGTAGTGGTGGTCAGCGACCCTCTCGAGGTCGCCTAGGAACTCGGAGATGACGCGACCGGGCTCCTCCGTGCTCTCCCAGTCGTCGAACGCGTCGATGTAACGCGTGATGCTTTCGTACATCTATCTACCGACCCTCTCCGCGTAGAGCTTGAACAGGTGGGCGACGATCTTCTCCTCGTCGCCGCTGAAGTCAACGCCGTAGGCCGCCTCGACTGCTGCGTCGAGCAGCTTGTGTGCCGAGAAGAGCCTGCCGTAAAGGAACTCGTCACCGGGCTTGTAGAGCTGCGCCAAGCTCGCCCCCTTATAGTTCGACCGCACCTCAAGGACCGCGGAGCCCGCGGCTATGATCGCGTCTCTTCGTTCGTCGGTGAGATCGGGAAGTGGGAAGTTGTTCCAGACGATGGTGTTGGAGAAGCGACAGTCGCTCTTGAGCTCGCCGCCTACGGCTTTCTGCCACGCCATGAACGATAGGGAGGAGATCACGGCGAAGAGGAGGCCATCGGGGTCATCGGCGAAGAAACACGCGTCGGTCGCTATCTCTCCCTGCTCGCAACGCTGCGCCGTAAAGTATTTCCTGCCGCCTGAGAAGTGCCGCGGGATGCAGAGAAACGGGCCAGAGGCCTCGCGAACCTCGCCGTAAAGCCAGGGGGTATCCGCCATCTTCCGCGTGGCAGCCTTGCGCGACGCAAGCCGGAACTCACGTACCCCCTCGACTCGTTCGCGGAGCACGGGCGACGAGGCGATGTCCTGCGCGGGGGCGTCCTTGAGCCAGAGGCACCAGCGCTCCTTACCGTTGATTAGCTCCTGCGCACCGAGCGACCGACGGACGTACTTTGCCGCGATGGGGTCGGCGAGGACGGGGCACAGCTCTTCCCTGGTCTTAATCTGGAAGAATCCGCCGTCGGCGGGCTTGCCCCCAATCATCATCGGCGACAGGTCTCGACACAAAGGCCTCATGCGCTTCTCGACGAAAACGTCGGGGGCTCCGATGAGGTAGCCGTTGATGTTCTCAGGGTGCTCGACTACTGTCTCAGCATCCTTAGGATGGGTGAACAGGGTTCGCTTGGCCGAATTCCTGGAGAGGCCGACAATTACCACGTGCACGTGTGCCTCGTCCTCAGCCTGGGAGTCCCAGACGAACGTCCGGTGTGCGAACAAGATGAACCAGCCCATCCGAATTAGCGGTTTGAAGAGGGCGGGAACGGGTTGTCCCTGCGTGATTGAGTTGGTCGAGACGAAGGCGAAAGAAGCCCCGGGCTTGATCAGGAACTCCGCCGCTTTCTTGTACCAGCAGGTTGCGTAGTCGAGGTACCCGTCGTAGTCCATCCCCCATACGAGCTTGACGTCCTCGGTCTGTTCGGCGGTCTTTGTATACTGCCCGATGAACGGCGGGTTGCCCATGATGTAGTCGCACTCTTCGGCGGGGACCACATCGTTCCAGTCAATGCGCAGGGCGTTGCCCTTTCGAACAGTGTCGTACTCCTTGAGCGGAAGCTCGTTGTAGACGCGCTGGACGACCTTTGCCGTGTTGATGTCGGCTTGCTTCTCCGCTATCCAAAGGGCGGTTCTCGCCACGCAGCACGCGAAGTCGTTGATCTCGATGCCGTGAAAGTTGGCGAGCGTCACCTTGACGGGGCTCTCCGCCACGTCCTCGAAGGCGAGCGACGTCTGGCCGTCCTTCTGGAGCTCCATGAGCACACGGTTCTCCAGGCGGCGGAGGCACACGTAGGTCTCGGTAAGGAAGTTGCCCGAGCCGCATGCTGGGTCGAGGAAGGTGAGCGATCCAAGCTTGTCGTGATAAGCACGCAGGGCGCGCGTACGAGCGGAAGGGTTCTGCTTGGCGAGAATGTCATCGAGCTCCGCCTTCAGGTCGTCTAGGAAGAGCGGGTCGATGACCCTGTGGATGTTCTCGGGGCTCGTGTAGTGCATGCCGCCCGCACGACGGGCGTCATGGGAGAGCGCCCCCTCGAAGATGGAGCCGAAGACCGTGGGGTCGACGCCCGACCAGTCGAACTCCTGGCAGCCGGAGACCAGGATCTCGGTGCGGACGGTCTCGTCAAGCTGCGGAATCGCAATCTTCTCGCGGAACAGGCCACCGTCTATGTACGGGAAGCGGGCCATGAGCTCGTCGGGGTACTCGTCGGTGCGCGCCTCGTCGTCGGTGTCGAGCCAGGCGAAGAGGTCGAGGAGGGCACGCCTCAGGTGGGCGGCGTCGCTCGCCGCGACGTAGCGCTGGAAGAGTCCCGGCTCGATGAGGCCGGCGTCCTCGCAGAACATGAGGAACATGAGGCGGGTGCAGAGCACGGAGAGCGCGTGGTGGCTCTCTTCGCTGTCGGGATCGTGGTAGAGCGGGGCGATCCTGTTGTGGATCTGCCCCATGATGCGGCCCGCCTCCACGGAGACCGCCCGCGCCACGCTGGCCGGCGCCTCGCCGGCGCCCTTGAGGAACTGCAGGGCTGCGATGTTCTTGGGGAGGTCCGCGAGCTCAATCTCGAGCTGGGGGTCGTGGGTGCAGAGCGGGTCGGAGTTTCGGTCGTAGACGCGAATGGTGGAGAAGTTGCAGGTGATGACGTAGCGCGGCTGACGGCTGAGCGGCAGCCCCACGGCGTAGCCGCGCCCCTGCTCGGCGGGCGTCACCATGCGGCCCTGGCGCGGCTCCGGCTTGTCGAGGTCGACGCCGAGTGACTTCTGCTCCACGAGGGCCGACGCCGAGGGGATGAGCACGTCGATGAAGCCCGCGTGCTTGGAGCCTGAGTCAGTGACCACGGGCTCCTCGAACTTGAGCCGCTCGAGCGCGTCCTCGAGCCCGAGCACGCTTTGGAAGAGGTCAATCCAGTAGAGCTGCGTCTCTTGATTCTCGTCGCCGCGCCCGGCCCATCGCTTTGCGAACGCCTCGGCGTCGCGTTTGGTCCCCGCCATGCTATCTACCTACAATCTCAAATGGTACTTCGACTCTTCCCGCAACCATTATACGGTGCTAGGGCTACAGTTACGGAGCTTCAAATTTCGATGTAACTTAAGAGGTCGAGGCTCACGGTCTCTCCTCTCCTGCTACGAGTGGCATGCGGCGGTAAACAGCGAGTTCGTCGCAAATCCTGGTTTTTGTGCCAGAGTCTTTTGATTGAAGGACCTCTTTAATGTGCTTGAGAAATCTATAAAGACGATTATATCGATAACAGGTGAACGCCTCGCTTCTCTAAATTTGGTCTTCGAGTGGGAATATATTGCTCTGATGTCAAACTAGCAACACAATTAAAATTGCTATTCTTACGAGTAGTCCTCAGCTTTTTTGGCTTTTCACGATTAGCATGCGCGAGAATCACAGTTATTTCGTTGCTTCAGAGGGGGGGAGACATGACGGTTGGCTATCATCTGAATGTCGAGATACTTGCAAAAAGAATTGTCGAATTTGAAATTGAAAAACTAAGCGAGAGTAACGTAAAACCGTTGTCTCAAGACAAATCTGAGAATGTAATTATGACTCTCGATGATGAATCATTTGAAGATAATTTCGCCCATGGATTCACGGCGCTAGCTCTGATGTGCGTTTATATGGAGGCAACACTTAATAGCATTATTCGTGAGAACGATGTGGCGAAGTATCCGTATTGTCCAAGTGTTAGCGAAGATGTACGAGAGGCTCGCCTAGCACCTTTTCTTAGAAAAAGCATCAGCGACAAAATCAAGAAGGTGCTGAAGATTCGATTTCCTGTGGGGACAAAGGAAAATGTACTCTGGAGCTCATTTCAGCACGTTCTAGATGTGCGCGACGCTTTGATTCATTACAAGAAGAATTACGTTCAAGATGCGCTTGTTCCCGATCCACGAATGTGGCTGATTGGAGAGAGCTCGCAGGTGGTTCCTGCACCAAGCACCCGAATTAATCAGCACAGTATTGGATTGCTTTTTACAAAATCCAAGATGGCAGAACTCTGGCAAACTACGCAAGAGTTAGTCAACTATATCGTCGATCAATCAGGCTGCATGTACACTCCCGACGTGGGGCCCGTACAGAGTAATGGAAAAGATGGGTTCGCTTCGTACGTTGTTAATCGTAAGCTGTATGAGAAGACGTATGCGAAATCAGAAGAATGAATCGCATCTAACGCCACACGCGAGGCGCTCGAGTGCGGTCACGGCCTTACGGAGGAGTGGGACAACGGCAACGGCTCGCTCATGCGCACGGTCCCGCTCGCGTTCACCGACGCCACCGACGACGAGGCGCGCGCCGTCTCCGCGATCACGCATGCGCATCCTACGTCCACGGAGGCGTGTGTCGCCATGGTGCACATCGCGCGGGACCTCATCGCGGGCGCGAGCCCGGCGGACGTGGCGGGCGACGTCGCCGCGCGGCCCGTGGACGAGATTCGCTCCGGCAGCTTCGTGCGCCACACCTTCGACGCCGCGCTCTGGTGCCTGGCCAACACGTCGAGCTACGCCGAGTGCGCACTCGCCGCGGTGAACCTCGAGGACGACACGGACACCACGGCCGCCGTCGCCGGCGCGCTCGCCGGCATCGTCTACGGCATCGAGGGGATTCCGGCCAAGTGGCTCGACAAGCTGCGGGGCAAGGACGTCATCGAGAGCTGCCTGTTCTGAGGGCGAGCGATAATAACTCCGTTTTGCGGACGCCTGAAACTACGACCGCCTCGCATGTCGCGCTCAAGATTGCTCGCGAGTCCTTCTTGGTTGAGACTAGCGTTTCAATGCGCATCCGTAGCTCGTTGCGTACTATACTGTGTAATCATATGATTACACTTAGTTCGAGAGGAGGGCGATGGACCAAAGGGCGTTGTTTCTGCGGCAGGTCAAGCTGTTCGTCGAAAAGCACGGGTTCATCCTCGTCCCTCGCGAGCAGAACATCTCATTCATGGCCGAGCATGGTATGACGGTAGATGACCTGAGGCGAGTGATTCTCTCGCTAGAGCCGAGAGACATGTTCGATGGGCCGGAGCCAGACAGGGATCCTCAGCGTGCCGAGAAGTGGACCGTGGCGGAATTCTCGCCGGAGTATGAGGAAGAAACGCTGTATCTGAAGTTGTCTGTTCGAACGGACGTGGAGCGATGTAAGTGCTTGTCGGTAAAGCTGTATGTGGACCGACGGGAGACGAGGGAATGAACGTAGAGAAGACGCTGAACACGTATTGCCCCGAATGCGACCGGGAGGTCGACGCGCGGCTTGAGCACAGGGCCGAGACGTTGCCCGTCAAGGGCGAGCCGACCTCCTTTGATGCCGAGGTGGCCGTCTGTCCGTGCTGCGGCGAAGTGATTGGCGACTCCCGCGTCGAGGAGGGCAATCTGCGCCGCGCATACTCCGCCTATTGTGTAGCTCATGGCCTCATGGCCCCCGACGAGGTCAAGGAGCTTAGGAACAGCTATGGCCTGTCCCTGCGTGAGTTCAGCAAGTTCCTCGGCTTTGGCGAGCAGACGATCGCCCGCTATGAGTCGGGTGCCATTCCCGATGACTCGCACAACACCATGCTCAAGCTTGCCTCGACGGCAGAGGGGGCGGCCTCCCTGCTGTCGGTTAGGGAGAGCCAGCTTAGCGGGAGGACGACGTCAGCAGTCCGCCGGTTCATCGAGAGCAGGACCCCGCTCTCTGGGCTGGCCGCAGCTTTCGCCGCGTGTCAGTGGCCGTCTCAGGAGATGGTGACGCCGAGCGGTCGCAACGGCTTCCGTTCCTTCAGCATGGAGCGCGTTGCCGCCGTGGTGTGCGAGCTCGCCGCTCGCTGCAAGGATCTCTACAAGACAAAGCTCCAGAAGGCGATGTTCTTTACCGACTTCCTCTGCTATGCAAGGACGTCTCGATCTATGACCGGACTTGCCTACGCGCATGCGAACTATGGTCCCGTAATGGACGACAGGGACAGGATCGTCGCCGAGCTTCAGGATGCGGGCTTCGTTGAGCTCGCAGAGAAGGGCTGGGGCGAGGTCGTGGTTCCCGCGCGCCGCCCGGAAGGCGTTCTCAGCGAGGACGAGATCCGGCTCGTCGACGAGGTCGCCGACTTCGTCAATACGTTTGAGACGTCGTCGGAGATCTCGTCCTTCTCGCACGAGCTCGATGCCTGGAGCGACACCGATAGTGGCCAGTTCATCGAATACGATTCGAATGCTGGTCAGGTTGAGGCCGCAGTTGCTCGAAGAATGGCAGGCTGAACATGGGTAAGGGACAAGAGCAATCGAGTCAGCATCTAGCCCAGATCGCCGAGCCGACCGATGACGAGAAGGCTGCGGCTAAGGCCGCCCGGACGTTCGGGCGCTCCTTTGCGCATGACAGCACGGCGCTCGGGGTGGTCGCCTTCGCCCTGGTCTTCCTCATCGTCCTTGTCGTTGCCGTCGTGACGCTCGTCGGCGGCGTCGCGCGCGGCGAGTTCGGGGAGCAGGACATTACTTGGCTCGCCGTGATTGGCGGCTCCGTGTTCGTCGCATTTGCTGCGCTTGCGGTCGTGTCGGTTCTTGTCGCGCGGCATCATTACCTGCACCCGGGCAAGAGCGACGTGTTCGCGGTCGGCGGGTGCCTGTTCCACACCTCGTTCATGCGGGACAAGGAGAAGCACGAGAACGACCGCGGGATCGTCCGCATTAACGTTGTCGACATCGCGGAGTGCACCGGGTTCTACAACAGGAAGGACAGGACGGTCTGGATCCTCCCGAGCCCCGACGCGCACATCTATGACGTGTGGCGACGTGGCAGGCGGTGGGAGGACGAGCGTGAGCTGTGCCTCGCCCTCCTGGAGAAGGGGGTTCCGAACGGCGCGGACACGGACCCGTTCTTTGGCGTGGACGAGAAGTACCGGGGGTTCCTCGAGCGAATCGGCGTTCGGATAGAGGAGACGACCAAGCCCGTCGACTTCCTGGCAGGAACGTGGTCGTAGGCGAGCGACGGCTTTAGTGATTGGTAGTCGTGTGGCGCACCGAGATTCGCTTGTGAGCATTTCTCGGTACTGGTTGGCATTTCTCGGTATGAAAAACGGTATTCTCGGCCAAATAACGGTATCGAATACAAAAGAACGGTATAGAAATACAGGTTTACGGTATGTCACTCCTCCCGGCAGAACAACGCGACGAGTCCCGCTCACGCCCCTGCTAGACTAGCCCCGACCACGCGTTCTTCTCGCCCACAGGGAGGCTCTTCTCGCCATGACGCCGGACATCAGGCTCGTGGCCGTCGACATCGACGGCACGTTCATGCGCTCCAACTACACCTACGACGTCCCGCGCTTCGAGCACCTCCTGGCGCGCATGCGCGAGGCGGGCTGCAACTTTGTGGTGGCGAGCGGCAACCAGTACTGGCAGCTGCGCGACCACTTTCCCGGGCACGAGGACGAGCTGTGCTTCGTCGCCGAGAACGGCGCCTACGTCATGGACCGCGGCGAGCTCGCCTACGTGTGCACGATGCCGGAGGAGACGGTCTCCGCGGTCGTTGACCTGTGCCGCGACTACGCCGACGAGGTCCGGAACGTGCTCTGCGGCATGGAGGGCGCCTACTGCGAGCGCGGCGCGGTGACCGACGAGTTCTTCACCGAGATGCGCCGCTACTGCCACCGCCTGAGCTGGGTGGACGACTTCAAGGCCACGGGCGACCAGATCCTCAAGTTCGCGGCCGACGTGCCCAACGAGCGGACGGACTTCTTCTACGACCTGTTCCGCCGCGAGCTCGACGGCTTGGTTGAGCCCACGACGAGCGGGCACGGCTCGATCGACCTCATCACGCCCGGCTGCCACAAGGCCTCGGGCCTGGCGCGCTTGGCCGAGCGCTGGGGAATCTCCCCGGAGCAGTGCGTGGCCTTCGGCGACGGCGGCAACGACATCGAGATGCTGCGCTTCTGCGGCATCGGCTACGCGATGGACAACGCCCCCGACGACGTGAAGGCGGCGGCCGACCGCGTGTGCCCCCCTAACGACGAGGACGGCGTGCTCGTGGCCCTGGACGAGCTGTTCGCATAGGGGACTATCGCTCCGCTGCCGCTCCCAGTGCGCGGTTGATGCGCTCCGCAACGCCCACGCTTGCCACGACCTTCGCCACGTCCGGCACCACGAACGGCACGACGGCCACGGCCAGCGCCGCCGGCGCGTCGAGCGCGTAGACGTTCATGAGCTGAATCGTTCCCAGAACGTAGCTCACCGCCAGCAGCGCGATGCCGGCCGCCGCGCCGCGCGCCCTTCCTGGCAACGCGCTCGTGTGCATGATGGCGCCCGCCACGGGCATGCCTGCGGCGAAGCCCAGGAGGTAGCCGCCCGTGGGTCCCAGCAGCACGCCGAGCCCGCCCTGGAAGCCCGAGAACACCGGCACGCCCACCGCGCCCAGCAGCAGGTAGACCACCACGGTGAACACCGCGTCATGCGTGCGCATGACCTGCGGCAGGAGCGCCAGCACGAAGGTCTGCATCGTGAACGGCACCGGACCCAGCGGCACGGTGATCCACGCGCTCACGGCGAGCAACGCTATGCAGACGCCGCAGCGTGCGACTTGGCGATTGGACACGGCAACTCCCTCGTAGTCGGACGTTCTTCTTGGCTGCATTTTCGCCGAAACAGAGAGACTGCACAAAATGAGGCCGTTTCGAGGGCATTATTGTGCATTTCCTCTGTCTCGGTGATGAGCGGAACGATGGGGCTGCCGAGCTGGTGCACTTGGCAGGCGGTTTCGCTGGGCGACTCGAGGGAAAGCTGCCTTCAAAGCCGACTTGTGAATAGATTTCTGGAAGCCCGACGGGGTGGTGCCTAGGACGGGAGGGCAAACGCCCAGTTGTTTTTAATTCAATAAACAATGTTAGGTCACCACGCGGGAGAAATCTGTTCATAAGTCGGTTCTCAAGTCACTTTCTCCCGTTTTGGCGTGCCGGGCGCCGCCGGCCGAGGGGCCGCGGGCAAGAAGAACGAACGACGCGTGTGGTGGTCGTGGAGTGGTTCTTCTGGCCATGCCGTTCGCAGCCGCAAACGTACCGCCCGCGGCATCGCGAAAATTCCTCTTGAAACACTCTTGAAAAGTGGGAATATATGGGCTAACAAACATTTTGTTTGGATACCAGACAAAAAGTTGGTAAGCCCGAAGGAGCAAGGAGGAAGCGTTGAGCGAGAAGATCAAGTGGGTCGCCAACAAGATGCCTAAGAGCGACGACCGCCACCTCGGCATCATGTCCCTCGAGAACGTGGAGGCGGCGCGCAGCTTCCACCAGAGCTTCCCGCAGTACGATGTCACCCCGCTCGCCAAGCTCGACGCGCTGGCGGGCGAGCTCGGCCTCAAGAACCTGGCCGTGAAGGACGAGTCCTACCGCTTTGGCCTCAACGCCTTCAAGGTGCTCGGCGGCTCCTTCGCCATGGCCAACTACATCGCGGGCAAGATCGGCCGCCCGGTCTCCGAGATGACTTACGACTACCTCACGAGCGACGAGCTTGCGCGCGACTTCGGCCAGGCCACGTTCTTCACCGCCACCGACGGCAACCACGGCCGCGGCGTTGCCTGGGCCGCCAACAAGCTGGGCCAGAAGGCCGTCGTGCACATGCCCAAGGGCAGCGTGAAGAGCCGCTTTGACAACATCGCCGCCGAGGGCGCCGAGGTCACCATCGAGGACGTCAACTACGACGAGTGCGTCCGCATGGCGGCCGCCGAGGCCGAGGCCTGCGAGAACGGCGTCATCGTGCAGGACACCGCCTGGGACGGCTACGAGGAGATTCCGTCCTGGATCATGGAGGGCTACGGCACCATGGCCTCCGAGGCGGCCGAGCAGTACGCGGCGGCCGGCGTGGAGCGCCCGACGCACGTCTTTGTGCAGGCCGGCGTCGGCAGCCTGGCCGGTGGCGTGGTGGGCTACTTCACCAACCTCTTCCCCGACAACCCGCCCACCTTTGTGGTGATGGAGGCCGACACCGCGGCCTGCCTCTACAAGGGTGCGCTCGCCGGCGACGGCGACCCGCGCATCGTGGACGGCGACATGCCCACGATCATGGCGGGCCTCGCCTGCGGCGAGCCCAACACGCTGGGCTGGGACATCCTGCGCAACCACGTGTCCGTGTTCGTGAGCTGCCCCAACTGGGTGGCTGCCAAGGGCATGCGCGTGCTCGGCGCCCCCAGGAAGGGCGACCCGCGCGTCATCTCCGGCGAGTCCGGCGCCGTGGGCGCGGGCCTCGTCACGACCCTCATGGAGTCCGACGAGTACGCCGAGCTCCGCGAGGCCATCGGCCTGGATGAGACGAGCTCCGTGCTGCTCTTCTCGACCGAGGGCGACACGGACCCGGTGAACTACCGCAAGGTCGTGTGGGACGGCGCGTACCCCGCTGAGTAGGGGAGAGCGAGAAGAACGGGTTCTTCTCGGCAGATGACTGGTAACGAGGGCGTCAGAAAGGACGTAAGCAAAATGGCCAAGGAACTGGATTTCGAGCAGATCAAGAGCGCGGCGGAGGCGTACGGCAAGGACATGACCGCCTTCCTGCGCGCCATGATCTCCCACCCGAGCGAGTCCTGCGAGGAGGGTGAGGTCGTGGCCTGCATCAAGGCCGAGATGGAGAAGCTCGGCTTTGACAAGGTCGAGGTCGACGGCCTGGGCAACGTCATCGGCTGGATGGGCGAGGGCGACAAGATCATCGCCATCGACTCCCACATCGACACCGTGGGCATCGGCAACCGCGACAACTGGGAGGCCGACCCCTACGAGGGCTACGAGACCGACGAGCTCATCTACGGCCGCGGCGGCTCCGACCAGGAGGGCGGCATGGCCTCTGCCACGTACGCCGCGAAGATGATGAAGGACCTGGGCCTCATCCCCGAGGGCTACAAGATCATGGTCGTGGGCTCCGTCCAGGAGGAGGACTGCGACGGCATGTGCTGGCAGTACATCGTCAACAAGTACTTCGACGGCCCCGAGGACGCCCGCGAGAAGATCGAGTTCGTGATTTCCACCGAGCCCACCGACGGCGGCATCTACCGAGGGCATCGCGGCCGCATGGAGATCCGCGTTGACGTGCACGGCGTCTCCTGCCACGGCTCCGCGCCCGACCGCGGCGACAACGCCATCTACAAGATGGCCGACATCATCGCCGACGTCCGCGCCCTCAACAACAACGGCTGCGACGAGTCCACCGACATCAAGGGCCTCGTCAAGATGCTCGACCCCAAGTACAACCCCGAGCACTTTGAGGACGCGCGCTTCCTGGGCCGCGGCACCTGCACCGTGTCGCAGATCTTCTACACCTCGCCCAGCCGCTGCGCCGTGGCCGACAGCTGCGCGATCTCCATCGACCGCCGCATGACCGCCGGCGAGACCTGGGACTCCTGCCTCCAGGAGATCCGCGACCTGCCGTCCGTCAAGAAGTACGGCGACGACGTCAAGGTCTCCATGTACATGTACGATCGCCCGAGCTGGAAGGGCACCGTCTACGAGACCGAGGCCTACTTCCCCACGTGGATCAACGCCGAGAGCGCCGCTCACGTCCAGGCCCTCGTCGACGCGCACCACGCGCTCTACGGCGAGGAGCGCATCGGCTGCGAGCCGTCCATGGACAAGCGCGCCGGCCGTCCGCTCACGGACAAGTGGACCTTCTCGACCAACTGCGTGTCCATCCAGGGCCGCTACGGCATCCCGTGCGTGGGCTTTGGCCCCGGCGCCGAGAGCCAGGCGCACGCGCCCAACGAGGTCACCTACAAGCAGGACCTCGTGACCTGCGCCGCGCTCTACACCGCCGCGCTCAACCTCTACGACCCGTCCAAGAAGACCGGCGACGTCACCGTCTTCCGCGCCGGCGCCACCGACAACGACATCCAGTAGACGCTCTGACCCACACAGAAAGGAAACAACCATGGCCAAGGACTTCTCCGCGCTCCTCGACGAGCTCAAGGGCTACGACTTCTCCGGCATGTATGACGCCGACTTCCTGCACACCTGGGACAAGACCGCCGACGAGCTGCGCGCGCTCTACGCCGTGGCCGCCGCCCTGCGCAACCTCCGCGAGCGCAACATCTCGCCGCGCATCTTTGACTCCGGCCTCGCCGTCTCGCTGTTCCGCGACAACTCCACGCGCACGCGCTTCTCGTTCTCCAAGGCCACGAACCTCCTGGGCCTCCAGCTCCAGGACCTCGACGAGAAGAAGTCCCAGATCGCCCACGGCGAGACCGTCCGCGAGACCGCCACGATGATCTCCTTCATGGCCGACGTCATCGGCATCCGCGACGACATGTACATCGGCGCCGGCGACGCCTACATGGCCGAGGTCGCCGAGTCCGTCGCCGAGGCCTACGCCGACGGCGTGCTCGACCACCGTCCCACGCTCATCTCCCTGCAGTCCGACTCCGACCACCCCACCCAGTCCTCCGCCGACATGCTCTACCTCATCGAGGAGTTTGGCGGCCTGGAGAACCTCCGCGGCAAGAAGGTGGCCGTGACCTGGGCCTACTCCCCGAGCTACGGCAAGCCGCTCTCCTGCCCGCAGTCGCTCATCTCGCTGCTGCCGCGCTTTGGCGTGGACGTCACGCTGGCCCACCCCGAGGGCTACGACCTCATGGGCGACCGCGTGGAGGCCGCCAAGGCCTACGCCGCCGAGTCCGGCTGCACCTTCAAGCAGGTGAACACCATGGAGGAGGCCTTCGAGGGCGCCGACATCGTCATCCCCAAGAGCTGGGCGCCCTACGCCGCCATGGAGCAGCGCACCAAGCTCTACGCCGCGGGCGACGACGAGGGCATCAAGGCCCTGGAGAAGGAGCTTCTCGCCCAGAACGCCACCCACATGGACTGGTGCTCCACGCGCGAGCTCATGGCGAAGACCGCCAACGGCGACGACACGATCTACATGCACCCGCTGCCCGCCGACATCTCCGGCGTCTCCTGCGAGCACGGCGAGGTCATGGCCGACGTCTTTGACATGCACCGCGTGGGCATGTACAAGGAGGCCAGCTACAAGCCGTACGCCATCGCGGCCATGATCTTCCTGCAGAAAGTCAAGGACCCCGTGGCCACGCTCGCCGCGCTCGAGGCGGCCGGCAAGCCCCGCTGGAACCAGGCCTAGTCGCTCGATTCCCCAGAGTTGCCTAGAGGGGGAGCGCCCCTTCTAGGCAACTTTTCTATTCAGGAGAGGAACCATGGGTAAGAGAATCGTCATCGCCCTGGGCGGCAACGCGCTGGGCAAGAACCTGCCGGAGCAGATGGAGGCGGTCAAGCACACGGCGCGCGCCATCGTGGACCTCATCGAGCAGGGCAACGAGGTCGTGGTGGCCCACGGCAATGGCCCGCAGGTGGGCATGATCCAGGAGGCCATGACGCAGCTCACGCGCTCCGACCCCGAGAAGTACATCCCGTGCCCGCTGTCGGTCTGCGTGGCCATGAGCCAGGGCTACATCGGCTACGACCTGCAGAACGCGCTGCGCGAGGAGATGCTGGACCGCGGAATCGAGATGGGCGCCGCCACGGTGCTCACGCAGGTGGAGGTGGACCCGGAGGACCCGGCGTTCGCCAACCCCACCAAGCCGATCGGCGCCTTCATGACGCGCGAGGAGGCCGACCGCATGATCGCCGAGCGCGGCTATGACGTGATCGAGGACGCCGGGCGCGGGTACCGCCGCGTGGTGGCCTCGCCCAAGCCCGTGGGCATCGTGGAGCTGGACACCATCCGCTCGCTCGTCGAGACCAACCACGTGGTCATCGCCTGCGGTGGCGGCGGCATCCCGGTCTTCCACACCGAGGGCCACCACCTCAAGGGCGCCGCGGCGGTCATCGACAAGGACTTCGCGGCGGCGCGCCTGGCCGAGCAGCTGGACGCCGACTTCCTGGTGATCCTCACGGCCGTGGAGAAGGTGGCCGTGAACTTTGGCAAGCCCGACCAACAGTGGCTGGACGAGCTCACGCCCGAGACCGCGGCGCGCTACATCGAGGAGGGCCAGTTCGCGCCCGGCTCGATGCTGCCCAAGGTGGAGGCCGCGCTCGCCTTCGCGCAGTCCGGCGAGGGCCGCTCGTCGCTCATCACGCTCCTCGACCGGGCGGCCGACGGAATCGCGGGCAAGACGGGTACCATCGTACGTGGCTAGCAAGGGCGCGGCGGGCGAGAAGGACGGTGGGGCGCGCGGCATGAGACCCGACCTCAGGGCATATCTTCTGGGCGACGACGGGCACCGGGTCTTTGGGCCCGGTCCGGTCGAGCTGCTGGAGCGCGTGGGCGAGCTGGGCAGCCTGCGCGCCGCCGCGATTGACATGGGCATGGCCTACACCAAGGCCACGCGCCTCGTGCACGACGCCGAGCAGGCCTTTGGCTTCGCGCTCACCGAGCGGACCGTGGGCGGCTCCGGGGGCGGCGGCTCGCAGCTCACCGCCGAGGCGCGCGAGCTGATCGAGCGCTACCGCGCGTTCGAGCGCACGAGCCGCTGGGCGCTCTCCGCCGCCTACGAGACGTGCTTCTCGGGCTTTGCCGACGTGGCCCGCCTGGGCTGCGTGGTCATGGCGTCCGGCGAGGGCGCGCGCTTTGGCGGCGAGCCGGGCGAGAAGCTCGTGGCGCCGCTGGCCGGCACGGCCGTGCTGGAGCGCACGCTCGCCGCGCTGCCGGCGGGTCTCCTGGACGTCGTGGTGGTGACGCGCTGGGACGCGGTCGAGGAGCTGTGCGAGCGGCTTGGCGTTCGCTGCGTGCGCGCGGCGGGCCCGCTCAAGAGCGACACGATGCGCGCGGGCCTGGAGGCGCTGGGGCATCGCGCCGGCTGTCTCTTCGTGACCGGTGACCAGCCGCTCCTGAGCGAGAGGAGCGTGCGCGCGCTGGTGGCCGCGCTCACGCGAGAGCCCACGGCGATCGTGCGCCTGAGCTGGCGCGGTCGCCCGGCGAATCCGGTGCTCTGGCCGAACGACACGCTGGGCGCGCTGGCTCGGCTGGAGGGCGACACGGGAGGGCGCGTCCTTCTCGCCGGCCATGCCGAGCTGGAGGGTCGCGTGCGCCTGGTCGAGGCCGCCGACGAGTGGGAGCTCGCCGACGTGGACACGCCCGAGGACCTGGCGCGCCTCGAGGGTGCGCTGGCCGAGAGAGGGGAGAGCCGATGAGGAGGATCCTGGCAAACGGCACGCTGGTTACGCCTGATGGTCTGCGCCACGCCGACCTCGCGCTGGAGGGCGAGAAGATCGCGGAGATTTCCGCGCGCATCGAGCCCGGGCTCACGGACGTCGTCGAGGACGTGAGCGGCTGCTGGGTGTTCCCCGGCTTCATCGACGCGCACACCCACCTGCAGTGCTGGACCGGCATGGACTGGACGGCCGACAGCTTTGAGACCGGCACGCGCGCCGCTGCCTGCGGCGGCACCACCTGCATCGTGGACTACGCCACGGCCGACCGCGGCGTGACGATGGACGAGGCGCTGGCCGAGTGGCACGCGCGCGCCGAGGGCGGCAGCGGCTGCACGGCCAACTACGGCTTCCACATGGCGATCGCCGAGTGGGGCGAGGACTCGCCGGGGCAGATGCGCCGCATGCGCGAGGCGGGCGTGAGCAGCTTCAAGACCTACCTCGCCTACGACCACCTGCGGCTCTCCGACGCGGAGACGCTGCGCTGCCTGGAGGTCGTGCGCGACCTGGACGCCGTGCTCTGCGTGCACTGCGAGAACGGCGACGTGGTGAACGAGCTGCAGCGTCAGGTGCTCGCCGAGGGCATCACGGGCCCGGAGGGGCACCCGCTCTCCCGCCCGGCCGAGGCCGAGGCGGACGCCGTGAGCCGCCTGCTCTATCTGGCACAGATCGCGGGCGCGCGTGTCAACGTGGTGCACCTGTCCACGGAGCTCGGCCTTCTCGCCGTGCGCGCCGCCCGTGCCCGCGGCCAGCGGGGCGTCTACGTGGAGACCTGCCCGCAGTACCTCACGCTGGACGACGCGCGCTACCTCGAGGCCGGTGACGACGGCTTCGCGGGCGCCAAGTACGTGATGAGCCCTCCGCTGCGCAAGCCGCGTGATGTGCGCGCCCTGCGCGAGGCGGTGCTCGCCGGCGAGGTGGACTCCATCGCGACGGACCATTGCTCGTTCAACCTGCACGGCCAGAAGGACCGCGGCCGCGGCGACTTCACCAAGATTCCCAACGGCGGCCCCGGCATCGAGCACCGCCCGGCCGTGATGGCCACGACCTTCGAGGGCCAGCTCGGGCCCGAGGGACTCTGCCGCCTGCTGTCGGAGGGCCCGGCGCGCACCTTCGGCCTGTGGCCGGAGCGCGGGCGCCTGGCCGTGGGCGCCGCCGCCGACGTCTGCGTGTGGGACCCCTCCGCGCGCTGGACCATCAGCGCCGCGACCCAGCACCAGGCCGTGGACTACACGCCGTGGGAGGGCCTCGAGGCGCACGGTCGCGCGCACCTCGTCTACGTGGGCGGCGAGCTCGTGGCCCGCGACGGCGAACCCTGCGGCCCCACCCCCGGCCGCTACGTGGCACGATAGTCACCAGTCAGTCGTAAAGCGGGGACATCCCCCTCAAGCAAAGGAGAAGAACATGGCAATCGAGGCAATCGTCACCGACAAGGCGCCCGCGGCGCTCGGCCCCTACTCCGCCGCCGTTGCGGCCCCGGCCACCAAGGCCATCCACGTGTCCGGCCAGCTGCCGATCGACCCGGCCACCGGCGAGTTCGCCGGCGAGGACATCCAGGCCCAGACGCGTCAGAGCCTCACCAACATCAAGAACATCCTCGAGGCCGCCGGCGCCTCCATGGCCGACGTCGCCGAGGTCACCGTCCTTCTCGACGACATCGCCGACTTCGCGGCCATGAACGAGGTCTACGGCGAGTTCTTCGCCGCGCCGTACCCCAGCCGCGCCGCCTTCGAGGTGGCTGCGCTGCCCAAGGCCGCCAAGGTCGAGATTAAGGCCGTGGCTTACCTGTAGGCAGGGCCTCACGCGCGGGGGACGGCCCGTCACGCTTCACGGAGAGTGTTCGCGCTTTGCGCTCAGAACTCTCGCTTAGAAGCGTGGCGGGCGTCCGCCGTTTTGGTCCTCAGGTGCTGGGTGGTTTCCTTCCGGGTGTGTACGAAGTTGCAAGTCTGATGTTCTTGTCGGCGGGGCATCTAGCTGCGGGTTTGTAATCGTTAGGTAACCTATCAATAGCTTAATCTTGTGCACACCCGGAAGAGGGTAGCAAGACGCTGCCCACGAACGCTGGGATGGCGAGAAGGGCGGCGAGGTCGTGGGCCGCGTCCGGTGCGACGTCGGCCTGGTTGACGAGGGCGACGTCGGCGAGGGCCTCGGCGTTAGCAGCGCGGGCGACGAGCTCGGGTGTGGCGAGGTCGTCCGGCGTGCAGCCAACGAGCTCGCAGAAGAGCTCCGGGCGGTGGACCTTCTCGCGCACGGGATGGCCGAGGCCGGACGTGCCGAGCACGAGGATCGTGCGGCCCGAGCACGCGGGGATGACGGGCTCCCAGGGGGCGTGGGCCTTGAGGGGGAGGCGCCGGGCGCCGTCGGCCTCCACGAGGACGTGGTCCGCGAGGGACGCCAGCGCGTCGATGCCCAGCTCGGGGGCTACGAGCTTGCCGTCCTTCTCGGCTTGGGAGCCCACGCAGACGACGCGCGACGCTGCGAGCGCCGCCCGCACGTCCGCGGCGTCTTCCGAGGTCATGAGCGGCACGTCCGGGAACGGCAGGATGTGCGTCGTGGTGGTGAGCACGACCGTGCCCGGCAGCTCGCGCGCGAGCGCCGAGAGGAGCGACGTCTTGCCGCCGCTGCCGATGACCGACGTCACGCCGGGCCTTACGCCCAGAGTCTCTGCCAGCGCCATGCTCATCGCCCCCTTTGTGCTCCTCGACACAATCCTACCGTCTGCCGCATTGTAGTTTCCAAACTATAACGCTGTATTACTCTTTGTTTGGATGCCAAACTCATTTTTCGACGACGTCAGGAGGACCCCATGCCCACGACCGCCGCCATCGAGCTCCCGCGCACCTTCGAGGAGTTCAACGAGCAGCGCCGCCAGAGCTTCCTCAAGGTGAAGGACTTCAAGCAGGCGGGCGGCCGCCTGGTGGGCTACCTCTGCAGCTACACGCCGCTCGAGGTCATCGACGCCGCGGGGGCCTCCGGCGTGGGGCTCTGCGGCACCTCCGACGAGGTCATCTCCGCGGCCGAGGAGGTCCTGCCGGCCAACCTCTGCCCGCTCATCAAGTCCACCTACGGCTTCGCGTACTCGCAGAAGTGCCCGTTCACGCACTTCAGCGACCTCATCGTGGGCGAGACCACCTGCGACGGCAAGAAGAAGATGTACGAGCTGCTAAACGAGCTCAAGCCCACCTATGTGCTGCATCTGCCGCAGGGACGCTCGCGCGAGCACGAGCGCGAGGGCTGGTACCAGGAGGTCGTTGGTCTTAAACGGGCGCTCGAGCAACTCTACGGCATCCAGATCACCGACGACGCCCTGCGTGAGGCTGCGCGTCTGCGCAACCGTCTGCGCCGCGCGATCCTGGCCCTCTACGACCTGCAGCGGAGCGTGCCGCCGGCGATGAGCGGCGTTGAGCTCATGAGCACGATGTTCGCGGGCACGTTCAACTTTGACGTGCGCGCGTATGTGGAGAGCCTCGAGCGCCTGTGCGAGCAGCGCCGCGCGGAGGCCCAGGCAGGCGGCAGCCCTATCAGCGCGGGCGCCAAGCGCATCCTCATCACCGGCTGTCCCGTGGGCGGCGTCATCAACAAGGTGGGTGCCACGATCGAGCGCAACGGCGGCGTGGTAGTCTGCGAGGACGACTGCTCCGGCGAGCGCACCAACCGCTTCATGGTGGACGAGGACGCACCTGACATCCTGCGCGCGATCGCCGAGCGCTACCTCAAGATCAACTGCTCCGTCATGACGCCAAACGACGACCGCTTTGCCGCGACGCTCGAGATGGCGGGGAAGTACCAGGTGGACGGCGTGATCGAGTGCGTGCTCACGGCGTGCCACACCTTCAACGTGGAGTCCGCGCGCATGGAGCGCGCCGTGGAGGGCGCCGGTATCCCGTACATGAAGGTGGAGACCGACTACTCCGCCGGTGACATGGGCCAGCTCGAGACGCGCATCGCCGCGTTCATCGAGACGCTCTAGGGGGCGAGAAGAACGTGCCGTCCGGGCGCCTGGGCATAGGCGTGGACATCGGCTCCACGGCCACGAAGGTCGCCATGGTGGACGCCGCCGGCGAGCTCGTGCGCACCGAGCTCATGCCCACGGGCTTCTCCAGCGTGGACGCCGCCGAGCGCGCCCGCGCGGCGATGGAGGCGTGCAAAGGGGAGAGATACCTTTCGACGCTCGACCCGCGTGTGGTGGCGACGGGCTACGGGCGCGTGGCGGTGCCGTACGCGGACAAGGTCGTGACCGAGATAACGTGCCACGGGCGCGGTGCCGCGCGGCTCTTTGGGCCCGGCGGCACCGTGATCGACGTGGGCGGCCAGGACACCAAGGTCATTCGCCTGCGCGGCGGTCGCGTGTTCAAGTTCGTGATGAACGACAAGTGCGCGGCGGGCACCGGGCGCTTCCTGGAGGTCATGGCAGACCGGCTGGGCGTGAGCCACGACGAGCTGGCTGCGCTCGCACGTGCCGGCGAGCCGACGCAGATCTCCAGCATGTGCACCGTCTTCGCGGAAAGCGAGGTCATCAGCCTCGTCGGTCGCGGCGAGCCGCGCGAGAACATCGCGCGCGGCGTGATCGAGAGCGTGGTGGGCCGCGTGGCTGCGCTCGTGGGGTCGGCGGGCGGCATGGCGCCGTACTACCTCACGGGCGGGCTCTGTGACAATGAGTACGTGGTGGAGCGGCTGGGCGAGAAGCTCGGCGCGCCCGTGACCACCTGCCCGGAGGCACGCTACGCGGGTGCCCTCGGTGCGGCGCTCATGGCACTGGAGCTGGGGTAGGCTGTACGAGACGCGGGCCGAGGTCCTTCTCGGCCGCTGAGCGAGGCCCGGGAGGGCCGGATGGGAGACGACATGGCAGACACGGTGCTCACGATCGATGCGCGGGGTGAGGCGTGCCCCATCCCCGTGGTGCGGACCCTGAAGGCGCTTGCGGCGCTGGCCGGCCCGGGCAGCGTGGAGACCCTCGTGGACAACGAGATCGCGGTGCAGAACCTCACCCGGATGGGCGAGGGCAAGGGCTGCGCGGTGGCGAGCGAGCGCCTGGGCGAGAAGGAGTGGCGCGTGACCGTGACCACGGACGTGGCGCTGGGCGTGAGCGACGCGGAGGCGGAGTCGGCAACGTGCGAGGTGCCGGCGCCGGGCGCAGCGGCCGCAGCGGCCGCGCCGCGCCGCGTCGTGGTTGCCATCACCTCCGAGTGCATGGGCACCGGTGACGACGTGCTCGGCAGGAAGCTCATGGGGAGCTTCGTGTACTCGCTCACGCAGCTCGACGAGCTGCCGGCGACCGTGCTGCTCTACAACGGCGGCGCGCACCTCAGCTGCGAGGGCTCGGCGGCGCTCGAGGACCTGCGCGGACTTGCGGCATCCGGCGTGGAGGTGCTGACCTGTGGCACCTGCCTCGACCACTACGGCATCGCGGACACGCTGGCCGTGGGCGAGGTCACCAACATGTACGTGATCGCGCAGCGGCTGACCGGTGCGAGCCTCGTGGTGCGGCCGTAGGGTCCGGCGGGGCGTCGGGCGATGGCGCGCGTGCGGGTGCCGTCTCTGGTGGTGACGTTTCCCACCACGGCGGCGGCGATGTCATGCGAGGAGTGCTGCGAGCGACGCGGCCTGGGCGGGCGGATGATTCCGGTGCCCGGCGAGGTCGCGGCCGGCTGCGGCCTGGCGTGGAAGACCGCGCCGGAGGCGCGCGAGGAGCTCGCGGCCGCGCTGGCCGCCGACGGCGTGCCCGTCGAGGCCATGACGGTGATCGAGCTCTTGGAGTTTCGCTGAGTGGCAGGCGAGAAGGACGTGGGACCGATGATCTACCTGGACAACGCGGCAACGACGATGCACAAGCCGCAGGAGGTCGTGGACGCCGTCGTGGCGGCGATGGGCTCGCTCGGAAACGCTGGCCGCGGCGCGTCCGCGGGGGCCCTCGACGCCGGGCGCGTGGTGCTGCGTGCCCGCGAGGCGGTGGCGACGCTCCTGGGCTGCCCGCGCGCCGACCACGTGTGCTTCTCGGCCAATGCGACGGCGGCGCTCAACGCCGCGCTGTCTGGCCTGGTGGGGCCGGGAGATCGCGTAGTCACGACGGTGCTGGAGCACAACTCCGTGCTGCGCCCGCTCGCGCGCCTGGCGGACGAGCGGGGCGTGGAGGTCGCCTACGCCGGCTGCGACGCGCACGGGTTTCTCGACCTGGACGAGCTCGAGCGGCTGGTCACGCCGGGCACGCGTCTCGTTGCGGTGACGCATGGCTCCAATGTGACGGGCAACCTTGTGGACGTGGCCCGCGTGGCGCGGCTCGCGCACGCCGCGGGCGCGCTCTGCCTGGTGGACGCGTCGCAGACGGCGGGGGCGGTGCCCCTGGACATGGAGGCCATGGGCATCGACGTGGTGTGCTTCACCGGGCACAAGGGTCTCATGGGCCCGCAGGGCACGGGCGGCATGGCGGTGGCCGAGGGCGTCGACGTGCGACCGTGGGCCGAGGGCGGCTCCGGCGTGCACTCCTTCGAGCGTCGGCACCCGCTGGAGTGGCCCACGCGGATGGAGGCGGGGACGCTCAACGCTCACGGTCTGGCTGGTCTTGCGGCGGGCATTGCGTTTATCGAGAAGAACGGCGGGCCCGCGGCGGTGGGCGCGCGCGAGCACGCGCTGGCGCGGCGGCTCTACGAGGGCGTGCGCGACGTGCCGGGCGTGACGGTGTACGGCGGCTGGCCCGTGGCGCCCGAGCGCTGCGGATCGATTGTGGCACTGAACGTGGATGGGCTGGACTCGGCGGAGGTGGCCGACGCGCTGTCCTCCGGCTGGGGGATCGCGTGTCGAGCCGGCGCCCACTGCGCTCCGCTCATGCACCGCGCCCTGAGGACCGAGCGCCAGGGCATCGTGCGTCTGAGCTGCGGTTGGTTCACCACCGAGGACGAGATTGACGTCACCGTGTCCGCCATCCGCAGCCTATAATCACGTCCCGTTTTGGGAGCCGTCTGGGTGAGAACATCGGCCGTTCGCGACGTTGGACGATGGGGCAAACATTTTGTGAGGTAGACTTACTTGTTGGAAGTAGGCGTCGCGCAGAGCGTTATATTTTTGAAAATATAACGCTGACGAGGAGGTTATCCAGACATGCTGGTCGTGATTCGCGGGGCGGGGGACATCGCGTCGGGCATCGCGCTGCGCCTCTTCCGCGCGGGCATGCAGGTCGTGATGTGCGATCTCACGGTTCCCACGTCAATCCGGCGCACCGTGTGCTTCTCGGAGGCCATCCGCCTGGGCGAGACGAGCGTGGAGGGCGTGCGCGGCGTGCTGTGCGCGGACGCCGCGGCGGCGCGCATGGCTGCGGCGGCAGGAAACGTCGCCGTGCTCGTTGACCCCGAGGCCGCCTGCGTGCGAGACCTCGCACCCGACGCGCTGGTGGATGCCATTCTCGCCAAGCGCAACCTCGGCACCACGCGCGACCTGGCGCCCATTGTGATTGGCGTGGGACCCGGCTTCACCGCGCGCGAGGACTGCGACGCCGCCGTGGAGACGATGCGCGGCCACTACCTGGGGCGCGTCTACTACGAGGGCTCGCCGATCCCCAACACGGCGGTGCCCGGGCTCATCGGCGGCTACGCGGGCGAGCGCGTGATGCGCGCGCCGACGGACGGCGTCTTCGTGCCGTGCGTGGAGATCGGTGCACAGGTGGCGGCCGGCGACGTCTGCGCGACGGTGGGCGGCGAGCCCATGCGCGCGACGATCGACGGTGTGGTGCGGGGGCTCCTGCAGGCCGGCGTTCCCGTGCACAAGGGTATGAAGTGCGGCGACGTGGACCCGCGCTGTCATCCGGAGTACATCGAGAACGCCTCAGACAAGGCGTTGGCCGTGGGCGGCGGCGTGCTCGAGGCGATTCTCGCGCTCTCGGGCGAGAAGGACGAACGTGCCGAGAAGAACGCGCGTCCCGTCAACGGCTCCCTTTCCGACGAGGGCTTCGTCTCCGCGCTCGTGGCGGAGCTCGAGGCCGGACGGCGCGTGGGGCTGGCGAGCCTGCTCGCCACGAGCGGCTCGATGCCGCGCCACGAGGGAGCGCGCCTGGCGGTCCTCGCAGATGGCGAGCTCATCGGGACCGTCGGCGGCGGCGCTATCGAGCAGCTGGCCAGCGAGCGCGCCCGCGCGGCGCAGGGCGGTGGCGCTCCGAGCCTCGAGTGGTACCACACGGGCGACGCCATGACCTGCGGCGGCGACGCCCTGCTCGCGGTGCGCGCGCTCACGGCCGACGACCTGCCCGCTCTTCTCGCCGTGCGCGACGCGCTGCTGCGTGACGAGCCCGTCTGCGTGTCGGAGCGCTGGGCGGACGCCGCCGCGCCCACGATCGAGGTCGGCCCGGCCGCGCGCCTCTCCGCCCCGACCTGGGACGACGCGCGGGCCACCTACCGCGAGCCCGTCGCCGCGCCGAGCCGTCTGCACGTCTTTGGCGCCGGGCACGTGGGCGCCGCGCTCGTGGGCATGTCCGTCGCAGCGGGCTTCGAGGCGCACGTCTACGACGATCGACCGGAGCTCGCCACGAGCGAGCGCCTGCCGCAGGCAGCCACCGTGACCTGCGGCGCATTCAACGAGCTCGCCGCCAGCGCCGCCATCGGGCCGCGCGACTCCGTCGTCGTGCTCACGCACGGGCACGCCTACGACGAGACGGTCCTTCTCGCCGTGCTTTCCCGCGACGTCCAGCCCGCCTACGTGGGCTGCATCGGCAGCGCTCGCAAGGCCGCACTCGCGCGCGAGCACCTCGTCGCCGCCGGCGTGCCGGCCGAGCGCGTCGACGCCGTGGCCATGCCCATCGGCCTTGCCATCGGCGCCGTCACGCCCGCCGAGATCGCCCTCGCCATCGTGGCTCAGCTCGTCCGCCGTCGCGCCGAGCGCCGCGGCGAGGGACCGGGGAAGGGCGAGCGCGCATGACGGCCCTCGCCCGCAGACATCCCGGCCGGATCATTGCCCTTCTCGGCGCGTTGCTCGTGGCCATCGTCCTCGTGTCGCTGGCGCTCGGCCGCTATCCCATCGGCCCGGCCGACGCGCTCGAGCTCCTGGCCTCCCGCGTGGCGCCCGGCCTCGGCGACTTCTCCGCGCAGCAGGAGACGCTCTTCTTCAACGTGCGCCTGCCGCGCATCCTGCTGGTGATCCTCGTGGGTGCGAGCCTCTCGGCCGCAGGCGCCGCCTTTCAGGGCATCTTCCAGAACCCGCTCGTCTCGCCGGACTTCCTCGGCGCGTCGCAGGGCGCGGCCTTCGGCGCGTGCTGGGCCATCCTCGCGGGGGCTGGCTCGCTCGTGATCTCCGGCTCGGCCTTTGCCGTCTCGCTCGCCGCGGTGGGGATCGTGCTGCTGGTGAGCAGCCGGGCGCGCGGCAACCGGATTCTTGTCACCGTGCTCGCCGGTATCATGGTGAAGTCGCTCTTCGAGGCCGGCGTCTCCTACACCAAGCTCGTGGCCGACCCGTCCAACCAGCTGCAGGCCATCACGTTCTGGCTGCTCGGCTCGTTCAACGGCGCCAAGGTTGCCGACCTCGCGCTGGCGGCCGCGCCCATCGCGATCGGCCTCACCGGCCTCATGGCCATGCGCTGGCGCCTCAACGTCCTCACGATGTCCGACGACGAGGCGCTCTCCATGGGCGTGAACGCCCCGCGCGTGCGTGCCGTGGCCGTGCTCTTCTCGGCGCTCGTGACCGCGGCGAGCGTGGCGGTCTCCGGCCTCATCGGCTGGGTCGGGCTCGTGGTGCCGCACCTCGCGCGCGGCCTGGTGGGTAGCGACTACCGGCACCTCCTGCCTGCCAGCATGCTCGCGGGCGCGACGTTTCTCCTGGTGGTCGACGACATCGCGCGTCTCGCGCTTACGGCGGAGATCCCCATCGGCATCCTCACGTCCGTGGTGGGCGCGCCGTTCTTCCTGTGGCTCATCGTGAAGAGGGGGCGCGGCTGACATGAGCTTTGAGATCTCCGGCCTCAGCTTCTCCTACGGCGACCACGCGGTGCTCGAGGGCGTGGACCTCTCCGTTGCGGACGGCGAGCTCGCGTGCGTGCTCGGGCCCAACGGCGTGGGCAAGACCACGCTCTTCCGCTGCATCCTGGGCCTCGAGCGCCCGCGCGCGGGGACCATCCTCGTGAACGGCCGGCCGCTCGGCGAGCTCACGGTGGCCGAGCGCGCCCGCGAGATGGCCTTCGTCCCGCAGAGCCACGCGCAGGTCTTTGACTACGAGGTGCTCGACGTGGTGCTCATGAGCGCGGCGTCGCGCCTGGGTCCGCTGCGCGCGCCCGCCGCGGCCGACCGCGCCCGCGCCGAGGAGGCGCTCGAGCGCGTAGGCGTGGCGCACCTGGCGCACCGGAGCTTCATGCAGGTCTCGGGTGGCGAGCGGCAGCTCGTCCTCATCGCCCGCGCCATCGCGCAGGACGCGCGCTCGATCGTGATGGACGAGCCCACGAGCGCGCTCGACTTTGGCAACACGGCGCGCGTGATGGCGGTCGTGCGGCGGCTCGCGAGCGAGGGGCTCTCGGTGATCGCGTCCACGCACGCGCCCGACCTGGCCTATCTCTACGCGGACACGGTGCTCGCGCTCGACGGCGGGCGCGTCCGCGCGTGCGGCAGTCCGGCTGACGTCATCACCGGGCCGCTCCTGAGCGAGCTCTACGGCCTGCCCGTCGAGGTCAGCTCGCTCCACGGCGATCGGGCGCGCGCCTGCGTGCCTCTGGATATGACGAGATAGAAGGGCAGTGAGATGAGGAGAAGAACGTTCCTGTCGGTGGTCGCGGCGCTTGCGGTGGCGGTGTCGCTTGGGGCGTGCGGCGGCGCGCCGGCGGCGCAGCAGTCCGATGACCAGCAGCCCGCAGCCGAGCAGGCCACGCGCGTGGTCACGGACTCGCTCGGGCGCGAGGTGGAGATCCCGGCCGAGGTCGAGCGCATCGCGGCGTCCGGACCCGTGGCCCAGCAGGTGCTGCTCACGGTGGCGCCCGAGAAGATGGTCGGACTCTCCGGCGAGCTCACGGACGAGCAGCTCGCCTACCTCGGCGAGGACCTTGCCGACCTGCCCGTCTTTGGCCAGATCTACGGAGGCAAGGGCGACTTCAATAAGGAGGCCGTCGCCGCGGCGGACCCGCAGCTGATCATCGACATCGGCGAGGCCAAGGATTCGCTCGTCGAGGAGCTGGACACGCTGCAGGAGCAGCTCGGCATCCCGTGCGTGCACATCGACTCGACCGACCTCCACAGCTACGCCGAGCTCTATGACCAGCTCGCGGAGATCCTGGAGTCCGAGAAGGCCGCCGAGCTCGCGGACTACTGCCGCGATGCGGTGGCCGAGGTCGAGTCCGTCGTGACCGAGGTCCCCGAGGACGAGCGCCCGCACGCGGCGTACCTGCTCGGCGACACCGGCACCAACGCGATGGCGCGCGGCGGCTTCCAGTCCGGCATCATCGACATGTGCTCCGAGAACGTCGTCGTGGTGGACGACCCGTCGTCCAGCGGCAAGGGCAACGAGATCGGCCTCGAGCAAATTGCGCTCTGGGACCCCGAGCTCATCGTCTTCGTAGGCGACTCGATTTTTGACACCGTGGGCGACGAGCCGGCCTGGGCCGAGCTCAGCGCCATCAAGTCCGGCAACTACTTCCGCGCGCCGAGCGAGCCTTACAACTGGATCTCCATGCCTGCCTCGGTCAACCAGATCATCGGCCTGCAGTGGTACGCGCGCCTGTGCTACCCGGACCGCTTCGACGACGACCTGCGCGACGTGGTGGGGGAGTACTACCAGCTCTTCTACGGCCACGACCTCACGGGCGAGGGGTACGACGCGCTGATGCGCGGCGCCGTGCGGGAGTAGATCTCATTGTCTGGGTACTTTTTCGCCCTACCCTCAAGTATCGCTGTGAAGCGATAGCGGTCTGAGCTGCGCAAACTCATTGTCTGCTGTCCTGACTACTTTGAGTGCTCGAGAAAAAGTACCCAGACAATGAGTTGGGGAGCCGCGGTGCCTGTTTGTCAACCGCTTTCCTGCGGTTTTGCGGGGCCCTCGCACGGTTGCAAAAGGTTGGGTACTTTTTTGTGCATGTCCAGAGTACAAGCGCGCACGTCCTTGACGTTTTATCAGCTCAAACGCTTGTTACATTTGTCGGCTACTTTGGGGGTGAGCAAAAAAGTACCCAACCTTTTCGGGAGGCGTCAGGGAAGGGCCTCATGCAGCCGGCGGGCGCCCGACTCATCGGGGAAGAGGAGCTCGCCGGAGCGCCAGCTCTGGGCAAAGCGCGTGCGAGCGTCCTCGGCGAGCGCCGAGCGCACGACCACGAGGGCGTGGGGCCAGGCGGGCGTGGGCCCGGCATCCAGCAGCTCGAACGCTGCGGTGAGCCCGCCGCTGCAGCGCAGCTCGAGCGGGCCAATCTCGTCGATCACGAGAAGGCCGCCCTGCATGTTGCCCGAGGCCGCTGCGAGCTCGGCAAGGTGCGCGTTCACGCGGGCAAGCGCGTCGGCGTCAAAGTCCCAGCCCAGGCCGGTCGAGCACCCATCCTCGGCAGGCGTGGCGAGAAGGACGCGCTCGTGCGAGGGCAACAGCACGTTCTCGATGCCGACCTTCTTGCCGTCGCGCCACACGCCCGGCGCAAGCACGCCGCGCACGGGCACGCCAGCCGCCTCGAGCTCGCGCACACCCGCCTCGAGCCACGTGGTCTTGCCCGACCGAGTGTCTCCGGTGAGAATGAACAGCATGCCGCCTCCCAACAACCCCGCTTGGAGGAAATGATGACAGACGCGTGGTCGCTCTACGACCAGATGATCGCCCAGATTCCCGAGGACGTTCTCGTGCGGCACGTGGCCATGGGCGCTCACCACTGCCTTGTCGAGGCCGAGTGCGGGACGGGCGTGGCGGCGCTCCATCGCGGCGGCGTGCGCCTGCGCATGGAGCGCGGCTGGGTGGGGCGTCCTTTACGTGAGCTTGCGACCTGCGCCAAGTCGTGGGACTTCGAGGTGGCGTCGACGGGCGTCGCGGCGCTCAACGCCTGGCACAACCAGCTCGGGCGCCTGGACGCGCTGGGCCTGATCAGGGACGCTGAGAGCACGGACCCGTTCGTGTTTCTCGCCCCGATCGCTGCGCGCATGGCGGCGGAGAAGAACGACGGCTCGCGGCCCCGTGCGGTGGTGGTCGGCCACTTCCCACACCTCGGCGCCATCGCGGAGCATGCGAACGTCTCCGTGCTGGAGCGCGCATCCCGTGCGGACACCGACCTGCCTGACACCGCGTGCGAGTATCTGCTGCCGGATGCGGACCTCGTTGTCATGACGGGCATGACGCTCGCCAACAAGACCATGCCCCGGCTGCTGGAGCTTTCGCGCGGCGCGCTCACCTGTGTGGTGGGCCCGTCGGCCACGATCTGCGCGCCGGTGTTTGAAGCCGGCGTGGACCTCGTTGCCGGTAGCGTGGTCGCCGACGCGGCGCTGGCCCGCGAGGTCGTGACTTGCGGTGCCCCGCTCCACGGCTCCGGCGCGCTCGAGCATGTGCTCGCGGCCACGCTTTGTGGCCGCGCGGCGCTCGCGCGCTGACGCCGCGGGCTAGCTCATGCTGTTGACCATATCGTCAGTCTGTTTGATCAGCAGGTCGACAGGGGAGAGGTCCTGCCTCATAGTTGAGGCGTCTATGTAGCGCCGCCGCGCGCAGAAGCTCGCTGCCATGGACGTGCCGCGCGCGTCCGGATCGCCCTCCCCCTTCACGTAAACGAGCTGATCGGCCAGGTCGCCTGCCAGGTCTCGGCGACCCATGGCGAGAAGGACCGCAAGCAGGTCGGCAACTTGCTCGTCAGCGAGCTCCCGTACCAAGGACGCGTCGCCGTTGCGCGCCGTCGCGGCCCAGCTGACGTTCGCTGACGCATGGGCGAGCACCTGGCAGCCCGCCGGCGTGAGCCTCAGCCCCAGGTCAACGAAGGCCACACGAAAGATCATGACCGCAACGATCAGCGCAACCGACACGCCTGCGATTGCGGGGCTTGGGTCGGTGAGCGCGGCGGCCGGCCCGAACACGCACCAGAGGCAGGCGAGTATGCTGACGAGAGGGTTGAATACAAGGTAGACAAGTGGGTTCGGCCTATGAGCGAGCCCAGCTGAGCAGAGCTCGCCAACGTAATCCTTGAGGAAACGCCCGAGCCGACGGTACTGATCGGCGCTTCTCGCGTGTCTGCAGAGCTCCTCCACGCTTGAGTTCGCGGCGTCCGGGGGCATGACGAGCTTGAGTGCGTCAAGGTCGTAGCGGCTCAGGCCAGCCGTCTTCACGGCAAGGCGCAGGTGAGCGCCGTATGAGTGAATCAGCCTTTCCTTGAGGTTGCGTTGGTCTTCGTGGCGCTTTTTCGTGACAATGGGCCCCTCGTCCTCGTCGGACGTTGCAACAATGCCCGTTGCGTGGCCGCGCGCCGTGAAGGTCGCGGCTCCGTGTCCCAGCATGCGAGCGACCGCTGCGAGGGCGATCTCGTAGGCGTTTCTCTCGCTGGAGAGCTCGCTCTCCTCGTGGCAGCGCAGCGCACCGAGCAGCACCGGGTGCAGCTCGGGGACGCTGGCGGTTGCGGAAATCTCGCCAGGAATCGGCGGATCGAGCCGTTTGCTCACGCGGTTCATTGCGACGCACAGGACAAGGTAGGCAACGGGCACGCCCCATGCGACGATCCATGGGCGTGCGGTTTCCAGGATGTCTGCTGGCGAGAAGGGCATGCGCGCTCCAGTCCGATTAGCGACAACGCCCTCAGTCTAGGACGCGCCATGGCGCGCCTGGGGCAGCCGGGGCGATGCTTACGAAGCCCGTACCTTGGGACACCCGTTCTTCTCGCCAGCCTTAGAGCTCGCGCCTCTCGTAGAGCTTGAGGGAGACGGCGGCGGAGATCGCGAGTGCCACGGCCGAGAGGGCGACAAGAACTACGCAGCTCACAACCATGCCGGTTGGCGTGTCGAGCGCCTCGAGCGCAGCGGAGACAAGCTCCATGCCGGGGATGCCGCCGTCGAGCATGCCGCTGTTGCCGAGTACGACCACGGGCACCACGAAGAGCAGCACGATCACCGTGGGCAGGATCTGCGTGGCGCGCGTCTGACCCAGGCGGAAGTAGAGCGGCGTCACCACACTCGCCACGACGGCACCGATGAGCAGGGTGAAGCAGGTGACGACGGCCATGACGCCGAGCATGTCCGGGTCAAAGGCGAACGCCTCGCCGACCTCGCCGGGGAGGCCCACCGCCGAGACGACGACCGTCGCAGCGAGCGCCGCCACGAGGCCCACGACCATGCCGAGCAGGCCAAACGTCACGATGGCGGCGTAGCGGCCGAGCACGACGTCGCGCCGGGAGAGCGGGAGCGTCAGCCGGAAGAGCTCCCAGTGGTTGAGCTGGTCGTAGGCGGCCAGGCCCATCGCGCTCATCATGAAGAACATGCAGGTGAGCGTCGCCGGCATCGCGAGCGGCGTCTGCATGCCAAGTCCGATGCACAGGCTCACGAGCAGCCCCAGGCCCACGAGCTGTCGTGCGTAGTCGCGAAAGATCGTCATCTCAAGGAGGAACGCGCGCTTCATTATCGGACACCGCCCTTCAGGGTGAGGGTCATGTAGTCGTCTATGGTCATGCGGTCTACCGGGACCTCCGGGAAGTTCTCCGCAAAGGCAAAGCGGTCGGGGACGAGCACGTCGATGCCGTAGTCGTGGCGCAGGTAGCGCAGCTCGGCGTCCGGGACGACGCCCGCGTCCGCGATCTTCTCGAGGTCTGCCACGCGGCAGCGCGCGACGCCCATCTCGTCGGTGATGACGTCCTTGGGCAGGTCAAAGACGATGCGCCCGGCGTCGATGCACACGATGCGGTCCGCGATGCGCTCGAGGTCGCTCGTGATGTGGCTGCTCATGAGGATCGCGCGGCCGGGTTCGGCCACGAAGTCGCGCAGCAGGTCGAGCACCTCGTCGCGCGCCATCGGGTCCAGGCCGGCGGTGGCCTCGTCGAGGATGAGCAGGCGCGCATCGTGCGCGAGCGCGCAGGTCAGGGAGAGCTTCATGCCCATGCCGCGCGAGAGTTCCTTCACCGTCTTCTTGGCATCCAGGCCAAACTCGCCGGTCAGGCGCCCGAAGCGGTGCGCGTCCCAGGTGGCGTAGGTACGCTCGTAGATGTGCCCCACGTCCGCGACCTTGAGGTGCTCCGGAAGCGAGATCGCGTCAAAGACGACGCCGACCCGCTCCTTCACCGCCGCGCCGGACGCGCGGGAGAGCTCGTCGCTGGGCACCCCGAGCACGCTCGAGGCGCCGCCGTCCACGGGGAAGAGGCCGAGAAGGGCCTTGATGGTGGTGGACTTGCCGGCGCCGTTCTGGCCGATGAAGCCCACGACCTCGCCTTCGTTCACGGTGAGGTCCACGCCCTCCAGCGAGAAGGCGCTGTAGTGCTTGGTGAGCCCGCGGGCCTCGATGAGACTGCCGCTCATGTGACGTCCTTTCCGATGAAAAGGGGCAGTCCCTTTTCATCACTCCAGTACCAGGGCGAACATCTCGGACAGCTCGTCGTCGGTGAGGCCGACGCCGCGTCCGCGCTCCACGGCCTTGGCGAGAAGCCCCTCGACCTCCCTCATCTGCTCCTCGCGGATGAGCTCGGCGTTTCCACCGGCGACGTAGGTGCCCTTGCCCTGCACCGTCTCGATCAGGCCCGCCGCCTCCAGGTCCGCGTAGGCGCGCTTGGTGGTGATCGCGCTCACGCGCAGGCTGTTGGCGAGGGCGCGGATCGAGGGGAGCTGCTCGCCCTCCGCGAGCTGGCCCGTCACGATCGCCGACTTGATCTGGTCGGTTATCTGCTCGTAGATGGGCCTGCCGCTCGAGGTTGAGATGATGATGTCCAAGCCGTCGTCCTTCCGTGCTGGCCCGCCAGGACGTCTCCTGCGGGCCGACCGTGTATACCCGGTAAGTACAGTATATACACACCTATACACAGTGCAAGCGAGAAGGGCAAAGTTTTTCTCGACACGCCGTTTGCCCCGCTACAACCACCTTTTGTCTGTGCGAGCACAAGTCCCGGGGCGAGCGCTATACTTGCCGCGGGCGGACTTCGCGCCGCCGGAACAATCGCATAGCGCGGGGAGCTTGCAGGACGGCAGGCTGAGAGGGGGCGCGCCCGCCCCGACCCGAGGAACCTGACATGGGTAATGCCAACGGAGGGAGTTTTGCGCATGAGCACAGCTGTAGAGAAATTGGGCGGACAGGCACCGCGCGGCGAGAAGAACCTCGTCACGCAGCTCGACTATGCCCGCGCCGGGCAGATCACGCCCGAGATGCGCGCCGTGGCGGAGGCGGAGCGCCGAGACCCGGAGTTCGTCCGTGCGGGCGTGGCGGCGGGGCGCATCGCCATCCCGGCCAACGTCCGCCACCTCGAGAAGGGCCTCGTGCCGCGCGGCGTGGGCGCGGGCCTCTCCACCAAGGTCAACGTCAACCTCGGCATCTCCGGGGACGTGGCGGACGCCAGCATGGAGTGGGAGAAGGTTGGCACGGCCGAGAAGTACGGCGCGGACGCCATCATGGACCTTTCCAACTCCGGCAAGACCCGCTTCTTCCGGCAGCAGCTCGTGGAGCGCACGCCGCTCATGGTGGGCACCGTCCCCATGTACGACGCCATCGGCTACATGGAGAAGCCGCTCGTGGAGCTCACTGCCGAGGACCTTCTCGCCACGGTGCGCGCCCACGCGGAGGACGGCGTGGACTTCCTCACCATCCATTGCGGCATCAACCGTCGCGTGATCGAGACCTTCAAGGAGACCGGGCGCCTCATGAACATCGTCAGCCGCGGCGGGTCGCTGCTGTTTGGCTGGATGGAGGTCACGGGCAACGAGAACCCCTTCTTCGAGCACTACGACGAGGTGCTCGAGATCTGTCACGAGTACGACGTGACCATCTCGCTGGGCGACTCGTGCCGGCCGGGCTGCCTCTTCGACGCCAACGACGCCGCCGAGACGGCCGAGATGATCGAGCTCGGCAAGCTCACGAAGCGCGCCTGGGACGCGGGCGTGCAGGTCATGATCGAAGGCCCGGGCCACATGGCCATCAACGAGATCGCCGCCAACGTGACGATGGAGAAGCGCCTCTGCCACGGCGCGCCGTACTACGTGCTCGGCCCGCTCGTGACGGACGTGGGCGTGGGCTACGACCACATCACGGCGGCCATCGGTGGGGCCATCTCGGCGAGCGCCGGGGCAGACTTCCTCTGCTACGTGACGCCGGCCGAGCACCTCTGCCTGCCCGACGCAAAGGACGTGCTCGACGGTCTTATCGCCACCCGGATTGCCGCGCACGCGGCGGACATCGCCAAGGGCGTGCCCGGCGCGCGCGAGGCGGACGACCGCATGGGCGACGCCCGGCGGCGCCTGGCCTGGGGCGAGATGTGGGACTATGCGCTCGACCCGGACACGGCCCGTGCGCGCCACGAGGCCTCGCCCGCCTCGACGGAGGGGACCTGCACCATGTGCGGCAAGATGTGCGCCGTCCGCACGGTGAACAAGGTCTTCGAGGGCACCACGATCGACCTCGACCTGGAATAAGGGGCTGCCATGGCACAGATAAACGGCAGGACCGCGCCCGAGGCCGACGGCCGGACCGTCGCCGAGGTGCTGGAGCAGATGGGATACGAGCGTGCCCGCGTGGCGTGCGAGCTCAACGGGGAGATTCTTCCCCGCGCCGAGTTTGATGTCCGCCGGCTGACGGCCGAGGACGCGCTCGAGGTCGTCCGCTTCGTGGGAGGCGGCTGATGGCGGGGGAGAGGGACGTCGAGAGGGGCGGTGCCGTCGTGGGGGACGCTCTCCCCGACGCCCTCGAGTGCCGTATCGGGCACGAGGCGCGGGAGCGCCTGCGCGCGGCGCGCATCGGGATCGCAGGGGCGGGCGGGCTCGGCTCCAACATCGCCGTCATGCTTGCGCGCAGCGGGGTGGGCGAGCTCGTTGTCGCCGACTTTGACGTGGTTGACGAGGGCAACCTCAACCGTCAGCACTACTTCCGCGAGCATCTGGGCCGTCCCAAGGTCGAGGCGCTCGCCGAGCAGCTCCTCGCCATCGGCTCGGGCACGCGCGTGCGTGCGCTGCGCACCCGCGTCACGCCCGAGAACGCCCGGGGGATCTTCGAGGGGTGCGACATTGTCTGCGAGGCCTTCGACGACCCCGAGGCCAAGGCGCTTCTCGCCGAGGAGCTCCTCACCCTGCCCGAGGGTCCCGTGCTCGTCACTGGCAACGGCATGGCGGGCGCGGGCCCGGCGAGCGAGATCGTCACGAGGCGGGTGAGCCGGCGCTTCTACGTCTGCGGCGACGGCGCGTCGGACGTCGGGGCGACCGGTGCGCTTCTCGCCCCGCGCGTCGCGCTCTGCGCCGCCCAGCAGGCTCTTCTCGCCGTGAGGATCGTCCTGGGGCTCGAGGTCTCCTGACGTCCCCGGTTATCTGGCAACCAAACGCGCCGCGGGCCGACCTGTTTTGCGGGGCCCAGCGCCCGCGACGCCCATCAACGAAAGGAAGCACCATGACAGAGCACATCGCATCGGGCGCCGTCGCGCCCAGCGCGGACACCTGGACCCTCGGCGGCAAGGAGTTTGCGTCGCGCTTCATCCTGGGGTCGGGTAAGTTCAGGCTCGACGTGGTCAGGGCGGCTGTGGAGGACGCGGGCGCGCAGATCGTGACCCTTGCTGTTCGCCGCGCCAACACCAATCAGGAGGGGAGCATCCTCGATGCCGTGCCCGAGGGCGTGACGCTTCTGCCCAACACCTCGGGCGCCCGCACGGCGGAGGAGGCCGTGCGCATCGCCCGCCTCGCGCGTGAGCTCGGCTGCGGCGACTTTGTCAAGGTCGAGGTCATCCGCGACGCGCGCTACCTCCTGCCCGACAACGCAGAGACCGTCCGCGCCACCGACATGCTGGCGAGCGAGGGCTTCACGGTGCTGCCGTACATGTACCCCGACCTCAACGTCGCGCGCGACCTGGTGAGCGCGGGCGCGGCCGCCGTCATGCCTCTCGGCGCGCCCATCGGCTCCAACCGCGGCTTGGTGACGCGGGACTTCATCCGCATCCTCATAGAGGAGATTGACCTGCCGGTGATCGTGGACGCGGGCATCGGGCGCCCGTCGCAGGCGTGCGAGGCCATGGAGATGGGCGCGGCTGCCGTCATGGCCAACACGGCCGTGGCCACCGCCGGCAACATCCCGCTCATGGCGCGCGCCTTTGGCGACGCGGTGCGGGCCGGTCGCGCGGCGTTCCTTGCGGGTCCCGGTCGCGTGCTCGACGGCGCGGGCGAGGCCTCGAGCCCGCTCACCGGATTTCTGGGGGAGGAGGCCAGATGAGCGCGGACGAGAAGAACGTGCAGGTAGTGGGGCCTGAGACCGTACCCGTGGGCAAGCGCTGCCGGCGCATCGTCTCCATGGACGAGAAGGACATGGCGCACGCCATCCACACCGACTACGGCCTGGACACCATGACCTTCCTGCCCGACATGGACGTCCTGGACAACGGCATGTTCGACCGCGTGCTCGACGCCGTGGAGGCCTACGACCCCGACGCCGTGACCGCCGCCGACGTGCGCCGCGTGCTCGACGCCGACGTGGTGGAGCCCGCCGACTTCGGCGTGCTCGTGTCGCCCGCGGCCGAGCCCTTCCTCGAGGAGATGGCCGAGCGGGCCCGGGCCGAGCGCGTGCGCTGGTTTGGCACAAACATCCAGTTCTTCACGCCGCTCTACTTGGCAAACTACTGCGAGAACCGCTGCGTGTACTGCGGCTTCAACTGCGAGAGCGGCATCCGTCGCGCCCGCCTGGACGAGGGGCAGACCATCGCCGAGCTCGACGCCATCGCCGCCACGGGCCAGGAGGAGATCCTGCTGCTCACCGGCGAGGACCCGGTGACGTCGGACGTGGACTACATCGCACGCGCCTGCGAGCTCGCGGCCGCGCGCTTCAGGAATGTTGGCGTCGAGGTGTACCCCGCCAACGTGGCCGACTACGCGCGCCTGCACGAGGCCGGCGCGGACTTCGTGACCGTGTTCCAGGAGACCTATGACCCGGTGCGCTACGCCAAGCTCCACCTGCGCGGCCGCAAGCGCATCATGCCCTACCGCTTCGAGGCGCAGGAGCGCGCGCTCAGGGGCGGCATGCGCGGCGTGGCTTTCGCGCCGCTGCTTGGCCTCTCGGAGTTTCGCCGTGACGCGCTCGCCTGCGCGCTGCACGCCTACTACGTGAGCCGGGCCTACCCGCACGCGGAGATCTCCTTCTCGTGCCCGCGCCTGCGTCCCGCCGCGGGCGCCGTCACGCCTAACGGGCCGCACGTGAGCGAGGCGCAGCTCCTGCAGGTTATCTGCGCCTACCGCCTGTTCATGCCCTTCGCCGGCGTCACGGTCTCGTCGCGCGAGTCGGCGCGCTTCCGCGACCACGTGGCCACGATCACGGCCACCAAGGTCTCGGCCGGCGTGTCCACGGGCATCGGCGAGCACGCGCACCAGGCCGAGGAGGGCGACGACCAGTTTGAGATCGACGACGGCCGCAGCCTGGCCGAGATGTGCGCCGCCATGCGCGACATGGGGCTCGAGCCGGTCATGAACGACCACGTTCTGGTGTGAGGGCGCCCATGGGATCGCTCTTTGATGGAGGCTTCCTGCGCGTTGCCATGACGGACCGGCGCCGCTGCGCGCGGCCGCTGCCCGAGCAGGTGGCGCGGGTCGCCGGTGCCTACGACGCGCTCATCATGCGCGAGAAGGACCTGGACGACGGTGCGTACGCCGCGCTTGCCCGCGAGGTCATGGAGGCCTGCGAGCGCGCGGGCGTCGCCTTTGTCGCCCACGGCCACGTGCCCGCCGCCCGTGAGGCCGGCGCGTCTCGCCTGCACCTGCCGCTGCCCGCGCTTGAGCGTGACGGCCGCCCGGAGGGGTTTGACCTCGTCGGTACCAACGTGCACGAGGTGGACGAGGTGGCGGTTGCCGAGGGACTCGGCGCCGACTACCTTGTGGCGAGCCCCGTCTTTGCGCCGTCATGCAAGCCGCTCCCGGGCCGCGGGGTCGCGTTTCTCGAGCAGGTCATCGCTGCGGCCCATGTGCCGGTGCTCGCCCTCGGCGGCATCACCGACGCCACCGAGCCTGCCGTCCGCGCCGCCGGTGCCGCCGGTGCCGTCCGCATGTCCGACGCCATGGCGTGAGCCCAGGAAAGGAGACGCCCCTCATGGACGCCAATCACATGGATGTGGGACCCGTCGTCCGCGGGTCCTTCTCGCCCGCCGACATCCGCCGCGGCATGCTGCTCTACGCGGTGACGGATCGCTCCTGGCTCAGGGGGCGTTCGCTCGTGGATTGCGTCCGCGCGGCGGTCGCGGGCGGAGCCACCTTCGTGCAGCTCCGCGAGAAGGGCCTCTCGACAGACGAGATTGTGGCGGAGGCGCGACAGCTCCTGCCCCTCTGCCGAGCGGCCGGCGTGCCCCTCGTGATCGACGACGACGTGGAGGCGGCCCGGCGCAGCGGCGCGGACGGCGTGCACGTGGGGCAGTCTGACACGGCGTGCGCCGCCGCGCGCGAGGCGCTCGGGCCGGACGCCATCGTGGGGGTCTCGGCCCACACGGTGGAGGAGGCGCTCGCCGCTCAGGCGGCCGGTGCCGACTACCTGGGTGTGGGGGCGCTGTTTGGGACGTCCACCAAGTCCGACACCGTGGCCGTGTCCCTCGAGGGCCTCGCGCGCATCTGCGCCGCCGTGGATATCCCGGTGACGGCCATCGGGGGCGTGAGCACGCGCACGCTGCCCTCGCTCGCGGGGACGGGCGTCGCCGGCGCGGCGGTGGTCTCGGCGATCTTTGCCGCCGAGGACATCGAGGCCGTAACGCGCGAGCTGCGCCGCCTTGCCGCGGACGCCGTCGGGTCGAGATAGGGGGTCTCATGGACACGAGGAGCTGGAGCGTTCCCGCGGTGCTCGCGATTGCCGGCTCGGACTCGAGCGGCGGCGCGGGCATCCAGGCGGACATCAAGACCATCGCCGCGCACGGGCTCTTTGCCGAGACCGCGATAACCGCGCTCACGGCGCAGAACACCTGTGGCGTGCGCGACGTCATGGAGGCCACGCCCCAGATGGTGGCCGAGCAGATCGACGCCGTCTTCGAGGACATCCCACCCGCCGCGGTCAAGGTGGGCATGGTGTCCTCCGCGGCGATCGTCGAGACCATAGCCGAGCGGCTCGAGCACTGGGGCGCCAAGAACGTGGTCGTGGACCCGGTGATGGTGGCCACCTCGGGCGCGCGTCTCATAGACGACGGTGCGGCGGCGGCGCTCGTGGGGCGCCTGCTGCCGCTCGCGCGCGTGATCACGCCCAACATCCCCGAGGCGGAGGCTCTTCTCGGCGAGCCGGTGCGCTCTGAGGCGGAGCAGGAGGCGGCCGCGCTCGCGCTTGCCGAGCGCCTGGGCTGCGCCGTGCTCGTCAAGGGCGGTCATGGCGTGGCGGACGCCAATGACGTGCTGGTGGAGTCGGCTGTCGATGACGAGGGCGTCCCGCGCGTGACGTGGCTGCGTGCCCCGCGCGTGGAGACCGAGAACACCCATGGCACGGGCTGCACGCTCTCGAGCGCCATCGCCTGCGGCCTGGCGGAGGGCCTCGCGCTGCCCGAGGCGGTGTCGCGTGCGAAGGACTACCTCACCGGTGCGCTCTCCTCCGGTCTGGATTTGGGACGCGGCTCCGGTCCCGTGGACCACATGTGGCGCCATCGCGCGAAATAACGCGCGAACCGCTCGGCGTTAGCTTCGCAGCACCTTCTCCAGCGCCTTGCCGCGGGCGAGCTCGTCGACCAGCTTGTCCAGGTAGCGGGCACATCTCTCCACGGGGTCCTCGATCGCGGCCACGTCCACACCGCAGACCTTGCCGGTGATGAGCGCGCGGTTGGGGTTCAGCGCCGGGGCCTCGTCGAAGAACTCCTGGTAGGTGACGCCGCGCTCAAGCTGCCGGGCGAGGCCTGCCTCGTCGTAGCCGGTGAGCCAGCAGCACGCGGCGTCGACCTCCGCGCGCGTGCGCCCCTTGCGCTCGGCCTTCTGCACGAGCAGGGGATAGACCTTCGAGAACGACATCTCCGCGATCGACTTGCGCGCCATGGGACCTCCAATGATACGAGGGGACAGTCCCTTTGTATCACTCCGGATCGGGGCTGTGCATGAGCTGGGTGAGCGCGAGGCACGCGACGCCGATGCCCAGGAGCCCGAGCGCGTTTCTCGGCTCCACCTCGTCCATGACGGTGAGCGCGGTCACGCCCACGCCCATGGCGAGCGCGACCGCCTTGAGGACGAGCTCCACGAGCGCGGGCACGCGGGACCCCGTCGGCTCCTCCTGCGCAGCTGTTTTCACCTCGAGCAGCTCGTCCACCGAGGTGCCCAGCACCTCGGCGAGCTTAGGCAGCGACGCCACGTCCGGGAACGACAGGTCGCGCTCCCACTTGCTCACTGCCTTGTCTGTGACGCCCATCTGCCGGGCGAGCTCGAGCTGCGTCAGGCCCTTCTCCTTGCGCAGGGCGGAGATGGTGGCGCCAAAGGTCTGCTTGGTCATGGTGGTCCTTTCGCTGGGGTCCGTCTGGCAGGGACATCGTCATGCGACGCCACCCCGCGCTCAACCGACCGCCAGTTGAGTTGGCTCGACCGTTGGTAGAGTCCCAGTTTACGGCAGGTAACCTTGCGAAACCGTTAGGGGAGCATAAGCCCGGGCGATGGCGCGTCGGGCGGGCGAGAAGGACGATGGGCCTGTCACTGATGCCGGCCGGAAGGAGCCGCCATGCCCGTCACCCTGCGCGTCGCGCTCGGCAACGTCTCGCGCTGCGCACGCGACTATTCGGTCTATCTTGTCACGCTCGCCTTTGCCACGTGCCTGCTCTATGCCTTCAACGCCTCGGGCGACTACCTCCTGGCGATGCCGCTCACGGGCTCGCAGCTCGAGGTCATCCACAAGGCGCGCGACATCACCGGTGCCTTCTCGGTCTTTGTGGTGCTGGTCTTCGCCGTGCTCGTGGCCTACGCCACGCGCTTCATCGTGCGGAGGCGCTCGCGGGAGTTCGGGACGTACGCGCTGCTCGGGATGCGCACGCCGGCGCTCGCGGCGATACTTGCGACGGAGGGCGTGCTCGTGGGGCTCGCGGCGCTGGCGGCGGGCCTCGCGCTCGGTGCGGCGGCGTCGCCTGCCTTCGGCGCGATCGCGGCGTTCGTCTTTGGCGTGCCGTGGCGGTTTGCCTGGTCCTTCTCGCCCGCGGCCGCGCTCGACGCGTGCGCGTGGTTCGCCGGGATCGAGGGGTTGGCGATCGTGCTCTCCGTGGTTGACGTACTGCGCCGGCCGCTCGTGGAGCTGCTTGAGCGGGACCGAGCGCCGGAGCGGCTCGCGCTGTCTGACAACCGTGGCGTGACGCGTGCGCAGGCGGTGCTGGCCGTGGTTCTTCTCGTTGTGGTGTGGGGCTCGTGCGTGGCCCAGCCCGGGCTCTTTGTGCTTGCGATCCTGCCGATGGGATGGGCGGCCTATGTGGCCACCTCGCTCGTCTTTCGCCTGGTGGCAACGGGTGTGCCCGGCTGCGTGCGCCGCGGCTCCCGCTACTGGGAGGGGCTGCGCGCCTTCACGCTGCGGCAGGTGGAGGGTCACGTGTCCACGGGCTGCCAGGCCCTCTCGTGCACCTGCGTGCTCGTGGCGTGCGCGGTTTGCATGATCTGCGCGGGGCTCCTGTTCTCGGTGGGCCAGCGCGCGGCCGGGCTCGCGGACCCGAGCGCGCCGGCGGAGGCGTCGCTCGCGCCGATCGGCTACGTGGGGATCTTCTACGGGGAGGCGTTTCTCGTGGCCGCCGCTGCGGTGCTCGCGCTGCAGCAGGTGAGCCAGGCCGCGGACGGGCGGAGCGCCTATGCCACGCTTGCCGCGCTCGGGACGGACGAGCGGGAGGCGCGCGGCGCCGTGCGGGCGCAGGTGGGCGTCGCCTTCGTGCTACCGGCGGCGCTCGCGGTGGTGCACGACTGCTTTGGCCTTCTCCTAGTGCGCCAGCTCGCGCTCGGGGTGCCCGACGAGGTGTTTCTCGTCATCGCGGCCTGCTCGGTCGTGGGCACGCTCGGGCTTCTCGTCCTGTACTACCTGCTCTGCGTCCGCGAGTGCACGCGTGTGCTGCTGGGTGGGGCGTCGAGTCTTGGTTGACCGCGCGCGAGAAGGACCAGTTTCTATGTCATATCTATCGCCAGCGTGCGCTCGCCGCGAAGAACTTGTCGCTCGCCCAGACGATAGGCGAGCAGTACCAGCATCCAGCAGATGGCGGCGAACACGGCAACGTGCACGATCGGCATGTTGGCAAGAAATGCTTCCCAGGTTACAGGGCTCGCCTCTACCGCGAACACGGTAATGAGGAGGTTGAGCGCTGCCGCCCATGCGAGGGGTCTCGCCACGATGAGGGTGGCCTCTCTGGTGAACATCCTTCTCACCTGCCTGTGGGTGATGCCCGCCGAGAGCAGCTGGGAGACTTCGCACCGGCGTTCGGGAATCCTGCCAAGCACGCTCGAGAAAACGTCTGAGATTCCTATACAGGCAAGCACACCAGCAAAGACATCAACAAAGAGCCTGAGGCCTGCTCGTGAGTCCTCGTCGCGCTTGGCCTCCTCGGTGAGACTTAGCACTTCTATGTTTTTGTTGCCGGAGAAGCGATTCTCCAGCGCATGAGCTATCTCAGTCTCCGCTGTCGGCGACGTAACGAGGATGTTATAGAAGAGGTCACCGCTTTCGGCTTTGTGCTCGTCACCAAGCGTGACCGATGACACGCCGTCCATGGCGAGAAGATCGTTGATGAGCGCGTCGTCCGCGCCTGCAGCGGCGCCGTCGTCAATGGTTATGCGGACATCCCATACTCCGTCATAGCGTTCGAAGTAGGTGACCTGGGTGGACAGATGCGACAAGGTCTCGAAGTTGATAAGTGTCACGAAGGCGAGAATCGCAAGGGCAATTGAGGCGTTGGCGGTGCGCATGGTGCGCCTTCGCGAGCGTAGGGACTGTGCTGCGAGCGACGTCTCGATTCTCAGCCGTGTGGCGAGCGCCCGAAAAATAGGGCCCGGGCGTCGTTTGGTAGCATAGTCGTCGTCACCCTCGGACATCGCCTTGATCACGCTGATTTTTCCAAGGCGGCGTGCGGGCAGGAGCGCTGAGAGCGCTACTGTGGCAGTCGCAACGAGAAGGCCGAGAAGGACTGCGAACGGCGAGAGGCCAACCACGGGCTCATAGGTGCGCGCGTTGGCAGTTAGCGCGAGCACTCCCGCAACGAGCACGAGCGCAAGCCCCATGCCCACGAGGACGCCAAGGCAGGCCGCGGGAAGCGAGAGCACACATCCCTCTGCAAGGAGTAGCCGCCTGATCTGCGCGTCGTTTGCTCCGATTGACTTCAGAATGCCAAGCTGACGAATGCGAGCACTCATGGAAACGCCAAAGGCGCTCTTGAGCATGAGAACGAGCGCCAACGCGCTTATCGCCGTCACTACGCCAAAGGCGATGGTCGAGCCTGTGACGCTCGGCGTCTCGCCGAGGTAGGCCATGCGCGCGAGGTAGTCGGTAACGAGCATATGGGCAACGCCGACCACAAGCCCGAGCAGAGCGGATGCGACGAAGGAGATTGCGGCGAGCGAAGTGACCGAGGCACGGTTATGACGGATGTAGCTCGTAAGGTAGTCGCGAAGCATAGCTACTCCTTTCCGTCGACGACACGTCCGTCGGAGATGCGTACGACGCGGTCAGCCGCAGCTGCCACGCTCTCGTCGTGGGTGACGAGGACGATGGTGGTACCAAAGCGCTCCCGCACCTTTCTTAGGAGGCCCACGACCTTCTCGCCGTTTTCGCGGTCGAGGCTGCCTGTGGGCTCGTCGGCGAGGACGACGGCAGGACGCGAGACGAGAGCGCGGGCGATGGCCACGCGCTGCTGTTGCCCGCCGGAGAGCTCGGAGGGCATGCTCTTCTCGCAGTCCGCGATGTCGAGAAGGTCAAGGAGCTCGGCAACCGTTGCCGGGTCCGGACGAGACCCGTCGAAGCGCACGGGAAGCTCTACGTTGTCTCGCACGGAGAGGAACGGGACAAGATTGTGGAACTGGTAGACGAGACCGACGGTGTGTCGGCGATAGAGGGCAAGCGCGTCTGCGCCAAGCGTGGAGAGATCCATGCCGTCCACGACCACGCGACCAGCGGTGGGGGCGTCCACGCCGCCAAGGATGTGCAGCAGCGTCGACTTGCCGGAGCCCGAGGCGCCCATGATGGCTACGAACTCACCCCGGCGCACGGTGAGCGTGGCACCATCGAGCGCCCTCCGCTCCGCTGCGCCCTCGCCGAAGACGCGCGTGACGTCCTCGACGATGACCGCTGGGTCGGCATGGTTGCTGCCGATGGTTAGGGACTGCGCTCCGGTTACGGAGGTGCCATCAAGTGACACGTCGAAGGGGATGCGCCGCTCACGGTCGACCTTCTTTGCAAAGAGCGTGAACGCTGTGGTCATGCTCATTCCGAGGTCGCGACAAATTCCCTCCATGGAGCGCTTGGTGTCCTGATCGAGCCGGAAGTTGACGAGCGTGGTCTCGGACATGGGATCCCCCTTAAAGACATTGTCTTTATATTATCTTACACAGAGAGAAAACAAAAGCTGGCACTTGGAGTAAATGCCAGAATGCATGTGGATTACAAAGTGGTCTAACGTGGTATAAATGGAATCAAATAATGACACTTGGACAATCGGCAGAGGAGGTCCCATGGCAACGACAATGACGTCGCTCAACACCAAGCTGAGCACCGAGGAGAAGGACGCCTTTGTCAGGAACACCGCTGCTCTGGGTCTGACGCCGTCCGCTGCGATCAAGGTGTTCGTCCACATGTTCAACGAGTGCGGTGGCTTCCCGTTTGAGGTTCGCCGGCAGGTGAGCGACGAGAGCGTGACGTACCTCGCCACAGATGACTACGAGCGCTTTGCGAGCGCGCTTGACTCTGCCGTTCCCGTGGCCACCCGCGAGCTGCTCGATCGCGAGTTCTCATGGGAGGACTAGCGTTTCGTCGCATTCGCCTGCTTCGCGATGACGATGACGTGAGCGGGTTCTCCTCCGGCAACAGCGACAACGACGCTTGGTTCAAGGAGCGCGCGCATCGTGCGATGCGTGACGGGACGGCGCGGGTGTATGTCCTGCCCCTTGCTACCGGTGAGATTTGCGGATTCTACGCCCTGAGCACTCATGCGGTTGCGCGCGTTGGGACGCTTGCCGGCTCGTTGCGCCGAAACGCCCCGAACCCGATTCCCTGCACGCTGCTTGGCCAGCTTGCCGTCGATGAGCGCTACCAGGGGGAGTCGGCGGGAGCCAGATTGCTGCAGGACGCCATTCGCCGCGCGGCCGCGGCGTCGCGCATCGTCGCATCGCGTGCGCTTGTCGTCGACCCGGCTGACGAGCACGCGGAGGGCTTCTACGCTCACTTTGGGTTCCAGCGCCTGGAAAGCGATTCTCGTCGCATGTTCGTGCGGCTCTAGTGCGGGCATCGAGTCTCGGTTGACCGCGTGCGAGAAACGTCAACCAGCACTCCTTTGATGCCACCCTCGCTCGACCGCATACTGGAGGTGAAAGCCGGCTGCTGCGTCGAGGGGGAGGCATGGGCAAGAGCATCAACATCGGTCGCACCATCGCGCGGGAGCGGCGCCGCGCGGGCGTCACACAGGAGGCGCTTGCCGCCCACCTCGGCGTCTCGAAGGCAGCCGTGAGCAAGTGGGAGCTCGGCCAGAGCCTTCCGGACGTGAGCCTGTTGCCGCGCATCGCCGCGTACTTCTCGCTCACCCTGGACGAGCTCTTCGACTGGCACGACGCGCTTTCTCAGGAGGAGTTCGCCGCATTCTATGCCAAGGTATACGCACTGGGCGAGAAGGACCTTGGCGCCGCGCACAAGCGGCTGCGCGCGCTTGCCTCGGAGCACTACTCGGACGCGAACCTGCTGCTCATGCTGGCGTCACTCCTCACGGTCTGGGCGGACGGCATGGCCACGCCGTTTGCTCCGGCGGGCGAGAAGGAGGGTGCGCCCGATGCCCCGCTTGATGCCGACGACCTCGCCGACGAGGCGCTTGCCCTGCTCGACCGCGTGCTCGAGGTGGCAACGGACCCCACTGCCCTGTATCTCGCGCAGCAGCAGAAGGCCACGACGCTCTTCCAGGCAGGCAGCTACGCAGAAGCAACGACGCTGCTGGAGTCACTCGTGCGCCGACAGGACACGAGCGCCCCGACGATGCTTCTGGCCTCTGCCTACCGCAAGCTCGGCCGCAACGACGAGGCCCTCGACCTTCTGCAGGCGGAGCGCCTGCGCGCGGCGAGCTTCGTGCTCTCGTCGCTCATGCAGGAAGTGGGGATGCGAGATGATGCGGCATTTGCGCGGTTGGCTGGCAACGCCGCAGAGGTGGTCTTTGAGGCTCTCGACATGGGCGCGGTGAACCCGTTTTTCTCGGCAACGATGTCCCTCGAGGTGGCGGAGGTACTGCGCAAGGCTAGCGAGAAGGACGGTGCGCTCGAGGCGCTTGCGCGAGCAATCGAAGCTGTGACCCTGGAGCATCAGGACGCGACAGACTCTCCGCTCTGGGATCGCATGGCCGACCGTCTCGACCCCGCCCGTGCCGGCGAGGCATGGGCCGAGCACAAGGCACGTCAGGCAGACGAGGCAAGATTGCTCATTCGACAGGGTCTCGCCGAGCGCACGTCGTCTCCTGAGTGGCAGAGGATTGTGAGCGAAGATCCTCGTTACCGCGACATTCTTGCGAAGGCTCTGCGCTGATGCTCCGCGTGACGATCTCGTCCTCGTCGCGTCCGGTCACCATGCAGTAGACGAGGAAGACGAGGCGTACGCCGAGGTTCAGGAACAGCAGAGCGAATATGAATCCAAGGCCGCCTAGGACTACCTGCTGGATGATCGACGTTGGCCCGACGATGAGAACGAATTTCACGGTGTCGAGCACCCTGAGCGCGAAGGCTGCCGCCGCGACCGCGACGATGACACGTGCGGGCAGCCAGACGCGGCAGACCGCCTGGAGAGACCTGATGGAGCTCATGATGAGTATCGCGAAGACGAAGAACGCAACGCCGAAGCCCGCGGCGCAGCCGAGCGTGAAGCCGAGGTCGAAGGGCTGATCGTTCGCCCGTGTCCCCGCGAAGCCGACCGCCGCGCCGAACGCCGCGCCCAGCAGCGCGAATATGACGTACACCACGACGTCGAGTCGCCGCTTGCCGTGGATGACATCGCCCGCGTACTGCATCTCGTCAGATGTGGGCGGTCTCATGAATGCAACCATGCTGAGCATCCTTCCCTAAGGGTGCGCCTAGGGTAGTCGCACGTCGCGTGCCGTGCGTAACGAGCCAGTAAGCGCTCTGAAAGGGTTTGTGGCGCGGTCCCGTGGGAAAGGACGGTATCGTAGCCATAGGACAGGCTGCTTGGAATCGGGGGGCGTTTGCGCATGGGGTCCGGTCGAACAGGACGAAGCGTCGCCTTCGCGCTCGCTGCGGCGGCGCTCTACGCGCTGAGCACACCGTTCTCCAAGGCGCTGCTTGCCGTTATCGCGCCGAACATGATGGCGGCGCTGCTGTATCTCGGCGCGGGCGCCGGCATGACGGTGCTTTCGCTCGCTGACGGCGTGCGCGTCGAGCGCGGCGAGGCGCGCGGACGGTCCCTCGAGCGGGCGGACGTCCCCTACGTGGCTGCGATGGTCACGCTCGACGTTGCGGCGCCTCTGCTGCTCATGGCCGGACTCTCCCTCTCGTCGGCGGAGAGCGTCTCGCTGCTGAACAACTTCGAGATCGTGGCGACCGCCCTTATCGCCCGCCTCGCGTTCGGGGAGCGGGTGGGGGCGCGTGCGGCAATCGGCATCGGTGCCATATCCCTGGCGTGTTTTCTCCTGTCTTGGGACGCAGGCGCGTGGGGGTTCTCCGCCGGCTCGCTTCTCACGCTTGCAGCATGCCTGTGCTGGGGCATCGAGAACAACTGCACGAACAGGCTGTCGGACTGCGATCCGGTTCACGTTGTCGTCATCAAGGGGTGGGGCTCGGGCACCGGCGCGCTTGTCGTGGCGCTCTGCGCGGGCGACGCCCTGCCGACGCTCGTTGACGCGGGGCTTGCGCTCCTGCTCGGGTTCGTCTCATACGGGCTGTCTATCGCCTGCTATGTGCGCGCCCAGCGCGACCTGGGGGCGGCACGAACGAGCGCGTTCTACGCGGTGAACCCCTTCATTGGCAGTGCGCTGGCGTTCGCTCTGTTCCGCACGCCGCTTGCGCCGACGTTTGTCCTCGCGCTCGTCCTTATGGTTGTTGGCACATGGCTCGTGGCGCCGCGAGAGCCTAGTGCGCCTCGCCCACCAGCTTGAGCCCGACGACGCATGCCACGAGACCCGCGATGAGCAGGATCTTTGCCCACGAGAACGACTCCGCGCCGGAGACGACGCCCCATGCCACCGTGAGCGCGGCGCCGATGCCCACCCAGACGGCGTAGGCGGTGCCCAGCGGAATCGTGCGGACGGCGTGGCTGAGGCCGAGCATGCTCGCCGCGAGCGCGACGACAAACACGATCGAGGGGACGGGCTGTGAGAAGCCCTCGGAGCGGTCGAGGGCCTGGGCCCAGACGGCCTCCATCGCGCCCGACACGACCAAAATGGCCCAATCCATGACAACCTCCCAGATAGATGCGCCGTCTTTGCGATTCTGGTACGGCTGCCCTCGTCAGAGACCCGTTGGGTCGGGCGAATCGTAGCATAGGTTCAGGCTTGAGGTTTCTGTCTGCTACAATAAACCGAGCAGATTATCTCATCGGTTTGGAACAGATATGAAAAACGAGTTGGTAAATCGACCGGTTTATCTTGACTGGCTCAACCGATGGAAGGACCGTGATGTCATCAAGGTCGCAACGGGCCTCCGCCGATGCGGCAAGTCAAGCGTGCTCGAGCTGTTTCGTCGACAGCTCCGTGAGGGTGGCATTGCAGATAGCAACATTCTGAGCATCAACTTTGAGAGCTGGAACGAGGAATATCCGCTCGATGCCCGAGAGCTCTATCGCTATATCGTCCAGCGTCTGGGCTCCGGTACGAACTATGTGTTTCTCGACGAGGTGCAGCATGTGAAGGAGTTCGAGCGAGCCGTTGACGCACTCTACGTTCGCGATGATGTGGACCTGTATATCACGGGCTCGAATGCCTTCTTCCTATCTGGGGAGCTTGCCACGTTGCTCACGGGTCGCTACGTCGAGCTGCGTATGCTGCCCTTCTCCTTTGCGGAGTACTGGTCTGCGAGAGGCGGTGAGGAGAACCTCGAGGATGCGTTCAACCGATACCTAACCTATGGCGGCATGCCCTTTGCGGCGAGACTTGATGACCCCCAGTCGATTTCCGATTACTTGGGGGGCGTGTTCAACACGGTGCTTGTTGAGGATGTGGCGAGACGACATCCCCGCATGGATATGAGGGCGTTCAGGGATCTCTCGGCGTTTATCGCAGACAACGTGGGAAATATCACCTCGCGAAAGCGCTTGGCCGCTGGGCTTGCCCAAGCGGGGACGAAGGTGTCCCCCGCGACGATTGGGGCATACCTCGACGCGCTCATGGAGAACTACCTGGCGTTCAAGGCGGGGCGTTATGACCTTAAAGGGCGGGAGTACCTTGAGACGCTTGAGAAGTACTATCTTGGCGACCTGGGCTTTAGGTTCTGGCTCCTTGGAAAAGAACAGGGCGATCTGGGTAGGAGGCTCGAGAACGCCGTCTACCTTGAGCTGCTGCGGCGCTATCGCACCGTTTGCGTTGGCAAGGTGGGAACGGCAGAGGTCGATTTCATCGCCATGGGTCAGGATGGTCCCGAGTACTATCAGGTTGCGCAGACGGTACTCGATGAGACGACGCGAAACCGTGAGTTTGCGCCGCTCGAGGCGATTGCCGATAACTACCCCAAGACCGTTCTGACGCTCGACCGTGTTGGGGTGGGGGACTATCGGGGGATTCACCATCTCAACGTAATCGATTGGATGCTCGGCGAGTAGCTGCGCAACGGGCTGTTTCTTGTGCGGCTTCGGGCGCGCGGTGACAATGGGCCTACCGAGAGACCCGAGCAAGGAGGACCCATGGCTATCAAGGACGTCATCGCCGCCATCCGCAAGGAGGCGAACATCACGCAGGAGGAGATGGCGCGCAGGCTCTACGTGACGCGGCAGGCCGTGAGCCGCTGGGAGCAAGGCGAGACGACCCCCGGGATCGACATGGTGAAGCTCATCTGCGTCACCTTTGGCGTGCCGCTCGAGCGCTTCTTCGACATGCCCATGAGCTACTACTGCCAGTGCTGCAGCATGCCCATCCCCGACGAGGAGATGCACGGCACCGAGGCCGACGGCTCCAAGAGCGCCGACTTTTGCAAGTACTGCTACGACCACGGCGACTTCACCGCCAAGGGCATGTCGATGGACGAGTTCATCGAGGCCACGGCCCCCATGGAGGCAAAGGCACTCGGCGTCTCCCTCGACGAGGCAGTCTCGCTCATGGCCACGCTGCTGCCGCACCTCAAGCGCTGGCGCGAGGTCGCCGAGAACGAGGAGGCCTACGGCGCGGAGGTCCGGGCTGCCTACGGCGACGAGGTGGTGGACGTGGCCAACGAGAAGTACGTGGCGATGGGGGAGGCTGCGCACCTGCAGGCCGAGGAGCTGGCGCTGGCGATCAACGAGCAGCTGCGACGTGCGATGGAGGCGGGGGATCCGTCTGGTCCGGAGGCGCACAAGCTCGTGGCGATGCACGGCCACTGGCTGCGCATGTACTGGCCGGACGGCCTCTACACGCCCGAGGCACACAAGGGCCTGGCCGACGGCTACGTCTCCGACGAGCGGTTCCGCGCCTACTACGAGAAGGTGGCCCCGGGTGCCGCGCAGTTCCTGCGCGACGCGATCCACGCGTGCGCGTGATATGCCTAGGGGTCGTGTCCTGGTCCTAATAGGACGTGTGCCCTTTCTTATTCGGTTATCGGTCCTTGTTCTCTTATACCTAGCAAATTGCAAGATATTTACTTTTGCTAGGACATCCTAGTAAAACGAGCTATCGGCGGCACGCCCGGTATAATCGGGGCGTGAGTCCAGCCGAAGGAGACGCGCCATGGACCTCTCACGCATAGACGCCCTCCTGCTCTCGCGCCCCGGTGCCGCCAAGGCCCTCCACGAGAAATGGGGATGGATGGTGTACTGGGTGGGCGGCAGGCAGTTCGCCTGCGAGCTCGCCGCCTCTCCCGACGCCAAGCCGCCCTACGCGGGGCGCCACCTGCTCTCGCTCAAGTGCGACCCCGATCGCATCCTGGAGCTGCGCGCCGAGCACCCGGGCGCGGTGCTGCCCGGCTACTACTCCGACGGCCGCACGTGGGTCTCCGTCGACCTGGACTCCGACCTGCCCGAGGATCTCGTGCTCGACCTCTGCGACATGAGCTACGACCTCGTCTTCTCCAAGCTGCCGAAGCGCGTGCAACGGGAGATCTCCGGCGAGTAGCGCTACCCCGCGAGCGCGCGCAGCGCGTCGGCGGCTGCCTGAGACGTGAGGTGGAGCCTGAGGCCGATGGGGCTTACCTCGAGCCCCACGACGGGCGACCCCTCATAGGTGGTGACCTCGAGACCCTTGTACTCCTTGAGGTCGTCGGCGCTTTGTCCAAGCTTTTGCGTCTCCGGCTCCCACAGCTCGAAGACGTACTCTGCGTCGGCGTCCGGTTCCTCAGCCAGGCCACTCTCCTCGGAGAACGGCTCGAAGGCGTCCTCGATCTCCGTCTGGTCGGTCACCTCGCGAATGACCTCGCCGGTCTGGGCATCTCTCACGACGAGGCGGCAGACCTTGCCCCAATCAACGTCCGAGAGCGTGTCGGCGAGCTCCTGTGCCTGGCCGGCTACCTCATCCGCCTGGTCAGCGATGTCGTCCGGCCCGGGCAGCCCGAAGCACCCTGCGAGGGGCAGCGCGACGGCCGCGGCGAGCAGTGCGGCGATGGCGGCGTGGACTCTCATGAATCTCCCCTCGACGTTCTTCTCGCTCATTCTATTCCTCAGTTCGGAACGTTGGTGCGTCACACCTTGAGCGACTGCAGGTACGCCTTTTGCTCCGTCGCAATGCGGCGGCTCTCGCGCGCCTTCTGGAGCGCCTTGTTGTGCGTCCAGGCGTCGAGGGCGATAGGCCGCCGCTCAAAGAGGGGAAGGGTCGCCTCGGGCTGCTTTATGAGGGCAAATGAGAAGTACCAGGCGCGTGCCATGTTGACGTAGTACTCGGGGCGGTCGATGCCGGCGACGAGCGCGAGGTGCTCGGGTTCGAAGGCATCGTCCAAGAAGAGCGTCATGAGCTGGACCACCCCAAAGCGCACCGTATACTCCGGCTCCGCGGCGATCCACCCACGGATACGCTCGAGCACCGCCGGCAGGTCGCGCTTGAAGGTGGGGACGCGGATGAGGTCGCAGGTCGCCCAGTTATCGACGAAGGGGAGAAAGGCGTCGAGCAGCTCGAACGCCTCCGCGGGCGTCTTTGCCATCCGGCCGATGAGCTCGCCGTGCAGGTTGTTCTCGTCGTAGGTCTCGTGCGGGAGTGCTGCGAGGAACGCGCGCGCCTCTTCGGGTCGCTCGCGTGCGAGCCTGCGCGCGTAGTCGCGCAGCGCCGGCGTGCGCACGCCGAGGATGCGCGCGGGGTCGACGGTCGGCACGAGCTTGGCCTGGAAGTCCCGATACGCCGGGTCGGCGAGCCCCTCGAGCTCGCGCCGGATGCGATCGACGCTCTCGGAGGTCGCAGAGGTGCAGGCTCCCATGGATCTCCTCTCGGCCGGGCTTCTCGTTCATTCTATCTTTGCTCGGGGTGCGCCGACAAAACCTCACAGATGGCGAATGTTTTTCAAATCAGATTCGTTGCCAACTGGGAAAACTCGGTCAGCTCAAGATAAAAGAGACACTACCTGTGGGGTTTACAAGCTCGAAACAAAACAGGAGTCATGTCCAGAAACCAAAACATTCGATATTTGATCGCTCATTTCTGCCCTTAAGCAAACGTTAGGAACTGCCGCGTTCTTCTCGCGTATCCTTGTGGCCGATACGAGGGGAGGGGCGCATGGGCGCACGTGTGCTGGTGGTGGACGACGAGCCGGAGATCTGCGAGCTCGTGCGCGTCTACCTCGAGGCGGAGGGCTTCGAGGTGGAGACGCTCGGCGACGGCTCGTCGGCGGCCGCGCGGGTGACGGATGCCAACGCGCCAGCGCTCGACCTTGCGATCCTCGACGTCATGCTGCCCGGTGCGAGCGGCCTCGAGGTCTGCCGCGCCATCCGCGAGCGCCACAGCTACCCCGTGATCATGCTCACGGCCCGCGGCGAGCAGGCGGACAAGATCGCCGGGCTCACCCTGGGTGCGGACGACTACGTGGTGAAGCCCTTCCTGCCGCTCGAGCTCGTGGCGCGCGTGAAGGCGCAGCTCAGGCGCTATACCACGTACAACGCGGCAGGCGGGGCGCGCGGCGAGAAGGACGGCGTCATCGCGTGCCGCGGCCTCGTGCTCGACGTGCCGGCCCACGAGGCAACCCTGAACGAGCGCCCGCTCGCCCTCACGCCGACGGAGTTCTCCCTGCTGCGGATCCTGCTCGAGGCCGACGGCGCGGTCGTCTCCGCGCGCGAGCTCTACCAGCGCATATTTGGCGACGAGTACTACGAGCGGGGCTCGGGCTCGATCACGGTGCACGTGCGGCACCTGCGCGAGAAGATGGGCGACTCCTTCGAGGACCCGCGCTACATCAGGACCGTCTGGGGATTGGGGTACAAGATTGAGCGCTAGCAAGAAGAACGGCGGGGCGCGATCGATCGTCCTGACCGTCGCGGTGGTGGCGGGCGCGATCCTGGTCGCATCGGCGGCGTTCAGCACGGTCTTCGGCTTTGTGGACAAGGCCTGGAACGGCTCGTTCATGGACTGGCTGGCCCCGCAGATTCTGAACGTCGACAATCTGAACGAATTTGGCCTCTGGCCGGAGATGGTGCTGGACGTCTCTGGCACCAAGTACTTCTTCATGCAGCTGGGCATCTGCGGCATCGTGCTTCTCGCCGTGGGCTGTGCGGTGGCAGCCGTCCTCTCCGCCCGTCGTGCGCGCCGCGAGGAGCGAGCCCGCGCCGCTGAGCTGCTGCGCGTTTTTCTCGCCCACGACCTGGAGGCCCACGAGGCGTTCCCGTCCGGCTGGGAGGAGCTTGCGCTCGTCGCCGCCGACGCCAAGCGTGCCGCAGCGGAGCGGGAGCGCCAGCTCGCCGACGAGTCCGCGCGCAGGAGCGACCTCGTGACCTACCTCGCGCACGACCTCAAGACGCCGCTCACCTCGGTGATCGGCTACCTCTCGCTCCTGGACGAGGTGCCGGACATGCCCGAGGCGCAGCGCGTCCGCTACACGGGCGTCGCGCTGGACAAGGCGTGCCGCCTCGAGCGCCTGGTGAACGAGTTCTTTGACATCACGCGCTACAGCCTCACGAATATCGAGCTCGAGCTTGCGCCCGTGGACCTCGCCGGGCTTCTCGTCCAGCTCGCCGACGAGTTCTACCCGGCACTTTCTGCCCACGGCAACGTGGCGCAGGTGACGGTGGCGGGCACGGTGCGGACCGTCGAGCGGCCGGGCGAGCCGCTCGTGGTCACGGCCGACGCGGCTCGTCTCGCGCGCGTCTTTGGCAACCTGCTGCGCAACGCGATTGCCTACAGCGACGAGGGGACGCCTGTTGAGATTGAGGTCTCGGCCGGGGAGGGGAGCGTCGTCGTTGCCGTGTCCGATACGGGTGCGACCATTCCCTCGCACAAGCTTCGCGCGATCTTTGACCGCTTCTTCCGGCTGGACGAGTCCCGTGGGAGCGCCACCGGCGGTGCCGGCCTTGGCCTTGCCATCGCGCGCGAGATCGTGGAGCTGCACGGCGGCACCATCTCCGCCGCGAGCGAGAACGGCCGCACCACCTTCACCGTCGAGCTTCCGCTCTCACGCTGAGAAGGCCCACAGGTTCAGACACTGCCCGAGCACGCGCTCGAGGTCCCAGGGGCGCGAGCTGCGCTCGGCGTTGTTGGGGTCGTGAACGACGACCTCGCCGTCCTCGGTCAGGCCCGTCAGCACGATGAAGTGGCCCGTGGTGGTAAAGTCCCCTGGCCCCACGCTGCAGATGACGGGCTTCCCGCCGAGAAGCGCCTCGCGAACAACGCTCGCGCTGGCAGGCAGTTCCTCGGAGACGAGTCCCAGCTTCGCTGCGCCGTCGGTCATGAGAGCCCACGCCGTCATTCCGTTGCTCACGTAGCCGTCGCGTTCCGAGAAATCCGCCATGGCGGCGGGGTCGAGGTCGTCGCGCCCGGTGAGTGTCACGTAGACCATCGAGAGGCACGTGGGGCCGCAGCCGTTCTTCTCGACGGTTCCTCCGGCGTAGGGGTGGCTCGCCCACTGTGGGTCGGTCTGGTAGAGGAAGGGAGTTTCGCCCGCCCGCCACTCCGAGCGGGGCGTGGAGTGGTATGACACGGAACCGCCCGTGTGCTCCGCCCCGCTCTCCATTGAGGTCACAACAAGCCAGGCGACAACGGCGAGCGCGACTGCCAGCACCCCGGCGACCCCAAGAACGAGCGGCACCCGCCGAGCCCTCCTACGGTTGATGTACCTGCACGGCGCCACACGAATCTTGCTCATGCTTCCCCCTTCGACTTGGATTGCCCAAGCCTAGGGGCGTCCGCCATAACGGCGCATGAACCGACTGCTAAGACTTCCCTAAGGTGCTGAGGTCCTGCTCGCCACGCGTCTACGCGCCCGGGGTTGCCTCGGCCGCCATCTCGAGCGCACGGGTGACGAAGCTGATCTTCCGCTCGTACGAGCTGCCGTCGCCCGCGCGTACGGAGACCTCGGCGACGGCGATCTGGTCGTCCTCGCTCGGCTCGGTGCCGCCCATGAGGGTGGTCCACTTCACTGAGACGTCATCGGCGGAGAGCTCGCCGTCGCACTCGATCTCGTAGCTCACCGGCTCGAAGAACCCGGAGTTGGACTCGGCGGAGACCGTCGCCGTGCCCGGCGCGGCCTGCGTCACCCGCACGGTGTAGTAGACGACGTCCGCCTCCGAGCTCACGTACTTCTCGTTGGGGGAGACCGTCTCCTCAAAGACGACCGTGCCGGCAGAGGTGGCCCCGCAGCCGAGAAGAACGAGCGCGCACGCCAGGCAGAGCATCGCAAGAACCGCAGTCACCCTCTTCATGCGAGCCTCCCGTCGTCGACTGCTCTATAGTCTAGTCACTCATCGGCAAGGGAGGCCCATGCCACGCACCCTCTACATCGATGCCGACGCGTGCCCGGTTACGCGCGAGGCGCTCACCTGTGCGCGGCGCTCCCGGGTGCCCGTCGTTATCGTGGGCAACACCACGCAGAACCTCGAGCGGCACATTCGGCGCGACGACCCGCGCGACGCGGATCACGCTCGCGGTCGCGACGCCACGCACGCCGGCTTCTGGGTGGATGTGCTCGACGTTTCGATCGGCGCGGACAGCGCGGACTTTGCGATCGTGGAGCGCCTGCAGCCGGACGACGTGGTGGTCACGCAGGACATCGGCCTCGCGAGCATGGTGCTCGGGCGCGGTGCGGCGGCCATCGGCGTGCGCGGGCGCGTCTACACCAAGGCCACGATCGACATGGACCTCTTCATCCGCCACGAGGAGAAGAAGGTGCGTCGCGCCGGCGGCCGCACGCGCGGGCCGGCGGCCTTCACGGACGACGACCGCGAGTGCTTCACCCGCAACCTCACTGACCTTCTCAGCAGGTAACGGCAGCAACCGGCAGCCTACGCTACAACGACGCTCTTCTCGCCGCGCAGGACGGCGCGGCCGATGACCGCGGCGGGGAGGCCCTCGTCGCGCAGGGCGTCGACGAGCCGCTCCGCGTCCAACTCGGGCAGCGCCAGCAGCAGGCCGCCGGAGGTCTGCGGGTCAAAGAGGACGTCGGTAAGGTCGAGCGGCAGCGCTTCGGCGAGCGCCACGCGCGGGCCAAAGAAGTCCCGGTTGCGGTAGGCGCCGGCGGGGATGAGGCCGAGCGCCGCCATCTCGCGGGCGCGCGCCATGACGGGCACGGCATCGGCGGCAATCTCGAGCGTGACGCCCGAGGCCTCGGCCATCTCGCAGGAGTGCCCCATGAGCGAGAAGCCCGTGACGTCGGTGGCGGCGTGCGGCCAGAAGCCCAGCTCGCGGGCCAGACGGACGGGAGCCTCGTTGAGCGTGGCCATGGAGTCCGTGGCCACGCGCACGCCAGCGTCGTCCAGAAGGCCGCCCTTGTGCGCGGTGGTGAGGACTCCTGTTCCGAGCGCCTTGGTGAGCACGAGCGCGTCTCCCACCTGTGCGCCGCCGTTCTCCAGCCGCTCGTCCAGCTGCACGAAGCCCGTCACGGCGAGGCCGTACTTGGGCTCGTGGTCGTTGATCGAGTGGCCGCCCGCCACGACGCACCCGGCCCGACGGCACGTCTCGGCACCGCCAGCCAGGATCTGCCCGGCGACCTCGATGCCCAGGCAGTTGGGGAAGCACAGGAGGTTGAGCGCGAGCGCGGGCCGCCCGCCCATGGCGTAGACGTCGGAGAGCGCGTTGGTGGCTGCGACCTGGCCAAAGAGGAACGGGTCGTCCACCATGGGCGGGAAGAAGTCCGTCGTGGCGATGAGCCCGCGACCGTCGCCGAGGTCCCACACGCAGGCGTCGTCGGAGGCGTCAAAGCCCACCACGAGCTCCGGCGCGTCCAGGCGCGGCAGCCCCGCCAGCACGCCCGCGAGCTCGCCCGGCGCGATCTTGGCCGCGCACCCGGCGGCCTCCACGAGCTCCGTGAGCCTCACGCCCGTCATGTCCATGTCCGTGCTCCTCTCGTGTTGCTTCAGACAGGTAGTTCAAGTTTTTCCAACGAAAGTGCCTCGGCGCCTCTTGGTAGTTTTTGCCTCGCGCAATCGAGCTGCCTTGAAATCCGACTTCTGAATAGATTTGGCCGGCGAGGGCGTCCGCAAAGCCAGTCCGGGCCAAAGAAACCGCAGGAAACGCTCTCGGAGACGGCTCGGATAACGTGCACGGCACCCGCAGATTGTTCACAACCCGGTTTTCAAGGTAGAAAGCGTTCATCAACGGTGCGTAGGGCAACGCTGACGGGAAGTCCGTCCTCACAAGGGCGCCCCGGACGTGTTCGGGGGCGTCCGGGGCGTGCCGAGTCTGGTCCGTTTTCGAGCGTCGCTAATTCTCGTCTGCGGCGAGGGAGGAGTCGCACTCCGCGCGCGTGCGCTCGATGCGCCTGAGCAGGGACTCCTTGTGCTCGTAGGTGTGCGAGCGGGCGATGTCGCCGGCCTCGTGGGTGATGAAGCGGAAGAAGTAGTGCCCGTCAAAGTCCTCGTAGATGCGGAACTTGGGCGTGGACTCGCGATCGAAGGCGTCGATCGTGCTGTCCTCGATCTCCGCGTTCTCGGCGGAAGCGCGCACGCACTCGATGCCGTGCAGGCACTCGTCCTTGGACGGGAAGATGATCGACGACATGAGGATGTGCCCGTTGGAGGCGCAGAGGTTGAAGCAGTAGCGGCCCTCGTTCTCAACCACGACGTACTGTCCCATGGGAAATCACCACCATAAGATCGCAGCGAACAGATTATTCCTTACACTATCGTGACGCGCCCCGTACCGCGGCAACAAGTACGCAGGCGGTCGGTTTTGCTCGGGGAGAAGGGCCGATTGGCCATACGTCAGACTGCGAGCAGGAAAAATGGGGTAGTATCTCTTTACATCCCCCGAAAAGACGGGTCGGCGTGGTCGGGGGACGCGTCGGCCCACCAGGACGCAAAGACCCCGGTCGCCGCGGCGGCCGGGGTCTCGTCGTCTGGGGCGCGCGTTCTTCTCGCTCGCTGCTCAGGCGTCCTGAAAAATCAACCTGCGGCACGCATCGTTTTTCTCGACCTGCTGTCTTGAGTCGAGAAGTCCTGAAAAAAGGGGCTGCGGCAACCCAGTTGTGCCGCAGCCCGGATTTTAAGGACAGCAGACGAGAAGAACCTCTCGCTGTGGCGACTAGCGCGCCTCGCCGCGCAGGGCTGCGTCGCGGCCGGCGTCGAAGGCCGCGAGGTTGGCCTCCACCGTCGCGGGCGGCACGCAGGCGCGCACGGCGTCGCGCCAGAGCTCCACGTCGAAGGGCAGCGCCGTGGAGAGCGCGCCCACGAGCACCACATTGGTGGAGCGCGGCGCACCCAGGCCGCGCGCGATCACGCCGGCGTCCAGCAGGTGGGCGCCCAGCTCGCGCAGGCGCTCGTCCACGCGCTCGGGCATCGTGAAGTTGCCGATGTTCACCGAGACGGGCGTGATCTCCTCGTCGTTCACGAACATGCGGCCCCCCTCGGCGAGGTAGTGCTGGGCGCGCAGGGCCTCCACGGCCTCGAAGGCCACCACCACGTCGGCACAGCCGTCGTCGCAGACCATGGTGGCGACGTGCTCGCCCAGGCGGATGACCGTGCTCACGGACCCGCCGCGCTGGCTCATGCCGTGGATCTCGGAGACCTTGACGTCGAGGCCCGCCCCGGCCGCCACCGTCGCGAGGAGCTTGCCCGCGAGAATCGTGCCCTGGCCGCCCACGCCCACGAGGAGGATGGTCTTGGTTCCGCTGAACTTCTCCATTGCTTACTCCTTCGTGATGCAGCCGAACGGGCAGGACTGGACGCACTGGTCGCAGCCCACGCACTGCGTGGGGTCGATGACCGCGGTGCCGTCCTTGGCGCGCCCGAGCGCGGGGCAGCCGATCTTGACGCACTGGCCGCACGCGCGGCAGTCGCGGATCGTGGGCTCCTTGCCGCGGCTGCGGTCGATGAGGCGGCACGGCGCCTTGAAGACGATGACGGAGAGCTGCTCGGTGTTGGCCACGGCGGCCTTGAGCGCGGAGCACACGGCCTGGAGGTCCTGGGCGTCCACCTCGACGACGTCCTCCACGCCCATCGCGCGGCACAGGGCGAGAAGATCGAGCGCCTTGCCGGTGGGGTTGTCCAGCGGCCCGATCTTGTGCGAGCTGTCCGTGAGGGTGACGCCGTTCACGGGGTTGCCCTGCGTGCCGGTCATGGCCGTGGTGCGGTTGTCCAGGATGCAGAGGGTGCCGGTGCCTCCGTTGTAGATGGTGCCGAGCATGCTCGTGATGCCGGAGTGCGCGAAGGTGGAGTCGCCGATGACGCCCACGACGGGGCGGCCGGTGCGCTCAGGCGCGCCGGCGAGCTCCATGCCGTGCGCCATGGAGAGCGAGGCGCCCATGTCGATGACCGTGTGGCATGCGCCGTAGGGCGCGACGGCGCCGAGCGTGTAACAGCCGATGTCACCGGTGACTATGGCCTTGAGGCGGCGCAGCTCGGTAAAGACCAGGCGGTGCGGGCAGCCGGGGCAGAACGCCGGCGGGCGCGGCGGCAGGTCCGTGGCGGGCGCGAGGTGCGTGGGCAGCTCCACGCCAAAGGCGGCGCGGATGAGCTCGGGCTTGAGCTCGCCGGCGACGGGCAGCGGCGCGGCGGGCGGCTCGGCGAGCTCGACGCCGAGGGCGCGGACGTGCGAGGAGAAGTAGTCGCTGGCCTCCTCGACCACGTAGCACGCGTCGACGGACGCGGCAAAGTCGGCGAGCGCGCGGGCGGGCAGCGGCCAGGCGAGGCCGAGCTTGAACGTGGAGGCCTCGGGCAGCGCCTCGCGGACGTGCTGGTAGACGGCGCCTGCGCAGATGACGCCGATCTTCTCGTCCCGCATCTCCACCACGTTGTACGGGCAGGTCTCCGCATAGGCCTCGAGCTCGGCCTGGCGCTCGTCCACCACCACGCGGCGCTTGACCGCGTTGGCCGGCATCATGACGTACTTGGGGATGTCGTCGGCGTAGTCGCGCGGGGCCACGGCCTCGCGCGCGCCGGACGCCGAGACGAGCGTGCGGGTGTGCGCGATGCGCATGGTCTCGTGCAGCATGACCGGCGTGTCAAAGCGCTCGGAGAGCTCGAAGGCGGCGCGGGCCATCTCGTAGCAGTCCTGCGAGTCGGCGACGTCGAGGCAGGGGATGCGGCCGAAGGCGGCGTAGAAGCGCGAGTCCTGCTCGTTCTGGGACGAGTAGCAGGACGGGTCGTCCGCGGCGAGAAGGACGAGGCCGGCGTTCACGCCGGTGGACGCGGCGGCCATGAAGGGGTCAGCGGCCACGTTGACGCCCACGTGCTTCATCGTGACGAGCGAGCGCACGCCGGCGATGGCGGCGCCGAGGCCCACCTCGAAGGCGACCTTCTCGTTGGGGGACCACTCGCAGTAGACGTCGTCCTTCCGCACGAGGGCCTCGAGCGTCTCGGTGGACGGCGTGCCGGGGTAGCCCACGCCCACGGCCACGCCGGCCTCCCAGGCGCCCTGGGCGATGGCCTCGTTGCCGGACATGAGGTGCTTGTCCATGTCTCTCCTCTCGATAAGACAAAGGGGACAGGTTCCTTTGTCTCATATATCTTTCAATGAGACAAAGGAACCTGTCCCCTTTGTCTCATGCCTCTCCTAGCGGCGCGTCTCGCGTGCGACGAGGGCGTCCGCCCCGTACTTTGCGCGCAGCGCCGGCTTCTCTATCTTGCCCGTGGGGTTTCTCGGCACGGGGGCAAAGATCACGCGGCGGGGCCGCTTGTAGCGCGGCATCCGCCCGCAGAACGTCATGACGGCATCCTCGGTGAGCGTGGCATCCGGCTTGAGCTCGATGACCGCGGCCGGGATCTCGCCCAGGCGCTCGTCGGGGAGTCCTATCACGGCCACGTCCTTGATCGCGGGGTGGCCCATCAGGAAGTCCTCGATCTCCACGGGGTAGATGTTCTCGCCGCCCATGATGACCACGTCCTTCTTGCGGTCCACGAGCCAGTAGAACCCGTCCTCGTCCTGGCGGGCCATGTCGCCGGTGTGCAGCCAGCCGTCCACGAGGGTCTCGGCCGTGGCCTCGGGGTCCTTGTAGTAGCACTCCATGAGGCCGGGGCCCTGCACGCAGAGCTCGCCGACCTCGCCGGGCGCGACCTCGGCGCCGTCCTCGCCCACGATCTTGCAGCTCCAGCGGTAGCCGGGGACGCCGATCGCGCCCACGTGGTCGATGTTCTCCAGCCCCAGGTGCACGCAGCCCGGGCCCATGGACTCCGAGAGGCCGTAGTTGGTGTCATAGGCGTGGTGCGGGAAGACCGTGCGCCAGCGGCGGATCAGGCTCTCCGGCACCGGCTGCGCGCCGATGTGCATGAGGCGCCACTGGTCCAGGTGGTAGTTGTCCAGGCGGACCGTGCCCTCCTCGAGCGCCACGAGGATGTCCTGCGCCCACGGCACGAGCAGCCACACGATGGTGCAGCGCTCGCTGGAGACGGTCTCCAGCACGGTCTTGGGCGAGACGCCGCGCAACAGCACGCCGCGGCCGCCCACCATGAGGCTGCCCAGCCAGTGCATGCACGCGCCCGTGTGGTAGAGCGGCGGGATGCACAGGAAGACGTCGTCGTGTGTCTGGTGGTGGTGCGCCTGCTCCATCTCGGCCGCCTGCGTGAGGCTCTGGTGGTGGTGCAGGATCGCCTTGGGAAAGCCCGTGGTGCCGGAGGAGAAGTAGATCGCGGCGTCCTCGTCCTCGGAGAGCGGGACGCGCGGGTCCGCCGATGAGCACAGGCTCGCCAGCTCGCGGTAGCTCTCCGCCCAGGTGGGGCAGTCGTCGCCCACGAAGAAGAGCAGGCGGCCCGCCTGGATGCGGTCCACGATCTCCTCCACGCGGCCGATGAACTCCGGGCCAAAGACGAGGATGTCCACGTCCGCCTTGTCCAGGCAGTACTCGATCTCGTCGGCGGAGTAGCGGAAGTTCAGCGGCACCACCGTGGCGCCCGACTTGAGGACGCCAAAGTAGAGCGGCAGCCACTCGATGCAGTTGTAGAGCAGGATGGCGACCTTGTCGTCCTTGCGCACGCCGCGGGACAGCAGCAGGTTGGCAAAGCGGTTGGCCTTCTCGTCAAAGACGGACCACGTCATCTCGCGGCGGAACGGCTCGTCGTCGGTGGTCTCCACCAGGTCGTAGTCGCGCCAGGTGATGTGGCGGTTCTCGCGCCTCTCGGGGTTGACCTCCACGAGGGCGACCTCGCTCGGGTACTTCTCGGCGTTGGCGCGCAGCATGTCGACGATGGTCATGGGTGCCTTTCGGTCTGGTGCGGGCCCTCACATCATAGCCCGCCGTCGCGGGCGAGAAGGGCGCGCCGCCGCGCGCGTAACGCGACCGTGACGTGCCGGCGTGTGCCGCGCCCGTTGCCCTATCATGTGGGCGAGAAGAACCGCGGACTCGGGAGGTCACATGCGACGGCTGCTCGTGGTGGAGGACGACGCGCGCCTGCGCGACGAGCTCTGCGTGCTGCTCGCACGCAACGGCTACGAGGCCACGGCGCTCTCGGACTTTGACGACGCGGCCGAGAAGATCCTGGCCGTCGCGCCCGACCTGGTGCTGCTTGACCTCAACCTGCCCGGCGTCGACGGCACCTACGTCTGCCGCGAGGTGCGCCGCCGCTCGAGCGTGCCCATCGTCGTGGTCACCTCGCGCGACAACGACATGGACGAGCTGCTCACGCTCTCCTTCGGCGCGGACGACTTCGTGCCCAAGCCCTACAACGACCAGGTTCTTCTCGCCCACGTGGCGACGGTCCTCAAGCGCAGCTACGGCGAGGGGGCGTCCTCGGCGGAGCTGACCCACGGCGGCGTCACGCTGGACACCGCGCGCTGCAGCGTGTCCTACCAGGGCCGCACCGCCGAGCTCACCAAGAACGAGCTGCGCATCCTCGCGCTGCTCATGCGCAACGTCGGCGCGGTGGTGAGCCGCCAGCGCATCCAGGAGGAGCTCTGGGCCTCCGACGAGTTCGTGGACGACAACACGCTCACGGTGAACGTGAGCCACCTGCGCGCCACGCTCGCCAAGATCGGCGTCGAGGACTTCGTGCGCACCCGGCGCGGCCTGGGCTACCTGGTGGAGTAGGGGCGAGAAGAACGTGGGCTTTGGCGCCTACATCGCAGACCGGCTGGCCCCGCTCGCCGTGGGCGCGGCGGCGCTCGCGTTTGCCGCGCTGGTGATGACCGTCTACGGCCTGGACGGCGCGGCGGTGGCCTTTGTCTGCGGCATGCTCGTGCTCGCGGCGACGCTGGCGCTCGTGCTGGACTGGCTGCACCGTCGCTCGTTCTATCAGCGGCTCGAGGACGCCCTCGACGCGCTGGACGAGACCTACCTCGCCACGGAGCTCACGGAGCGCCCCTCCTTTCCCGAGGGCCAGATCTTCTACGACGCGCTCGACCGCGAGTCCAAGGCCATGCGCGACCGCATCGCCGCGGCGCGTCGCCGCTCGCGCGAGTACCGCGAGTACGTGGAGACCTGGGTGCACGAGATCAAGACGCCAATCGCGGCCGCGCGGCTCGTGGCACGCAACAACCCCTCACCGGCCACGGAGTCCATGGACGCCGAGCTGGACCAGATCGAGGGCTACGTGGAGCAGGCGCTCTACTACTCGCGCGGCACCTCGCTCGACCGCGACTTCCAGATCCGCCAGGTCGTGCTGGCAGACGTGGTGCGCGACGCGCTGCGCCACAAGGCGCGCACGCTGATCGGCGCGCGCGTGGCGCCCGAGCTGGGCGAGCTCGACCTCACGGTGCGCGCCGACCCCAAGTGGCTGTCGTTCGTGATCGGGCAGGTGCTCGTGAACGCCGCCAAGTACCGGGGCGAGAAGGACGGGGAGGGCCGCATCCGCATTTGGGCGGAGCGGCGCGAGACCGGCCTGGACGCCTGGGAGACGGTGCTCGCGGTCGCCGATGACGGGATCGGCATCCCGGCCTCCGACGTGGGGCGCGTCTTTGACAAGGGCTTCACCGGCGAGAACGGCCGACGCTTCGCGCGTTCCACCGGCATGGGGCTCTATCTGGTGCGCGAGCTCTGCGACAAGATGGGCGTGCGCACGTGGCTGGAGTCCGAGGAGGGCGCGGGCACCACGGTCTTTCTCGCCTTCCCCGACAGCGCCGAGCGCGCCTAGCGCTGCCTCGCAAAATAACGCACAAAATCGTACATGTACGTTATTTTTTCCTGCATATATAGAATGTTGTGCTTGATTATGTACGTTAATCGGTACGGGCAGGCTCGCCGCTGCACAACCTTGCGAAAGCGTAAGGGAGCGATAAGCGCATTCGATGGCAGCGTCCTTCTCGCCGGGCGAGTATGGTCGTGTACCAGAAGGCCAGACGAGAGGAGCCGCGATGGCACCCGCTCACATCCAACCCACCCAGCCGGTCCTGTCCTGCCGGGACGTCGAGAAGCTCTACGGAACCCGTGACAACGTCACGCGCGCCCTCGACGGCGTGTCGTTCGACGTCGCCGCCGGCGAGTACGTTGCCATCATGGGCCCGTCCGGCTCGGGCAAGACCACGCTCCTGAACTGCATCTCCACGATCGACCGCCCCACCTCCGGCCACATCCTCGTGGACGGCCAGGACATCACCGCCCTGCGCCCGGGCCAGCTCTCGAAGTTCCGCCGCGAGCGCCTGGGCTTTGTCTTCCAGGACTCCAACCTGCTCGACACCCTCACCGCGCGCGAGAACATCGCGCTCGCGCTCACGATCAACCACACGCCCGCCAAGGAGGTCACGGCGCGCGTGGGCGGTGTGGCCCGCCGCCTGGGCGTCGCCGACGTGCTCGACAAGTTCCCGCATGAGATGTCCGGCGGTCAGAAGCAGCGCGTCGCCGCGGCCCGCGCCATCGTGACCGACCCGTCGCTGGTCCTGGCCGACGAGCCCACCGGCGCCCTCGACTCGCGCAACTCGCGCCTGCTCCTGGAGAGCCTCGAGGAGCTCAACGACGCCGGCGCCACGATCATCATGGTCACGCACGACTCCTTCGCCGCGAGCTACGCCCGCCGCGCCCTCTTCCTCAAGGACGGCCGCGTCTGGAACGAGCTCATCCGCGGCGCCAAGACGCGCAAGACCTTCTTCAACGAGATCATGGACGTCGTGTCCTTCCTGGGAGGGGAGGGCGCAGATGTACGCTAGGATCGCGCTCGGCAACGTCCGCAAGTCCTTCCGGGACTTCGCGGTCTTCTTCCTCACCCTGGCCTTTGGCGTCTGCGTCTTCTACGCCTTCGGCTCCATCACCGACCAGGCCGCCGTCATCCAGATGGGCGAGGACCAGCGCCGCATGGTTCAGGCGCTCGCGGACATCCTCTCCGGCCTCTCCGTGTTTGTGGTCGTCATCCTCGGGTTTCTCGTGGTCTACGCCAACCGCTTCCTCATCCGGCGGCGCAAGCGCGAGTTTGGCATCTACCTCACGCTCGGCATGGACATCCGGCACGTCTCCTGGATCATCGTCATAGAGACGCTCGTCGTGGGCGTGGTCGCGCTCGGGGTGGGCCTCTTGCTGGGCCTCGCGCTCTCGCAGGTCATGATGTACGTCACGGCCGGGCTGTTCGAGGCCACGATCAGGGGCTTCGTCTTCGCGTTCTCGCCGGCCGCGGCGCTCTCCACGGTGGCGTGCTTCGCGGGCATCTTCCTCGTGACGCTCGTCTTCAACGTGTCCACGGTCAGCCGCTACAAGCTCATCGACCTCATCAACGCGGACAAGGTGAGCGAGAAGGTCCGTCTGCGCAGCCTGCCGCTCTCCGTGGTGCTCTTCCTCGCGTCGCTCGCGCTCATCGGCGTGGCGTACAAGGTCCTGCTCGAGCACGGCATGATGGAGGAGGGCCCGTACTTCGCAATCGCCACGGGACTCGTCACGGTGGGCACGCTGCTCTTCTTCTTCTCGATCTCCGGCTTTGCGCTGCGCGCGCTCCAGGCGAGCCCGCGTGCCTACCTCAGCGGCCTCAACATGTTCGTGATGCGCCAGCTCAACAGCCGCATCAACACCGCGTGGCTCTCAATCTCCCTGGTCTGCGCGATGCTCTTCCTTGCCATCTGCGGCGTGTGCACGGGTTTCTCGGTGGCCACGGGCATGAACGAGGCGCTCGTCGCGGGCACGCGCTATGACATGTCGCTCGTGAGCTACCCCACGGGCATGCTCGGCGAGCGCAACGCGCAGGGTCCGGCGGCGGCCGACGGCTACGACGCCATCGCCCGGCTGCGCGCCGACATCCCGGAGTTCGACGAGCTCTTCCGCGACGCCGTGCAGGTCAACACCTACGACTACGACGCGAACGGCGAGCCGCTGTCGGGCTACACCGTGGAGTGGTTCGTGGCGAACACCGACTTCGACGGCAGCGCCACGATCAACCAGATGATGCTGGGCAGCAGCGAGACCGCCGTGACGCTCGTGCGCGTCTCCGAGTACAACGCCCTGTGCGCCATGGTCGGCGAGAAGGGCCTGGAACTCGGCGCCGACGAGTGCGCGTGGTGGAACGACATGCCGTCGCTGGACGGCTTCTGGCAGGCGGCGGCCGAGCAGAACCCGGAGATCACGGTGCAGGGCAGGACGCTGCGCTTCGTCGACGAGGCCGTGGTGAGCGTGCCGTTCTCGGACACCGGCGCGAGCGGTACGGTCTCCGGCGCGCTGATCGTGCCCGACGACGTGATTCCCGAGGGCCTCGGGCCGAGCACGACCGTGGTGAACCTCATGTACAACGGCGACCGTGCCGAGATGAACGAGGCGGCGACGTCCGCGATCGACGAGGCCTACGGCGACGTCATGGGCCAGGGCGAGACGATCGAGGCCTGGCCGGTCTGGAACCCCATCAACGCCCAGGGGCTTCTCGACCAGTCCTCGGGCACCACGGTGATCGTGACGTACCTGGCCATCTACATCGGCGTGGTCCTGCTCGTGTGCTGCGCGACGGTGCTCGCGCTGCAGCAGCTATCCGAGGCGGCGGACAACGTGGGCCGCTACCGCGTGCTCGCCGAGCTCGGCGCCGAGAGGCGCATGATCGACCACGCCCTTCTCGCCCAGGTCGGCGTGTACTTCCTCTTCCCGCTGGTCGTGGCCGTGGCTCACGCAGCGGTGGCGCTCTCCGTGGTGAACGACATCGTGGCGCTGCTCACGGGATTCCAGATTGGCACGGCGCTCGCGGGGACGGTGGCCTTCGTCGTGACCCTCTACGGCGGCTATTTCCTCGTGACCTATCTCACCTCGCGGGGCATGCTCTCCCGGTAACCGAATACGTCAGCCACTGCGCCGTGCTTCTCGTCTACCATGGGCGAGAAGTACGGCGCGCCCGCGTCCGTCGCATGCAGAGAAGGGGGCCCATATGGGACTGTTTGACAAGATTCGCAGCAAGATCACCTCGTCCGACGGCAAGGCCGAGCTTCCGTCCGCCACGTTCGCCACGCGTCCCGACGTGGTCTACGCCCCGGTCTCGGGCATGCTCGTGAGCCTCAAGGAGGTCAAGGACGAGGTCCTGCCCGTCGCCCTGCTCGGAGACGGCTACGGCATCCTGCCCACCACCAACAACGGCGTCGTCTACGCGCCGGTCGACGGCGTCATCGGCGCCACCACGATGACCAACCACTCGATCGTCATCGCGGCCGAGGGTGGCATGGAGGTCCTGATCCACATCGGCATCGGCACCGTCAACATGGGTGGCAAGGGCTTCTCACGCTGCGTGGAGACCGGGGACACCGTCCGCGCCGGCCAGCCGATCATGACCTTCAACGACGACTCCATCAAGCAGGCCGGCTACGAGGACGTGGTCTGCTGCACGATCTCCAACCCCGACGCTTTCTCGCAGATCGATCACGTGGGCGACACGAGCACCCTGCTCGATGGTCGTCCGCTGGTCAAGATCGGCGACCCGCTGCTCGTCGCGCGCCGCGCGTAGGCGGTTCTGCGGCGCATCCGGGAATCGCCCCCGTTGTCACGGGCGGCTCTAAGAATCGGCGCCCTTGGCTCGCCAGCGTCTAAGAATTGCCGCCCTTGGCTCGCCAGCGTCTAAGAATTGGCGCCCTTGCACCGATGCGAGGGCGCCGTTCATGACAAGGGCGTCGTTTTCTAGAAGCAGACGGGACAAGGTCCGCTTTTTCTAGAGCCAGCCCTGACAAGGGCGGCGATTTCCGGAGCGGCGGACGACAAGGGCGGCGATTCCCGGGTCGGCTACGCAAAAAAGGGCCGGCACCCGTGAGAGTGCCGGCCCCGCTGCGTGCGTATGGGCTTGGGCCTACGCGTCCTTCTCGCCCTCGAGCGAGGCGTAGAACGTGGCGTGGTCAAAGACGTCCTTGATGGTCTGGCCGTTGACAAAGGGGAGCGCCAGGAACTCGTCGACGGTGGGGACGAGCTCGGAGCAGTCGACGAAGTGGTTCTTCTCGTTGCGACGGCTCGTGTCCTGCGCGCGCCAGGACTCGTAGTTGCAATCAGTGAGGTAGTAGACGCTGGAACCGATCTTCATGTAGACGGAGTGATTGCAGTGCAGGTACTCGACCAGACCCTCGTAGTCGATATCGAGAGCCTCGGCTGCCTTCTTTCCCATGGCGATCCCCTTTCGTCGGAGGCCAATCGGACGTTAGTGAGAGTGTAACCCGCCCGGCGGACAGTTATGCGGACGTTCGCTGAATGTTAGGCGAGCGTCGCGCGAGCGGTCAGCGGGCGGTGCCGAGAAGAACGCGCTCCAGCTCGGCGGGCGTGTCCACGAAGGTGGTCGCCCCGGCGGCGATCAGCTCGTCGACTCCGCGGAAACCCCAGGTGCAGCTCACGCACGGGCAGCCCACGTTGGCCGCGGTCTGGACGTCCACCTCGGAGTCGCCGATGTAGACGAGCCCGTCGCGGCCGGCGCCCATGCGCTCGAGGGCTGCCTCCACCATGTCGGGCGCGGGCTTCTTGCGGATGCCCGCGGCCTCGTTCTCGCCGAGGATCGCGTCGAAGGTGTCGGGGAACTGGCGGGAGACGAGCTCCTGGACCGCGAAGTCGCCCTTGTTGGAGACCACGGCCAGGCGCACGCCGGCCGCGCGCAGGTGGGCCAGGAGATCAGGGATGCCGGCGTAGGGGCCGGTGTGGTCCTCGCAGTGCGCGGCGTAGTAGGTGCAGAAGTCCTCGTAGACGGCGTCCCTCTGGGCGTCGTTTGTGCCGGCGGGGACGGCGCGCTCCACGAGCTTGCGGATGCCGTTGCCCACGAAGCGGCGGACGTCGTCGAGCGAGTGGGTGGGCATGTCGTGCGCCGCGAGGACGGCGTTGATGGAGAGATGCAGGTCGCAGAGGCTGTCGAGCAGCGTTCCGTCGAGGTCGAAGACCGCGGTCTGGTATGCGGGCATGGGCGCTCCTTCCGTTGGCCGGCGTTAGGGTAGCACGTCCGGGCCGCGGCGGCGGGTTCTTCTCGCCCTGTCGCGGAGGTTATGCGACATCCGCGAGGTTATGCGACGTCACCGAGGTTATGCGCGCAGCTGCGTCTTCTATATCCGCAGCTAAAGGAGTTGCCGAGAAGAACCGTCCGCTCGCACCACGCCGCATGACCTCGACGATGCCGCATACCCTACGAGCGATCGCCGGGCGTCTGCCCCCTGTCATAGTCGACCTTGAGGCCATGTGGCGCCACGCCGTCCAGTCCATAGAAGAGGTCGGTCAGCGGAACACCCAACCCATCCGCGATCTTGACCAGCAGGTCAAGCGAGGGGTTGGCCTTACCGGCTATCAGCTCGTTGATGTTGGTGCGGTCCTTGGAGATCATCCGCGCGAGCTCGCTTTGGGTGAGCTCGCCCTTTTTGAGCAGCCCCTTGATATTTTGGCCCACTTGCCAGCGGATGAACTTGTATGGCTCTGCATGTTCCATGCGCCCATGCTATGGGCCGCTTGCCTAATGACTGTCGGATATAACCGTCAGTTGCTCTAGACTCGACTGTCGTATATATCCGACAGTCGAGACGGTGGACGCATGGCGGGACAGGTCAAATCAAGACAGCGCGTGACGGACTTCGGCGAGGTCTTCACCAACGAGCGCGAGGTCAACGCAATGCTCGATCTCGTAAAGCAGGAGACCGAGCGCATCGAGTCGCGCTTCCTCGAGCCTGCCTGCGGAAACGGCAACTTCATCGCCGAGGTGCTGCATCGCAAGCTCGCCGTCGTCAGGTCGCGCTATCGCAAGAGCCCGGGGGAGTACCAGCGCTACGCGTTCCTCGCCGTCTCGAGCATCTACGGCGTGGAGATCCAGCCGGACAACGCGCAGGAGTGTCGTGACCGCCTCTTCAAGATCGTCGAGAAGGACGCGCGCTCGGCGATCAAGGGAGCAGTCGAGCCCGCGTTCCTCGATGCCATTCGCTACGTGCTGGAGAAGAACATCCTCTGCGGCGATGCCCTGACCCTCAAGGACGCGAGCGGAGAGCCCATCACCTTTGCGGAGTGGTCGCTCGTGACGGGCGACCTGGTCAAGCGGCGCGACTTCCTGCTGAGCGAGCTTCTGGAGGGAAACGTCGAGAAGGGCAGCCAGGCGTCGCTCTTCGGCGAGGCCAACGCCTTGTGGGAGTTCGACGAGGAGACCCAGGCGTACATCCCCGCAGCCATTCGCGAGTACCCACCCACGGACTATCGGGAGGTGAGCCGCGTTGGCTAACCTTCTCAGGCGCGAGTACAACCCGGACGTCCTCACGTGTCTGGCCAACCTCTCCAACGACGAGGTCTTCACGCCGCCGGAGCTCGCGAATCAGGTGCTCGACCTGCTACCGAAGGAGCTGTGGAGCGACCCGAGCGTCAAGATCCTAGACCCGTTCTGCAAGTCGGGTGTCTTCCTGCGCGAAGCGGCCAAGCGCTTCATCAAGGGGCTCGAGCCAATCTACCCCGACCTGCATGAGCGCGTGGACCACATCATGCACGAGCAGCTCTACGGCATCGCCATCACGGAGCTGACGTCGCTGCTCTCGAGGCGGAGCCTCTACTGCTCCAAGTTTCCCAACGGCCGCTTCTCCGTCAGCGAGTTCGACGGGGAAGAGGGCAACATCCGCTACCGCAACATCCAGCACACGTGGCGAGACAAGCGGTGCATCTACTGCGGGGCGTCGCAGAAGAACTACGACCGCGACAAGGACCTCGAGACGCACGCCTACGAGTTCATTCACACCACGCACCCCGAGGAGATCTTTGACATGAAGTTCGACGTCATCGTGGGCAACCCGCCGTACCAGCTGAGCGATGGCGGGGCACAGGCGAGCGCGAGCCCGATTTATCAGCTGTTTGTTGAGCAGGCAAAGAAGCTGAATCCAAGATATCTGACAATGATTATCCCTTCTCGCTGGTTTTCTGGCGGGAAGGGATTGGATGCATTTCGTGATGACATGATTTCCGACAAGCATATACGCGTCCTTCATGATTTCACCAATGCGGCCGATTGCTTTGGGACGGGTGTTGAAATCAAGGGAGGAGTCTGTTACTTCCTCTGGCAGCGCGAGTCGGAAGGTATGTGTCAGATTGTTACCCATGTCGGTAATTCAGCTTTTGAGCAGCAACCTCGTTTTTTAAAGGAGCCAGGATCGGAGTTCCTAATTCGCTTTGAAGAGGGCGTGAACGTCTACCGAAAGGTTGTTAATGGACAATTCGAATCATTCTCGAAGCTAGTGAGCTCACAGAAGCCTTTTGGACTGAGGACGTTTGTTCAAGGCGACAGCAAGCCAAGCACCGATAGGCAAATTAAGCTATATCAGCGGGGTGGTGTTGGTTACGTCGGGCTCTCTGAGGTAGAGAAGAATCAGGGAAGTATCGACCAGTGGAAAATCTTTATTTCTAGGGCATATAACGCTGGAGATGCTATTCCTCACCAAATAATTGGACAGCCAATTCTTGCTGGGCCTAAGTCCTGTTGTACGGAAACCTACGTCATGATTGGTCCTTTTAGCCAAGAATCTATTGCTAGAAATGTTATGGGCTATATAAAGACTAAGTTCTTTAGGTTCATGGTGTCGCTGATTAAAGTGTCTCAGATGGCTCCCGCTAAGGTATACGAGTTTGTACCAATGCAGGATTTCTCATCGCCCATTACTGACAGAGATCTTTACGAGCATTACAACTTAACTGAACGAGAAATCGATTTCATCGAATCGATGATTAAGCCAATGGAATCGGACGGCACCGATGACTAGCGCCGATCGCTTTCCCGCTCGCCCGGACGTCCATCCGCAGGTCTATGCCTACCGTGAGCCGTTCATCGAGTACGACGGTCTTCTCAAGGTCGGCTACACGCAAAGGACCGCGCAAGAGCGCGTGGCCGAGCAGTTCCCGGTGATCCAGCCAAATGGGGTCAAGCCGTACGAGATTGTCTTCGTCGAGTCGGCCATGCGCGAAGACGGCACGACCTTCACCGACCATGACCTGCACAGGCGCCTGCGCGCGAACGGCATCGATGACGTGGGTGGCGAGTGGTTCCGCTGCACGGTCGAGGACGTGCGCAACGCGTGGCTCGAGGTGCGCGACCGCAAGGACTACGAGAGCCGCCGCACGGAGAGCTTCCCCATGCGCCCCGAGCAGCGAGCCGCAGTGGAGAAGACCGAGGCGTACTTCAGGAGCTGCGAGGTCCCCGGCTCCCACAACGCGCCCAAGTTCCTCTGGAACGCGAAGATGCGCTTTGGCAAGACCTTCGCCACCTACGAGCTCGCGAAAAAGATGGGCATGCGGCGCGTGCTCGTGCTCACCTTCAAGCCGGCCGTCGAGGCTGCCTGGCAGGACGACCTCGAGTGCCACATCGACTTCGACGGCTGGCAGTTCGTCGCGCGCGACGGGCGCTCGTACGAGGAGTGCGACCCGGCGCGCCCCATCGTCTGCTTCGGCTCCTTCCAGGACTACCTGGGCGTGAACCGCGAGACGGGAGGCATCAAGCCCCGCAACGAGTGGGTCCACCTCGAGAGCTGGGATCTTGTCGTCTTTGACGAGTACCACTTCGGGGCGTGGCGCGACTCTGCGCAGAAGCTCTTCGCGCCGCAGGACGATGATCGCATCGATGACGTGGACGACGCCGAGGCGGCGAGCGCGGGCAACTCCCTCGACGAGACCTGGCTGCCCATCCAGTCGCGCTTCTACCTCTACCTCTCTGGCACGCCGTTCCGCGCGCTCAACTCCGGAGAGTTCATCGAGGAGCAGATCTTCAACTGGACCTACTCTGACGAGCAGGCGGCAAAGGAGAGCTGGGAGGGTCCAAATAACCCCTACGAGACGCTGCCGCGCATGGTACTCATGACCTACCAGATCCCGGATGCCATAACGCGCATCGCCCGTCAGGGCGAGTTCGACGAGTTCGACCTCAACGTGTTCTTCTCGGCAGAGGGGCGCGGCGCGCTGGCGCGCTTCAAGTACGAGGAGTACGTGCAGAAATGGCTCAACCTCATTCGCGGCTCGTTTGCCGAGACTGCGGTGGATGACCTTAAGTTGGGAGCCAAGAAGCCGCCGATGCCCTTCTCGGACGGCGGGCTGCTCTCCTCGCTCACGCACACGCTGTGGTTTTTGCCGAGCGTGGCCTCCTGTGAGGCGATGGCGAACCTCCTGGCGCAGCGCCAGAACGTGTTCTTCCACGACTACCAGGTAATCGTTGCCGCCGGCGCGAAGGCGGGCATGGGGGTCGAGGCCGTGCGCCCCGTGCGCCGCGCGATGGGCGACCCGCTTGCCACCAAGACAATTACGCTCTCGTGCGGCAAGCTCACCACGGGCGTGACCGTCAGGCCTTGGGCTGGCGTGCTGATGCTGCGCAACCTCGGGAGGGCAGAGACCTACTTCCAGACGGCGTTTCGCGTGCAGAGCCCCTGGACCACGGTGACCGAAGAGGGGAAGACGCAGAACCTCAAGCCGCAGTGCTACGTCTTCGACTTCTCGCTCGACCGCGCGCTCACGATGGTCTCCGACTATGGCTGCCGGCTCTCTGTGGGCGAGACGAGTCCCGAGCGCAAGGTGGGGGAGTTCATCAAGTTCCTGCCGGTGCTCGCCTATGACGGCTCCGCCATGCGCGAGGTCAGCGCCGCCGACATCCTTGACACCATCACGGTCGGGTCCTCCGCGACGCTGTTGGCGCGCCGCTGGGAGAGCGCGCTTCTCGTCAACGTGGACAACGACACGCTGCTCCGTCTGCTCGGCAGCCCGGAGGCGATGCGCGCCCTCATGAGCATCGAGGGCTTCCGCAGCCTGAACTCCGACATCGAGACCATCATCAACAAGTCCGAGGCCGTGAAGAAGGCCAAGAAGGAGAGCGAGAACCTCACCCCCAAGGAGAAGAAGCAGCTCTCCGCGGAGGAGAAGGAGTTCAAGAGCAAGCGAACGGAGATCAAGGAGAAGCTCATCAAGTTCGCGACGCGCATCCCCGTGTTCATGTACCTGACGGACTATCGCGAGCAGTGCCTGAAGGACGTCATCACGCAGCTCGAGCCGGGACTGTTCAAGAAGGTGACGGGTCTGGAGGTGCGCGACTTCGAGCTGCTGGTCTCGCTCGGCGTGTTCAACGACGCGGTCATGAACGACGCCGTCTACAAGTTCCGCCGCTACGAGGACGCGAGCCTGTCCTACACGGGCATCGAGCGCCATGTGTACGACGCGAGCGTTGGCCTCTTCGACACGGCGCTCTCGCGCGAGGACTACGAGGAGATGAAACGGCGCGACTCGCGGATGGAGACGGAGGTCGCGGTTCCTCAGCTGGTGGAGCCGACGATCGTCGTCGAGAAGAGCGCGCCCGAGCCCGCGGCCGCGCCCGAGCCGGCTCCCGAGCCCGCGGCAGAGGTGCCCGCCGCGGTGCCCGCCCGTCCTTCTCGTCAGCAGCTTGACTCCATCGAGGTGGGCGACGTCGTCCGCCACAAGGCGTTCGGCGAGGGCACGGTGGTAAGCCTCGACGAGGGTCACATCGTCGTCCACCTGGGCGGCAAGGACCGCATGTTCCCGTTCCCCGGTGCGTTCGAGCAGGGGTTCCTGGGGCTGTAGAGCATCTACGACGGTCGCGTGTTTGGAGCCTGTCCAGTGTGGTATAAGAGAAGTGGGCCCTTCGGGGTCTTCCAAGCGCCGGGGGCGTTTCCCCCGGCATTTTTTATATCGAGAGGGGCTGAGTTGCGAGAGCTGAGCGTCTTCGTGGATGAGTCTGGAGCCGACGGTCTAGACTCTGACTACTACCTCCTGACGCTTGTGTTCCATGACCAGAGCGTGCCTCTGGTTGACAGTATTTCTCGGTATGAGCAGAGCCTTGCGACGCGCGGACTTCCCAATCTGCCCTTTCATGCCTCACCACTGCGCAGGCGGCCGACTATGCCTGCGCAGTCGAGCTGACGGCGCTCAAGTACCAGGCTCACGAGGAGACTGCCACCGACCGGCGCTTCTTCGGCTCGTGGGGAACGTTCAGGAGAAACGTCCTCAAGACGGTGCGCAAAAAGGCGTTTGTGAGCGAGTGACGTCGTTCAAGATGTGAAGGCGGCGCCGTCCTTCTCGTCCGATGTTCGGTTGTGTACACCCTTCGGAAGAGGCCGGAGTAGGAGCGCGGCTGCTGCCTGCGGCTTTGTGGGCGCTGCTACAACGTATTGGTTGTCCGGGTGTGCACAACCGACACGAACGCGAATATTGTCGTCCGGTTACGCTCGCGCGCCGTCCGGCCTGCCCGTAGTACAATCACCCCCGCTGTGGCGTGCGCCGTCTACGTGCGCCGCGGCCATCCGGCAGGCGCCGCCCGTACGGCACGGGGCGGCAGGACGAGAAAGGCATTGCAGATGGACTCCCATACCATGCACACCCACACCTGCGGCGAGCTGCGCCGCGAGCACATCGGCCAGACGGTCACGCTGACCGGCTGGGTCTGGCACCGCCGCGACCACGGCGGCCTCATCTTTGTTGACCTGCGCGACCGCGACGGCGTGACGCAGGTCTCCTTTGACCCGGAGCACTCCGGCGGCGAGGCGTTCCACGCGGCCGAGACCATCCGCTCCGAGTGGCCGATCAAGGTCACCGGCGTCGTCCGCGAGCGCCCCGAGGGCATGGACAATCCCAAGCTCGCGACCGGCGAGGTCGAGGTCCTCATCGACCAGATCGAGGTCCTCAACTCCTCCAAGACGCCGCCCTTCCAGATCGAGGACCACGTGGACACCTCCGAGGACGTCCGCCTGCGCTACCGCTACCTGGACCTGCGCCGCCCACGCATGACGGCCAACCTCAAGATGCGCTCCGACTTCACCTTCGCGCTGCGCCAGGCGCTGCACGACCGCGAGTTCCTCGAGGTGGAGACCCCCGCGCTCTTCAAGTCCACGCCCGAGGGCGCGCGCGACTTCCTCGTGCCGTCCCGCACCCAGCCCGGCCACTTCTACGCGCTGCCGCAGTCCCCGCAGCTCCTGAAGCAGCTCCTCATGGTCGGCGGCGTGGAGCGCTACTACCAGGTCGCCAAGTGCTTCCGCGACGAGGACCTGCGCGCCGACCGCCAGCCCGAGTTCACGCAGGTGGACATCGAGATGAGCTTCGTCGAGCAGGACGACGTCATGGGCGCGCTCGAGGACGTGCTGGCGGACGCCTTCTCCAAGATGGGCGTCGAGATGCCCACGCCGCTTCGCCGCCTGGATTACTGGGACGCCATGGACACCTACGGCTCCGACAAGCCGGACACCCGCATCGGCATGGAGCTCCACGACGTGACGCAGATCTTCTCGGCCTCCAAGTTCAAGCTCTTCGCGAGTGCCGCGGCGACCGAGGGACAGTACGTCAAGGCCATCAACGCCAAGGGCGCCGGCACCTGGCCACGCGCGCAGATCGACAAGCTGGCGAACGTCGCCGCAGAGTTTGGCGCCAAGGGCCTCGCGTGGATCGCATTCCGCGAGGACGGTTCCGTCAACAGCCCCATCGTCAAGTTCTTCTCGGACGAGGAGATGGACGCGCTCAAGGCGGAGATGGGCGTCGAGCTGGGCGACCTCGTGATGTTTGCCGTGGCCGACCGCAAGACGGCGGACGAGATCCTGGGCGGCATGCGCCTGCACATGGCAAACGCGCTGAACGTCCCGCGCGAGGGCCACGACTTCCTCTGGGTGGTCAACTTCCCGCTGTTCCACTGGGACGACGAGGCCAAGCGTTACGAGGCCGAGCACCAGCCCTTCACCCTGCCGACCGAGCTCGACGTCGAGAAGATCAAGGCCGACCCGCTGGCCATTGGCTCGGCGACGTACGACTTCGTCATGGACGGCTGCGAGGCCGGTGGCGGCGGCATGCGCATCCACAACTCCCAGATGCAGCTCGACATGCTCGAGCTCATGGGCTTCACGGTGGAGCGCGCCCGCGAGCAGTTCGGCTTCCTGATGGACGCCCTCGAGTACGGCGCGCCCCCGATGGGCGGCTTTGCGCTCGGCCTCGACCGCGTGTGCATGCTGCTGGCCGGCGAGGACTCCATCCGCGACGTCATGGCGTTCCCCAAGACGAGCTCCGGCAGCGACCTCATGTCCGACGCGCCGAGCGAGGTCTCCTCGAAGCAGCTCAAGGAGGTCGGCCTGCGCCTGCTGTAGCAAGCGACAAGAACGTCCGCTCCGGGCCCGTCTCCGCGTGATCGCGGCGGCGGGCCCGTTCTTCTCGACAGAAAAACTCAACCGAGGTCTTGGTCGGTTATTCGGCTCAAATCGAGCCAGAAAGTGACCAAAACCTCGGTTGAGTCAAACCAAGGGGCGTATGCCGAGAAGAACTACTTCTCGGAGCCGTAGAAGCTCTTGAAGCCCTTGAAGATGGCCGCGGCGAGGGCGGCGCCGGCGAGCGGGGCAAAGATGAAGACCCAGACCTGCTCGAGGGCGAGGGTGTTGCCGGTCACGGCCATGGCGAGCGCGGGGCCAAAGCTGCGGGCGGGGTTCACGGAGGTGCCCGTCAGGGGGATGCCCATGATGTGAACGAAGGTGAGGGTGAGGCCGATCACGAGGCCACCAAAGTGGCTGGTCTTGTTGTCTGCGGTCACGCCCAGGATGGTGAGCACGAACGCGCAGGTCAGGATGATCTCGACGACAAAGGCGCCGATCATGGAGAGGCCGGTCGTGGAGGCCGCGTCATAGCCGTTGCAGCCGAGGCCGGTCTCCGCCACGCCGCCGAGGGCGCCGCACTGGCCCACGATGAACAGCAGCGCGAAGGCAGCCGCGATGCCGCCCACGAACTGGGCGATCCAGTAGCCGTAGAGCTCCTTGAGGCTCATGCGGCCGTCGAGGTAGCAGCCGAAGGTCACGGCAGGGTTGATGTGGCAGCCGGAGACGTTGCCGATGACGAAGGCCATGCAGACGATCGAGAGCCCAAAGGCCAGCGCGATGCCCACGGTTCCCAGGGCGGCGCCGGCGATGCAGGCGCTGCCGCAGCCAAAGAGCGTGAGCGTGAACGTGCCCAGGGCCTCGGCCAGGTACTTCTTCATGGAATCCAAGGGTTCCTCCTTGCTTCGTGGGAGGCGTGAGGCACGTGCCGTCCGCACCCCCGTGACAAAAACGCTCACCATTTTGCAGAAGCGCCCACGCCCCACAACGAGCCGCATCGAGCATCAAAGAATGGTTGAGTGACGCCTTCCCAGCTCAGCGCGACCCTAAAAACTGAGTTGAACCTTAAAAGACTTAGATTTACCTGCATTTTTGTACGGGATAATGGCGAATCGTGTGAAACGGCTGGTTAACGAGACGTACAAGGAGATGCAGGCGTTGAATCTGACGAGACGATCGTTCGGAGCGCTCATGCTGGGGGCGCTGCCGGCGAGCCTTCTGATGGCCGGGTGCTCGGATGACGCGGTGATCGCGATCACCGGTTCCGGGACCCTGCGCGCGGGCGTCCGCGCGGACGTGGTGGGCTTCGGCTACCTCAACGAGGGCACGGGCAACTACTACGGCATGGAGATCGACCTGGTGGAGGAGCTGGCCTCCCGACTCGGCTACGGAGACATCGAGTTCGTGACCATCCTTCCCGAGAACCGCAAGGAGATGCTCCTCGACGGCCAGGTGGACCTCATTGCCGCCTGCTACTCCATCGCGGAGACGCGCCTCGAGAACTTCGACTTCTCGCCCGCCTACTACGACGACAGGGTCATCGCCGTGGTGCAGAACTCCTCGCTCATCGAGGGCATCGACGACATGAGGGGCCTCACCTTCGGCACGATGTCGGGCGCCAACGCCGCGCCGCTGCTCTCCACCAAGCTCTATGAGGACGGCTTCACCAGCGGCGAGGTCGTCACCGCCAACGAGGACAACTCCGACGTCTCCTTCGACACCTGGCACCTGCTGCAGTTCCCCAGCTACCAGGAGCTCTCCGACGCCCTCGAGGACGGCACGGTGGACGCCATGGTGCTCGACGGCGCCATCGCGCAGACCTACATGGACGACAAGCGCCACGTGATCGACGGCTTCGTCGTCGCCGAGCAGTCCTACGGCATCGCAACGCAGAAGGATTCCGAGCTCTCCGCGCCGGTCGCCGAGGCGGTCCAGGGGATGCTCGACGACGGAACCATCGACGCGCTCGTCGACAAGTGGGACTAGGGGGTAAATCGATGCGGATGTCACACAGGCTCAAGGTAAAGATCGCGGCCATCGTCATCGCCGCCCTCGCGAGCATCGCGGTCATGGGGGTGCTGCTCTCCGGCATGCAGGGCGAGCTCACCCGTGCCAACTACGACGCGGAGATGGAGGCGGAGGCCGAGCAGCTCTCCGCCCTCCTCGCCGACGCCGAGGACGAGAACGCGCAGAACAAGGAGACCTTTGACGCCATCTACCAGTCCAAGGCCCAGAGCGTCTCGTTCATGGCGGCCAACGACACCGGCTTCGAGGCGACGGACGCCAAGATGCGTGAGTACCAGGAGCTTCTCGGCGTCGACAACGTGCTCATCGTGAAGGCGGACGGCGCCGTGGCAGCCAAGGCCGCGGACACGCGCGCGGACTTTGCCTCCTCGCGCTTCAACTACCTGCGCGAGTCGCTCTCCACGGGCGAGCCGTCGCGCGCCGTCGAGGTCAACCTGCCCGAGCGGGACTGGAACACGCGCTACTACGCCGCCAGGATCGACGACGAGACCATGGTCGTCATCGAGCAGGACCCCGCAGAGCTCTACGACCTGGTGGAGTCCACCGGCTCCACCGCGAGCGTGCTGCGCAACATCCAGATCGGGCAGGACGGCTACGTCTTTGCCCTCTCCGCCCAGACCTACGTGATCGAGTACCACCCCAATGACGGCCTCGTCGGCGCCGACGCGCTCGACGCCGGCATGGATGTCGGCGACCTCGAGGACGGCTTCACCGGCTGGATGCAGCTCGGCAACGAGCGCCTCTACGGTCACGTCTGCCTGATCGACGACACGTACTACATCGAGGCCGTCCCCGCTGCCGACATGAACGCGTCGGGCGACATCACCGTCGGCGTCATCCTCTTCGTCTTTGCGGTCGTCGTGGCATCCGTGGCGCTCTACGGCATCTTCGTGCTGCGCGAGGACGAGCGCGAGGGACACGATGGGGATGATCTCATCGCCCTCTCCGGCGGCCTGAGCGTCAACCGCCGGATCGCGAGCAGGGCGGCGGTCCTCTCGGTCATCGGCTTCTTTGCCGTTATCGTCATCTCCTTCTATATGCAGACGCTCTTCGCGCTGTCCTCCCAGTCGCTCACGCTTACCGAGCGCGTCGACCAGGTCGCCTCGACCATCGAGCGCAGCCAGGACCGCGCCGCCGAGCTCGAGGACCAGTACAACGAGCGCTACCTCTCCAAAGCGCAGGTCGCGGCCTACATCCTGGACCACAACCCCGAGCTCGCCAACCGCGAGACGCTACAGGAGCTCGCCGACGCGCTGCAGATCCAGTACCTCTTCACCTTTGACATCAACGGCACGATGACGGCGACCAACTCCAGCTTCACCAACTTCGCGCTCTCCGAGGACCCCGAGGACCAGTCCTACGAGTTCCGCAAGCTCCTGCAGGGTGTCGACTCCCTCGTGCAGCCCGCCGGGCCGGACGAGGTCTCGGGGGAGATGCGCCAGTACATCGGCGTGACCACGCACGACGAGTCGGGCACCGTGAACGGCTTCGTCCAGCTCGGCATCCACCCGACGCGCCTGGAGACGCTTCTGGAGAGCGTGCAGATCGAGAACGTCCTCGACGGCGTGCAGGTGGGCGTCGGCGGCTTCGCCTTTGCCGTGAACAAGGCGGACGACACCATCGCCTACTACCCCAACGACAACATGATCGGCAAGCCGGTCACCGAGTGCGGCATGAGCGAGGACCAGCTCAAGGACGGCTACAGCGACTACATCACCATCAACGGCGAGCAGCTCTATGCCGCCTCTGCCGAGACGAGCGACTACTACGTCTTTGCCGCGGGTCCCGACGGCGCCCTCATGGCCGAGCGCGGGCCGCTCACCATGGCTACGGGCGGCGTAGCGCTCGTGTGCCTGGCGGTCCTCTACTGTCTCACGGTCTGCGAGCCGGTTGCCGGGGCCAAGGGGCAGGCCGCATCCGCCGAGCCGGGAGAGAAGGACGAGGGACGTCCGCGCATGGTGGACGTCACCGTGGGCGGACGCACCATGAAGACCATGAGCGCCGCCAGCCGCTGGTTCCGTCGCTCCCTCGACTGGAACGACATGACGCCCGAGCAGAAGCTCGGCTGCGTGCTGCGCTGGTTCGTCGGTGCCGCCGTCATCCTCGTGTGTCTTGCGGTCGTCTTCAAGGACGCCATCTTCGAGGAGGGCTCGATCTTCTCGTACATCCTCGGCGGCTCCTGGCAGCACGGGCTCAACATCTTCGCCATCACGGCGGCGATCATGTTCGCCTGCCTGGTCCTCACCGTCACGGAGATCATCCAGAAGATCCTCATGCTCGTCTCGCGCGTGGTCGAGGCCCGTGGTGTCACGATGTGTCGCCTCGCGTCGAGCATCGTCAAGTACGCCTCGGTGATCGGCATCCTGTACTGGTGTCTCGCTCTTCTCGGCGTGGACACGGCGACGCTGCTCGCTTCGGCGGGGCTGCTCACCTTTGCGGTGTCCCTCGGAGCCAAGGACATCGTCACCGACATCATCTCCGGCCTCTTCATCATCTTCGAGGGAGAGTTCCGCGTCGGCGACATCATCCAGGTGGGCGGCCAGCGCGGCACCGTCATGGAGATCGGCGTGCGCACCACCAAGATCAACGACGGCAACGGCAACGTGCTCGTGCTGCGCAACTCAAACATCTCCAACGTGGTCAACATGACCAAGGAGCACAGCTACGCCTCCGTCGAGGTGGGCATCGAGTACGGCGAGAGCCTCGAGCGCGTGGAGAGCATCCTCTCCAAGGAGCTTCCCAACATCAAGCGGCGTCTGCCGGCGATCATCGACGGCCCGTTCTACAAGGGCGTCACGATGCTCGCGGACAACTCGGTCAACATAAAGATCGTGGCGGAGTGCGCCGAGAAGGACCGCTCGGGCCTCACCAACGACCTGAACCGCGAGATGAAGCTGCTCTTCGACCGTTATGACATCTCGATCCCGTTCCCGCAGGTCGTGGTCAACCAGCCGACCGTATTCAAGAAGGCGACCATCGCCGAGAAGCTGGCTGCCGACAAGTTCAACGCGGAGCAAAAGGAGGCCATAAGGAGCATGGCCGACGAGGACGAGGACTTCGACGAGTCCAACGACTCCGAGCGGCGCTAGACTGCGGTTTCGATCCGTTCTGCGGGCCCGTCGTCGCGGATGCGCGGCGACGGGTCCTCTCGTACGGCACGACGATCTTCTCGGCTGCGCGTCCTTCTCGGCTGCGCGTCCTTCTCGGCTGCGCGGCCCTCTCGCCCTCGTCGCGGCCCTCCTTGAGGTTTTGGGCAACAAGTTTGATGCTGCGCCGCGAAGCAGGAACTTTTGCATAAGCGATGTTGCCCACAACAGGGGAGAAAGTGGCGTACGGGCCGCGAAACATAAATCATTTGCCCCAAAACAGCGGGGTACGTCTCGAAAACGGCCACCCCGCGTGCACGCGCGGGCCGAAAACCCAAAACCTTTGGTTTCGTGCCAGCGCCGCCGCCCGCGCGGGTCGCGCCCGTTGCGCTATAACGGTGCAAGGCGACGGTAAGGGGGCGGCTTGGACGGCGTGCGCCTCATAGCGCGGTTTCTGGGTCCGTATCGGCGGGACTTCCTGCTGGCCGTGCTCTGCGTCGCCGCTGAGACCTCGCTCGAGCTCTTCATCCCGATTCTCATGGCGCAGGTCGTGGATCAGGGCATCATGGCCGCTGACCTGCACGTTGTTCTCACCAACGGCGCGCTCATGCTCCTCTGCGCGGCGGCCGCCCTCGCGCTGGGCCTCGCCTACGCGCGCTTCTCGGCCCGCGCCGCGATGGGCCTGGGCGCCAACCTGCGCGCGGCGGAGTACGCGCACCTCCAGACCTTCTCCTTCGCCAACATCGACGACTTCGAGGGCTCCTCGCTCGTGACCCGCCTCACCACCGACGTCACCGTCGTGCAGAACGCACTCGTCACGGGCACGCGCCCGCTCGTGCGCGGCCCCTCGGCGCTGGTGGCGGGCATCGTCTACGCCTTCGTGATGTCGCCGGAGCTCGCCGTGGTGTTCTGCGTGGTCGTGCCGCTGCTCGCCGTTGCCATGCTCAGCGTGGTCGCGCGCGTGGCGCCGCGCTACCGCGTGCTGCAGCGCGCGATGGACCAGCTGAACGACGCCCTGCAGGAGGACCTCGCCGCCATCCGCGTGATCAAGGCCTACGTGCGCGAGGGCCACGTCGCCGAGCGCTTCGCCGCCGTGAACACGCACCTGGCAGACACCGCCACGCGCACCTTCCGCACCGCGGTCCTGAACGTCCCGATCCTCCAGGGCGCCATGTACGCGACCAGCGTGGCCATCCTGCTCTTTGGCGGGCAGATGATCCTTGCCGGCACGCTCACCGTGGGCGCGTTCACGGGCTTCATGAGCTACGTACTGCAGATCGTGAACTCGCTGATGATGATCTCCAACGTCTTCCTCATGCTCGCCCGCGCCGTGACCAGCGTGGAGCGCGTGAGCGAGGTGTTGGACGAGAGGCCCACGCTCACCTCCCCTCCGGACGCGCTCGCGGACGTGGCGGACGGCTCGGTCGTCTTCGATCACGTGTGCTTCAAGTACGCATCAGATGCCGAGAAGAACGTGCTCTCGGACGTCTGCCTGGACATTGCGGCCGGCTCCACCGTGGGCGTGCTCGGCGGCACGGGCTCGGGCAAGACCACGCTCGTACAGCTCATCGCGCGCCTCTATGACGTGACCGCGGGCGCGGTGCGGGTGGGCGGCCACGACGTGCGCGCCTACGACCTGGCCGCGCTGCGCGACGCCGTTGCGGTGGTGCTGCAGAAGAACGTGCTGTTCTCCGGCACGGTGCGCGAGAACCTGGCCTGGGGAGACGCGGACGCCACCGACGAGCAGATGCTCGAGGCGTGCCGGCTCGCCCGCGCGGACGAGTTCCTGGAGCGCATCGGCGGGCTGGACGGCCTGCTCGGCCAGGGCGGCGCCGGCGTCTCAGGCGGTCAGCGGCAGCGCCTCTGCATCGCACGTGCCCTGCTCAAGCACCCGCGCGTGCTCATCCTGGACGACTCCACGAGCGCCGTGGACATGGCCACGGACGCCGCGATCCGCGAGAACCTGGCGCGCCTCGCGGGTGTCACCAAGATCGTGATCGCGCAGCGCGTGGCGTCCGTGATGGACGCCGACAAGATCGTGGTGCTCGACGACGGGCGCGTCCACGCGTGCGGCACGCACGAGGAGCTTCTCGCTATCGACCCCATCTACCAGGAGATCTACGAGTCGCAGGTGGGATCTGGAATCAGCGGGGAGGTGGCCTAGATGCCCGCCCGCGGAAACGCCGCGCCGTCGCGGCCGCACGACCTTCTCGCCACGCTGCGCGAGCTCCTGTCCTACATGAGCCACGCCCGCTGGCTCATGCTCGCGGTGGCCGTGCTCGTCACGCTGGCGGGCTTGGCCAACCTGCTCGGCACGTACATGATCAAGCCCGTGGTGAACGCCGTGGGGGAGGGCGACCAGGCGGCGTTTGCCCGCGGCGTGGCGCTGGCGGCCGTGATCTACGTGGTGGGCGTGGCGTCGGCCGCGGGCTACACGCAGCTCATGGTGCGCGCGGCGCAGCGCGTGGTCCTTGACGTCCGCCGCGACCTCTTCGCGCACATCGAGCGGCTGCCGCTCTCGTTCTTCGACCGGGCGCGCCACGGTGACGTGATGAGCTACTTCACCAACGACGTGGACACGGTCTCCGAGGCCCTCAACAACAGCTTCGCCAACCTCGTGCAGGCGGCGGTGCAGATCGTGGGCACGCTCGTGCTGCTTCTGGTGCTGGATTGGCGCCTCACGCTGATCACGATTGCGTGCGACGCGGCGATCGCGCTCTACGTGCGGTTCTCGGGCGGGCGCAGCAGCCGGTTCTTCTCGCGCCAGCAGGCCGAGCTCGCCGGGCTCGACGGCTACGTGGAGGAGATGATCGCCGGGCAGAAGGTCGTGAAGGTCTTCAACCACGAGGATGCCAACCTGGCACGCTTCTCCGAGCTCAACGAGCGCCTGCGCGCGGCGGGCACCACGGCGCAGTCCTACGCGGCTACGATGGTGCCGGTGACGGTGTGCGTGGGCTACGTGAACTACGCGATCGTGTGCGTGCTGGGTGCGCTCCTCGCCGTGCGCGGGCTCACGGACGTGGGCTCGCTGGCGAGCTATCTGGTCTTCGTGCGGCAGGCGGCCGCGCCGCTCAACCAGTTCACGCAGCAGGGGAACTTCCTGCTCACGGCCCTTGCGGGTGCGGAGCGGATCTTCTCGGTCATGCGCATTGAGCCCGAGGTGGACGAGGGGGAGGTGCGCCTCGTGCACGCAGACGACGTGGAGGCCGCCCGTGCCGCCGCCGGTGCCGCGGGCTGGGCGTGGGAGATCTGCGGAGAGCACGTGCCGCTCCAGGGCGACGTGCAGTTCTACCACGTGGACTTTGGCTACGAGGAGGGGCAGACCGTGCTTGCGGACCTCTCGCTCTACGCCAAGCCGGGCCAGAAGATCGCGTTCGTGGGCTCCACGGGCGCGGGCAAGACCACGATCACCAACCTCATCAACCGCTTCTACGAGGTGCGCTCCGGCGTGATCACCTACGACGGCATCGACGTGCGCGACATCGAGAAGGCGTCCCTGCGCCGGTCGCTGGGCATCGTGCTGCAGGACACGCATCTCTTTGCGGGGACGATCGCGGACAACATCCGCTTCGGCAAGCTGGACGCAACCGACGAGGAGGTGCGCGCGGCGGCTCGGCTGGCCTGCGCGGACGGCTTCATCTCGCGCCTGCCGCGCGGCTACGACACGCCCGTGGTGGCAGACGGCGCGAACCTCTCCCAGGGCCAGCGGCAGCTCCTGGCCATCGCGCGGGCGGCCGTGGCGGACCCGCCGGTGCTGATCCTCGACGAGGCCACCTCCAGCATCGACACCCGCACCGAGGCGCTCATCCAGCGCGGCATGGACGCCCTCATGGCGGGGCGCACGGTCTTCGTGATCGCGCACCGGCTCTCCACCGTGCGCAACGCCGACGCAATCATGGTCCTGGAGCACGGTCGGATCGTGGAGCGGGGCACGCATGAGGAGCTTCTCGCCCAACGCGGCGAGTACTGGCAGCTCTGGACCGGTGCCAAGGAGCTGGACTAGGCCGGGCTACTCCGCCCGACCATACACACCCCACCAAAATGACGGCATAATGGGGCGAAACGGGGTAGGTGTGTATGGTCGACCCGAGTAGACAGTCAGGGAGGCGTGCGTGGCAAAGCAGGTCTGGAAGGGCGGCAACATGCTCTACCCGCTGCCCGCGGTGATGGTGAGCTGCGCGAACGAGGCGGGCGAGAAGGACATCGTCACGGTCGCGTGGGCCGGTACCGTCTGCACCAACCCGCCCATGCTCTCGATTTCCCTGCGCCCGGAGCGGCATAGCTACCACATCATCCGTGAGTCCGGCGAGTTCGTGGTGAACCTCGTGACGGCACGGCTCCAGCGCGCCTGCGACTGGTGCGGCGTGCGCTCGGGCCGTGACTACGACAAGTGGGAGGAGTGCCGCCTCACGGCCGTGCCGTCGAGCGCGCTCGAGCTCGCGCCCGCGATCGCGGAGAGTCCGGTGAACATCGAGTGCCGCGTGCGCGACGTGCTGGAGCTGGGCAGCCACCACCTGTTCCTGGCAGATGTGCTGGCGGTGCAGGTCGAGGAGTCGCTGCTCGATGCGCGCGGCAAGCTGGACCTGGCCCGCGCGAACCTCACCGCCTACAGCCACGGCGAGTACTTCGAGCTGGGGCGTCGCCTGGGGAGCTTTGGCTATTCCGTGCGCAAGCGCAAGCCCGGCCCCCGTCGGAGGCGCTAGTAGCCGCGGCTCATGCGGCGTCGGATGCCAAAGTACTCCATCACGAGCAGCGTGAGCAGGATCGCCATCGAGACGAGCGAGCCCACCACGGCGCCGGCGAGCCCCGCGAAGTTCACGAGCAACATCGCCACCGGCACTGAGAACGCGAAGGCGATGAGGTAGAGCTTGGAGACGTCGCCCTGTGCGCGCAGCACCGTGACGATCTGGTAGAGGAAGTCGATGCAGGCGCACACGCCGCCCGTGCCCACCATCACCAGGCAGAGGCCGCGGAACCGCTCGAAGTCCAGGCCGTACATGACGCTCATGAGCGGGATGCCGAGCGTGCCCATGAAGAGCGCCATCGCACCCGTGACCAGCGCGATCACACCCACCATGGCGAGCACCAGAAGGTCGAAGCGGCGGTGCTTCTCGGGGTCGTCCCAGATGCGCGCCAGACGTACGAGCTGCGGCTTGTAGATGAACCCCGCCACCATGAGGATCGAGTGCGCGGGGAAGTACATCGCGTTGTAGTAGAGCTGGTTGTCGTAGGAGAGGACGCCCTCCATCGCGAACTTGGGCACCGAGTCGATCAGGTTGTAGAGGAAGAGCGCCACGAAGAGCGGGAAGCACTCCACGAAGAGCTCCTTCACGCCGCGCAGCGTGGCCGGCATGCTCTTCTCGGTCTCGAAGTAGGCGAGCGGCACGGTGAGGACCACGAGCGACGCCACGGCGCCCACGGCCATGCCAAAGCTCGCCATCGCCAGGTTGCGCGTCACGAGCAGCACGAGCGAGAAGGCCACGAGCCCCAGCACGCAGCGGGCCGCCTGCGAGAGGCCGGCGAGGTAGAGCTTGTCCTTCTGCTGGAGGCGCCCCTCGTAGACGTCGGCGAGGCCGTCGACCGCGCGAAACACGAGCACGCCCATGCAGATGGAGAACATGTATCCGTCGTAGCCGCGGAACTGGCACCACATCCAGCCCACGAGCAGCATGGCCGCGCAGGTGACAAAGCGGTTGACCTGGTAGTCCAGGAAGGAGCGCATATCGTCCAGGTCGGAGACCTGGTAGGTGCGCACGCCGTAGTTGGCCAGGAACAGAAGCAGCGTGCCCACGGTGAAGGCCATCGAGAACAGGCCCGCCTGCTCGGCGCCGACGAGCCACGTGGCGACCATCGTGAGCAGCGGGAAGAGCATGCCCCACGCTGCCTGGCCGATCGTGTTGCAGATGTAGTCGCGCTTGGTCTGGTGCGCGAGGTACTGCTCGGTCTGCTCGGAGAACTTTCCGCCAAAGACCGCGGTGATGAGCCTGTTCCACCAGTCGTTGACTATCCGGGCGAGAAACGCCTCGCGCTCGCGCGGCTGGCGCTCGCGGCGTGGCTTGCGCGGCGACACCCCGTAGCGCGGCGTGCGCGGGGTCTGGGGCGCCGTGACGACGGCCTTGGTCCTCTTGAACGGGTTCTGCATGCGCGGTCTCTCCGGTTGACGTTCTTCTCGGCTCCTGATTGTACCGCCGTGAGACGATGTCTAGGAAATCGAGAGGTTGGCATGGCGGCATCTGGGAATTGCCGAGCTTGTCTCGGCGCAGGGCCGGGATGAGCGCATCTGCGGAGAAAAACTCTAGGAAACAGGGGCCTTGTACCGCTGCAGTCTAGAAATTTGCGCCCTTGTCGCTCGCCACGGACGCCTGCTGCGACAAGGGCGCGTTTTCCTAGATCGCGTCATGACAAGGTCGGCGATTCCTAGAAGGGCAGCCGGGGCCCGACGTGAACATCGCGTTTCTCGCGTGGGTCTTTCTTGAGGGGGATTCATCGGGGGAGGCAGCTTTGGGTATCGTATGGGTGACCACACGTCCAAAAAAGGAGCAACGTTGGCCGAGAAGAACGTGCAGGCGCCTGTCGCCACCGATATCATGCCCGCCCTCAACGTCCCCGAGAGCATCGCCGAGAACCTGGACCTGTTCCTGCGGCTCGTGCGCAAGGTGCTCGAGGAGTTTGACCCGGGGCTGCTCGAGACCTTTGACGTCCTGCTCTCGGACGCCTTCCGCGCCAACGCCGACGAGGCGGCCGAGACGCCCGATGAGCGTGCGGCCTTCGACGAGCTCGAGCGCACCATCGACGGCCTCGACGAGCGCAGCGCCACGCTGCTCATGCGCGCCTTCGTCGCCTACTTCCACCTGGCTAACATCTGCGAGGAGCACTACCGCGTGACCTCGCTGCGCGAGCGCGAGGGCGCGGTCGACCCCGCCGCCGACGCGGACCCGATCAACGACCTCACAGTGGCCTACCGTCGTCTCGTCGACGAGTGCGGCCGCGCCAAGGCGGCGGCGCTGCTCCAGCGCCTGGAGTTCCGCCCGGTCTTCACCGCCCACCCCACCGAGGCGCGCCGCAAGGCCGTCGAGGGCAAGATTCGGCGCATCTCTGAGCTCCTGGCCGAGCGCTCCCACCTGGCGGGCCTCGCGCTCGGCGAGAACGAGCGGCGCCTCCTGCAGGAGATCGACGCCCTCCTGCGCACCTCCCCGATCGCGCACAAGAAGCCGACGCCCGTCGAGGAGGCCGACACGATCGTCGACATCTTCGACAACACCCTCTTTGACATGGTGCCGGACGTCTACCGTCGCTTCGACGACTGGGAGCTCGGCGAGCTCGCGGGGACCGTGTCGCCCGTCTGCCCCGCGTTCTTCCATCCCGGAAGCTGGATCGGCTCCGACCGCGACGGCAACCCCAACGTGACCGCCCGCGTGAGCCGCGCCGTGGCCGAGAAGTTCCGCGTGCACGTGATCGAGCGCCTGGCCGACGCCACGCAGACCTGCGGGCGCAACCTCACGCTCGACGCCGTGTCCACGCCGCCGTCCGACGAGCTGGTCAACCTCTGGAACCACCAGGTCGAGATGAGCGAGGAGCTCACGGCCCGCGCCCTCGGCATCTCCGCGAGCGAGCTGCACCGCGCGGCCATGCTCGTCATTGCCGAGCGCCTGCGCGCCACCGTGGGGCGTACCGCCGACGTCATGTACCGCTGTGCGGACGACTACATTGCCGACCTGCGCGTCGTCCAGGACTCGCTCGCCCGCGCCGGCGCCGTCCGCGCGGCGTACGGACCGGTGCAGCGCCTCGTCTGGCAGGCGCAGACCTTTGGCTTCCACCTCGTGGAGATGGAGTTCCGCCAGCACTCGCTCGTGCACGCCCGCGCGCTCGAGGACATCCGCGAGCACGGGCGCTGGGGCGAGCGGGGCGAGCTCGCGCCCATGACGCGCGAGGTCCTGGACACGTTCCGCGCCATCTCGCAGATCCAGCGCAAGAACGGCGTCGACGCGGCGCGCCGCTACATCATCTCGTTCACCCGCTCGGCCGAGGACGTCGCCAACGTCTACGAGCTGGCGCACCTCGCCTTCGCGCACGAGGCCGACGTCCCCGTGCTCGACGTCATCCCGCTCTTCGAGCAGGCCGTCGACCTCGAACGCGCCACCGAGACGCTCGACCAGATCGTGCGCCTGCCGGAGGTCCAGCGCCGCCTCGCCCAGACGGGCCGCCGTCTCGAGGTCATGCTCGGCTACTCCGACTCCTCCAAGGACGTTGGCCCCACCGCCGCCACGCTTGTGCTGCACGAGGCGCAGGCCAGCATCGCGCGCTGGGCAGAGGCGCATGACATCGACCTCGTCCTCATGCACGGCCGCGGCGGCGCGGTCGGCCGCGGCGGCGGTCCCGCCAACCGCGCGGTCCTCTCCCAGCCCGCTGGCTCCGTGAACGGCCGCTTCAAGCTCACCGAGCAGGGCGAGGTCATCTTCGCGCGCTACGGCAACCCCACGCTGGCGCGCCGCCACGTGGAGTCGGTCGCGGGCGCCACGCTCCTCTCGTCTGCCCCCTCGATCGAGCTGCTCAACACCGAGATGACCGAGAAGTACGCGGGCCTCGCGGCGGAGCTCGACGCCGCCAGCCGCGAGCGCTATCTCGACCTGCTGCACACCGACGGCTTTGCCTCGTGGTTCTCCACGGTGACTCCGCTCGCCGAGGTGGGCCTCATGCCCATCGGCTCGCGTCCCGCGAAGCGTGGCCTCGGCGCGACCTCCCTCGACGATCTGCGCGCGATCCCGTGGATCTTCTCGTGGTCCCAGGCGCGCGTGAACCTGGCGGCGTGGTACGGCCTCGGCACCGCCTGCGAGCGGGTGGGCGACCTCGACCGGCTCCGCGCCGCCTACGCCGAATGGCCGCTCTTCTCGACGTTCGTCGACAACGTGGAGATGTCGCTCTCCAAGGTGGACGAGCGCATCGCCCGGCTCTATCTCGCGCTCGCCGACCGCGACGACCTTGCGGCGAAGGTGCTCGACGAGATGGAGCTCACGCGTCGCTGGGTGCTCGCGATCGCGGGCGACGAGTGGCCGCTGCAGCACCGGCGCGTGCTCGGCCCCGTCATCCGCATGCGCCTGCCGTTCGTGAACGTGCTCTCGGTGACGCAGGCGCTCGCCCTGCGCCGCCTGCGCACGGGAGACCTCGAGCCCCAGGAGCGCGACGCGCTCACCTACCTCATCCTCTGCACCGTCTCCGGTGTCGCCGCGGGCCTGCAGAACACGGGGTGATGCGGGGAGCGGTGCCACACCCTTAAAAGTTTCCTCTATGTAACTCAATCGGCGAACGGTGGTTGCTTCGTCAGAAGTTAGTCCTATATTACTTGTGTGAGTTGAAATAGGGTAACTTCAAGGGAGGCAGTCATGGCCGCACCGCAGCTCCCGCTGGCAATGGCGGGCACCGACGAGGTCGTGCGCGTGGAGCGCGTGCGCGGGGACGCCAACCTGCGCCAGCACCTCGCGGAGCTCGGCTTCGTCGAGGGGAGCGAGGTCAAGGTCGTCTCGCGCGCCGCCGGCGACGTCATCGTGACCGTCAAGGGCGCCCGTCTCGCGCTCAACCGCTCCATGGCGAGCCGCATCACCGTGTCGATCTAGCGCGCGGGAGGGGTCGCCCCTCCGCGCGGGGAGAAAGGAAGGCAGATGACAACACTCAGGGACGTGAAGGTGGGGGAGAGCTGCACCGTGGCCGCCCTCACGGGCACCGGGGCCCTCAAGCGCCGGATCATGGACATGGGACTTACCAAGGGCACCCGCGTCCACGTGCGCAAGGTCGCCCCGCTCGGTGACCCCCTTGAGCTCACGGTGCGCGGCTACGAGCTCTCCATCCGCAAGGACGAGGCGGCGGGCGTCGAGGTCACCGACGTGTCGAGGGGCGAGTAGAACCTCGCATAAACCTGACAAAGTGCCCTGGCACCTTTGTCAGGAATCGGCCGGGAGCGGCCGTTTTTCTCGCTCTAGGAGTTAACTCTATCTAACAAATGGCACCACACAAGTAGCAATTGGCTAACTTGAGAAAGGCAGGACATGGCAGAGACGACCATCGGTCTCGCAGGAAACCCAAACTGCGGCAAGACCACGCTGTTCAACGAGCTCACGGGCTCGAACGGGTACGTGGGCAACTGGCCCGGCGTCACCGTCGAGAAGAAGCAGGCGACCTGGCGCGCCAACCGCGACGTCACCTTCGTCGACCTGCCCGGCATCTACTCGCTCTCGCCGTACACGCCCGAGGAGGTCGTCTCGCGCGACTACCTCGTGGGGGAGCGCCCCGACGCCGTGATCAACCTCGTTGACGTCACCAACCTCGAGCGCAACCTCTACCTCACGACGCAGCTCCTCGAGGCGGGCCGCCCCGTCGTCGTGGGCCTCAACATGTGCGACCTGCTCAAGGAGCGGGGCGACGTCATCGACGCGGCCGCGCTCTCCGAGCGTCTGGGAGCGCCGGTCGTCGAGGTGTCCGCGCTGCGCGCGACCAACCTCGACGCGCTGGTGAAGAAGGCCGTGGCCGCCGGCAAGGAGGGTAAGGTCCAACCGGGGGCTCCCTGCTTCTCGCCCGAGGTCGAGGACGCGCTCGGCAAGATCGCGGCCATCGTCTCCGGCAGCTGCGACGCCAACCTCGTGCGCTGGTACTCGATCAAGGTCTTCGAGCGCGACGCCGAGGCCGTGAAGCAGCTGCACCTCTCGTCCGCCCAGCTCAACCAGGCCGAGAAGATCATCAAGTCCGTCGAGGAGTCCCGCGACGACGACGCCGAGTCCATCATCACCTCCGACCGCTACGACTGGATCGCCTCCGTCATGGACGCGTGCGTCAAGAAGGCGCCCAAGAAGCTCAGCATGTCCGAGAGGATCGACAAGGTCGTGACCAGCCGCGTGCTGGGCCTGCCGATCTTCGTGGCCGTGATGTTCGTCGTGTACTACATCGCGGTCTCCACGGTGGGCGACTGGGGAACCGTCTGGGCCAACGACGAGGTCTTCGGCGAGGGCTGGGAGCTCTTTGGCATGGCGATCCCGTCTATCCCTGCGGTGGTCGAGGGCTGGCTCGCCGCAGCGGGCGCCTCTGACATGGTGAGCTCGCTCGTGCTCGACGGCATCGTGGGCGGCGTGGGCTCCGTCCTGGGCTTCATCCCGCAGATGCTCGTGCTGTTCATGATGCTCGCGTTCCTCGAGGACTGCGGCTACATGAGCCGCGTGGCCTTTGTCATGGACCGCCTGTTCCGCCGCTTTGGGCTCTCGGGCAAGAGCTTCATCCCGTTCCTCATCTCCTCCGGCTGCGGCGTCCCCGGTGTCATGGCCACCAAGACCATCGAGAACGAGAAGGACCGCCGCATGACGGCGATGCTCACCACCATGATCCCGTGCGGCGCCAAGACCCCGATCATCGCCCTCGTGATGGGCGTGCTCGTGGGCGGCGCGGACGCGTGGTGGGTGGCCCCGATGTTCTACTTCCTCGGCCTCGCCGCCATCGTCGTCTCCGCGCTCATGCTCAAGAAGACCAAGATGTTTGCCGGCGAGCCCGCGCCGTTTGTGATGGAGCTTCCCGACTACCACCTGCCTGCGCTCAAGAGCTGGTGGCTGCACGTCTGGGAGCGCATCTCCGCGTACCTCAAGAAGGCCGCGACGATCATCTTTGCCGCGTGCGTGGTCGTGTGGTTCCTCTCGAGCTTTGGCTTCGCCTCGTGGGAGGGCGGCGACGGCTCCTTTGGCTTCCTCGCCTCGCTGCCCGGCGCGCCCGAGTACAGCGCCGACTACTCGCTGCTCGCCATCGTGGCCGGTGCCATCTCGTGGATCTTCGCGCCGCTCGGCGCCGACAGCTGGCAGGCGACCGCAGCCTCCATCAACGCCCTCATCGCCAAGGAGAACCTGGTCTCCACGTTTGGCTCGATCTTTGGCCTGGGTGAGGCCACCGAGGGCGACCCGGCCATGTGGCAGGCCTTCGCGGCCATGTTCACCGACGGCGCGGGCGTCATGCACGCGGGCGCGATGTGCGCGTTCGTGGCGTTCAACATGCTCGACGCGCCGTGCTTCGCGGCGATCGGCACCATCCGTCGCCAGATGGACTCGCCCAAGTGGTTCTGGTTCGCGATCGCCTACCAGTGCGTCTTCGCCTGGTGCGTGGGTCTCATCATCAACCAGCTCTGGGAGCTTATCGTGCTGGGGAACTTCGGTGTGTGGACGGTGGTGGCGTTTGTGCTGCTCGCTGGCATGATCTTCCAGGTCGTCCGTCCGATGCCCAAGACCGAGCAGGGCGAAGAGAAGGTCCTCGCGCAGCTCGCCTAGGTGCGACCGACATTGCCTCACGCGGGCGCGTCGCCAATCCGGCGGCGCGCCCCGTTCGTTGTCTGGGTACTTTTCTCAGGGGTGTCCGTGTAGTCTGGGAGGAACTGGCGGAAAAACCGCAGGCAGGAAATTGGTACTGTTTGGGTAGTACTTAACCAGACGAGAAAAAAGTACCCAGACAACGAGAGAGAGGCCCTCAGATGATCGACAACATCCCGCAGGCGCTCGCATGGGCCGCGCTCGGCTGCGGCTTCACCTGGCTTATGACCACGGCGGGCTCGGCCGTGGTGTTCTTCTTCCGCTCCGAGCGCAGGCTCATGCACCACATCTTCCTCGGCTTCGCCGCGGGCGTGATGGTTGCGGCGAGCGTGTGGTCGCTGCTCAACCCGGCGATCGAGCAGGCCGAGGGGCTTGGCGTCCCCGGCTGGCTCCCCGCGGCGGGCGGCTTTCTCCTGGGTGTCGCCTTCCTCATGGCGCTCGACACGTTCCTGCCGCACCTCCACGTCGACGCCGACGAGCCCGAGGGCGTCCCCTCCGACTGGAAGCGCACGACGCTGTTGGTCTCGGCCGTTACGCTGCACAACATTCCCGAGGGCATGTCCGTCGGTCTGCTCTTCGCGATGGCGGCGCAGACCGCCGGGGCGGCGGGGGAGGCCTACCTCGGCATGGCCGTGGCGCTTGCCGTAGGTATAGGCCTGCAGAACTTCCCGGAGGGCGCCGCCGTCTCGCTGCCACTCGCGCGCGAGGGCCTGAGCCGCCGACGCGCCTTCGCGATGGGCAGCCTCTCCGGCATCGTGGAGCCGATCTTCGGCGTGCTCGTGGTGCTCGCGAGCGGCTGGATCGCCCCGTACATGCCGTGGCTGCTGTCCTTTGCCGCCGGTGCGATGATCTACGTGGTGGTGGAGGAACTTGTCCCCGAGGCTCATCTCGGCGAGCACTCCAACGTGGGGACGCTCGGCTTCATCGCAGGCTTTGTCGTGATGATGGTCCTCGACGTCGCGCTGGGCTAGATAGTAAACCTTGGTTGACTTATGGAGAACTTGCGAATCCCAGCAAACCGGTGGGATTACCATCAAGTTACCCTATACTAACAACCGTGCCGAGAAGAACAGCGACTCGGAACCCCCGGCACGATTCGTTTAACCCTGCCCGAGCGACGGACCCTCTCCCCGTCGCGAACGGCGAACCCAAGCGCCGCCTGCCCACCCCCTCTACGGCAGGCGGCGCGCTCTTGCCGACACTCATGAGTGCCGGCAGGTCGAGAAGGGCCTCGCGACCGCCCCTCGGCGTTGACCCGACACAGAAAGGCCCGCCCCACTTGCTAGGAGGAGTTCCGCGAAGCGCACTCCTGCATGCAAGCGGGGCGGGCCCACCCTTGCTGTTGGCTGCTACTTGGCCTTGCCCTGGTTGGCGACGGCGTTGATCTTGGCCTCGATGGTGGCGGGGTCGCCGATGTAGTGCTTGTCGACGACGTTCCAGTCCTTGTCGAAGGTGTAGGCGCACGGCACGCCGGTCGGGATGTTGACCTCGAGGATCTCCTCGGGGGTCAGCTTCTCGAACTGCATGACGAGGGCGCGCAGGCTGTTGCCGTGGGCGGCGATCAGCACGCGCTTGCCGGCCTCCATCTGCGGCTTGATCTCCTGCTCAAAGTACGGCCAGGCGCGGGCGATGGTGTCCTTGAGGCACTCGGTGTAGGGGAGGTCCTCCTTGGGCACGTCGCGGAACATCTCCTGGACGTGCGGGTCGCGCTCGTCGCCGGGCTCGAGGGCGGGCGGCTGGACGTCGAAGGAGCGACGCCAGATCTTGACCTGGTCCTCGCCGTGCTCGGCGGCGGCGTCGGCCTTGTTCAGGCCCTGGAGGGCGCCGTAGTGGCGCTCGTTGAGCTGCCAGGCCTTGTGGACGGGCAGCCAGTTGCGGTCGAGCTCGTCGAGCACGCAGTTGAGCGTGTGGATGGCGCGCTTGAGCAGGGAGGTGTAGCAGACGTCAAAGTCGAAGCCGGCCTCCTTGAGGGCCTTGCCGCCCGCGTGGGCCTCCTCGCGACCGGTGTCGGTGAGGTCGACGTCGGTCCAGCCGGTGAAGAGGTTGAGCTTGTTCCACTCGGACTCGCCGTGGCGGACGATGACGAGCTGCATGGTCTGATCGTCGTTCATTGGAGACACGTCCCTTCTCGATGCGTAGTTTGTGCGGCGGGCGCCGCGCTACGTATATAGTAGCCGGAACGGGTATAGTTGACCTTGGTTAACACAAAGATTTCCTCCAGGGGAGCGTGCCCCATGGGACTCACGGACCTTCTCGTCATAGCGCTCGTCGCCGTGCTGTTCGCGCTCGCCGTCCGCTCGGTCGCGCGCTCCGGCGCCGGCGGCTGCTCGGACTGCGGCAGCAAGGACGGCTGCTCGGCCCACGCCACGGGCGGGCCGTGCCCCGCCGCCCGCAGGATGCTCGAGGACGTCGAGAATAACCTCGAGAAGTGACGCCCGACCGGTAACAGCGGCGAAACACTCATGTGAGAACCTTGCTCGGACTATGACCTTCGGCGCCGTCGGAGAGGAATCCGCATGAGCAGCGAGAAAGACATCGACTTCGTCTTGCGCACCGTCGAGAAGCGCGACATCCGCTTCGTGCAGCTGTGGTTCACGGACGTGCTGGGCAACCTCAAGTGCTTCGCCATCTCCCCGGAGGAGCTGGAGGAGGCCTTCGAGGAGGGCATCGGCTTCGACGGGTCCGCCGTCGACGGCTTTGCCTCGCTCGAGGAGTCGGACATGCTGGCGTTCCCGGACCCCGCCACCTTCGCCCTCCTGCCGTGGCGCCCCAAGGAGTCCGGCGTGGCGCGCGTCTTCTGCGACGTCCACACCCCGTCGCGCGAGCCCTTCGAGGGCGACCCGCGCCGCTGCCTGCGCAAGGTCTTCGCCCGCGCCGACGAGCAGGGCCTCGTGCCCAACGTGGGTCCCAAGATCGAGTACTTCTACTTCGACAACGACCTCGACCCCGTGCCGCTGGACACCGCCGGCTACTTTGACCTCACGCCGATGGACCGCGCCAACGACCTGCGCCGCCAGACCACGCTCACCCTCGAGAAGATGTCCATCCCGGTGCAGTACTCCTACCACGCCGCGGGCCCGTCCCAGAACGGCGTGGAGCTGCGCTTCACCGAGGCCGTGAGCTGCGCCGACAACATCATGACCGCGCGCCTGGTCATCAAGCAGGAGGCCGCCGGCCAGGGCATGTTCGCCTCGTTCATGCCCAAGCCCATCGCGAGCGCCCCGGGCTCGGCCATGTACCTCTACCAGTCGCTGCTCGACCACGACGGCGAGAACCTCTTCTGGGGCCCCAAGGAGCTCCACCCCGCGCACCTCTCGGACCTGGCGCAGCACTACGTCGCGGGCATCCTCAAGTACGCTCCGGAGTTCACTCTGGTCACCAACCCCACGGTCAACTCCTACAAGCGCTTCGTCTCCACCGGCGAGGTCCCCACGCACGCCACCTGGGGCCGTAAGAACCGCTCCGCGCTCGTGCGCATCCCCACGCACAAGCCGGGCAAGCACATCGCCACGCGCATCGAGCTGCGCAGCCCCGACCCCACGGCCAACCCCTACCTGGCGCTCGCCGTGACCATCGCGGCCGGCCTCAAGGGCATCGAGGAGGGCCTACCCATGCCGGAGGAGTCCACCTGCGACACCTTCGCCGCGCCCGACCGCGAGCTCGAGGCCAAGGGCATCCGTCGCCTGCCGCGCACGCTCGGCGAGGCCATCGACCGCTTTGAGTCCTCCGACCTCATGCGCGAGGTCCTCGGCGAGCACATCTTCACCTACTTCGTGCGCGAGAAGCGCCGCGAGTGGGAGGAGTTCTGCACGTCCGTGACCGACTGGGAGCGTGAGCACTACTACGGCGGGGTCTAGGTTGCCCCTAGGAAAAGCCACCCTTGTCCGGAGGGCGTCTAGAAATCGCGGCCCTTGTCGCCTTTGGCTCTAGGAATCGCGGCCCTTGTCCTGCAAAGGCCGCGAAAAAACCCGCTTTGGGCGAGAAGAACGTGACAAGGCCCCGGATTCTTGGACGGCCGCAGGACAAACCCGCCGGTTCCTAGACGCGCTCATGACAAGGCCAGAGTTTTCTAGATCGCATGCCGCGTCCTTCTCGCCGGGCGAGAAGGACGCGGCGTCGTCATGTCAATCTTGTTAAGTAACCCATATGTCGAGGGTCGGACGCGTGTCGTTGGCGCAAACTCTTCACTTGGCGACGGGCGGGGCATGCGCCCTGACACGGGAAGACCCGTGCCTCCGTCGGGAAAGGGCGTGACCACGCGCCAAAACTATGGGGGAAGGAACCCAGACATGAAGAGCATGACCAGAAGGAACTTTCTGACCGTCGCGGGTGCGCTCGCGGGCACCGCCACGCTTGCCGGCTGCGGCGGGCAGACCGCCGAGCAGACCGACCAGGCTGCCGACGACGCCACCGACGACACCGCCGCGGACGACTCCGCCGACGGCGACCTCGGCCTCGTGACCGAGGGTTCCCTCACCTTTGCCGTCTCGCCCGACTACCCGCCCTTCGAGAACCTCGTGGACGGCGAGTACGTGGGCCTGGACATGGACCTCGGCCGTGCCGTGGCCGAGCAGCTCGGCCTCGAGTGCGTCTACACCAACATCGACTTCGACGGCATCGTCCCGGCCATCGTCGCCGGCGGCCAGGCCGACGCGGGCCTCTCGGGCATCTCCATCACCCCCGACCGCGAGGACGAGGTCAACTTCACCACGCCCTACTACATCGACAACCAGGCCGTGGCCGTCCTCTCCTCCAACACCGACGTCACCGAGGAGAACGCCGCCGAGGTCCTCAACACCGCCGAGATGACCATCGCCGTCCAGAGCGGCTCGACGGGCGCCGACTTTGCCGCCGAGAACTTCCCCAACGCCGAGCAGCTCGCGTTCCCGCAGTTCACCGACGCCTTCGCCGCCGTCTCCGCCGGCCAGGCCAACGCCGTCTGCGGCAACCTCGCCGTCGTTGAGCAGATGCTCGCCGGCGCCTACACCGACCAGCACGTCGTGCTCACCTCCGCCACCGGCGAGGAGTACGCCATCTGCGTCAACAAGGACAACCAGGCCCTGCTCGACGCCATCAACGACGCCCTCGCCACGCTCCAGGAGGACGGCACGATCGACGAGCTCATCGCCGCCAACATGGGCTAAGCCGCGCGCCTACGTCAACGACAAGCCGTCGCGGCCCCTTCTTGCACGCGCAGGGAGGGGCCGCTGGCGCATGAGAAGCGAGGGAAACACGTGAACACTCTTCCGCTGAGCGCGTCCGCACTCCGTCGCGGCCAGACGGTCCTTCTCGCCGTCCTGGCCCTCGCGGTCGCGCTCCTGGGCGCCCTGGCGCTGCCCGCCGAGCGCGCCGACGCCATGGAGGCCGTGAAGTGCACCGGCCGCCCCAACTCCGAGGACGACCCCACGGTCATCATGGGCGCCACCGAGTCGCGCATAACCTTTGAGGCCAGCGTCGCCGAGGGTGAGGGCGTCACGAGCCTCACGCTGTGCCTCCCCGAGGGAACCGGCTACAGCAACCAGGATCTCTCCGTGACGCTGCTCACCGGCGACGACCTCATGACCAGAAACGAGCTCGACTACACCGAGACCATGGACGGTCAGGGTCTCACCCTCGACTTTGCCGAGCCCATAACCCAGGCGGGCCACCTCAACGTCATGATCTACGACGTGTTCTTCCCCGCAGAGGGTGGCGAGATGCAACTCGAGGCCACCTACGAGCTGGCCGACGGCACCGAGAAGGACATCGAGGGCATTCCGTCCATTCCGGTCGAGGGGATCTCGACCACCGAGTCCCTCTCGCAGTGGCTCGAGGAGCAGCCCTGGGTCCAGGCGTGGAACTCCAATCGGTTCCTGCACCTCTTCTTTGACCCGGCGCTTCTCGTCACGAGCTTCCCGGTGGTGCTCACCGGCTTCTTCATGTCCGTCTCTATTGTGGCGGTGGCCTTCCCGCTGGCCATTCCCATGGGCCTTCTGCTCGCGCTCATGCGCATCTCCAAGCCGCGCCTCCTGCGCGGCATAGCCACCACCTACGTCAACATCGTCCGCGGCACCCCGCTCTTCCTGCAGATTTACGTGGCCTTCTTCGGCCTGCCGCTCGCCGGGATCCAGATTCCCAACTTCGTGCTGGGCGTCACGGTCATGTGCATGAACTCGGGCGCCTACATGTGCGAGATCTTCCGTGCCGGCATCCTCTCCATCAGCAAGGGTCAGACCGAGGCCGCGCGCTCGCTCGGCATGAACGGCGCGCAGACCATGTTCTACGTCATACTGCCGCAGATGTTCCGGATCGTGATTCCCAACCTCACGAGCGAGTTCATAGTCCTCTACAAGGACACGTCGCTGCTCGCCGCCGTGGGCATAATGGAGCTCGTCATGTACGCGCGCACGATCGTGGCCTCCACCGGCTCGATCACGCCCTACATTGTGGCTGCCCTGTTCTACCTGGTGATCACGCTGCCGCTCTCCAAGGTCACGCGCCACCTGGAGGACCGCGTCCGCGGCCACCGCACCCGCAAGCACGCCGTCGAGCCTGAGGCGGCCTCCGAGGAGGGAGCCTCCCATGAGTGACGCCACCTTGACCGACGAGCCGATCCTGCGCATTGTCGACCTCCACAAGAGCTTCGGCGAGACCGTGGTCCTGCGGGGCATCGACGTCGACATCCACCGCGGCGAGGTCGTGGTCGTGCTCGGCCCGTCCGGCTCGGGCAAGTCCACGATGCTGCGCTGCCTGAACCGCCTCGAGGAGCCCACCAGCGGCAAGATCTTCTTCGAGGGCCAGGACATCACCGACCCCAAGACCGACGTCAACGACGTCCGCAAGCGCATGGGCATGGTGTTCCAGCAGTTCAACCTGTTCCCGCACCTCGACGCCATGCACAACGTCATGCTCGCCCAGCAGAAGGTGCTGGGCCGCTCCGCAGAGGAGGCCGAGCGCGTCGCCCGCGAGCAGCTGGCCCGCGTCGGCCTCGCCGAGCGCGCCGACTACTACCCCGACGAGCTCTCCGGCGGCCAGCAGCAGCGCGTGGCCATCGCCCGCGCGCTGGCCATGGACCCGCACGTGATGCTCTTCGACGAGGCCACGAGCGCGCTGGACCCGGAGCTCGTGCGCGGCGTCCTGGACGTCATGCGCGAGCTCGCCGAGCAGGGCATGACGATGGTCGTGGTCACGCACGAGATGGGCTTTGCCCGCGACGTGGCCGATCGCGTGATCTTCATGGAGGGCGGCTACGTGGTCGAGGAGGGCACCCCCGAGCAGCTCTTCGAGCACCCCAAGAGCCCGCGCACCGCGGAGTTCCTCGGCAGCATCGACTGACCAACCCGTTGGCTGCCCGGGCGTTCCTCCGAGAAGTGCGCTTCGCGGAACTTCTCTCCGGAACATCGGACGACCTGCTCGTGTGTGGCGGCTGGGATCGATGTGGTAACATGCTCACATTCATGCTGATGCTTTGGGAGGGGCCTCAGGATGCACCATAAGAACATCCTGCTCATATCCGCCACCACGCGCCTGCACGACCGCATGCGCGAGCTCTCGCACGCGATCGACGTCTCCATCGCGCTCGCGAACGAGGAGACCTTCCCGCAGGCCGTGTCCTCGGGCCACGAGTTCGACCTGGTCATCCTCGACGGCGAGGGCATGAGCCAGGACCTTCTCAACGCCGTGGACTCGTTCGTGGCCGAGAACGGCTTCACGCCGCGCCTGCTCGTCCAGGACCCCGACAAGCTGGCAACGCTCCACATGCCCACACAGGGCACCAACGACTTCATCCTCTCCACGGCCGGCGCGGCCGAGTTCGAGCTGCGCTGCACGCTGCTTCTGTGGCCGGGGGAGGAGAGCGCGCCGGCGGACATCGTCACGATCGACAACATGACGATCAACCTGGCAACCTACCAGGTCTACATCGACGAGCATCCCGTCGACCTCACGCTCATGGAGTACTCGCTGCTGTCGTTCCTCGCCACGCACCCCTCCCGCGCCTACTCGCGCGAGACGCTGCTGCACCGCGTCTGGGGCTTCGAGTACTGCGGCGGCACCCGTACCGTCGACGTTCACATCCGCCGCGTCCGTTCCAAGGTGGGCCCGCAGGTCGCGAGCCACATCGTCACCATCCGCGGCGTGGGCTACCTCTTCCGCATCTAGCGCCGAGAAGAGCGTTCTTCTCGCCCGGCGCGCGTTGTTCTTGCACAGACGGGGCGACTTGGCAGCGATTTCCCTGCCAAGTCGCCTGTTTTTTGCATTGGGCGAGAAGAACGCCCAGTTGAGGTTCTTCTCGCCCTGCCAAGTCGGCATCTTTTTACGCCGGCGGCTCCGGTTTCCTGCCAAGTCGGTAACTTTGTGCGCGCCGGCCGGACAGCCGGGCCGCGCCGCGCGCTACGATGGTCCCGAGGCGTTTTCAGGAAGCGGAAAGCAACGTGTCCGACCGGTGGCAATGTTGGCGCCAGCGCAACCGGGGCAGGGCTTTGGGTACATTTCTCGACGGTAGGAAACCCGCCGCCCGCGCGGCGCCAAGGAAAGAAGGAATCATGAGCGACTATCCCTACGGTGCCCCTGCGTCGCAGGGACCGGACCAGAGCACGGAGCAGCGGCCGACGCCGCCCGCCCCGGGTCACATGGGCGGCGGCGCACCGCAGACCCCTCCCAACTTCTCTGCCGAGAAGCCCAAGAAGAAGCCGCACACCACCCTCAAGGCCCTGCTCGTGGGCCTGCTCGGCGGTCTGCTGGGCGCCGGTGCCCTCACGGGCGTCCTGTACCTCACGGGTGTGATCGGCCCCACGAGCACCCAGGTCGTGGGCGGCGACGCCACGCAGCAGATCACCATCGACCCGGCAGACGAGGACACCACCGTCGCCAACGCCGTGGCGGCCAAGGCGCTGCCGTCCGTCGCCACGATCTACTGCACCTTCCCCGAGGGCGAGGGCATGGGCTCGGGCGTCATCTACGACACCAACGGCAACATCATCACCAACAACCACGTGATCGAGGATGCCGAGAGCATCTCCGTCTCCTACAACGGCAAGAGCTACGACGCCACGCTCGTGGGCACCGACCCGTCCAGCGACGTCGCGGTGGTCCACGTGGACTTTGGCGACGACGAGGTGACGCCGATGGAGCACGGCGACTCCGACGCGCTGCAGGTCGGCGACTGGGTCATGAGCGTGGGCAGCCCCTTCGGCCTGGAGAACTCCGTCTCGCAGGGCATCGTCTCGGCCCTCTCGCGCTCCACGCTGCTCGAGAACTCCTCCGGCAACACCCTCTACACCAACCTCATCCAGACCGACGCCACGATTAACCCCGGCAACTCCGGCGGCGCGCTCGTCGACTCCGGGGGCAAGCTCGTGGGCATCTGCACGCTCTTCTCGTCCGACACCGAGAGCTTCGCGGGCATCGGCTACGCCATCCCCGGCAACTATGCCATGGAGGTCGCCGACAAGATCATCGCCGGCGAGACGGTCACCCACGCCTACATCGGCCTCTCCATGCAGACCGTGACCCCCGCCAACGCGCTGCGCAACGGCCTGTCCGTCGACGAGGGCGCCTACGTCGTGGAGGTCACCGACGGCAGCCCGGCCGCCGAGGCGGGCATCGAGGTGGGCGACGTCATCACGAGCATCGGCGGCGAGGCCGTCACCTCGGCCGACAGCGCGATCCTCGCCGTGCGCTCCCACGACATCGGCGACACCGTCGAGGTGGTCGTCATGCGCGGCGACCGCGAGATGAGCTTCGACGTGACCCTGGGCTCCGACGAGGCCCTCCAGGAGCAGCAGGAGCAGGAGCAGACCGTGAACGTCAACGGCCAGGAGATCAGCGTCGAGGACCTCATGCGCCTCTACGAGCAGTACCAGCAGGAGCAGAGCAACCCCTTCGGACGCTAGCCCCATAACCGATCGGCGACTCGGAGGCCCCGCGGCACACGTCGCGGGGCCTCTCATGTTGCGGGCTCAGCCCCGCGCGTCCTTCTCGCCCGCCGCCCGCGTGTCCTGAAAATCGAGGCTGCGGCATGAAAATCGCCGAGAAGTCCTGAAAATCGAAGCTGTGGCAGGGTTTTGGGGTTATCCGCTGCCGTAGGTTCGATTTTCAGGACAAACGGAAGGGGCGGGGCCAGACGGGGCGGGCTTCTCGTCGTTTGTGTCCGGCGGTACGGGTAAGCTGGTTCCAGGCGAGAAGGACGGAGGGTCCCATGGCAGAGATCAGGTGCCCGCACTGCGGCGAGGTGTTCCAGGTAGACGAGACGGAGTACGCGCAGATCGCGCGCCAGGTGCGCGACGCCGAGTTCCAGCGCGAGCTGGCGGCACGCGAGCGGAGCGCCGAGCGCGAGCGCGAGAGCGCCGTCGAGGCGGCCGTGGCGCGCGCACGCCAGGAGTCGCTGACGGAGTCCGCGCAGAAGGATGCAGAGATCGCGCAGCTCAAGGCCCGCGTCAAGGAGAGCATGGACGCGCTGGCCCTGGAGCGTGCGCAGGCCGAGAAGAGCCTCGCCGAGCAGCTCTCCGAGCGCGAGCGCCAGATCGCGGAGCTCCGGGCCCGCCTCGAGGCGCGCGAGTCCGCCTTCGACACCGAGAAGAGCCTCGCCGTCGCGCAGGCCACCGGCGAGCAGGACCGTCGCATCGTGGAGCTGGAGGGGAGCCTGCGCGCCGCCCAGCTCGAGCGCGAGCAGACGGAGGCGACGCTCAAGCAGCAGATGGCCGAGCAGGCCCAATTCAAGGACCAGACCATCCGCGACCGCGAGGATGAGATCGAGCGCCTGCGCAGCCAGCGCTCGCGCCTCTCGACCAAGCTCATCGGCGAGACGCTCGAGCAGCACTGCGAGATGGAGTTCAACCGCTGGCGCGCCACGGCGTTCAGAAACGCCGAGTTCCACAAGGACAACGACGTCGTGGACCACTCCAAGGGCGACTACGTCTTCCGCGAGGTCGACGAGGACGGCGTCGAGGTCGTCTCCATCATGTTCGAGATGAAGAACGAGGACGAGGCCTCCGCCGCGTCCAGCCGCCACAAGAACGCCGACTTCTTCAAAAAGCTCGACCAGGACCGTCGCAACAAGGGCTGCGAGTACGCGGTGCTCGTCTCGCTGCTCGAGCCCGAGAGCGAGCTCTACAACACCGGCATCGTGGACGTGTCCTACGAGTACGAGAAGATGTACGTCATCCGCCCGCAGTTCTTCATCCCCATGATCACCCTGCTGAGAAACGCCGCCGAGAACGCCCACTCCTACCGCCGCGAGCTCGCCGAGGTGCGCCAGCAGAACCTCGACATCACGCACTTCGAGGACGCGCTCGAGGACTTCAAGGAGCGCTTCGGCAAGAACTACGAGACGGCGTCCCGCAAGTTCCAGGCCGCGATCGATGAGATCGACAAGACCATCTCCCACCTCCAGAAGGTCAAGGAGAACCTCACCTCGTCCGAGAACCAGCTGCGCCTGGCCAACAAGAAGGCAGACGAGCTCACCATCCGCAAGCTCACCTGGAAGAACCCCACGATGCGCGAGAAGTTCGAGGAGGCTCGCGCCGCCCGCGGGCAGGAGGGCGACGAGCGCGAGGCCGTGGAGCCCGACGCCGTGGAGTAGGGCCCGCGTCCCGGAGGTCGCCAAGTTGCCCGAACGCTACAATTGCGTGCGGACACGCAACGAGAGAGGGCACGGATGAACCTGGACGAGCTGGGGATCGGCAAGGACGCGATCGTGGCGTCGGTTGACTGCGACGAGCCGTCGCTGCGCCAGCACATCCTCGACATGGGCCTCACGCCGGGCGTGGAGGTCACGCTCATGAAGCGCGCCCCTATGGGCGACCCGCTGGAGATTCGCCTGCGCGGCTACGAGCTCACGCTGCGCCGCGACGACGCCGCGCACATCGCGCTCACGCAGGTGCACGACATGCACGACCTCCCGCAGGGCCGTGAGCGCCTGGAGGCCTCGGAGCACCCGGCCATCGGCGAGAAGTACGCGCCGCGCGCGGCCGGCACGGCCATTCCGGAGGGCCGCCCGCTCAAGCTGGCGCTCGCCGGCAACCAGAACTGCGGCAAGACCACGCTCTTCAATGCGCTCACGGGTTCCAACCAGCACGTGGGCAACTTCCCGGGCGTCACCGTGGACCGCAAGGACGGCCAGATCAAGGGCCATCCCGAGGTCACGGTCACCGACCTCCCGGGCATCTACTCGCTCTCCCCGTACACGAGCGAGGAGGTGGTCTCCCGCCGCTTCATCCTCGAGGACGACCCCGACGCGATCATCGACATCGTGGACGCCACCAACATCGAGCGCAACCTCTACCTGACGCTCCAGCTCATGGAGCTCGACCGACCGATGGTGCTCGCGCTCAACATGATGGACGAGCTCACGGCCAATGGCGGCACCGTGAGCGTGAACCGCCTGGAGGCCGCGCTCGGCATCCCGGTGGTGCCCATCTCCGCCGCGCGCGAGGAGGGCATCTCGGAGCTCGTGGAGCACGTGCTGCACGTGGCGCGCTTCCGTGAGCACCCGGGTCGCGTGGACTTCTGCGCGCCGGACGGCCCCGACCACGGTGCCCTGCACCGCTGCATCCACGGCATCTGCCACATCATCGAGGACCACGCCGCCGCGGCCAACCTTCCGGTGCGCTTTGCGGCCACCAAGCTCATCGAGGGCGACTCCCTGGTGATGGGCGCCCTCGGCCTCGACCAGAACGAGCTCGACGCCGTGGAGCACATCATCTGCCAGATGGAGGGGGAGAGCGGGCGCGACCGCATGGCGGCGCTGGCGGACATGCGCTTCTCGTTCATCGAGGGCGTCTGTGCCGAGTGCGTGGTCAAGCCGCGCGAGAGCCGCGAGCACGCGCGCTCGGTCGCTGCCGACCGCATCCTCACGGGCAAGTACACCGCCATCCCGGTCTTCGTCGCCATCATGGCGCTCGTCTTCTGGCTCACGTTCGACGTCATCGGCCAGCGGCTCTCCGACCTTCTCGCCCTGGGCATTGACTGGGTGACGGCGCAGGTCGACGCCGCGCTCACGGCCTTTGGGCTCAACCCCGTGGTGCACAGCCTCGTGATCGACGGCGTCTTTGCCGGCGTGGGCAGCGTGCTCTCCTTCCTGCCGATCATCGTGGTCCTCTTCATCCTGCTCTCGATCCTCGAGGACTCCGGCTACATGGCGCGCGTGGCCTTCGTGATGGACAAGCTGCTGCGACGCCTGGGCCTCTCCGGCCGCAGCTTCGTGCCCATGCTCATCGGCTTCGGCTGCAGCGTGCCCGCCATCATGGCCACGCGCACCCTGCCCTCCGAGCACGACCGCAAGATGACGGTCATGCTCACGCCGTTCATGAGCTGCTCGGCCAAGGTGCCGGTCTACGCGCTCTTCTCGGCCGCGTTCTTCCCGGAGTGCGCGCCGCTCGTCATGATCGCCCTCTACCTCATGGGCATCGTGGTGGGCATCCTCGTGGCGCTCGTGCTCAAGGGGACGGCCTTCCGCGGCGACCCGGTGCCCTTCGTGATGGAGCTGCCCAACTACCGCATGCCCGCGCCGCGCACCGTGGCGCGCCTGGCCTGGGACAAGGCCAAGGGCTTTGCCACCAAGGCGTTCACGATCATCTTCGTGGCGAGCGTGGTGATCTGGTTCCTGCAGACCTTCGACGTGCGGCTCGACGTGGTCTCCGACCAGTCCCAGAGCATGCTCGCTGCGCTGGGCGCCCTGCTGACGCCGCTCTTCGTGCCGCTCGGCTTTGGCAACTGGCGCGCGGCGGCGGCCCTGGCGGCCGGTTTTGGCGCCAAGGAGAACGTCGTGGCCACGCTCACGGTGCTCATGGGCGGTTCCACCGCTGGCCTGCCCGAGCTCTTCTCGCCGCTCACGGCCTTCTCGTTCCTCACGTTCACGCTGCTCTACACGCCGTGCGTGGCCGCGGTGTCCGCGGTGAAGGCCGAGCTGGGGACGCGCATGATGTGGGCCGTGGTCGCCATGCAGTGCGGCGTGGCCTGGGTCGTCGCGCTGGTGGTGCGCCTCGTGGGGATGGCCCTCGGCCTGGCCTAGGGTCGTGCGCTCGCGGTCGCCCGGCGCGCCAAAACGGGTACACAAACGCTATGGCGCAGCTTACCCGCAGCTGACGCCGGGCGCGTAACGTAGTGCGCCGACCAGAAGGAGAGACCATGGCAGACGAGAAGGACGACGTCCTCGGCACCACCTACCACCGCGGTCCCGTGATCCTGCGCGGGCCCATGATCCCCGAGAAGACCACCACGACCAACCTGCTCGAGCCGGAGGCAGATACCGACTGGCTGCACATGGACCCCTGGCGCGTCCTGCGCATCCAGGCCGAGTTCGTGGACGGCTTTGGCGCGCTCGCCGAGCTGGGCCCGGCGGTCACCGTCTTTGGCTCGGCGCGTACGCCGCGCACCGACCCGATGTATCGCGCCGCACGCCACGTGGGCCGCAAGCTCGCGCAGGAGGGCGTGGCCGTGATCACGGGCGGCGGCCCCGGCATCATGGAGGCCGCCAACTGTGGCGCGGCCAAGGCCGGCGGCAAGTCGGTGGGGCTCGGCATCGAGCTCCCGCACGAGCAGGGCATCAACAAGTGGGTGAACCTGGGCATGACGTTCAGGTACTTCTTCGTGCGCAAGACGATGTTCGTGAAGTACTCCCGCGGCGCGATCATCTTCCCCGGCGGGTTTGGTACCCTTGACGAGGCCTTCGAGCTGCTCACCCTCGTGCAGACGCACAAGGTGGCGCGCACCCCGGTGGTGCTCTTTGGCTCCGAGTACTGGGGCGGGCTCATGGAGTGGATCGAGGGCACGGTTCTGGGCGCCGGCAACATCTCGCCGCTCGATCCCGAGCTCGTGGTCGTGACCGACGACGAGGACGAGGCCGTGCGCGTGGCGCTCTCGGAGATGCGCCGCTAGGCCGGTCGGCGCGTGGGGAGGAGAAACGTGGACGAGAAGGACGAGCGACCGACGCTGCGACGCCGTCGCGCGGCCGTGGTCGCCGTGCTCGTCGCGCTGATCGCCCTTCTCGCCGTCCTGTGCTGGCACGGGCTCCCCGAGCTCTACTCCTGGCTCTCCGACGTCTCGGCGGTGCGCGCCCTCGTGGCGGAGCATCCCGTCCTGTCGCGCCTCGCCCTCGGCGGCGTCAACGTGCTCCAGATCGTCTGCGCGTTCCTCCCGGGCGAGCCGATCGAGCTGGCGTGCGGCTACGCGTTCGGCTTCGTCGAGGGCACGCTCGTGTGCCTCGCCGCGAGCGCCGTGGCGTCGGGCGCGATCTTCCTCGCGGTCCGGCGCTGGGGCTGGTCGCTCGTGGGGCTCTTCTTCGACCGGAGTCACCTCGAGCGCTTCCACTGGCTGCACAACACGCGCCGGCTCGAGCTCGTGATGCTGATCGTGTTTCTCATCCCCGGCACGCCCAAGGACTTCCTCACCTACTTCGCCGGGCTCACGAGGATGCGGCTCGCCCACGTGCTCGCCATCACCACGCTCGGGCGCATCCCCTCGATCGTGACGTCCACGGTGGCGGCGTCGGCCTTCGGCGCCGGCAACTACGCCCTGGCTGCGGGCGCGGTCGTGGTCGCCGTCGCGCTGGCGGCGGCGGGCGGCCTGCTGTATCGGCGATTCGAGAGCGCGGTGCGGGAGTAGGGCGGCGCTAGAACGTCGCCATGATCTTCTTGATGGCCTCGGCGGCGACGGCTTCGTCCGGGCCCTCCACGCGCACGACGATGTGCTCCCCGGAGCGGATCCCGAGCATCATGAGCTCCATGGGCTGCGTGACGCCCAGGGAGCGCCCGGCATGCTCCAGCGTCACGGTGCTGCGCCAGCGCTGCGCCTCGCTCGCGAGCAGGACGGCGAGCTGGACGTGCAAGCCCAGCGGGTCGGTGATGTCACACGGGATCTCTACCATGGTTCCTCTCGGGGGATGAGGCGACGCTCCAATCGTAACGCTACGACGCGCAAGGCGCCACGTCGATAGGGGAGTCGCCGAGCGTCGACATGGCCATCGGCGGACGGTGGCGTTTGGCCGGTGGGCGCGCTACCATGGGCGCATGGCAGACTACCAGCGCATATCCCACGGCTTCGAGCCCATCTTCGACGAGCGGAGCCGCGTGCTCGTGCTCGGGTCGTTCCCCTCGGTCCTCTCGCGCGAGAACCGCTTCTACTACGGCAACCTGCGCAACCGCTTCTGGCGCGTGATGGCGGACGTGCTGGGGGAGACCGAGCCCGCGGCGGACGACATCGCCGCCAAGCGGGCGATGCTGCTGCGCCATGGCATCGCGCTCTGGGACGTGATCGAGAGCTGCGAGGTGCGCGGATCCTCCGACGCCTCCATCCGCGACGTCGTCCCCGCGGACGTGGCGAGAATAACCCGCGTGGCGCCGGTTCGTGCCGTGGTCTGCAACGGCGGCACGGCGGGCCGCCTCTATCGTCGCTGGCTGGAGCCCGTCACGGGCCTGGCGGCCGAGGTGCTGCCGTCAACGAGCCCGGCCAACGCCGCCTGGTCGCTGCCGCGGCTCACCGAGCGCTGGCGCGAGGTCCTTCTCGCCGCGCTTGCCACCAAATAACGCACAAAGTTTGCTTCAGCTATGCATATTCCCAGTTGGAAATAACGCACTTGTCGAATTTTGTGCGTTATTTCCCCGGGTCTTAGCTAGACGCCGAGAAGAGCCTCGACCTCGGAGCGCGTGGGCATCGCGGGGATGGCGCCGCGCTTGCGGACGCAGAGCGACGCCACGGCGTTGCCCAGGCGCGCGAAGCCCGCGGCGTCCTCGACCGTGACCTCCGCGGCCACCTTGCCGCTCTCGCAGAAGCCAGCGAGGAAGCCGCCCCAGAAGGAGTCTCCGGCGCCCGTGGCGTCCACGGCGTCGGCGGGAAATCCCGGCACCGTGGCGCCGCCGTCGGCAGTGCGCACGTACGCGCCGCCCGCGCCGAGCGTCACGGCCACGACCTTGGGGCCGGCCGCCAGCAGCGCCGCGGCCGCGGCCTCCGGGTCGTCAAAGCCCGTGAGCAGCGCGCACTCCTCGTCAGAGAGCTTCATGAGGTCCATCTGCGGCACCACCGCGCGCATCTGCTCCACGGCCGCCTCGACCGACGGCCAGAGGTTCGCGCGGTAGTTGGGGTCGTAGGAGAGGGTGCAGCCGGCCTCGTGCGCGCAGGCGAGCGCGGCGAGCGTGGCCGAGCGCGCGGGCTCGTCGGTGAGCGAGAGCGAGCCCACGTGGAAGACGCGGGACGCAGCGATCACGTCGCGCGCGAGCTCGCCCTCGGTGATGCGGGTGTCGGCCCCGGGCTTGCGCGCGAAGGAGAACTCGCGCTCGCCGTCAGGCGAGAGTGCCACGAAGGCCAGCGTCGTGAAGGCGTCCGGGTCGCTGATCAGCCCCGTGGTGTCGATGCCCTCCCGCTCCAGCGTGGCGCGCAGGAACTCGCCGTGCATGTCGCAGCCGACCTTGCCGAGAAACGCCGTCTCGTGGCCGAGCCTCTCCAGCGCCACGAGCACGTTGGCCGGCGCGCCGCCGGCGTTGCGCTCGAAGAGGCGCTGGCCGTCCGCGGAGGTGCCGGCGTCGGTGAAGTCGATGAGAAGCTCGCCCAGTGCGGAGACGGAGAACATAGCGTGGTCCCTTCGGTTGCGGAATCGATTCCACACCCATTATGGCGCTCGTCCACCGGCCGCGCGGCTCTTCTCGGCAAGCGGCGCGATCGACGCCGGGGCTAGCGCGTGGAGTTCCTCGTCACGACCTCGTAGCCCATCCTGACCTTGCGGGGCACGTACTCCTCGCCGGACATGAAGCCCACGAGCATGCGCGCGGCCTCGAGGCCCGAGGTCTTGTAGTGGTTGTGGATGGTGGTGAGGGTGGGCGTGACGATCTGGGAGATCTCGGAGTCGTCCACGCCGGTCACGACGACGTTCCCGGGCACGGCGCGCCCGTACTCGCGCAGGCAGGTGAGGGCGCCGTAGGCGATCGAGTCGGTGGCGCAGACGATGGCGTCGAGCTCGGGATAGTCCTCGAGCAGCGCCTCGGCCTGCTCGTAGCCGGAGTCCACGGTGAAGTCCGCGATGCGCAGGGCGCGCTCGGGCACCTCGAGGCCGGCCTCGGCGCACGCGGCGAGGAAGCCCTTGCGGCGCATCTGGCCCACCGCGACGTCCTCCTCGAAGACGCCGATGTAGGCGGGGTGACGCGCGTCGCGCAGCGCGACGGCTGCCACCTCGCGCATGGCCTCGTAGTCGTCCTGGTAGACGCAGGAGCAGAAGTCGACGTCCTGGTCGAGCACCACGATGGGCACGGGTAGGGCGGAGATGGCATCGCGGTGCTCGGGGGTGATGACGGTGGCGATGAGGATGGCGCCGTCCACCTGGCTCTTCTCGGCAAAGAGGCGCAGGAAGTCCACCTCGCGCGCGGCGTCGTTGTCTGTGTTGGCGAGAAGGACCTGGTATCCGGCCTCGTTCAGGACGAGGGTGATGCCCGCGACCATCCGGCTCACGGAGGCGGAGTTGATCTTGGGGATGATGACGCCCACGACGTCGGTCTTGCCGGTGCGCAGGGACTTGGCCTGGCGGGAGGGGACGTAGCCGGTCTTCTCGATGACGCGGCGGATGGCGGCGCGCTTCTCCTGGGAGACGTAGCCGTCGTTCAGGTAGCGCGAGACCGTCGCGCGCGAGACGCCTGCCATCTGGGCAATCTGGTTGATGTCCATGTTAACGTTAACCTCCTCGTCCACCACGAGTTTAGCGCATGGGACGCGGCGACCCGGTATCATGTTCGCAGAAGGTCACCCAACGAGGAGGGACAGAGCATAGCAGTGCCGGGCAAGGCGGGGCGCGTCGTGGCGGGCGTCATCGTGGTCGCCATCATCGCGATCGGCGTCATCATGGGGTTCAACCCGTTTGGCAGCAACGTCCCCGAGGGCGTCGACACCGACGTCGCCGAGGTCCGCAGCGTCACCATGAGCGGGGAGGACTACGAGGTCGTGGACTACAACGACGTACTCTACGAGCTCTCCCCGGACGTCTGCGAGGTGTTCGTGCTGGACGAGGACGTCACCCGCCAGTTCATCTCGCGTGACCGCAACACGCTCTGGATCACCGAGGACACGGCCGAGAGGATCGGCGTGGCCGACGCCGCCTCCGAGTAGGCCGAGCCGCTGGCCGAGCGCTGGCGCCCGCATAACCTGGCCGAGCGCCTCCCGTCTGCGTTGCCTCTAGAATCGCATCAGGGACAGACGGAGGGGAGTGCCACATGATCGAGCGCGACGGGCTGGCCGTGCGACTGCTGCACGCCTGCATGGAGGTCATCGCCTCGGAGGACGAGTTGGCGGGTCTCGACGTGGCCGGCGGCCACATCATGGTGGAGGTCGCCTCCGCGATCAGCAGCTCGGTCGCCGCGTCGACCGGCGACGTGCTCGACCTCTTCGACGACGCCGCCCGCGCGGTCTCGCGCCTGGGCGTCTCGGGCGGCACGGTGGAGTTCTGGGACGCGTGGCTCGAGGGCCTCGCCGAGGGTGCCCCCGGGAGCGACGAGATGACGGTCGACGAGCTCAGGGCCATGCTCTCGCTCGGACGCGACGAGGTCGCGCGGGCGCTCGAGTCGGGGCTCGGTGACGCCGCGGCCCTCGAGGTCCTTGTCGCCGTCTGCGACGCCGTGGCCGCGAGCGAGGACGAGCTCGACCTCTTTGACGACGCCGCCGACGCTGCGGAGGGGGCCACGGAGGGGTCGACGAGCGTCGCCGCCGTGTCCGCTGCGCGCTTCCTGCGCGGGCTCGCCCAGGCCTAGCCCAGCCACCACCTGAAGTCCCAGGCCGCGAGCTCGAAGGTCTCGAACTCGCTGCGCTCCCCGGTCACGAGGTCGGTGTACTCGCCGCGCTCCGGCATCCAGAGCGTGCGCCCCTCGTCGCTGAAGTTGAAGACCGCGTGCAGGGTCCTCTCGCCCGCGCGTCGCCTGACCCAGAGGACCGAGGGGTCGCTGTACCCCACGACCGACATCTCGGCGTCCGCGTCGAAGACGCCCTCCGTGCGGCGGACCTCCTCGAGGCGCTGGATCGCGTCGTAGATGCGCTGCTGGACGCTGCCGGGCTCGTCCGTGCGGTCCACGAGCGACCAGTCGAAGCGCCCGCGGTGGATGTAGCGGGAGTCGTCCGCGCGCTCGGGGTCGTCATGGTAGGTGTAGTCGTTCACCTGGCCAACCTCGTCGCCGCTGTAGACGATCGGCAGGCCGGACTGGCTGAGCAGGTAGGCGTGGAGCATGACGTCCTTGCGGATGGCCACGTCCATGGCCTCCGCGTCGCCGGCGAAGCCCGCCGCCTCGACGCCGCACATGGAGGCCGTGGTCGCGCAGAAGCGTGCGTCGCCGGTCACGGGGTCGGCGTTGTAGAGCTCGCCGCGGGAGACGCTGCCCTCGGTCAGCCCCTGGAAGTAGGCGTTGAGGTAGCGCTTGTGCGGGACCTCCTCCATGCCCCAGTCCGAGAGCGTCGCGTAGTCGAGCCCCCACCCGATGTCGTCGTGGCAGCGCAGGTAGTTGAGGAAGGTGTAGGTGCGCGGCAGGCCGCAGACGGCCTCGAGCTGGCGGCGCAGCAGGCGCGTGTCGCGGCAGGCCACGCTGTTCCAGGTGGTGGCCATCGTCGTGACGTTGTAGAGCATGTGGCACTCGGGCTTCTCGACCGTGCCAAAGTAGGGCACGACCTCCACCGGCGCCATCACCACCTCGCCGAGAAGGACGATGCCCGGGCACACGATCTCGCCGATCATGCGCATCATGCGCACGATGGTGTGGACCTGGGGCAGGTTGCGGCAGTTGGTGCCGAGCTGCTTCCAGATGTAGGGGACGGCGTCGATGCGGATGACGTCCATGCCCTGGTTGGCCAGGAAGAGGAAGTTGTACATCATCTCGTTGAAGACGCGGGGGTTCTTGTAGTTGAGGTCCCACTGGTAGGGGTAGAACTGCGTCATGACCGACTGGCCAAGCTCCGGCAGGTAGGTGAAGTGGCCGGGCGCCGTGGTGGGGAAGACCTGCGGAACGTCGCGGGTGTAGCGGTCGATGAGGGCCTGGTCGCCGGTGAAGAAGTAGCGGCTCATGTACTCGCCCTCGCCGGCGCGCGCCCGGCGGGCCCACTCGTGCTCGTCGGAGGTGTGGTTCATGACGAAGTCCATGCAGAGGCTGATGCCGAGCTCGTGGCACCTCTCGGCGAGGTGGGCGAGGTCGTCCATCGTGCCCAGCTCGGGCTTGACGCGGCGGAAGTCGCTGACCGCGTAGCCGCCGTCGGAGCGGCTGCGGTCGGCGGGGGTGTCGAGGAACGGCATGAGGTGGAGGTAGTTGACGCCCGTCCGCTCGAGGTAGTCCAGGTTGTCCTCCACGCCGCGGATGGTGCCGGCAAAGTTGTCGATGTACATCTGCATGCCGAGAAGGTCGCGGTCACGGTACCACGCGCGTCCCTCGCGCCGGGCGTCGAGGGCCCTGAGCGCCTCGGGACGCGCGTCGTAGAAGGCCTTCATCTGGTCGCAGAGCTCGGCGAACATCGCGCCGTTGTCGTAGAGCTCCATGTAGAGCCAGCGCAGCTCGTCGTGGTGGCGACGCAGGCGGCGGAGGAACGCGGAGTCGGAGCGCGCCCGCGCGGCGGAGCGCTCGAGCGGCTGGCGGGCGCGTCGCGTGCCGGTGGTCGCGCGCTCGTTCTTCTCGTTGGCCATGGTCGGTCACCCCTCTGACTGGAAACGTTCTCACATCCATAGGCATTCTAGCCCGCGGGGCCGCTCGGGGGGAGGGAAATCCCGTGAGCGGATGCGGCGGCGCCCGGCGTCCCTCCCACTCAACCCAGCGTTTAGAGAGGGGGGTCTATTCCAGACGTCACGTGCGTATGTGCAACCATGGAAAGGCTGCGTGGCGTTCGAACGGTCGAGGAGGGGCTGTGAACATAAAGCAGGTCAGATACGTCTGCGCCATCATGGACCTCGGGAGCTTCTCGGCCGCCGCCGCGCGCGAGGGCGTCTCCGTGCAGGCCGTCTCCAAGGCCATGTCCGAGCTGGAGTCCTCGCTCGGCGAGCCCCTCTTCGAGCGCCGCAGCGCCGGCGTCTCCCCCACGCCGCTCGGCCGCGCCTTCGCCGTGCGCGCGCGTCGCGTGCTCGACGAGTGGGAGGCGCTCGAGCGCTTTGCGAGCGCGCCCGCCGCCGTGGCGAGCTCGCCGTTCCGCATGGGGTTCTGCTGCCCGGCGTACCCGGGCGTCGACCGGCTCGTCCGCCTGATCTCCACGGTGACGGGCAAGGTGCTCGGCCGTCGCGTCGACGTCGAGCTGCTGGAGTGCGCCGAGGGTCTCGACGCGCTCCGCGCCGGGCGCGTGGACGGCCTCATCACCGTGGGCACGCTCGAGGCGGACGACGTGGCCTGCACCCCGCTCGGGACCGTCTCCTCCGACGTCCTCGTCCCGCTGGACCACCCGCTCGCCGCCAAGGGCGAGGTCACGCTCGACGAGCTCGCGGGCTATCCCGTGCTCTATCCCTGCAACTTCGACCACTACTGCCACGCCGTGGTGGACGAGTACCTCAAGCGCGGCCTGCGATCGGAAGTCGTCCGGTTCTCGGTGGGCGACGCGGTCCCCGAGCCCGTCGCCGACGAGCGGTGCTACTCGTTCATCTTCGTCGGCAACATCACGGGCGCGCCCGAGGGCTTCGTCATCCGCCCGCTCGTCCGCGGCGACGCCCTGTCGGTGCCCATCTGCCTCTCGACGCTGCGCGGCCCCGGCGGCCTCGACCATGTCTCCTTCCGGCGTGCCCTCTCGCGTCTGAGCCTCTTCGCGTAGGGGATTGTCGTCCTTCTCGCCCGCCGCCCTGCCCTCCGTGTGCCGCCCTGTTCCGGCCTTGCGCCGAGTGTACGAGTTTCGATTCTCTATCCCTATGGCGTCTCCTTTCAACCTGCGGAAACGCGGCGCTCGTAGTGGGGCGGCGTCCCAAACAGAGCGCTAACTCGTACACTCGACGAGAGGGGTGGCCCTGCCGCCCCGGCGGAACGTCCGCAACCCAAACGCAACCGCACGTTGCGCGATAGGTGGTGGGCGCAACCGCGCAGCTCGGCTACAGTGGGGCAAAGTCGGCGAAAGGAGGGCGTCATGATCTATGGAATGGGGCCGATGGAGCTCGTGATGATCTTGTTCCCGATCCTCCTTGGCAGGGTGGTGCCGTGGGTCCTCTTCATCGTGATGGTGGTCCTCGCCATCCGCTGGTTCCTGCGCCAGGAGAAGGCCGACAAGAGCCCCGAGACCGTGGCCGCCCGCCGCTCGCTCGGTGAGGTGCTGCGCGAGCGCCGCGAGGGCTGCAAGATGACGCAGGAGCTCGTGGCCGAGAAGCTCGGCGTGAGCAGGCAGGCCGTGTCCAAGTGGGAGCAGGGCAAGACGGAGCCCTCGACGACGAACCTCGTGAAGCTGGCGCGCCTCTACGGCGTGGACCCCGCCGACCTTCTGCGCGAGGTCAAGGAATAGCACCCGCGCCCTCTCGGGTATAACGAACGTGACGGACCAGCCCGAGAGGAGAGCACCATGAACGAGGCCATCAGGGCCATGGAGGAGCGCCGCAGCGTGCGCGCCTACACCGACGAGATGCCGGAGCGCGAGAAGATCGAGGCGGTGATCGAGGCCGGCCTCTGGGCCGCGAGCGGCATGAACCGCCAGGGCCCCATCGTCGTGGCGGTCACGAACAGCGAGCTGCGCGACCGGCTCTCGGCCATGAACGCGGACATCATGGGCCGCCCCGGCACCGACCCGTTCTACGGCGCCCCGGTCGTCCTGGTCGTGCTCGCCCCGCGCGACCAGCCCAACCGCGTCTACGACGGCAGCCTCGTGATGGGCAACCTCATGCTCGCCGCTCATTCGCTCGGCCTGGGCAGCTGCTGGATCCACCGCGCCCGCGAGGAGTTTGACACGCCCGAGGGCAAGGCCATCCTCGCCGAGCTGGGCGTCGAGGGCGACTACGAGGGCATCGGCCACTGCATCCTGGGCTACCCCGCGGAGACCCCCGAGGCCAAGCCGAGAAACGACGGTCGCGTGTTTTACGCGGAGTAGGCGCGGGACGGTCGGGCGTTCTGCTAGCCTAGGAAGGCGCCGGGTTCTTCTCGGCGCCTTTTTCCGTTGACGGGAGTGAGCAACGTGGATCTGAGCCAGGCCATAGAGTGCGCGAGCGCCCTGACGTTCCCCGGGTTCCTCGTGGACGACGCCTCGCTCGCGGCCGAGCGCACGCGCAACGAGGACGCGCTCGTCACGCTGATGGCCGCCTGGCGCGACGCCGACGCCGGCAGGGAGCCCTGCGACTTTGGCCTCATCCGCGAGCTCGCCGACCGCAACCGCGACGTCTGCGACCGCTACGGCATCGAGCGCCTGCGCGACGTGAACCCCACGTGCCTCTCGCGCTCCCTCTCCAACTCCGAGCTCGTCCACGCCGTCGCCGTGCTCCAGCACCGGACGGACGCCCAGGTGAGCGCCCTCGCCGGCCCGGACGCGCGCGACCTCAACGTGGCGTGGGTGGACGCGCCGGTCTCGGGCATGGTCGTGGGCATCGACATCGAGACCACCGACCGCGACCCCTCGCGTGGCTACATCATCAACGTGGGCCTGGAGTTCATGACCGTGGGCCCCAAGGCCAAGCCGCACGACCCCTTCGCCGGCTACTTCGGCCTGCCCGAGATGTACGCCGAGAAGGGCGTGCCGCTGGCGGACATCCACAAGATCGAGTGGTCCGACCTCGAGGGGCGTCGCCCGTTCCGCGAGGACAGGCAGGTCCAGGCCGCGCTTCTCGCCGCCCTCACGGCCTACCCGTTCATGGCGCACAACGCCGCCTTCGAGGACTCCTGGTTCATGCTGCACATCGACGGCTACGCCGAGGCGCGCAAGGCGGGTCGCGTGGTGCCCATCGACACGCGCGACATCTGCCGTCGTGTGGACCCCGAGACCAAGATCTTGCCGCACGAGCAGCGTCCCGCCTCGCTCGAGAGCTGGGCGCGCCGCCGCGGCACGCTCAAGGCGGGGGAGTCCGAGCGTCACCTCGGCCTCGATGACGTGGAGCTCATGCTCGCCACGGTCCAGGCGGAGTTTGCGGCGCGCAACATGCTGTAGGGGTGCGACCGCGCGCCCTTCTCGCCTGCGCTCTTATCGCAAAAAAGGAGGCGGGGCCCCGAGGGACCCCGCCGTCTCGTCTGGATTGCCGAGAAGAGCCGCTACTCGTCGCCGAAGCTGATGCCGAGCGCCTTGGCCTCGCGGACGAGGTCGCCCTCGGGGTCGACGTACTTGAGCTTGCCGGCGACCTCCTCGAGCGGCACGCGGACCATCTTGCCCTTGCGCTGCGCGACCATGAAGCCAAACGTGCCCTCGAGGCAGCCGAGCGCGGCCTCGACGCCGCACTGCGTGGCGAAGATGCGGTCCTGGGCGTCGGGCTGGCCGCCGCGCTGGGTGTGGCCGGGCACGGCGATGCGGATCTCGCGGCCGGTGCGCTTGTCGATCTCTGCCGCGATGTCGTAGGCGATCGACGGCGTGGTGCGCGCGGCCACGAGCTTCTTGTACTCCTTCTTGGAGAGGGCGGCCTCCTCCTTGGAGATGGCGCCCTCGGCCACGACCACGATCGTGAAGCGCGAGCCTGCCTTGTCGCGGTCCTCGATCACGCGCACGACGTTGTCCATGTCGTAGGGGATCTCGGGGATGAGGATGACGTCGGCGCCGCCGGCCACGCCCGCGTACAGCGGGATCCAGCCGACCTTGTGGCCCATGATCTCGATCACGAAGACGCGGCCGTGGGAGCTCGCGGTGGTGTGAATCTCGTCGATGCAGCGGGTGGCCACCTCGACGGAGCTCGTGAAGCCAAAGGTCATGTCGGTGCCCCAGGTGTCGTTGTCAATCGTCTTGGGCAGGGCGATGACGTTCAGGCCCTCTTGAGAGAGGCGGTTGGCCGTCTTGGTGGAGCCGTTGCCGCCGAGCATGAACAGGCAGTCGAGCTTGAGCTTGCGGTAGGTGTGCTTCATCGCCTCGACCTTGTTGATGCCGTCGGCCTCAGGGGTGTCGAGCAGCTTGAACGGGGTGCGGCTCGTGCCGAGCACGGTGCCGCCGCGCGTGAGCAGGCCGGAGAAGTCGCGGTTGTCCATCATGCGGTAGTGCTCGTAGATGAGGCCCTGATATCCGTCCTCGAAGCCGTAGACCTCGACCGGCTCGTCGGACTGACGGTAGAGCGTCTTGACGATGCCGCGCATCGTCGCGTTGAGCGCCTGGCAGTCGCCGCCGCTCGTGAGAAGACCAACTCGAAGCATGGGCTTTCCTTCCCTCAGGACCACAGATAGGAAAAGTATGCGCCTCAATCGGGGGAACGTGCGCGTTTCTCCGCAAACGGTGTCGTTCTCAGGGATTGGCGCGGGGCTCGCGCGACGCCGCCCTGCTACCATGGGCGAGAAGAACATCGAGCCGGGGGAGGGTCCCATGACGCCGGAAGAGAGACGAGAGGTCGCCGAGGCCGTGGCGGCGGGACGCCGTGCGCTGGCGAGCCTCGAGGAGGCCGCCGACGCGCTCGACAGCGCGGGCAACTGGGGGCTCTTCGACCTGGTGATGGGCGGTCCCCTGACAAGCGTCCTCAAGCACTGGCGCCTCAACGACGCCCGCGGCGCGCTCGACCAGGCGCGTGCCGACCTCTATGCGTTTACGCGCGAGCTCTCGGACGTGCGCGGGATCGAGGCGCTGCGCGTGGACGTGGGCGCCATCGCCTCGGCCCTCGACGTCCTCGTGGACAACCCCTTCGTCGACCTCTACGTGCAGAAGAAGATCCAGGACGCCGACGAGAACGTGCAGGCCGCGATCGCCGCGACCAAGACCGTGCTCGCGCGTCTGGAGGCGGCGCGGTAGCGGGCTGCCGGGGCGGCGGGCGGGGAACGTCCGCCGCGAGTTCCGCAGGCGCGCCCTTTGCGCCGAGGACTGTCCGAGCGCCGGACGTTCCCCGCCCGCCGCCATGGCAGCCCATCCTCCGTTTCCGTTTGCGAACGACCCGCGCGCACGCGGTCCTTCTCGCCCTAGAATCGGCCCAGCGAGTTTTCAGGTTCCAACGGGAGGGCAACATGCAGGAGATTCTCCACGCGCCCCACGAGCGGATCGAGGAGATCCAGCTCGAGGGCATCAAGAAGACCGTGATCGCGTGCTACGAGAACGTGCCGTTCTACAAGAAGAGCTTCGACGAGGCAGGCTTCGACCCGTACGCGGTCAAGAGCCTCGACGACCTGCAGAAGGCGCCGTTCGTCACCAAGCAGGACCTGCGCGACAACTACCCCTACGGCATGTTTGCCACGCCGCTCTCCGAGGTGAAGGAGATCCACATGTCCTCCGGCACCACCGGCGTGGCAACGGTGGGCGGCTACACCCAGCACGACCTCGACATCTGGGGCGAGTGCTTCGCGCGCGGCATCGAGTACGCCAATGGCGGCGCCGACGACGTGGTCCACGTCTGCTACGGCTATGGCCTGTTCACCGGCGGCCTGGGCGCGCACTACGGCGGCCTCTACTCCGGCGCCACCACGATCCCCATGTCCGCGGGCAACACCGAGCGCCAGATCCGCGTGCTCAAGGAGATGGGCTCCACGATCATCTGCTGCACGCCGAGCTACGCCATGCACATCGCCGACACCGCCATCGAGATGGGCATCGACCCGGCGCGCGACTTCCACCTGCGCGCGGGCATCCACGGCGCCGAGCCCTTCTCGGACAACTTCCGCCGCGACCTCGAGCGCAAGCTCAACTACCACGTGCTCGACGTCTACGGCCTCACCGAGACCATGGGCCCGGGCGTGGCCATCGAGTGCTGGGAGCAGAACGGCCTGCACCTGGCCGAGGACCACTTCTACGCGGAGATCATCGACCCCAACACCGGCGAGGTCCTGCCCGACGGCGAGTGGGGCGAGCTCGTGCTCACCACGATCGACCGCGAGGCGTCGCCGGTGGTGCGCTACCGCACGCGCGACATCACGCGCATCCTGCCGGGCGAGTGCGCCTGCGGCTGCACGCACCGCCGCATCGACCGCATCCACGGCCGCACCGACGACATGCTCATCATCCGCGGCGTCAACGTCTTCCCGAGCCAGATCGAGGACGTCATGAAGACCTTCGACCAGGTCTCCTCCTGGTACCAGATCGAGGTCGACACCGACCACCGCTCGCTCGACATGGTCACGCTCAAGGCCGAGGTCAACCCCGACTTTGCCTTCGACTCCGTCGCCGCGGTCGAGCGCCTGCAGAAGGAGATCTCTGCGCGCCTCAAGACGGCGCTCTCCGTGGGCGTCAAGGTCAAGCTCGTCGAGCCCAAGACCATCGCGCGCAGCGAGGGCAAGGCAAAGCGCATCGTCGACCTGCGAAAGGGGATCAAGTAATGATTGATCAGATTACGGTTTTCCTCGAGAACAAGCGCGGCCGCATCGCCTCTCTGTGCCGCACCCTCGGCGATGCCAACATCAACATGGCGGCGCTCTCCGTGGCCGACACCACCGAGTACGGCATCGTGCGCATCATCTGCAGCGACACGGCGGCGGCGCTCGCCGCGCTCGACGCCGGCGGCTACCGCGCGATCAAGACCAAGGTCATGGCCATCGCCGTCCCTCACCACCCGGGCGGTGCCGCCGACCTGCTCGAGAAGCTCGACGACCTCGACGTGGACATCGAGTACTTCTACTGCTTCTCCACCACCGACGACCTCGCGGTGCTGGCGCTCAAGATCGCCGACCCGGCGAGCGCGGCGGAGGCGAGCTGGGCCATCGAGAAGGCCGGCTTCCACGTCTTCGAGCAGAGCGAGATCGAGTAGGGCCTGCGACGCCACGTTCTTCTCGACCGAGGGGTCGCCATACAACTGATGTATGGCGACCCCTTCTCATATGTATTTTACCGTTGGCCTCCCGCGACCTACGATGGACGAGAAGAACAGCGTCAGAGGAGGCATCACATGATCTTTGGCATGGGCCCGATGGAGCTTGCCGTCATCCTGCTCGTCGTCCTGGTGATCTTTGGGCCGAAGAACCTGCCCAAGCTGGGCTCGGCCCTCGGCAAGACGGTCAAGAACGTCCGCGAGGGAATGGAGGAGGGCTCCGGCGACTCGGAGCCCGTCTCCGACGCGGTCGAGACGGACGACGAGCCCGTGCAGCAGTAGCCCTTCCTCCTGCGCCCCCGGACCTTTCCCGCCGGGGGCGCCTTTGTCTACGGGGCGAGCTTCCGCCCGAGTGATCTCTCGCCGAGCGGGGGCCGGTCATCCTTCTCGCTGTGCGCATGCCCTCCAAAAGTGGGCATTCTCCCGACGGTGTGCGCACCTTCTCCAGGGTATGTACGAAGTTTCAGTGTTTATACGATGGTCAGATCCGTGTTTTCCCAGCTAGACGGGTTGGCGGGAAATACATCAATACTTCAAGCGTGCACATACCCTCTGGAACTTGACCCTTCACGAGGGGAGAGTGCAGGGCGAGCTTCCACCTCGGTGATTACTCGCCATTTGGCCGCTAGCAGAGCTCGCCGAGAAGGGCGACCGCGCGCTCGGCGAGCGGGGAGAGGGCGCGGTCGGCCTTCCATATGACGGCGGCGCGGCTCTCGAGGTCCTTCTCGACCAGCGTCTTGATGTAGCAGGGACCGGTGTCGCAGACGGTGAGCAGGGAGCGCGGCACGAGGCCCACGCCCAGCCCGGCCGCCGCGCAGGAGCAGACGCTGCGGGCGTCCTCGGTGACGCAGAAGGGCTCGCGGCCCAGGGCGGTCGCCGTTCGGGCGTCGCAGACGATCGGCACGCCCTCAAGCTGGGCGAGAAGGACGGTGAGCTCGTCGCCGTGCTCGAGCGCGGGCGGCATGACGGCGACGAGCGGCTCGGCGGGGGCGTAGCGCGTGCGCAGGCCCTGGGTGGAAAAGGGCGTGCGCACGACGCCGACCTCCGCGATGCCGCTCGCCACGAGCTCGAGCACCTCGGGGACGCCGCCCTCGCGCAGCTCGAGGGAGACGTCCGGCGCGAGCGCGGCGAGCTCCGCCAGGCGTGCCCCCGGTGCGAGCCCGGCCGCCGAACCGCAGACCGCGAGGCAGAGGGTGCCGGTGAGGCCCTTGCCCACGCTCGAGACCTCGCGCGCGGTGGCCGTGGCCATGGCGAGGATGCGCGTCGCGCGTTTGTACAGGAGCCGTCCCGCCTCGGTGGGCGTGACGCCGCGCGGGCCGCGGCGCACGAGCTGCGTGCCCAGCTCGCGCTCGAGCTCGCGGAGCTCGTAGGAGAGCGGCGGCTGGGAGATGTGCAGGCGCCGGGCGGCGGCCGTGATCTGGCCCTCCTCGGCGATGGCGACGAAGTACTCGAGCTGCTTGAGATTCAAGACGTCCTCCCTGTGGCGCTGCGTCATACAGCGATTGTATGTCGCAATGCGCCCCGCGGCGTCCCTGCCCACAGAAAAGGGGCGAGGAGCCCGCAGGCCCCTCGCCCCTGGCAGCGCCTTCGTGCGCCCTACGCCCGCTCGGATACGTAGGGGCCGTAGGAGACAAACAGCGGCATATCGGGGTTGGGCAACGATTCGGGGTTTGATGACGAGGAGACGATAAGCATAGACTCGGTTTCCTGACCCTTGAACGTGTCCGGGTAGGTGAAGTTGCCGACTATGCGGCCCGTCTCGAAGGGATCGCCGACGTAGGAGTCGGTGAACGCGGGCAGCCCGACCGCGTCGCCCACGCTCCGGGCGATCGTCTCGTACTCGGAGGAGTCAGCCTCGGGGAGGTAGAACCCAATGACGACGCCCGTGGGGACGGTGCTCGGGTCGATGGTCTCCAGGGAGCACTCGGTCTCTCCCTCCAGGAGCGCGGGGTTCTCGTAGGTGAAGGAGACCCAGACCGTCTCGTCCGATCCTTCGACGGGGTTGCTCTCGGGCGCACCCTCGAAGTAGCTGAAGTAAAACGTGATGTCGCCGAGCGCGTCTGTGTCCTCGTAGGAGTCCTCGTTCGTGAGCTCGAAGCCCAGCAGTTCGAGGTCGCTTACGATCTCTGACGTCGGGCGGTCATAGAAGGCGGCCTCCTGCCAGTTGGTCATGGCGGGCTCCGGCTCCGGCTCCGGCTCCGGCTCGGTCTGCTCGACGGCGGCCTCGTCCTGCGTCGCGTCGGTCGCGTCGGTGGCCGGCGCCTGGCCGCAGCCCACGAGCAGCGCCGTCGAGAGGACGAGCGCCGCCACTACTGTCTTTGTGAATCTCATGGCTCCTCCGTTCTTATCGTCCGCATGGGCGGATGTTCCGTAAGGCTGATGCTATCAGCGCTGATGTTTGAGACCCAAGCTGTCAGTTACCTGAAACAATGGGTCCGATGAGCGGGTGCAAACCATCTCTTAACGGTGCGTCAAATCCGGAAAACGCAGGTGAGCACATTTATGGAGCCTCTGCGTAGGAGAGATAATGACTTTGTCAACCCTCTTTCCACGAACGGTCGAAATGGGTATAACGAACGTGTCAAACTCGAAAGGAGGGAAGGCATGACCAAGATCAAGGACATGAGCAAGCGCCAGCGCAAGGTGCTCGACGCCTGCCACAACGGCTGGTTCATGAGCGGCGAGTATCGCGCGCTGATGGACGGCCACGAGCGTCGCTTCTGGGCCGACAGCCCGAGGCTTCTGTTCAATGACGTTGACGAGTGGTTCTCCTCCCACGAGCAGAACCACGCGGACTCGCCGCTGCTCGTCAAGTATGTGGCGGCGTAAGCGTCATCACATCCCAAACGGGAGGAGGAGCCTGCGGGCTCCTTTTTCTTTGACTAGAACGTCCGACCATGCACACCTACCCAAAATCGACCCCGTGGGGCGTCAAATGGGGTAGGTATGTATGGTCGGCTCATTTGCATGCTCCAGCATGAGGGCCAGGATGACCGCGAGCCCCCTCCGCAGGCTGTCCTTCTCGATCCACTCCTCGCGCGTGTGGAGCAGGTCGCCCTCGACGGTGCCCACGGTGTGCGCGGGGATGCCCAGCGAGAGCGGGATGTTCGCGTCGGTCGAGGACTCCTGGTGGTGGATCTGGTCCACGCCGCCGAGCTCGCGCAGGATCTCGTCGGTGCGGGAGACGAGCGCGGCCTGCCCCTCGGGCACGTGCTCCCCGGAGGCGGGGCGCCGCCCGATGAGCTGCACGTCGATGCGGGTGTTCTCCTTGAGGTGCTCCTCCACGAGCACCACGAACTTGCCGTACATCTCCTCGAGACACTCCTCGGAGGCCGAGCGGTACTCCACGAGTACGCTCGCGTCCTCGGCGATGGAGTTCACCGTGGTGCCGCCCACGAACCGCCCCACGTTGATCGTGGTCTTGGCGCGCGTGGGCAGCTCGAGCGCGTAGAGGTCCTCGATGAAGCTGCAGAGCGCCTCGATCGCGTTGTCGCGCCCGAAGTTCTCCCAGGAGTGGCCGCCCTCAGTGTGGCACTTCACGCGCCAGCGATGGCTGCCCACGGCGGAGACCACGTGCATGCCGAGGTAGAGGTCAAAGCTCGTGAACTCGCGCACCTGTCCGTCGTAGTGGCGGAAGAGCTCGCGCGTGCCGGCCAGGTTGCCGAGGCCCTCCTCGCAGGAGTTGGCCACCACGAGCAGGCGCCGGTCGAGCGGAACCTTGTGGCGCAGCAGGTAGCGCGCGGCGAGGAGCAGCCCCACGAGGTTGGCCGTGTCGTCGCCCACGCCCGGCGCCAGAAGGCGCGTCGCGCTCTCGGCGAGCGGCAGCGGCTCGGTGTCGGGGAAGACCACGTCGGTGTGGGCGGCAAAGACCGCGATCCCGTCATCGCCGCCCGTGGGGCCGGGCAGGCTCAAGATCACGTTCTTGGCGTCGTCGACGCGCACGGCCCCCACGGGCGCACCCTGGGCGAGCAGCCAGTCGCGGATGAACTCCGCGCGCCGCTCCTCGTGGCCGGACGGCGCGGGGATCTGCGCGAGCGTGCGCAGGAGCTCGAGCTCCTCCTCGTAGCACTCCTCGGCGTATGCCTCTGCGACGCGCCTGGTCTTCTCGTCCACCGCTCCTCCCTTCAGCCTTGCTCTAGGTTAGCGTAGGACGTTGCTGCGGCGCACGCGTTTCCGATGTTCGGGCCGCAGGGGAGCCCCAGTGGATTAACGCACAAAATCAAGCACAACAATCTATATCCGCAGGTGGAAATAACGCACATGTACGATTTTGTGCGTTATTTGGGGTGGCGTCCCGGGCGGGCGAGAAGAACGCGCCGCCGCGATGTTTCAGGTTTGTTTTTCGCCTTGTGGGCCGTGCAGGGCGGTGCTAGGCTACCCACATCGATAGAGGAGCGGACACGAAGGGTCCCGGGGGAGCCGGCGGGCGCAGATCCCGGGGCGAGGCGAGGTCCGCCGAACTGCCGAGCCGGGCGCGGCGAGGTGGTGGGCTCGCGGGAAAGACCCGCGGGACTGTCTGCGAGAAGAGCTCGCAGGGGCGCTATCCTTTGCCGCGGACGAACGCTCCGCTCGGGGGTCGCGAACCTGCCCGAGAGGCGAGAGGTGCCATGGTAAAGCGGCCGTTTGTCACAAAGGACCAGCTCGAAGCCATAGCGGACGTGTATCCCACGCCCTTCTACCTCTATGACGAGGCGGAGATCCGCCGTCGCGCGGCGGAGCTCTCCGCCGCCTTCGCATGGAACCCCGGCTTCAAGGAGTACTTTGCCGTCAAGGCCACGCCCAACCCCGCGATCCTTCGGATCCTCGCGGAGTGCGGCTGCGGCTGCGACTGCGCCACGGGCGTCGAGCTTTTGCTCGCGGACCGTGCGGGCGTGACCGGCCGCGACATCATGCTCTCGTCCAACGACACGCCCGACGAGGACTTCCGCGCCGCCGACGAGCGCGGCGCGATCATCAACCTGGACGGGCCGGACATGGTGGCCTGCCTCCGGCGCGCCCTCGGCGGCCGCGTTCCGCGCACGGTGTGCTGCCGCGTGAACCCGGGCGGGACCTTCGAGAGCGCGAACGGCATCATCGGCTTGCCGGCCGACTCCAAGTTTGGCATGACGCCGGCGCAGCTCGAGCAGGCGTTCCGCGAGCTCGCCGCCCTAGGCGTGGAGGAGTTTGGCATCCACGCGTTTCTCGCCAGCAACACGCAGGTGAACGACTACTACCCGCGTCTCGCGCGACAGCTCTTCGAGATGGCCGCCGACCTCTCGGCGCGCCTGGGCGTGCACGTTGGCTTCGTTGACCTCTCCGGTGGCATCGGTGTGGCCTACCACCCGGACGACACCCCCTGTGACCTCGCCGTCATTGGCGAGGGCGTGCGCCAGGCGTACGAGGACGTGCTCGTCCCCGCGGGCATGGACGACGTCGCGGTCTTCTCGGAGCTCGGGCGCTGGATGCTCGCGCCGGCCGGCGCGCTCGTGACCCGCGTCATCCACGAGAAGCGCACCTACCGCGACTACCTGGGCGTGGACGCCTGCGCGGCCAACCTCATGCGTCCGGCCATCTACGACGCCTACCACCACGTCACCGTGATGGGCGCCGAGGACGCGCCGGCCACGCGCCGCTACAACGTGGTCGGCCGGCTCTGCGAGAACAACGACCAGTTCGCCCGCGACCGCCTCATGCCCGAGTGTCACGTTGGCGACCTGCTGTTTATTCACGACGCGGGCGCCCACGGTCACTCCATGGGCTACAACTACAACGGCGCGCTGCGCTCCGCGGAGCTGCTGCTGCGCTGCGACGGATCGGTCGAGCTCATCCGCCGGGCCGAGACGCCCGCCGACTACCTGGCAACGCTGGACGTGTGAGGCACCCCTCGCACGGGAGATAAGAGAGGCAACCATGGACATGACCAACCTGACCGGCTCGATCGTCGCGCTGGTGACCCCGTTTTGCGAGGACGGCTCCGTCGACTTCCCCGCGCTCGAGCGCCTCGTCGACTTCCATTTGGCCAACGGCACCGACGGCATCCTCGTGCTCGGGACCACCGGCGAGTCCTCGACGATGACCGACGACGAGGACTACGAGGTCGCCCGCTGCGTCATCGAGCGCGTGGCCGGTCGCGTCCCTGTGATCGGCGGCGCCGGCTCCAATGCTACCTTCGAGTCCGAGCGCAAGGCCGCCGGCCTGGTCAGGCTCGGCATCGACGGCCTGCTGCTCATCACGCCCTACTACAACAAGTCCAACGAGGAGGGCATCTACCGTCACTTCACCGCCGTCCTGGACAAGGTGGACGTGCCCTGCATCCTCTACAACATCCCCGGCCGCACCGGCTGCTCCATCAGCGAGAAGAACCTCGCGCGCCTGGCCCAGCACCCCAACGCGTGGGGCATCAAGGAGGCCTCGGGCTCCATCAGCTATGCGACCATGGCCGCCCGCTACCTCACGGACGACTTCCGCATGTTCTCCGGCAACGACGACATCGTGGTGCCGCTCATGAGCCTCGGTGCCAAGGGCGTCATCTCGGTGTGGGCCGACGTCGCGCCCGCCACGGTGCATAAGATGTGCGTCGACTACCTGTCCGGCGACGTCGAGGCTGCGCGCCGCGCCCAGCTCGAGAACCTCGACCTCATCCACGCGCTCTTCTGCGAGGTCAACCCGATCCCGGTCAAGTGCGCGCTGGCCGAGATGGGCCTCATCGGCGAGAACTACCGCCAGCCGCTCTGGACGATCTCCGACGCCGGCCGCGAGCAGCTCGTGGCGGCCATGAGGGGGGTCGGTCTCCTTGGCTAGCGCGATCGTGGTCGGCGGCGCGGGCCGCATGGGTCGCCTCGTGCGCGAGGAGCTGTCCGCCCGCGGATTTGGCGTCGTGGGCTCCTACGACGTGGACAACATCGACGAGCTGGACGAGCTCGCGCCCGCGGCGGACGTGGCGGTGGACTTCTCGGCGCCTGCGGCGCTGCCGCACGTCCTCGCCTACGCACGCCGCACGGGCGCGGCGCTGGTCTCGGGCACCACGGGCCTTGCGGCCGACCAGCTGGACGAGCTGCGTGCGCTGGGCGAGAGGAACCGTGTTATCTGGGCGTCCAACTACTCGCTCGGCGTGGCGGCCCTGCGCCGCGCGACGGCGATGGTGGCCCGTACGCTCGCCGGCTGGGACGTGGAGATCGTCGAGACCCACCACAACCAGAAGGCCGACGCGCCGAGCGGCACTGCCAGGGCGCTCGTCGCCGCCGTCGACCCGACGGGGGAGCGCCCGGTCGTGGGCGGCCGCGAGGGCATGGTGGGCGCGCGGGTCCCCGGCGAGATCGGCGTGCACGCCGTCCGCGGCGGCACCGTTGCGGGCACGCACGAGGTCCACTTCTTCGGGCCCGACGAGGAGGTCTGCCTCACGCATCGCGCCACGAGCCGCCAGATCTTCGTCACCGGCGCCGTGGCCGCCGCGGCGCGCCTGCTCACGCGCGAGCCCGGCTTCTACGACTTTGATACCCTGATGTTTGGCTAGACCGCACGGATCGAGAGGAACGGGTTTGAACGCACAGGAGATCATCGACTTCATCGCCAGCGCTCCCAAGAAGACGCCGGTCAAGGTGTACGTCCGCGAGAAGTGCGGCATGAGGGTCGACTGGCCGGGGACCCACGTCTACGGCGGGCGCGACGGCAAGGTCGTCATCGGCGAGTGGTCAGCCATCGAGCCCGTCCTTCTCGCCAACGCCGACTCGATCGAGTATGCCGACGTCGAGTGCGACCGCCGCAACTCCGCGGTGCCGCTGCTGGACCTGCGCGGGGTGAACGCGCGCATCGAGCCGGGCGCGATCATCCGCGACCAGGTCGAGATCGGCGACAACGCCGTGGTCATGATGGGCGCCGTCATCAACATCGGCGCCGTGGTGGGCGAGGGCACCATGATCGACATGGGTGCCGTGCTCGGCGGGCGCGCGATCGTGGGCGCGCGCTGCCACGTGGGCGCGGGCGCCGTGCTCGCCGGCGTGGTCGAGCCCGCCAGCGCCACGCCCGTCGTCGTCGAGGACGACGTCATGATCGGCGCCAACGCCGTGGTCATCGAGGGCGTGCGCGTGGGCGCGGGCGCCGTGGTGGCGGCCGGGGCCGTCTGCGTGGAGGACGTGCCGGCGGGCGCCGTCGTGGCGGGCTGCCCGGCGCGCGTGATCAAGATGAAGGACGACAAGACCGCCGACAAGACCGCGCTGGTCGACGCCCTGCGTTCGCTGTAGCGAGCCCGCGTCCTTCTCGCCCCGAGGTCCCCAGCTTGCGCTTTGTCACGTTTTTGGGGCCCGTTTCGTTACCAACAGCAAATTGGCACGCGCCGCCACTTCCCCTTGCCGACACGACGTGCCGTTCGCGGAGAAGTTAGCACGTCAACAACTCTCAAAGGGAACACTACGCAGCGGACCGCCGGCATTCCGGCACGCATCAACCCAAGGGGGAACACATGGCAGTCAACCGCTTCGTCCTGAACAACATCTCCTATCACGGCTCCGGCGCGATCAAGGAGATCCCCGGCGAGCTCGAGCGCCGCGGCTACAAGAAGGCCTTCGTCTGCTCCGACCCCGACCTCGTGAAGTTTGGCGTCGTCGCCAAGGTGACCGACCTGCTCGACGAGGCCGGCATCGCCTGGGAGCTCTACTCCGAGATCAAGCCCAACCCCACGATCAAGAACGTCCAGGACGGCGTCGAGGCGTACAAGGCCTCCGGTGCGGACTGCATCGTCACCATCGGCGGCGGCTCCTCGATGGACACCGCCAAGGGCATCGGCATCATCGTCGCCAACCCCGAGTTTGCCGACGTTGTCTCCCTCGAGGGCGTGGCCCCCACCAAGAAGCACGCCGTCTTCACCATCGCCGTGCCCACCACCGCCGGCACCGCGGCCGAGGTCACGATCAACTACGTGATCACCGACCCCGAGAAGGTCCGCAAGTTCGTGTGCGTCGACGTCAACGACATCCCCGACGTCGCCGTGGTCGACCCCGACATGATGGCCTCCATGCCCGCCGGCCTCACCGCCGCCACCGGCATGGACGCGCTCACGCACGCGATCGAGGGCTACACCACCCAGGGCGCCTGGGAGCTCTCCGACATGTTCCACTACAAGGCCATCCAGCTCATCTCGAAGCACCTGCGCGACGCCGTGGCCGAGGCCAAGAGCGGCGTCCCGGGCTCCGGCCGCGAGGGCATGGCGCTCGCCCAGTACATCGCCGGCATGGGCTTCTCCAACGTGGGCCTGGGCATCGACCACGCCATGGCGCACACGCTCTCCGCGCACTACGACACCCCGCACGGCGTCGCCTGCGCGATGCTGCTGCCCGTTGCGATGGAGTACAACAAGCCCGTCGTGACCAAGCGCCTCGCCGAGGTCGCCGTGGCCATGGGCGTCGACACCACCGGCATGAGCGACGACGAGGCCGCCGACGCCGCCATCGCCGCGGTGCGCCAGCTCTCCGCCGACGTCAACATCAAGCCCACGTGCGACGGCCTGGTTGAGGAGGACCTCGACCAGCTGGCCGACGACGCCATCGCCGACGCCTGCTTCCCGGGCAACCCGCGCGAGGCCGACCACGCCGCCGTCGTGGAGCTGTTCCGCAAGGTGATGGCGTAGCATCCTCGCCAACGTAAAGGGGCCCGGCACCTCGCACGCAAACTGCTTCGCGCGTAGCGCTCAGGAAGTTTGCTTGGCGAGGTGCCGGGCCCCGCTGTCTCGGGGCTCCTTCTAGGAATTGACGTTCTTGTCGGCGGGGAATCTAGGAAAAAGCGGGGTTGTCCTCTGGTTGGCAGCGGGACGAGGCTTTTGTGCGTCGGAGGGCCCCTGTTTTGGTACAAGGGCGGGAAATCCTAGAAGTTCGGGCGACAAGGGCGGCGATTTTAGGAAGCGCGTAGGACAAGGCCCTCGGTTTCTAGAAGCCGTCCGGACAAGGGCGGCGATTCCCGGGCGACAGGGTGCCCGCGCGGGCGAGAAGGACGACCTCCCGCTACTCCTCGCCCACGGCCCCGCCGACGAGCATGCTCACGATCGAGATGATGACGGCGCCGACCAGCGCGGAGCCGAAGGACTCGATCGCGATGCCGGCGTGGAAGATGTTGCGGGAGAGGAAGCTCGCCAGCTCGAGCACCATCGCGTTGACCACCACGTAGAAGATGCCCAGCGTGCCGATCGTGAGCGGCAGCGCGAGCACCTGCATCACGGGCTTGATCGTGGCGTTGAGCAGCGCGAGCGTGAGCGCGCACATGATCGGCCCCGCCCAGGTGCCGCCCACGGCCTCGATGCCCGGGACGATCCAGATGGCCACCGCGCACGCGACGGCCGTGACGAGCCACTTGCCGAGAAACCCCATGGGTCGCACCTCCCGTCCGCCTACGCGCGCCGCGCCGCCAGCACGGCGTCGATCACCTGCGCCACGCCGCGCTCGTTGTTGGAGGGGATGCGGAAGTCGGCGAAGCGCTCCATGCGCTCCTCCGCGTTGGCGACGAGGTAGCCGTGGCCCACGGTCTCGAGCATCTCGGCGTCGTTGTCGGTGTCGCCGCAGGCCACGACGTCGGCGACGGAGATCCCCAGGTGCTCGCAGAGGCGCTCGACGCCCGTGCCCTTGTCGACGCCCTGGTTCATGATGTCGATCCACACGGCGCCGCCGCAGGTCACCGAGAGCTGCTCGCCCCAGGCCGGCGCGTACACCTCGTCGCGCATGGGCACCGCGTTGCCCTCGGGGAAGTAGACCGTGAACTTGTTGACCTCGGCCGCCAGGTGGTCGAGCGTCTCCACGTAGACGATGTTGTGGTAGAAGGTGCGGAAGACGTCGTCATAGCGGCGGTCCTGCTCGCGGACGTAGCAGGCGTCGAGTCCGCAGACCGTGGGCAGCCCGTAGCCGCCCTCGAGCGTGAACTCGGTGAGCGCCTGGACCGTCGCCGGCTCGATGAGGCTCTTGAACACGACGTCCTCGCGGCAGACCACCGCGGCGCCGTTGTCGGTGACGAAGGCCATGTGGTCCCACGAGTCCGGGAACATATCGCGCAGCGTGTAGAGCGGCCGCCCGCTCGCCGCGGCAAAGAGCGCCCCCGCGCCCTCGAGCGCGCGGATGCGTCCCGGCATGTCCTCGGGCATGGACTTGTCGTCGGCGAGCAGCGTGTAGTCCATGTCGCTCGCCACCAGGCGAACGCCGGAGAGGTCGTCCTCCAGGTAACTTCTCATCGATCCTCCGTCTCACGTGGTCCGTTCCGCGCACAATTCTAGCGTGAGCACTGGCGCGCGGGCGCTTTAATGCGCTAAAGTGTGAGGCCGAGAAGAACGAGACGGGGAGGGGCCCATGGCACAGGTCGGCGGCATCGGCGAGGCGCAGACGCGTCGCCTCTACGAGGCGCTCTGCTCGCTCGACTCCGCCGACGAGGCCCGGGCGCTCCTGGGAGACCTCTGCACCCCGCGCGAGATCGAGGACCTCTCTCAGCGCCTCGAGGTGGCCACCATGCTCGCCGCCGGGGCCTCCTACCTCGACGTCTCCCATGCGACGGGAGCCTCATCGACCACGGTCTCACGCGTCTCCAAGTGCCTGAACGGCCCCGCGGGGGGCTACCGGATGGTGCTCGCGCGCCTCGACGGCGAGGCGTAGGGGCCCGCCGCCCGCCAGCCGCCGACGGACTTTTTGTCCGGTCGGTCCGCTAGGCTAGGATGTGCCGAGAAGAACGACGGCCCGGGAGGCCCCATGCCGCTGAGCGCCCTGAGTGCAACAGATGAGAGACTCGCATCGCCCGAGCTCGTCGGCCGCGTGCGCGACGCGCTCGGGTCGTGCGGGCGCGCGGTCGTGCTCGTCCCGAGCTTCGCCCAGGCCCTCGAGGTCCAGCGCGCCCTCGCCGCCGAGCGCGGCCTCTCGCTCGGCGTCACGGTGAGCACGCCCGCCGCCTGGGCGCGGGAGCGCTGGGAGGTCTGGGGGGACGGCCGCCGGGTGGTGGACGGCGCCTCGCGCGACCTGCTCGCCGCGCGCGTGCTCCGTCGCGCCTGCTGGCGGCCCGGCTTCCCGCTCGCGGACACCCCCGGTACCGCGGCGCTGCTCGCCGACCTCTCGCGCCTCGGGATGCCCTGGCTCACGGGGTCGGTCGAGCCGCCGGAGGGGGCGACCGAGGCGGAGTGCGCGCTGGTGGGGCTCCTCCCCGACCTCGACGCCGAGCTTCGAGCCTCCGGCCTCGTCGAGGGCTGCGAGGTCATGGACGCGCTCCCGGGCGTCCTCGCTGCCGAGGGCGTCGCCGTGCCGCCCGTGACCGTCGCCGGGTTCCCGTGGATGGGCCGCGCCGAGCGCACCCTCGTCGAGGGGCTCGCCGCAACCTTCGACGTCGCCGTCGTGGGGGAGCCCGCGACCGCCTCCGGCGCGGCGCGCTCCGAGGGGCTCGCCGCCCTGCTCGCCACGCTGTTCCACCCCTCCGACGAGCCGCTTGCCGCCTCCGGCGCGGTTCGCATGCTGCTCCCGGCGGGCCCGTCCGCCGCTCCCGAGCTGGTCTGCCGCGCCATCGCCGACCTGGCGGGGGAGGGGTGTCACGACGTCGTCGTGGTGGCCCGGGACGCGTCACGCGCCTGGCGCGAGCTCTCGCCGCGCCTCGCCGCCCGCGGGGTCTCCGCCCGGGCTCAGCTCTCCTGCCACATGGCGGAGCTCGAGCCGGGGCGCGCCTTCCTGGGCTACGCCCGCGCCGTCGCGCGCCTCTCCGAGCTGGATGAGACCTGGCCCGCCAACGAGCCGGTCGCAGACGCCCCGCGGGCGGGCACCGTCCGCGTCACCCTGGGGGACATGTCGTGGTGGCCCCCGCGCGACCTCTCCGACTTCCTGGTCTCCTCGATCTCCCACCTGGACGCCGCGCGGGCGCGCCGGCTCGATGCCGAGTGGCGCGGCAACCGCCTGCTCACGCCCGGCTCCGTCCTCGAGCAGCTCGCCTCGCCGCGCTCGGTCTCGCCCGAGGTGGCCGCGGCCACCCGCGAGCTCCTGCGCGGAAGGCTCGGCTCCGCCGCGTCCAAGCTGCTCATGCCCTTCGTGGACGGGGACGCGTCCGACGCGCCCGGCGCGCGTGAGGCCGTCGCCGCGCTCGGGGCGGTGCTCGACGTGGCGCGGACCCTGAAGGAGCTCGGCGTCTCCGCCGATCCCTCCCAGCGCTCCGCCGTCGCCCTCTCCGAGCTCGTGGACCTCGCCGAGGCGGCGCTCGGGCGCGACGCCGTCGTGCTGCGCCCGGAGCGCACGGCGCCCGGCGACGTCACGGTCCGCATCGTCGACGCCACGACGGCGAGCCGCCTCGCCCCCGCCTCTTCTGACGCGCTCGTCCTCCTCGACCAGACCTCCGCCGACGCGCCCGTCTCGGAGGCAGATGACGCGCTCTCGCACATCCTGTGCTCCTGGGGCGTCGAGGAGCCGCCGAGCGCGATGGAGCGTGAGCGCGCGCGGTTCGCCGCGATCGCCCGCGTGCCCCGGCGCGTGCTCGCGCTCGAGCGGACGCTCTTCGGGACGGACGGCAAGGAGTGCTACCCCTCCGTCATGCTCTCCGAGGTCATGGCCTGCTTCGGGCTGGGGGCCGGGGCGGACGTCGCCGAGACGGCGGGCGCGCTGGGCGAGAGGAACGTGCTCACGCGCTCGGAGTCGTCCCTGGCCGAGAACGTCTCCGCGACCGGCGTCGCCGCGGCCCGCGTGGGCGAGGAGACCCCGGCGCCCGCGGGCAGGATCGACGCGCGCGAGCGCGAGCTGGTCTCGCCCCCGCCGGAGGGCGCGGACGCGGTCGACCCCCGTCCCGTCCTCTCCGCCTCCCAGATAGAGAGCTACCTCGAGTGCCCGTACAAGTGGTTCAGCCTGAGGCGCCTGCGCCTGCGCGACGCCGATGCGCTCTTCACGGGCGCGGAGATGGGCACGTTTGCGCATCGCGTGCTCGAGGTGAGCCGCCGCGAGCTCGTCGCCCGCGCGCGAGAGCGCGCCGACGGGGGCCGCGTCCTTGCCGACCTGCGCGCGGGGAGTCCCGACGCCATGCAGCAGGAACCCTACCGCGACGAGGTGGAGCGCCTGCTGGCGCTCGCCCAGCAGGACCCCGCCGCCCGCCTTCCCGGCTCGGCGCCGGGCAATGCCGCTGAGCTCGAGGAGGCCCGCGCCGTGCTCGAGGAGGAGTTCGACGCGCACCTCGCCCACCAGTACCAGCTCGTCGGCGGCCGCAGGCCGCTGCCGCAGGCCCTCGTGCCGCACCTCGCGCGCGAGCACGGGCAGCTCGCGGGCCTCCGGCGCGACCTGGGGACGCTGCTCGACTTCGAGGCCGGCGTGCTCGCGGGCTTCGAGCCGCGCTTCTTCGAGTGGGGCTTCGGCCGCGGCTCCGCGCCCAAGGTCGAGTACGCCGGGGTGCTGCTCACGGGCACGGTCGACCGCATCGACGTGGACGCACACGGCCAGGTGGCCGTCGTCGACTACAAGCACAAGTCCGACGACGGCTTCGCCAGGGAGTACGACGCGTTCTCCGGAGACCGCGAGCCGGGGTCCTTCTCGCTGCCCCGGCGCGTTCAGTCGCTGATATACGCGCAGGTCGTCCGCCGCGCGTTCCCCGACCTCACCGTGCGCGCCGCCCTCTACCTGTGCACCAAGGGTGACCATGCGCTCGCCGGCGCGGTCGACGAGAACCTCGCCGACCTCGTGCTCGGCGAGGGCGCCTCCTCCAGGAGGCTCGCGTCCGTGGCGGTGCCCCGCGACGAGCGCTTTGGCCGCGGGGACGCTGCCGGCATGGAGGCCCTGCTCGACGCCAGCGAGGACCAGATCGCGCAGAAGATGGAGCGCCTGCTCGCCGGGGACATCGAGGCGAGTCCCCTCGACGCGGAGGCCTGCCGCTTCTGCCCGGTGCTCAACTGCGAGAGGAGGCTGCGGAAGTGAGCGCGAAGGTCGACCTTTCCGAGCTCAACGACAGGCAGCGCGCAATCGTCACGACGCTCGACGAGCCCCTCTTCGTGGAGGCGGGCGCCGGGTCCGGCAAGACGTTCACGCTCACGAGGCGCATCGCCTGGGCCCTCTCGCCCGAGTCGGGGCCGGACGGGCGCCCCTTCGTCGACAGCCTCGACCAGGTGCTCGTCATCACCTTCACCGAGGCGGCCGCCCGCGAGATCAAGGAGCGGACGAGAAGGACGCTGCGCTCCGCGGGCATGGTCGAGCAGGCGCTCGCGGTCGACGACGCCTGGATCTCGACGATCCACGGCATGTGCTCGCGCATCCTGCACCGTCACGCGCTCGACCTCGGGCTGGACCCCTCCTTCGAGGTGGCCGCCGAGTCCGTGCGGGCGGCGCTGTTCGACCGCGCGATGGACGACGTGATGCGCGCCGCGCGCTCCGACGACGAGTTCGCGCCCCTGTTCGCCGAGTTCGACCTGGGGATGCGGACAAGGACCGGCTACACGGGGGTCATGGGGCTCGTGGCTGCGCTCGTGGACGCCGGGGCGTCCTGCCCCCGCGGCGTGGACGCGCTCGAGGCGGCGCAGGGCGATCCCTCCCTCGTGCGCGAGGCGCTCGCCACCCTCACGGCGCGCATGGAGGAGCTCGCCTCGCTGCGTCTCACGCCCGCCGCCCTGGGGCGGGTGGCGCCCGCCCTGGAGGAGCTGCGAGCGTTCGAGCGGCGCCCCCTCCGCGAGTGCACGCCCGAGGCGGTGTGCGAGCTCGTCTCGCGCCTCTCGCTCCCCCAGGCGAGAGGTGCGATAAAGGACGAGGTCAAGGCAGTCAAGGCAGCCCGCGCGCTCGTGCTCGCGGAGGCGCGCTTCTGCGGCGTGGCCCCGCTCGGGGGATCTTTGCGGGAGCTCGCCCGCCGCGTGGCGGTCCGCTACCGCGAGATCAAGGACGCCAATCGCTGCCTCGACAACGACGACCTCGTGCGCGAGGCCCTGGCCGCCGTGCGCGACGTCGCACCCGTGCGCCGGGACTACGAGGGGCGCTTCCGCCTCGTGATGGTCGACGAGTTCCAGGACACCGACGAGATGCAGCTCGAGCTCATCGGACTGCTCGCCGGCGAGGACGTGGCGCACCTCTGCACCGTCGGCGACGCCCAGCAGTCGATCTACCGCTTCCGCGGCGCCGACGTGGGAGTCTTCCGCAGGCACGGGGAGCGGGTCTCCCGCGCCGGGACCGTCCGCCTCGACACCAACTACCGCAGCCACGCGGACATCCTCGCCCTCGTCGAGCGTGTGTGCACGGGCGGTGACTCCGCCGCGCCCGGCACGCTCGAAGGCTTCATGCACCTCGCTGCCAATGACGAGCGCAAGGACGGCTACCAGGCACATAACCTGCCGCGCGTCGACATCGAGGTGTGCTCTGGGCGGGGGGTCTCCGGGCGTCCCTCCAAGCACCAGGTGGCGACCGCCGCCGCGCAGGTCGCGGACGCGCTCGCGCGCTATCGCGCGGCGGGGGAGCGCGCCGGCGACATGGCCCTTCTGCTCGGCGTGACGACCAACGCCGACCTCTACATCGACGCCATCCGCTCGCGCGGGATGGAGTGCGTGGTCACCGGCGGGTCCACCTTCACCTCGACGGACGAGGTGAAGGTCATGTGCGCCCTGCTGCACACCCTGGCCAACCCGGCGGACACGCAGTCGGGTCTCTTCCCGCTGCTGGCGAGCGAGATGTTCGGTCTCGATGCCAATGACTTCTGCGAGCTCGGCTCCCGGGCGCAGGAGAAGTCCGACGCACCCGCCAAGCGCGGGATCGACCGCGGCCTGGCTTCGATGGAGCTCTTTGGCGGCCATGAGCCCTCGGCGCGGCTCTCCCGCGCCCACGAGGTGCTCTCCCGCGCGCTCGAGCAGGTGCGGTGGCGCGGCGTGGCGGACGTGTGCCTCGACGTGGCGCGCGACTCGGGCTGGCTCTCCCGCCTCGAGCGCTCCGGAGCCGAGGGCCGCGCCCGCGCGGCCAACGTGCTCGCCGCGGTGCGCTACGTCCGCGACCTCACGGAGGACCTGGGGCTCGGCGCCGCCCGCGCGGCGACGGAGTTCGACGCGTGGCTCCAGGTGGCCAAGGTGCCCCCCGCCTCCCTCGCGGGCGCCGACGGCGCGGCGGGCGACGGAACGGTCCGCGTGATGACGATCCACGCCTCCAAGGGCCTGGAGTTCGGCGTCTGCGCCGTCGCCGAGTGCTGGTCGCGCCCGCGATCGGAGGCCGCGCTGGCGCTCGGCCCCCTGCGGGACGGGACCCGCACGTTTGTGCTGCGTCCCCGCGACGACGACCACAAGCTCTCGAGCCTCCTCGACGAGCTGGACCCCGAGGAGCTCGAGGAGAGTGCGGACCGGGCGGCGCACCTGTCGCTCTGCGCGCGCTACGCGACGCTCCGGTCGCAGGACGAGGAGGCGGAGTCCCACGAGCGCGCGCGGCTGCTCTACGTCGCGCTCACGCGCGCCTGCGAGGCCCTGGTGCTCTCGGTCCCCGCGGCCTGCGGCAAGGACGGCATCCCCTCGTCGGCGCTCGCCGCCGCCACGCTCGAGGCGCTCCTCGGCGAGGCGTCCGCGCCGTCGGTGGGGGAGACGCGGGCGGACTTTGGCGGGAGCGCGCCCGCCCGCGTGCGCTGCGTCGAGGTGACGAGCGAGGGCAGCGGCGATCAGAGGTCCGTCCTCGCGTCGTCCGGCGGCTCGCTGGCCGCCTTCGACGGCGCCCTCCCCGACGACCCCGCCGACGTGGTCCGCCTCGGCACCCCGGGCGCCGTAGGCGGCGAGGCCGACGCCGGCCCCGTCCCGTTCGAGCTCTTCGAGATGGCCGGCGAGGCCGCGCCGGAGACCGGGTCCTGGCGAGCTCGCGAGGGCGTCTTCAGCTACTCGAGCGTCCGCGCCTCCCTCGAGCCCCCGGCCCCGCCCTCGCGCAGGTCCCGCGAGGCCGACGCCGCCGGCGAGGCCGACGCCGACGATGCCGACCGCGCAACCAACCTGGGCTCGGCGTTCCACGAGCTCGCCCAGGCGATGGTCGAGTCCGGCGCTCCGGCGGGCGAGGCCCGCGTCCGTGCGCAGGCGAGGCGCTGGCACCTGTCCTCCCGCGCGGAGGCGCGCCTGCGCGAGGCGCTCGCGCGCTGGGAGGGTTCGCGCGTCCGCGCCGAGGCCCTGTCGTGGGACCTCGTGCGCGCGGAGGTCCCGTTCTTCCGGCGCGTGGACTCGCCGCACGGCGAGTACCTCGAGGGGGCGATGGACCTGCTCTGCACGAGCGCCGACGGGCGCCGCGCGCTGGTGGTCGACTACAAGACGGGAGACCGCGGCCTCACGCCCGACGAGGTGCGCGAGCGTCACGCCATGCAGGCCGAGTTCTACGCCGGGGTCCTTCTCGACGAGGGAGTCAAGCGGGTGGAGTGCGCCTTCGTCTGCGTCGAGCGCGAGGACCCGGAGACCCCGGGCGAGCCGCTCGTGGCCCGCTACTCCTTCGGCTCGTAGGCGCCGCCCGCCCTCTCGCAGACCGTTCGCCTCTCAACTTGCATATAACTTGTACATGGTCCACCCAGTTGGTGTAAGGTTGCCGTGTCAGGAGTCTTTCAGGAAGGGTCGTGCCGTGGTAGGGGAGTCGCTCAGGGACGCACGGCTCGCGAAGGGGCCGTCGGGCGCCTCGCGGGCCACCCTCTACAACCAGCTCGCGGACATCCTGCGCGAGAAGATCTACTCCCACGAGTGGGGCGTCCGCAGCAGGATCCCCTCCGAGCACGAGCTCATGGACCTCTTTGGCGTCGCCCGCGGCACCGTCCGCCGCGCCCTCAAGATGCTCGTCGACGAGGGGCTCCTCGTCCAACAGCACGGCCGCGGCACCTTCGTCGCCGAGCCCGGCCTGTCGCACCCCGGCGGGACGCGCCCGTTCTCGTTCGCCGCGTCGCTCGCCGAGCGCGGCCAGCCCTTCGTCACGCGCGTGGTCGAGAAGGTCCTCGTCCCGGCTCCCGCGAGCGTCGCCTACGAGCTGGAGGTCGAGCCGGGCAGCACGGTCATGTACCTGCGCCGCGTGCGCAGCGTCGGGGGCGTCCCCGTGGTGTGCCAGGAGAGCTGGTCGCCCGTGGCGGAGTGCCCGGGCATCTTCGAGGCGGACTTCACCCGCGAGTCGATGTTCGACGTGGTCCAGCGCTGCTCGGGCAAGAGAATCAAGTACGCCCACGTGCGCTACTCCGCGCGCGTCGCCGGCAACGAGCACTCCGAGCTCCTCGACTGCGACGAGCAGGCCCCGCTGCTTGTCCTCGAGCAGGTGATCCGCCTGGAGAGCGGCACGCCCATCGAGTGGAGCAGCACGTGGCTGAGCCCCGGCCAGTCCGTTGAGGGCGACGTCGTCCAGCCCGACTAGTGCGTCCTTCTCGCCCGCTCCTCCCGCCTGCGCAGGGACAATCCACTCACCTAGAAAGCGGTCCCGCCTGCGGAATACACGTGCCCTTCAAATTTACTACAGGTACCACAAACGCTATACCAGTACTTGTATACGGGCACTTGTACAAGTGCCACAAGAACGTCATAATACGTGGCGTTCGCACACAGGTGCGGCCAGTGAGAGACCTCGGGAGGAAGCATGGAAAAAGTCCAGCTCAGAACACCTTTCTTTGTGGTTAACCCCAAGTCCTACCTCTACGGTGAGGAGATCCTCAAGCTTGCCAAGCACACCGATCAGCTTGCTGAGAAGTACGACTTCGACGTTCTGTTCACCGCCCAGCTGATCGACCTCCCGCGCATCATCGCCGAGTGCCCGCACCTCATCCCGTGCGCGCAGAACATGGAGAGCCTCAAGCCCGGTCGCGGCATGGGCCACATCCTGCCCGAGGCGCTCGCCGCCGCGGGCGTCAAGGCGACGTTTCTGAACCACGCCGAGAACCCCGCCACGGCCCACGAGCTGGCCGCCACGATCGCGCGCGCCAACGAGCTCGGCATCCTCACGGTCGTCTGCGCCGACTCCGTGGAGGAGGGCGAGTGGATCGCCGGCCTCAAGCCCGACGTGATGGTCTGCGAGCTCACGAGCCTCATCGGCACCGGCCAGGTGGCCGGCGAGGACTACATGCGCGGCTCCACCGAGGCCGTCAAGCGCGTCTCGCCCTCGACGAAGGTCCTCCAGGCCGCCGGCATCTCCACCGGCCAGAACGTCTACGACGCCATCAAGTACGGCGCCGACGGCACGGGCGGCACGTCCGGCATCGTTGCCGCGGCCGACCCATTCGCGACCCTCGACGAGATGTTCGAGGCGCTCGACCGCGCCCGTACCGACTTCTGCAAGGAGGCGTAAGAGACATGGCCGTGTACAAGAAGAAGATCGAGCTCCAGACGCTCGCCGGCAAGCCCACCTACGTGGACATCACCGAGGGCGTGCGCGAGGCCGTGGAGGAGTCCGGCGTCAAGGAGGGCATCGCCGTGGTGATCTCGTGCCACACGACCTGCGCGGTGTTCTCCGAGGAGTACGACCACGACCACACGCCCGCCGGGGACACCTTCCTGCAGGCCGACCTCTCGGACGGCCTCGAGCGGATCTTCCCCGAGCAGCACGACTGGAGCACGTACCGCTATCCGGGCATCCAGCACTTCGAGGAGGTCGAGACCTGGCCCAACCTCGACTCGTGGCTGCCCGGCGGCGACCGCACGATGCTCTGGAACGGCGACGCCCACCTGCGCTCCACGCTCATCGGCTCCAACCAGACCTTCGAGGTCGAGGACGGCAAGCTGCAGATGAACGGCCTCGCGAGCATCTACTTCGTCGACTTCGACCGCACCCGCGAGCGCACGCGCAAGGCGAAGGTCGTCGTCATCGGCGAGTAAGGGCAGGGCTCTCGGCTCCCCGCGCCCGCGGGGACGCCTAGAATTATGGTGTCGTTCAGCAGTCGCTCGTGAAAGGAGCACCCCATGAAGAAGATCGTCCTCGCCTGTGGTTCGGGCATCGCCACCTCGACCGCCGTCGCCAACAAGGTCTCCACCTTCCTCGACGAGAACGGCATGGCGGGCAAGTACAACATCGTCCAGTGCGCCATCGCCGAGGCTCCCAGCCAGTGCGCCGACGCCGCCCTGCTGATCTCCACCACGGTGGCGCCCGCGGGCATCGCCTGCCCGTACGTGAGCGGCATCCCGTTCCTCACCGGCATGGGCGCCGCCCAGGCCCAGCAGCAGATTCTGGACATCCTGACCAAGTAGTCGTGCAGGAGGCGCGCGTCGCGCACGACCGAGCGACGCGCGCCTTGGCAATATCGGAAGAGTAGGAGAGAGAGGGAGAGATGGACGCAATTCTTGCATTCTTCACCTTCATCCAGGGCCTCGGCGTCAGCGTCATGATGCCGATCCTGCTTACCATCTTCGGCACCATCCTGGGCGCCGGCTTTGGTAAGAGCCTCAAGGCCGGCCTGACCGTCGGCGTCGGCTTCATCGGCCTCAACCTCGTCATCAACAACGTCCTCGGCACGAGCCTCGCGCCCGCCGTCGAGGCCATGACCGAGCGCTTCGGCCTCGCGCTGAGCATCATCGACGTGGGCTGGCCCGCGTCCTCGGCCATCGCCATGGGCTCCACCATCGGCCTGTTCATCATCCCGCTGGGCCTCGTGGTGAACATCCTCATGCTCATCACCAACACCACCCAGACGATCGACGTCGACATCTGGAACTACTGGCACTTCGCCTTCACCGGTTCCATCGTCTCGATCATCACTGGCGACATCATGCTCGGCTTCGCCGCGGCCGTCATCAACATGGTCGTGGTCCTGATCCTCGGCGACATCACCGCGCCTCAGGTCGAGAAGTCGCTCGGCATGCCCGGCGTCTCGCTGCCCCACGGCTTCACCGCCGCGTTCGCTCCGATCGCCATGCTCGTCAACTGGATCATCGACAAGATCCCGGGCGTCCGTGACATCAACCTCGATGTCGAGTCCATGCAGAAGAAGTTCGGCGTCTTCGGCGAGCCCCTCATGGTCGGTACCGTGATCGGCATCGTCATCGGCTGCGTCGCCTACTTCGACCCGGCCGACGTCGCCGCCTCCGTGACCACGATCCTCACCCTGGGCGTGTCCCTCGGCGCCGTGCTCGTGCTCATCCCGCGCATGGCCGCGCTGCTGATGGAGGGCCTGCTCCCCATCTCCGACGCCGCCGCCGCGTTCATGCAGAAGCACTTCGCCAACCGCGGCAAGATCTACATCGGCCTCGACTCCGCCGTGGGCGTCGGTCACCCCGTGACCCTGTCGCTCGCCCTGATCCTGATCCCCGTCATGCTGCTGCTCGCCGTCATCCTGCAGCCGCTCGGCAACCAGGTCATCCCGTTCGGCGATCTGTCCACCGCCACCTACATGCTCGTTCTCATCACCCCGATCGTGAACCAGAACGGCTTCCGCGGCCTCATCGTCGGCATCATCGTCCTGTCCGTCGGCCTTCTCATCTCCACCTACATGGCGCCGTTCCAGACCGCCGCTGCCCTGCAGTCCGGCTTTGACGTCGCCTCCTACGCCGGCAGCTCCGACGCCCTCATCTCGTCTCTGTGCGACGGCGCCAACCCGCTGACGTTCGTCTTCGTGTTCCTGGCCAACATCAACGGCTGGGTCTGCATCGGCGTCACCGGCGTCCTCGCCGTGGTCTTCGCCGTGTGGAACCGCATGCGCATCCTCAAGGAGGCCAAGGAGCTCCACGAGCAGGCCTAAGCCTGTCATGACAGTCGGGACCTGTCGGGGCTCCTGCACCCCCGGCACCTGAAGAAACTGTCCGGAGGCCCGCGACCGCACGTCGTTTTCCGGCTGCGGTGGCGGGCCTCCCCTCAAAGCACAACGTGACGACCACGAGGGAGGACCGTGAGCGAGAGCACCAGGGCCGAGGCGACGGGCGGCGAGCTCGCCGCTACCGGCACGACCTACGTCTACGACGACAGACGCTATCTCTTCGACGTCCAGATCACGGGCGTGGTGGGCGCCGTCGCCGTGGTCGCCGGCATCGTGATGGTCGCCGTGAACTTCCTCGCCTTCGTCGGCGTCATCGCCTTCGTGGTAGGCCTCTACACCGCCTTCAACACCTTCGTCGCCCGCTGCTACCCGCGCACGGTCACGCTGGGCGAGAAGGACGTCACGTTCGAGTCGTTCGGCCGGCGCGACACCTACGCGCTCGCCGACATCACGCGCCTGCAGGTGCGCGAGAACGCCCGCGCGCTCGCGGTCTACGTCCGCATCAACGGCGGCGGCCTCACGCGTGGCCGCTACTTCGTGGGCTGCGGCGACATGTACGACGAGAGCGGGGAGAAGGCCCGCGCCCTCTTCGACTTCTTCCTGGACACCGAGGCGCGCCTCGACCCCGACAACATCCGCGTGAGGGCCCGTCGCCAGGAGGCGGCCAAGGCAAAGGGCGACGGCAAGCGCCGCTGAGCCGCCCGAACGCAAGCAACGGCCCGCCCGAGGGCGGGCGACGACGAAAGGAGTGTCAGCATGCTCGTCAACCTTCGCGACATCTGCGCCATCGCCGAGCAGAACAACATGGCGATCGCCTCGTTCAACGCCCCGAGCTTCGAGGCGTGCCGCGCCACGATCGACGCCGCCGAGGCCACGGGCTACCCCGTGATCCTCTCCCACGCCGAGGCGCACGAGCCGTTCATGCCGCTCGACGCCATGGGCCCGGCCATGGTCGCGCTCGCGGAGCGCTCGAGCGCCATGGTCTGCGTGCACCTCGACCACTGCGAGCACCTCTCCTACATGCGCCGCGCCCTCGAGATGGGCTTCAACGGCGCCATGTACGACGGCTCGATGGAGCCCTACGAGGTCAACGTCGAGAACTCCGCCCGCGCCGCGGCGATGTGCCACGACTTCGACTGCGGCCTGGAGTGCGAGCTCGGCTCCATGGGCTCGCGCGAGGGCGGCGCGTCGGCCGAGGGCGGCACCGCCGAGGAGGCGGGCGCCATCTACACCGACCCCGACCAGGCGCGCGAGTTCATCGAGGCAACCGCGCTCGACATCCTCGCCTGCTCGTTCGGCACGGTGCACGGCCTGTACAAGGGTGAGCCGCACCTCTCCTTCGACGTGCTCACCGCCATCCGCGACCGCGTCAAGGTGCCGCTCGTCATGCACGGCGGCTCCGGCGTCTCCGACGAGGACTACGTCAAGGCCATCAACGCCGGCATCCGCAAGGTGAACTACTACACCTACGGCGCCAAGTTCGCGGGCGAGGCCGCCACGGCCACGGTCGACCGCATCCGCAACTCCGGCTCCGGCCAGCCCGTGTACTGGCACGACCTCACCTGCGCGGCTTACGACCGCCTCGTCGAGGACTTCACCTCCGTCATCAAGGTCTTCGCCAACGGCGCCGAGCCGCTCGCGTAGCGCAAGGCCACCAGCAGAAAGGAAAGCACATGTCCGCCGTCGACACCAGCCTCTTCACCCCGGAGCTCGTCTTCTTCGACTTCGAGGCCGCAGACCGCGACGAGTTCTTCACCAAGCTCGGCGACGAGCTCAAGGCCCGCGGCTACATCAAGGACACCTGGCACGAGGCCATCACCACGCGCGAGAAGAACTACCCGACCGGACTCGCCTGCGAGGCCGTCCAGGTGGCCATCCCGCACACCGACCCCGAGCACCTCGAGAAGCCCTATATCGCCGTGATCCGCCCCAAGAACCCCGTGGACTTCGAGCCCATGGGCGGCATCGGCGACACGGTCCACGCCGAGCTCATCATCAACCTCGGCCTTCTCGCCCACGCCAACGACCAGGTCGCCGTCCTGCAGGCCCTCATGATGGTCTTCATGGACGACGCCGCCGTGGCCGACGTCATGTCCCAGACCACGCCCGAGGGCATGGTCGAGACCATGGTCAAGTACTGCGGCCGCGAGCAGTAGACCCGACCCCAGACGTCCTCGGCGCCCCCGCGAGCACCCCTCCGCTCGCGGGGGCGTCTCCCTGCCGTGGGTCCTTCTCGCCCGCCCTTCTCGCCCCTCTTATCGCCCGCCCTTCTCGCCCCTCCCGGAGGTTATGCGACATCCTGGAGGTTATGCGACGTCGCCTTGCCGAGAAGGACGATGGGGCAGCCTGTCTACCTGCAAACATAGTTATTGCAACCGCATACATACCCTCGCGGATGCCGCATAACCTCGACGATGCCGCATACCCTCGCGGATGTCGCATACCCTCCCCGCGGGGTGGCGTGCGGCCGTTTTGGAGATTTTCCGCTCCTCTCACCTGCGCAAACGAAACCATCTGCAGCTCGCGGGCCCGCTGCGCGGCGCGTTGTAGTCCGGCCGGTCGGCTATCCTAGAGACGTCAAACTTACGCGAATCTCTCACCTGTCTGACGGGAGCTGCGCCCCATGGCATTCGTCCATCTGCACAACCACTCCGACTTCTCGATCCTCGATGCCGCCACGCGCGTCTCTGACATGGTCAAGCGCGCCGTCGACCTCGGCATGCCGGCGCTCGCCCTCACCGACCACGGCTACATGTTTGGCATCCCCGACTTCGACATGGAGTGCCGCAAGTACAACGACGCCCAGAAGGACATGGGGCAGTGGCGCCACGACGTTGAGTGCTTCCAGAAGGGGTGGGAGCTCGAGGAGCCCGCGCCCGACGCGCCGGACGCCGCCCCGCACGACCGCGTCCACGCCCAGTGGGCCTCCGACGTGCGCGTCTGGGAGGAGACTCACGACCTCGACGCCGTGCGCGCCAACCGCCCGAGCCTGCTCATCAAGCCCATCTTTGGCTGCGAGGCCTACTTCATCACCGACGACTGCATCGAGAAGGGCACGCGGCAGCACCGCTACCACCTGATCCTGCTCGCCAAGAACGAGACCGGCTACGTCAACCTCATGAAGATGATGAGCGAGGCCGCCTCGGGCGACATGTTCTACTACTACCCGCGCACCACCCTTGACATGCTGCGCCGCTACCACGAGGGCATCATCTGCACCTCGGCGTGCGTCTCGGGCATCATCCCGCGCATGTACTTCGACGGGCGCCCGGACGAGGCCCGCCGCTGGGCCCTCACCTACAAGGAGATCTTTGGGGACGACTTCTACCTCGAGGTCCAGGACCACGGCCTCGCGGACCCCAACTGGGGCGGCTTCACCGACCGCACGCTCTCCGAGCAGATCGTGAAGCTCGGTCGCGAGCTGGGTATCAAGGTCGTCGCCACCAACGACAACCACTACCTCACGCGCGAGGACGCCCCCACCCAGGACGTGCTCTCCTGCATCGGCACCGCCTCCAAGCTCGACGACGAGAACCGCAAGCGCATGACGGGCACCGAGTTCTACCTCAAGAGCGAACAGGAGATGCGCGAGCTCTTCTCGTGGTGCCCGGAGGTCATCGACAACACGCTCGAGGTGGCCGAGAAGTGCAGCTACGAGCTTGACTGGTCGCACATGTACCTTCCCAAGTTCCCGGACCTCGAGCCCGGCGAGACCTCGGAGGAGCGCTTCCGCAAGGAGTGCGAGACGGGCCTGGCCAGACGCTACGGCGAGAACTGGCGCGAGCTCACCGTCGGCGGCGAGAACGTCAAGGAGCGCTTTGAGTACGAGTACAAGGTCATCTGCGAGAAGGGCTTCGCCGACTACTTCCTGATCGTTCAGGAGTACGTGCGCTGGGCCAAGCGAAACGGCATCGGCGTGGGGCCGGGCCGAGGATCTGCGGCCGGCGCCATCGTGGCCTACGCGATGGACATCACCACCTTCGACCCGCTCGAGAACGGCCTCATGTTCGAGCGCTTCCTCTCCCCGCAGCGCTCCGAGATGCCCGATATCGACATGGACTTCGACGACGAGCGCCGCCTCGAGGTCGTGGAGCACGTCCGTCAGCTCTACGGCCCCGAGCGCGTCTGCCACGTCATCACCTACTCCACGATCAAGGCCAAGCAGGCCATCAACGACGCCGCGCGCGTGCTGGACTTCCCCGTCTGGCAGGGCCAGAAGCTCTCCAAGATGCTCAACAACGACCCCAAGCTCACGCTCGGCGCGGCCCTGCACAAGACCGAGAAGCATCCCGACCAGTACTCGCCCGACTTCGAGGCGGCCTACAACGACGACGCCGACATGCGCCGCATCATCGACGCCGCGCTCTCGATCGAGGGCCTGCACCGCGGCGAGGGCGTCCACGCCTGCGCCGTCCTGATCACCCCCACGCCGGTGAACGACCACGTGCCCACCAAGGTCGACACCAAGGGCGGCGTGGAGATCACCCAGTACGAGGGCCACTCGGTCGCCGACATGGGCCTGCTCAAGATGGACTTCCTGGGACTGCGCACCCTCACGGTCATCTCCAAGGCCCTGGCCAACATCAAGGCAAACCACGGGGTGGACATCAACGTCGACGAGATCCCCTTCGACGACCCGGAGATCTTCAAGCTCATGCGCGAGGGCCGCACGGCCGGCGTCTTCCAGATCGAGTCCGCGGGTATGACGTCCACGATCAAGAACATGCGCCCCACCGAGTACAAGCAGGTCGTGGCTCTTATCGCCCTGTACCGCCCGGGTCCTCTGGGCGCCGGCATGGTCACGAGCTACATCAACCGCATGAACGGCCGCGAGGAGGCCGTCTCCTACGACCCGCGCCTCGACGACATCCTGGACGAGACCTACGGCACGATGGTCTACCAGGAGCAGGTCATGAAGATCTCGATGAAGATGTCGGGATTTTCGGCCGGCGAGTCGGACTCCCGCATCCGCAAGCCCGTGGCCAAGAAGAAGATCAAGCTCCTCACCGACACGGTCTTCCACTGGGACGACGGCAAGGACGAGACCACCTACGACCACTGGATGAACGGCGCCGTCCAGAACGACTACAAGAAGGAGACGGCCCAGAAGATCTGGGACGACGTCCTGGAGTTCGCGTCCTACGCCTTCAACAAGAGCCACTCCGCGGGCTACGCCATCCTCGTCATGCAGACGGCCTGGCTCAAGGCCCACTACCCCAAGGAGTACATGGCCTCGGTCCTCACGTCCTACATGGGCAAGACCGACAAGATCGTCCACTACGTCACGGCCTACCGCCACGAGGGCGTGGCCATCCTGCCGCCCGACATCAACGAGTCCGGCCGCGACTTCACGGCCGTCCCCGAGGGCGTGCGCTTTGGCTTTGCCGGCATCCGCGGCGTGGGCGAGGGCGTGGGCGAGGCGATCATGGAGGAGCGCGAGAAGAACGGTCCCTTCAAGAACCTCCACGACTTCGTCGACCGCATGGACACCGCCCAGGCCAACCGCCGCGTGGTCGAGGCGCTCATCTGCTCGGGCGCCTTCGACTCCACGGGCTACACGCGCATGCAGCTCATGCGCTTCGTCGACAAGACCAACCCCGAGAACATCATCGACGCCGCCACGCGCCGCCAGAAGGTGCGCGCGAGCGGGCAGATCTCGCTCTTCGACCTCTTTGGCGACGTGGAGGGCTCCGGCTTCGAGGAGCAGGTCCCCGAGCCCGACGGCGTGGAGTGGGACCGCTCGGTCAAGCTCGCCCGCGAGCACGAGGTGCTCGGCCTCTACGTCTCGGACCACCCGCTGCGCCCCTACGAGTACGCGCTCGCCAAGAACCGCGACTACACGATCGCCGACATAGAGCTCTCCGAGGAGTACGCCGACCCGACGGGTGCCGTCCACGAGCGCTTCAAGGTGCCCGAGGGCAAGGTCATCCGCCTCGCCGGCATGGTGTCCGGCGTGCAGAAGAAGACCACCAAGAACGGCGACTCCATGGCCATCGTCACGCTCGAGGACATGGAGGGCGAGGTCACGCTCGTCGTCTTCCCCAAGCTCTACAAGAAGTGCGCCTCGGCGCTCGCCGGCCAGGTCGACGAGGAGACGGGGGAGAGCTCGGGCGACGTCTTCGTGAAGGTGGAGGGCAAGCTCGAACGCTCCGACCGCGGCAACCAGATCATCTGCATGGCCGTGGAGCCGCTCGTGCTGGACGAGAAGTCCAACCGCCCCAAGGTGCTCGAGGTCAACATCCCGGCGTCGCTGCTCACGCGCCCCTACATGGACAGCCTGGGAGCGGTCCTCGGTCGCTATCCCGGCCTCGACCGCGTCGAGCTGCGCGTGGAGGCCACCTCCGGCGACGTCATGCGCATGGAGCTGCCCTGCCGGATCGACGCGCGCAACATGGTCCTTCTCGCTGAGATGACCGACCTGGTGGGTCGTCAGGGCAAGGTGCTCGTGGCGTAGGGGCGTCTCGCCCGCGCGTCAAAACGCCCGACTTGGCACGAAACCCTCTGCCAGGTCGGCACGTTTTTACAGGCCGCGCAGCCAGGCGAGATAGGCGGCGGTGCTGGCCTCGAGCTCGTCGTCGGTGAGGGCGCCCTCGGTGCCAAAGAGCGTGAACGGCTCGGCCACGCAGGTCGCGCCCACGTAGTTGGCCGTCGCGCGGAAGGGGATGATCACCTCCGCCGGCGTGAAGCCGACGGTGCCCTCGCGACAGTAGTTGGCCTCGACGTCGCCGGCGCACATGGCCACCGCGAAGCGCTTGCCCGCAAGCATGCGCCCGGGCTCGCCGGGTGCGGCCGCCTCGCCGCCGTATGCCCAGCCGAGACCGTAGACCTCGTCGGTCCAGGTGCGTAGCAGCGCCGGCGCGCTGTACCAGTAGACCGGGAACTGGAAGACGATCGTGTCGTGCGCGGCGAGAACCTCGCGCTCGACCTCCACGTCCTTCTCGCCCAGCGTGCCGTCGGGGTAGAGCGCGTAGAGGTCGCGTACGACGAACTCGTCCGGGTGGGCGGCGAGCTCGCGGGCCCAGCGCCGGTTGACGCGGCTGGTTCCCGAGAGGCTGGGGTGGGCTACGATCACGAGCGTGCGTGGGTCTGCGGCCATGGGTCCTCCTCGACGGCGTGTGTGCGTTCGACACCGTTTTACCACCTCCGGGCCCCGCCCGCGCTTCTCGGCTTAGGGACGCCGCCGTACGGGTACGAGAGGGACAACGGGCGCAGACGGCGCCCGACCCATGAGAGAGGACCTGCCATGGCCGAGGTCAAGTTCTACCGCTGCAACCACTGCGGCAACATCGTGGCCGTCGTGAAGGACGGGGGCGTCACGCCGAGCTGCTGCGGCGAGCCCATGGAGCTGCTCGTCGCCGGCTCCACCGACGCGGCGGCCGAGAAGCACGTGCCCGTCGTGGCGCGCGACGGCAACCACATCGTGGTCTCCGTCGGTGAGGTGGCACACCCCATGACCGAGGAGCACTACATCGAGTGGATCGCGCTCGTGACGGACGGCAAGCTCTGCCTGAAGCACCTTGCGCCGGGCGACGAGCCCAAGACCAAGTTCGGCGCCTGCTGCTCCGAGGGCGGCACGGTCTACGCCTACTGCAACCTGCACGGCCTCTGGAAGGCCGACGTCTAGGCTCGACGTCCAACGGACTCGGCGGGGCCCCGGCGACGGGGCCCTTTCGTGTGCGGGGCCGCGGCGGCGGGTCCTTCTCGGCCTCCCGTGGCCCTTCTCGGCCCCTTTCTTCGCCGAGTGTACGAGTTTGCCTAGGCGCTGCCGACAGCCCAAATCTCCCAACAGGCAAAACGTGAGCCCGGGCGGGACGATTTCCCGTCGGATGCGGAGAAACTCGTACACTCGGCGGGTGAGGCAGGGGGGGGGAGACGAGGGAGGTGCGGCGGCCGAGAAGGACGGTGCGTCCGGTGGGTGTGCCACAATGAGGGGCGAGAAGAACGAGAGGGGAGCACATGAGGATCGCCATCGCACAGATCGCCACGCGCGCGGGTGACTTCGACGGGACCGCGCGCCGGATGGCGGAGGTCTCCCGTCGCGCCGCCGACGCTGGAGCCGACCTGCTGGTCTTTCCGGTCGCGGCGCTCTGCGGCGTCACGCCCGTCCAGCGCACGGACCGCGAGGGGTTCCTCATCGACCTGATGGAGTGCCTGCTGGGTCTCATCGACGAGCTGGCCTGCCCCTGCCTGCTCCCCGTGCTTCTCGACACCGACGAGGCGGCTCTTCCCGAGGCGCTGCTCATCGACGAGGGGGAGATCCGCCCCGTGCGCCTCGCCGCGCGCCTCGAGTCGGCGTCGGCCGGACGAGGCGACGCCGCGGCGGACGCGCTCCCGGAGGTGCCCTTCCGCGGCGCGCGCCTGGGCGTGGCGTTCACCTACGACGACCTCGACGTCTATGACGACTACGACTACGACGTCGACGTGATCGTGTTCCTCTCCGGCTACGGCTTCGCCGCCGACGACCCGTCGAGCGCGCTCGGCACCTCGCTCACCGAGGGCCGCTTCCTCGCCGACGCCGAGGCGACGGGCGCCTGGGTCGTGGGCGTGGGGTCGCTCGGCTGCTACGACACCCAGGTCTTCTGCGGCTCGAGCTTCGTGCTCGCGCCGTGGGGCGAGCTGGCGGCGCAGTCGCCCGCGTTCGAGGAGGACCTGCTGGTCTGTGACGTGGACCCCTCGGCCGAGGGCCCGCTCGCGGACCCCGTGACGCCGGAGGTCTACGACGCGCCGCTCATGACGTGGGGCGCGATCGGCTCGGGCCTGTCGTCGCTCGTCCGCGAGGCGGGCGCGACGGGTGCGTGCGTCGCCGTGACGGGCGAGCTCGCGCCGATGCTCGCCGCGACGCTCGCCGTCGACGCGCTCGGCCCCACCAACGTGAGCGCCGTCGTGGCGCGGGGCATGGGCGCAGAGCGCGACGCGGACGCCCTCGCCCTCGTTCGCGCGCTGCGCCTGGACGAGAAGGACGTCGAGGTCGTCGACGTGAGCGCCGCCGAGGACGACGTCGCCGCGGAGGACCTGCTCGCGTGCCGCCTCGCCGCCCTGGCGCGGCGGACGGGCCGCGTGCCGCTCGGCTCTCTCGACAAGACCGGGCGGGCCCTCGAGGCGTCGCCCGCGCGGGCGAGCGTCGCGGCCGTGGAGCCGTTCGCCGACGTCTATCGCTCCGACCTGCTCGCCCTCGCGCGCACGCGCACCACCATCTCGCCGGTCGTCCCGCCCGCCGCCCTCGCGCGCTTCCATGTTCCCGACGTCGCCGGGGGACCCGACTCCGCCCCGGCCGAGGCGCGTCTTGCGTTCGTGGACCTGGTGCTCTCGAGCTACCTCGAGTGGGAGCTCCCCGTCTCCGACATCGTCGCCGAGCGCGGCCGCGCCGAGGAGGTCTCGGCCATCGTGGGGCGCCTGCGCGACCTCGAGGCGACGCGCCCCGCCCGCGCGCTCGCGCCCACCGTCTCCTCGCGCACGCTCGACGAGGCGCGCCAGGCCGTGGGCCTCGCCTGGCGCGACCGTCCCCGCGACGACGGCGAGCGCCTGGAGGCGCGCATCAGGGACCTCGTCGGCGACGCGGCCGACGAGCCCCGCCCCGATGACGCCGACGACGAGCGCGCCGGCTCGGACGCGCCCCCCGAGGGGGAGATCCGCGACCTCATGGGCTACCTCCGTGACTTCTCCGCCGGCGGGGCCTTCTCCGCGATGGGGGGCCTTCAGCGCGGCGAGTCGTCCGGTCGCCACGAGGGTGGCGCGCCGCGCACGCCCGACGTGTGGAACGGTCCCTTCTCCGAGAACTGACGCCGAACGCCCCTCACGGATGTGATAGCATAGAACGGACGTTCGCATGAGAAGGGGGAGCATGGTCATTCTCGGCATCGACCCGGGTCTGGCCCACACGGGCTGGGGCGTCGTGGAGACGCGCGGGACGGCGTGTCGCGCGCGGGCCTACGGCTGCGTGACCACGACCGCATCCGAGCCGATCGACGTGCGCCTCGGCAGGATCTGCCGCACCCTCGCGGACGTGATCGAGAAGTACGGCCCCACCGAGCTCGCCATAGAGAGCATCTACTTCGGTGAGAACACCAAGTCCGCCATCGCCACCGCACAGGCGCGCGGGGCGGCCATCGTGGCGTGCTCGACGGCGGGGCTCAGGGTGGGGGAGTACACCCCCATGCAGATCAAGCAGGCCGTCGTGGGCACCGGTGCCGCCGACAAGCACCAGGTGGCGTACATGGTGAGGAGCGTGCTCGCGCTCGACCACGAGCCGCGTCCCGACCACGCGGCCGACGCCCTGGCCGCCGCCGTGTGCCACGCCAACGTCTCACGCACCAAGAGCCTGAGCGAGTCAAGGAGGATCCCCTCGTGATAGTGCAGCTGACCGGCACGCTCCTGGAGGTGACCCCCTCCCGCGTCGTGATGGACGTGGGGGGCGTCGGCTACGAGCTCGGCGTCTCGTCCACGACCGCCGCGTCCCTCCCGCACGTCGGCGAGGCGGGCGTCACCGTCCTCGCGCGCATGATCGTCCGCGAGGACGCGATGGAGCTCTACGGCTTTGCCACGCGTGAGGAGCGCGCCCTCTTCGACCAGCTCCGCGCCATCTCGGGCGTGGGGCCCAAGCTCGCGCTCTCGGTCCTCTCCACGTTCTCGCCCGGCGCCCTCGCGCAGGTCGTGATGGGGCAGGACGCCGCGCGCATGGCCCAGGTCCCGGGCGTGGGGCGCAAGAAGGCGAGCCGCCTGCTCGTGGAGCTCTCCGACGTCTTCTCCAAGAACGCCGAGCTCCGCGGCCTGGTGGGGCTCTCCGAGCCGGACGCCGCGCAGCCCCTGTCGGCGGCGCCCTCCGCCGGTGTCGAGTCCGAGGCCGCCGAGGCCCTGCTCTCCATGGGCTTCACCTCCCAGGAGGCCGAGCTCGCGCTCGAAGGACACGAGGAGGCCGGTGCCGTCACCATCGAGCAGGTGCTCGCCTACGCGCTGCGCCGCCTGGGGAGTGGTAGATGATGTGGGAGGCGAGCGAGAAGGACCTCTTCGCCGACGCCACCCCGCGCCGCGCCGCCGCGCGCGACGTCACCGGCGAGCTCACGGCCGACGACCTCGACCAGGACCGCACCCTGCGCCCGCGCACCCTCGACGAGTACATCGGCCAGGAGCGCGTTCGTGAGAACCTGCGCGTGCTCATCCAGGCCGCCCGCGACCGCGGCGAATCGCTCGACCACGTGATCTTCTCGGGCCCTCCGGGCCTGGGCAAGACCACCCTCGCGGGCATCGTCGCCAACGAGATGGGTGCCAAGATGCACACCACCTCCGGCCCCGCGATCGAGCGCGCCGGCGACCTCGCGGCGATCCTCACCAATCTCGAGGAGGGCGACGTCCTCTTCGTGGACGAGATACACCGCCTCAACCACCAGATCGAGGAGATCCTGTACCCGGCGATGGAGGACTTCTTCCTCGACATCGTCATCGGCAAGGGGCCGGCCGCGCGCTCGATCCGTATCGACGTGCCGCACTTCACGCTCGTGGGCGCCACCACACGCACGGGACTGCTCACCGGCCCGCTGCGCGACCGCTTTGGCATCTCGTATCGCCTGGACTACTACACCCCCGCCGAGCTCTCGGTCATCGTGGGCCGCTCGGCGCGCATCCTGGGGGTGGGGATAGACGCCCGGGGCGCCGCGGAGATCGCCTCGCGCTCGCGCGGCACGCCGCGCCTGGCCAACCGCCTGCTCAAGCGCGTGCGCGACTACGCCCAGGTCAAGCGCGAGGGGACGATCACCGGTGAGGTGGCGGCCGAGGCGCTCGAGTTCTTCGAGATAGACGCGCTCGGCCTGGACACCATGGACGTGCGGATTCTCACCGCGCTCTGCGAGACCTTCCGCGGCCGCCCGGTGGGGCTCACCACCGTCGCGAGCGCCGTCTCGGAGGACCCTGCCACGCTCGAGGACGTCTACGAGCCGTACCTGCTGCAGTGCGGCCTCATCGTACGCACACCGCAGGGTCGCCAGGCCACGCTCGCGGCCTTCGACCACCTGGGGATGGAGCCGCCCGCCCGCTAGGGGCGCGTCCTTCTCGCCCCGCGCGCCCTGCGTCTGGGATATGATAGGGGACGTGAAGATGCAGGCGTCGCACCTGCCGTTCCGTAGCAAAGGAGAGCCATGAGCCAGTTTGTCAGCGAGAAGAGCGTCTTCGTCAACCAGAACCTCGAGTCGCGCGAGGCGCTGCTCCGCTTTGTCTCCGACAAGGCCGCCGAGTTTGGCATCACCGACAACGCCGACGCCGTCTACGACGCCTTCATGGCACGCGAGGCCATGGGCGAGACCGGCATGACCGACGGCTTTGCCGTGCCGCACGCCAAGTCCGACGACATCAAGGACGCGGCCGTCATCGTGGTCAAGAACGCCACCCCGCTCGAGTGGCCGAGCTTTGACGAGAAGCCCGTCGACGTCGCCATCGCCCTGCTCGTCCCGGGCGGCGAGGCCGGCACCACCCACATCAAGCTCCTGTCCAAGACCGCCGTGCTGCTCATGAAGGACGAGTTCAAGAACCTCGTCCACGGCACCGACGACGCGTCCGCCATCGCCGACGCCATCAACGCCGGCATCGACGAGGACTAGACGGACAGACAGTCGCATCCTCGGGCCCCGTCGGCGTGCCGGCGGGGCCCTCGTCATAGGGAGGCATCATGTTCAAGCATGCAGGCGACGCGCGCGTGGCGGTCTTCGTGGCGCCGGGCCTCGAGGAGATTGAGGGTCTCACGGTGGTGGACCTGCTCTTTCGCGCCGGGGTCCCGTGCGACACCGTGGCGATCACGCCCGAGCGCCAGGTGACGTCCTCGCACGAGGTCACTATCGTCTGCGACCGCTCCATCTGCGAGCCGGGCTTCTCGTTCGACGACTACGACATGCTCGTGCTGCCCGGAGGCATTCCCGGCACGCCCAACCTGCGCGCCTGCGCCCCGCTCTGCGACGCCGTCTCCGCGTTCGCTGCGGCGGGCCGCCCGGTCGCGGCGATCTGCGCGGCGCCGTCGATCCTCGCGGAGCTCGGCCTGCTCGAGGGCAGGCGCGCCACGTCCAACCCCGGCTTCCAGCACGTGCTCGCCGAGCACGGCGCGGAGCTCCTCGCCGACGAGCCCGTCGTCGTGGACGGTAACCTGATCACGAGCCAAGGCGCGGGCACGGCGATGCTCTTCGGCCTTGAGATCGTGCGCCACTTCCTGGGCGACGAGGCGGTGGAGCGCGTGCGCGCCGGCGTGGTACTGCGCTAGGGGCACGGCGCCGCGTCCTTCTCGCCCGCGCTCTTGTCGCCCCCCGCGCGCGAGTGTACGAGTTTCTCGCCTGCCGCCTTGAGCAGTTAACCGTATACGATAAAAACACAACCGATAAGGATATTCTCGTCAGGAGACCCGGTCGCTAACTCGTACACTCGCCAAACAATGGGGCGCGGCGAGAGGGGCGGGGCATGGATTCGGTCGTCTGCGGGGAGTCGGCGTTCGCGGTCTGGAGGACCCCGCCGCTCGTGCGCCTGCTCGTGAACCCCCTGTTCCGCGGCACCGGGACCGGCGTCTCCCTCGACCGCCTCGCGAGCCTTCGGACGGACCTCATGGCAGAGCGCGACCTGTGGCGCACCAGCGCAGGGCTGCACGCGAGGGGTCCGGCCGTCTTGCTCGACGTCGCCGAGGGGGTCATGCTCAACCTGCGCACCCTGATGGCGAGCGTGGAGGCCCCGGTCGACGTCCTGGTCGCCTCGCGCGAGGAGCGGCGCCCCTCCAGGCTGCTCCGCCCGCACGTCATGGACGCGAGGCTCGTCGAGGGGGAGCTCAGGCCCCTGGGGAGCCACCTCTCCCTGACCTCGCCCGCCCTCACCCTGCTCCAGCTTGCGCGGGGCCTCTCCCTCCCGCGGCTGGTCGCCGCCGTCTCGGAGGCGTGCGGGACCTTTGCCGTCTACCGCGCGCCCGGACCCGTCGCCTCCCTCGTCGAGGAGATGGCCGCGGGCGCGGGCGTGCCGGAGGTCGGCGGGTGGCGCCCCTCGTTCGACGGGGACGGGCGACTCACCGACCTCTGGTCGCGCCCGGCCCTGACGACCCCGGGGGAGATCGCCGCGCTGGCCGCCCGTGCGCGGGGCCAGAGGGGGCGCAGCGCGCTCGCTCGTGCGGCGGAGCTTGCGGTGCCCGGGGCGGCCTCGCCCTTCGAGGTGCAGACGGGCATGCTGCTCGGGCTTGATCCGGACCTGGGGGGCGAGGGGCTCGGCGGCTTCTCGCACAACGAGCGCATCGTCCTGGGCGGGCGGGCGCGCGAGATCGCCCGGCAGGACGGCTGCAGGTGCGACCTGCTCTGGCCGGGGGAGGGCGGGCGTGGCCCGCTCGACGTCGAGTGTCACAGCCGCACGTTCCACCTCGGGGAGGACCGGAGCCTCTCGGACGCCGACCGGGCGCTGGCGCTGCAGAGCATGGGCGTGGAGGTCCTGTTCGTGACCTACGCGCAGATTGCCGGCGTGCGGCGCTTCGACGCGCTCGCGCGCACGGTCGCGGAGAAGCTGGGGCGTGACGTCACGCCGAGGACGACGGACTTCCTGGCGGCGCGGGCTGAGCTGCGCCGTGAGGTCCTTGTCGACTTCGCCGATCTTCTCGCCTGAGCCTGTGTCGCGCCCTCGCGCCGAGTGTACGAGTTTCCCGCGCGACGGGGCCCTCGGACGGACGCTCGGCGCACGTTTTCCCAGTTGGCCGAGAAGAACGAATGGGGCTGAACGGCGAAACTCGTACACTCGGCGTGAGAGGGCACGGGCGAGAAGGACGCGGGGGCGCGGGCGAGAAGGACGCGGCATCCGGGCGCCGCATGTGACAAGCAGGTGACGGCTCCTTGACGGGGTGGCGCCCGCGTGCCATTGTCGGCGTGAAGAAAACGCGACGGGGAGGTTGGTTCGATGGAGCGCGTGCGGGTGTGCGTCGTGGGTGCCACGGGCTATGCGGGGGTCGAGGTGTGCCGCCTCGTCCTCGGTCACCCCGTGTTCGAGCTCGCCATGGCGACGGACCGCAAGGAGGCGGGGACGCGCCTCGACGCCGTCTACCCCTCTCTCGCCGGCTGCTGCGACCTCGAGCTCTCGCTGCCGGAGCCGGATGCCATCGCCGCGGCGGCCGACGTCGCCTTCCTCGCCGTGCCGCACACCGCGAGCCTGGCGCTCACGCCGGAGCTGCTCGCGCGCGGCGTCCACGTGATCGACCTCTCCGCCGACTACCGCCTGCACGACCCGGCGGTCTACGAGGCGTGGTACGCCACGCCGCACACCTCGCCCGAGCTTCTCGGCAAGACCGTCTACGGCCTGCCGGAGCTCTTCCGCGAAGGCATCGACGCGCTCGCCGCTTGCCGCGCCGCCGGCGAGGCCGTGCTCGTGGCCGTCCCGGGCTGCTACCCCACGGCGACCGCGCTCGCCGCCGCCCCGGCGCTGGCCTCCGGCGTCGCGACCGGCGACCTCGTGATCGCCGACGCCATCTCCGGCGTCTCCGGGGCCGGCCGCGGCTGCAACGCGCGCACCCACTTCTGCCATGCCAACGAGTCCGTCGAGGCCTACGGCGTGGCAAAGCACCGTCACACGCCCGAGATCGAGCAGACGCTCTCCGAGGTGGCGGGCCGCGAGATGTCCGTCGTCTTCACGCCGCACCTCGCGCCGCTCACGCGCGGCCTGCTCTCCACCGTCTACCTCGAGGCCGCCCCCGACGCGACCGCGGAGGACGTCCGCGCGGCCTACGAGCGTGCCTATGCGGACGAGCCGCTGGTCACGGTGATGCCGGCGGGTCAGATGCCGGCGACGGCCTCCGTCGCGGCCACGGCACGCGCCCAGGTGGGCGTCGCGCTCGACGACCGACGACGACGCACGATCGTCGCCTCGTGCGCGATCGACAACCTCGGGAAGGGCGCTGCCGCCCAGGCCGTCCAGTGCGCCAACGTCGTGCTGGGGCTCCCCGAGACCTGCGGGCTTCTCGCCCCGGCACCGCTCATCTGACACAGACACGGAGAAGGACCCCATGACCCATATAGCCCCGCTCGCAGTCCCCGCGGCGTCCGACACGCCCGAGGCCTGCGGCTTCTCCCCCTGCGAGGGCGGCATCTGCGCCGCCGCCGGCATCAGCGCCGCCGGCGTCTCCGCCGGCTTCCGCAGGAACCCCCAGCGTCTCGACCTCGCCCTCGTCGCCGCCGACGAGCCGTGCGTGACCGCCGCGACCTTCACCACCAACCGCTTCTGTGCCGCGCCCGTCACGGTGAGCCGCGAGCACGCGGCCGACGGCCGCGCCCGCGCCGTCGTGCTCAACTCCGGCAACGCGAACGCCTCCACGGGCGAGCCGGGCCTCGAGAGCGCCCGCGCCGCCTGCGAGCGCGTCGCCCGCGAGCTCGGCTGCGACGCCGACGACGTGCTCGTGTGCTCCACGGGCGTGATCGGCGTGCCGCTGCCCTGGGAGCCCTACGAGGCCGGCGTGCCCGCCGCCGTCTCCGCCCTCGCGCCCACCGCCGCCGGCGCGCACGACGCCGCCTGCGCCGTCATGACCACCGACACCTACGCCAAGGAGGTCTCGCTCGCCGGCGACGTCCCCCAGGAGGGCGGCGGCACCGTGACCGTGCACGTGGGCGGCTTCGTCAAGGGCTCGGGCATGATCCAGCCCAACATGGCCACGATGCTCGCGGTGCTGGCAACCGACGCCCCGCTCACCGCCGACGCCGCCCGAGCGGCCCTCTCCGCCGCGGTGGGAGAGAGCTTCAACAAGGTGACCGTGGACTCCGACATGTCGACCAACGACACCTGCATCCTGCTCGCCACCGGGGCGGCCGGGGGCGAGAAGATCGACCTTGCGCACCCCGCCTACCCCGCGCTCGCCGCCGCGGTGCGCGCCGCGTGCGTCGACCTGGCGCGCAAGATCGCCGCCGACGGCGAGGGCGCGACCAAGCTCGTCACCGTGACCGTCACGGGCGCCGCGACGGACGCCGACGCCGACACCGTGGCGCGCGCGATCGCCAACTCCCCGCTGGTGAAGACCGCCATCTTCGGCCACGACGCCAACTGGGGCCGCGTGGCCGCGGCCGCGGGCAAGTGCGGGGTGCCCTTCGACCAGTACGGCGTGGACATCGACTTCCTCGGCGTGCCGGTCTGCCGCGGGGGTCTCACCGTCCCCATGGACGAGGACGACATGCTCCGCCGCTTCGAGGAGCCCGAGATCCCGATCACCGTCGACCTCGGCATGGGGGAGGCGTCCACCCGCATCTGGACCTGCGACCTCACCCGCGACTACGTTACGATTAACGGAGACTACCGGACGTAGCCGGCAGGGCCGCGGAGCCGGGCGGGCGAAGTCCGCCGCGAGTTCCGCAGCCCGGAGGGGAGTTTGCCGACCAGGTCCGGCGCTCAGACAGCTTGGCGCAGAGGACGCGCCAAGAACTCGCGGCGGACCTGGTCGGCAAACTCCTCGCAGGGCAAGGACTGTCCGAAGCGCCGGACTTCGCCCGCCCGGCTCCGCGGCCCGGACGACCCGACCGTTCTTCTCGCCAGCGTATCGAAGGAGCAGACATGAAGCAGCGTGACAGGCAGCAGCGTGACGCCGCGGCCTCGAAGGTCGACGTCCTGAACGAGGCCCTGCCGTGGATCCATCGCATGGCGGGCAAGACCTTCGTCATCAAGTACGGCGGCTCGGCCATGGAGGACGGCGAGCTCTGCCGCCAGGTGGTGGCCGACATCGAGATGCTCAAGCTGCTGGGCATCCGCATCGTGCTCGTGCACGGAGGGGGCAAGGCGATCAGCGCGCACGTCAAGGCACTCGACCTGCCCGTGCAGTTCAAGGGCGGCCTGCGCGTGACCGACGACGCCACGATGGAGGCCGTGCGCGAGGTGCTCGTGGGCAAGGTCAACCAGGACCTGGTCTGGGCCCTCAACGAGTACGGCCACAACGCCGTGGGCATCTCCGGCGCCGACGGCAAGATGATCAAGGCCGAGCAGATCGACCCCGAGCTGGGTCGCGTGGGGCGCATCCGCGAGGTCGACCCGAGCCTCATCGAGACCATTCTCGAGGACGGCTACATCCCGGTGGTCGCCACGGTGGGCTGCGCCCCCGACGGCTTCTACAACATCAACGCCGACGTCGCCGCCGGCAAGATCGCCGAGGCGATGGGGGCCGACAAGCTCATCTACCTCACCGACGTGGACGGCCTCTACGGCAACGTCGACGACGAGGACTCGCTCATCCAGACCCTCACGCAGACCGAGACCCACATGCTGCTCGAGTCCGGCGAGCTGGACGGCGGCATGCTGCCCAAGATCCGATCGATCGCCGAGGCGCTCGACGGCGGCGTCTCCGAGGTCGTCATCCTGAACGGAACCTACCCGCACTCCCTGCTTCTCGAGATCTTCACCGACGCGGGCTGCGGTACCATGTTCACCAGAGACTAGACTCCAGGCGAAGGGAGCCCCCGATGTCCGAGGACGAGAAGAACAGCCAGGCCTGCGCCGTCGACGCCGAGGAGAGGCGCCTCGACGACACGTACGTGATGGGCACCTACGCCCGTCTGGGCGTCGAGTTCGTGAGCGGCCACGGGGCCACGCTCGTGGACGCCGCGGGCCGCGAGTACCTCGACCTTCTCGGTGGCATCGGCTGCGCGAGCCTGGGGCACGCGCACCCCGCCGTGGTGGAGGCCCTGCGCGAGCAGGCCGGCCGCGTCTGGCAGACGAGCAACTACTTCTACGCCGAGCATCGCGGCGAGCTGGCCGCGGCGCTCTCCGGGATGCTCTCCACCACGACCGACGAGGGCGGCCACGAGATGGGCTCCACGGGCACACGCTGGAAGACCTTCTTCGCCAACTCCGGCGCCGAGGCCAACGAGGGGGCCATCAAGCTCGCCCGCCGCTGGGGCGAGACCCACCTCGACGGCGCGAGCATCATCGTGACCGCGCGCCAGAGCTTCCACGGCCGCACGCTCGCCACGCTGGCGGCGACCGGCCAGGACAAGTTCCACCGCAGCTTCCGCCCGCTGCCCGAGGGCTTCGTCACCGTCTATCTGAACGACATCTACGCCCTGCGCGAGCGCGTGGAGCGCGGCGGCGTGTGCGCCGTCATGCTCGAGTGCGTCCAGGGCGAGGGCGGCGTCTGGAACGCCAACTACGACTACCTGCGCGACGTGCGCGAGCTCTGCACCGAGAAGGGCATCCTGCTGATCTGCGACGAGGTCCAGACGGGCTTCTACCGCTGCGGCTCGCCCTTCTGCTACCAGCGCTCCGGCATCGAGCCCGACGTGGTGGCCATGGCCAAGGGCATCGCCGACGGCTTCCCGATGGGTGCGGTCGCCGCCCGCGCCGAGGTGGCCGACCTTCTCGTCCCCGGTGACCACGGCTCCACCTTCGGCGGCAGCCCGCTCGCCTGCGCGGTGGGTCTGGCCTGCGTGAACGCGCTTCTCGACGCCGACATGGGCGAGCACGTGCTCTCCGTCGGGCGCCACCTGCGCCACCGTCTCACGGCCCTGCCGCACGTGAGCGAGGTGCGCGGCCACGGCCTCATGCGCGGCGCCCAGCTCGACGTGCCGATCGCCACGCAGATGGTGGAGGAGGGCCTGGCCGAGGGCCTGGTCATGAACCACATCGGCGACTCGATCCTGCGCTTCCTGCCGCCGCTCGTGATCACGCGCGAGCAGGTCGACGACGCCTGCGACCGCCTCGAGGCCCTCATCTCCCGTCTGGCGTAGCGAGCCCTGCCGCACTCCTCTCCGCCGAGTGTACGAGTTTCTCGGTTTGGGCTCGTTCGTGCTTCTCGGCCAACTGGGAAAACGTGCGTCTAGGATGAGCCCGGGCACCCCGAGCAGCGAGAAACTCGCACATTCGATGCAAGGGCCTGGGGCACGTGGCCCCTCGCGGCAGACGCCCGTGCCGGTGGGCCGGCCGAGAAGAGCCCCTATGCGGCGGTGCGCTCCGGGACGCGCAGCATCGTGACAAAGCCCACGACGAAGAGCACCGCGATCGAGAGCACGCCCAGGCTGGAGTTGCCGGTGAGCGCGGTGAACGTGCCCACGAGGAACGTGCCCAGGATGGCGGCGTACTTGCCGAAGATGTCGAAGAAGCCAAAGTACTCGTTGGCGCGTTCCTTAGGGGCCAGCTTGCCAAACTCGCTGCGGCTGAGCGCCTGGATGCCGCCCTGGAACATGCCCACCAGGATCGCCAGGAACCAGAACTCGGCGGCGGAGCGCAGGAAGAACGCGGCGAAGAGCGTGATGCCAAAGTAGGCGGCGATCGCGATCAGCAGCATGCGGCGCGTGCCGTACCTGGACGAGAGCCGGCCGTAGATGATGGCGCTCGGGAACGCCACGAACTGCGTCACCAGAAGCGCGAGCACGAGCTGCGTGGAGTCGATCCCCAGCTCGGTTCCGTAGCTCGTGGAGAGCTTGATGATGGTGTGCACGCCGTCGATGTAGAAGAAGTACGCGATCATGTAGTAGCGGATGGCGCGGTTGGCCCAGATCTCGCGCAGCGTGGCGGTCAGGCCGCGGACGGCGTTGGCCACGGCGTGCGGCGCGCGCGGCTTGTAGTGCAGCTGCTGCACGTTCCTGAGCAGGGGCACCGTGAAGGCGGCCCACCAGACGCCGGTGATGATGAACGCGATCTGCATGGCGGTCTGCAGCGTGATGCCCAGCGCCTCGTAGCCCAGGACCACGCCCAGGCACGCGATGAACGGCACGCAGCTGCCGATGTAGCCCCAGGCGTAGCCCTGGGAGGAGATCTCGTCCATGCGGTCGTCGGTCGTGGTGTCGACCAGCAGCGCGTCGTAGAAGACCATCGAGGAGTTGAGCGCCACCGACGAGATGACGTAGATCACCAGGAACGCCAGCGCCGTGGTCACAAAGCCCAGCGCCACCGTGGCCACCACGCCGGTGCCCACGCAGCCCACGATGAACTTCTTCTTCATGCCCTGCATGTCGGCGATCGAGCCCAGCACGGGCATGAGCAGCGCGATGATCAGCGACGCCACCGTCTCGGCGTAGCTCCAGGCCACCACGACCCCGCCGTCGGGGGACAGGGACGAGAAGTAGATCGGGATCACGCTCGTGGCGAGAAGGACGAGCGCGGAGTTGCCCACGTCGTAGACGATCCAGCTCTTCTCGGCCTTGGTCATCTTCTGGTGCGCCATGTGCTTCCCTTCCCGCGACGCCACAACGCCTCCATGTTAGGCGAGTTGGGGGCGCGTGACGCGTAAGAAGTGCGTAACGCCGGGCGAGAGGAACGACGCCCCGCGGATTGGGGCATAATCGGGTCAGGACACGACGAAAGGGCTCGCGATGCCTGCCATCCTCACGCACGATCTCTTCGGGCGCGGCGTCCTCGAGGACGCGACCGCCCTGCTGAACCTCCGCACGACCGCCGAGCGCGACGCGTTCCTGCTGGGCAACCAGGGCCCCGACCCGCTCTTCTACCTCGTCGTCGACCCGCTCATGCACAAGTGGTCGCCCCTCGGCAACGCCCTGCACGACGCCGCCCCCGCCGAGGTCCTGCTCGCCATGCGCGAGGCGGCGCTGCGCCTGGAGGGGCGCGAGCGCTCCGTGGCCCGCGCCTACGTGGCCGGCTTCGCCTGCCACTGGCTGCTCGACTCCACGCTCCACCCGCTCATCTACTGGTGGCAGAACGGCCTGACCTCGGCCGGGGTGGAGGGTCTCGACGAGTCCGCCGGCTCCCGCGTCCACGCCGAGATCGAGCGTGACTTCGACGAGATGGTCCTCTTTGCCACGACCGGCCGCACCGTCGAGCGCTGGCGCCCGCACGAGCGCGCCCTCGCCGCGTCCCGCGCGACGCTGGCGGCCATCGACAAGCTCTACTTCTACGCCACCCTCTGGATCTTCGAGCGCGCGATCGACCCGCGCACGTTCTCCACGGCGGTCCACGAGTTCCGCCTGGTCCAGCGCGTCTTCGACTCGCCCTCGGGTAGGAAGCGCGCGGTGCTCTCGACGGCGGAGCGCCTGGTGTGCCGCGAGCGCTTCTCGCTCGTGGGCTCGATGTCGCACCGGGTGCGCCCCGAGGACACCTCCGACTTCGACAACCGCGACCACCGGCCGTGGGAGAACCCGTTCACGCACGAGGTGAGCACCGCGAGCTTCTGGGACCTCTACGACGGCGCCCACGCGCGTGCCCTGACCACGCTCGACGAGCTCCTCGCGCCCGAGCTCGACCTCGACGCCGCCCGCGCGCTCACCGCCGACCTCAACTTCGAGGGCGACCCCACGCCTCCGGGCGAGAAGATCGCGTGGTAGCGAGCGCGCGCGTCCCCGAGGCGTCCTCCGAGGCGACGCGTCACGTCATGCAGGCCAACCGCTCCAAGAACACCTCGCCGGAGCTGCGGGTTCGCGCCGCGCTGCGCGAGGCGGGCCTCACCGGCTACCGACTCCACTGGAAGGGCGCGCCCGGCAGGCCCGACGTGTGCTTCCCGGGCCGGCGCGTGGCGATACAGATCAACGGGTGCTTCTGGCACCGCTGCCCGCACTGCGACCCCTCCCGGCCCAAGACCCACGCGGAGTTCTGGCAGGAGAAGTTCGCGCGCAACCGCGAGCGCGACGCCCGCAACGCCCGGCTCATGCTGGACGAGGGCTGGACGCTGCTCGTGATCTGGGAGTGCCAGCTCAAGCGCGACCGCCTCGCCGCCACGATGGCGCGCGTCGTCGCCGAGGTGCGCGCGGCGGGCGAGCGTCGGCTGCCGGCCCACGTGGTCGACGTCGGGGCCGTGCCCGCCTGGCGGCTGCGGGCGGTGCGGGCGCGCCGCCGCGGGAGGCGCTCCTAGGCCGCGCGCGACCGCTCGCCCGCGTCCGGGGGCCCCGGACGGGCGCGAGATGCTAGGCTGACTCCGAGGGCGATAAGGACGTCGATCCGTCGAGGGAGGTCGGTCCCATGGCAACGTATGTGTTCTCGGACGTGCACGGGCACCGGGCCACCCTCGAGCGCGCGCTCGAGCGCGTCTCGCCGACCGAGGGCGACGCCCTCTTCTGCCTGGGCGACATGATCGACCGCGGCCCCGACCCGGTGGGCGTCCTGCGCCTCGTTCGCGCGCTGCCCGGCGCGGTGGCGCTGCTGGGCAACCACGAGGACCTCATGCTCGACTGCCTGCGCGACAGAGACGACTCGCTCGCGGCCATGAACTGGGCGATCAACGGGGGCGCCGTCACCTCGGAGGGGCTTGCCGCGCTGGACGCGGACGAGCTCGCCGGCCTCGTCGCCTGGGTGAGATCCTGCCCCCGGAGCGCGCAGGTCCGCGTGGGGGGCCGGCTCTTCCTGCTCGCGCACGCGGGCGTGAACCTGGACGTGCGCGCGCCCGACGTCTGGGACGACGAGACCGCCCGCGCCTACCTCGCCGCGCAGACGGACGAGGACCTCACCTGGGTCCGCGAGGAGTTCTGGGGCGCCGAGCACGGCCTCGCGGGCGCCGCGGGCAGGGGACCTGTGGTCGTTGCCGGCCACACCCCCACGCCCTATCTCGAGGGCATGGCGAGCCAGATGGACCGCCCCGCCATCGGCGAGGACGGCCGGGCGCGCATGGTTCGCGTGGGCGCGGAGCGGGACCGCTGGGACATCGACAGCGGCGCCGCGGGAGGGGCGGGCTTCGGGCAGGTGCTCGTGCTGCGCCTCGACGACGGCGAGGAGTTCTACGAGCCCGTCCGCGAGGGGGAGTAGCCGCCCATGCCGACCGAGGTCTCCTCTCCCGCCGCCGAGCTTTTGCACGGGGCGGTCGCCGTTCTGGACGCCGGCGACGGCTGGGTCCGCCCGTCGCGCTTCTCGTCCTCCCAGCTGCGCGCGCTCGGGAGCGTCCGCGCCTGGCACCCGGGGCTCTACCGTCAGATGGCCGCCTGCACCGCCGGCGTCACCGTGGAGTTTGAGACCGACGGCAGCGAGGCGGTGCTGGAGCTGCGCATGGGCGAGGTCCCGGGCGGCACCGCGGGCGCCCTCGAGGACGTGGCGCGCCACACGGGCGTCGAGCCGGCGCGGCCCGACGCCGTCTTCGTCGACGTCGACGGCCGTCATCTGGGTCCGCTCTTCCCGGACGAGCAGAGCCTCCTGTCGATCGACCTCGCCGACCCCGAGGCGACGGCCCTGCCGCTGCCGGGCCTGGGGGAGCCCCGTCGCGTCCGCGTGTGGCTTCCGTGCCTCGTGCCGTGCGAGCTGCGCTCCGTCACCGCGAACGGCGCCCTGCTCGAGCCGGTGGGCCCGCGCCGCGCGCTGCTCGTGCTCGGCGACTCCATCGCGCAGGGGTTCTGCGCCGAGGACCCGTCGCGCACGTGGGCGGCCCTTCTCGCCGACCGCCTGGGCCTCGACCTCGTGAACCAGGGCGTGGGCGGGCAGGTCTTCCAGCCGGGGACGGTCTGCGGCGCGCGGGGACTCGACGTGGCCGCGGTGGTCGTGGAGCTCGGCGAGAACTACCGCTTCGAGCCGTGCGGCGCGGACGCGGTTGAGCGGGACGTGCGCTCCCACCTAGCAGAGGTCGCCGCCACCTTTCCCGACGTCCCGACCTGGGTCCTCACGACGCCCCCGCACCTGGAGGTGGCCTACCCGACGCACCCGCGCAGCTGCTTCGCCGAGGTCGACCGCATCATCGCGGACGCCGCCGCGCGCCATCCGCAGATGCGCCTCGTGAACGCCGGGGCGCTCCTCGATGCGCACCTCCTGCCGCGCCTCCTCACGGACGGCTCGGACCACCCGGGCCCCGAGGGGCACGCGATGATGGCCGAGCGGCTCTCGTTCGTCGTGGACGCCACGGCGGACGACCCCGCGGAGCGGCGATCGCGCGCCCTCGAGGCCGTGCGCGCCGACGGCGACGCCGCGCTGCCGGTTTCCGACGCGCTCTCCCGCGGAGTCGGCGAGGTCCTTCTCGCCGAGGAGGGGGCCGTCGTCGTCGACGTGCCGCACGGCGTGCGCCTCGTCTGGGCGCGCGACCGCAGGCTCGTGCGTCGCGCGCTCTCCTGTCTGGGGGCTGCCCCGGTGACCTGCGTCTGCGGGGAGCGCGACGTCGCACGGGAGGTCGGGCGGGCCGCGCGCGGCAAGGCACGCCCCTGCGAGCTCGTCGTGTGGAGCGGCGAGGCGCCCGCCGTCGAGCCCACGCGCGACCTGCGCACGCTCACGCCCGCCTATGCCGGCGCGATCGTCGCCCACTACAGCCACCCCGAGTTCCTGCGTCCCGGCGAGCTCGAGGTCCTTCTCGCCGCCGGCCGCGTGATCGGCGGCTTCGAGGAGGGGAGGCTCGTGGGGTTTGTCGGCGAGCACCCGCACGGGTCGATGGGCATGCTCGAGGTGCTCCCCGACGCGCGCCGTCGCGGCTGGGGCAGCGCGCTCGCCGCGGCGAAGATTCGCCAGCTCCTGGGCGAGGGGCGTCTGCCCTGGGCCGAGGTCCTGCCCGACAACGACGCCTCTCTCGCGCTCGAGCTCTCGATGGGCTTCGACATCCTGGAGAGCGGCCGGCTCTGGTACGTTTCCTGACAAAGGTGCCAGGCACCTTTGTCAGGTTTTGCTGGGCTGGTGCCCCGCTGCTCCGCGCTCCGGGCGAAACTCGTACATTGGGAAGCTGAAAAGCGACAAAACCGCAGGTTCGCTAAGCCCGACCCGCGATTTCTCTCGTCGAGTGTACGAGTTTGCGCCGGGACGAGAAGGACGCCTCCCCTCTGTGCCACGGTCTCGCTCCACCGAAGGTCCACACAATCGGCCGCGTCAAACGGCGACCTTTGTTTTTGTCCGCCCATACACCTACAATGCGCGTGCTGTGCATGACTCGCTCACGCTGCGACAACCAGAAACGAGGGACACCATGAGCAACCTCCGCTGCCGCGCGCTCGAGGACGAGTACCTCGACATCCTGCGCGACCTCGACGGCGACGCCGACGGTCGCAAGCTCGCGGCGAACTACCTCGCCTCCGCCCACCCCGTCGCCAACCGCGAGGGCACCCCCACCTGGGCGCTCACCCCCAAGGTCCTCTCGAGCGCCGAGCTCGGCATCCTGCGCGACGCGGCGGAGACCTTCGGCCGCATCCTCGAGAAGGTGACCGCCCGCTACCTCGACGACGCCGACTTCCGTGCCCGCTTTGGCCTCTCGCCGGAGCTCGAGGAGCTGACCCGCATCCCCACCGGCTACGACCGCCTCATCCCGTTCGCGCGCGTGGACGTGCTCTTTGACGAGGAGACCGGCGACTTCACGCTGGCGGGCGCCGCCACCGACAGCTCGCTCGGCATGACCGCCTCCGTCGAGGTCACGCGTGCCGTCCAGCTCACCGAGGCCTACCGCCGCTTCGCCGAGCGCCACCCCGGCATCGAGACCTTCGACGTCACCGGCGGCGTGATCGACGCGCTGCGCGAGACCTACATGTCCTGGGCCAACGCAGACGCCGGGACCAAGCACCCCGAGCGCCCCGCCGTGGGCATCGTCGACTACCCCGAGAGCGCCACGGCGAGCGAGTTCGCCGACATCGTGGAGCGCCTCGCCGACGAGGGCGTCTTCGCGCGCCTCGTGGACATCCGCGACCTGCGCGTCGAGGAGGCCGGCGGTCACCGTCGCCTCGTCGACTCCCAGGGCCCGATCGCCTGCGTCTACCGCCGCGCCCTTCTCTCCGAGATGGTCGAGAAGCCCTGCGAGGGCGTCGACGCCCTCGTGGAGGCCGCCAGCCGCGGTCTCGCCTGCGTGATCGGCGGCTTTGGCACCTGGCCGGTCTCGACCAACGCCCTCTTCGCGGTGCTTCGCTCCGACGCCGTCGAGGACGTGCTCGACCACGAGGAGCTCGCCTTCGTGCGCGCCCACGTCCCCGAGACCCACGTGCTCGACCGCACCACCGACCTCGCCCCGTACCTCGCCGAGCCCGAGCGCTGGCTCGCGCGCCCGGCCGGCGCCTATCGCGCCAACGAGGCCGTCTCCGGCGCGTCCTGCGCCGACCGCGACGACTGGTGGCGCGTCCTTCTCGGCTGCGCCGAGGAGGGCGGCGTGGTCCAGGAGATCGGCAGGCCCTACCGCTCCGAGGTCGTGCTGGGCGCCCCGGCGGTGGGCGACACGTCCGACCGCGGCGACGAGCCCGTCGAGGTCGAGAACCTCATCGGCCTGTTCCTGTTCCGCGGCGAGTTTGGCGGCGTCTACGCCCGCGGCGGCTACGACGGCGAGATCGGCCCCTGGTCCAACCGCGTGACCGTGGGCTGCCTCGTGGCGCGCGACTAGCCAGCATGGGCGGCGCCGCCACAAACCCGCTCGCGCCCGGCCTCACCGGACGGCTCTCGGAGCGCGCCTCGGCGCTCGTCTCCGAGCGGCTCGCCTCGGGCCGCCTGTCCCCGTTCGCCTGCCGCGACGCCTCCGCCATCCGGCGCGACCCGTGCGACCGCGACCGCGACACGGCGCTGCGCCCCGCGTTCGTCCGCGACGCCGAGAAGGTCGTGCACCTGCCGGCGTACAACCGCCTCGCGGGCAAGACCCAGGTCTTCTCGTTCCGCGCCAACGACGACCTCGCCCGCCGCGGCCTGCACGTGCAGCTCGTGGCGCGGGTCGCGCGCGACATCGGGCGGGCGCTGGGCCTCAACCTCGACCTCATCGAGGCCATCGCGCTCGGGCACGACCTCGGCCACACCCCGTTCGGCCACGCCGGCGAGCGCTTCCTGAACGACGTCTACCACGAGCGCACGGGACGCTGGTTCTTCCACAACGTCCAGAGCGTGCGCGTCATGGACGAGCTCGCCGGGCGCAACGTGAGCCTGCAGACGCTCGACGGCGCCCTCTGCCACAACGGCGAGTTCGAGCTGCAGCGCTTCGAGACGAGCGGCCTGGCCGAGTTCGACACCTTCGACCGCGTCGTGGCGTCGTGCTGGGAGCGCGGCGACGAGACGATCTCCCACCTGCGCCCGATGACGCTCGAGGGCTGCGTCGTGCGCGTCTCCGACATCATCGCCTACGTGGGCAAGGACCGCCAGGACGCCATCCGGGCGGGCATCGCGACCGAGGACACCTTCGACGACGGCCTGGGCGGCGGCTACAACGCCTGGGCGCTCGCGGCCTTCGTGGCCGACGTCGTGGAGCACAGCGTGGGCGAGGAGACGATCGCCATGAGCGAGGAGGGCTTCGCCGAGATGCGCCGCGCCAAGCGCGAGAACTACGAGAAGATCTACGGCGCGGGCGAGGTCAACGGCGACTTCTCGGCCGAGATAGCCGAGCTCTTCTCGGCCCTCTACGAGCACGAGCTCGAGGCGCTCGCCGCGGGCGACGAGCGCTCCGCGATCTTTGCCCACCACGTGGCGCCGCTCGAGCGCCGCCTGTCGTTCTACGGGCGCAGCTACGACTGGGAGCGCGACCCCGACCAGACCGTCGTGGACTTCATCTCGTCGATGACCGACGACTACTTCGTGGCCACCTGCGCCGCGGCCTTCCCCGAGGCGGCGGGCCTCTTCCCGAGCCGCGGCTACCTCCCGGAGGACGTGCGCGCCTAGGATTTGCCGCCCTTGTCCGCGGGGGTTCTAGAAAACGCCGTCCTTGTCGCCCGGTGTTCTAGGAATCGCGGGGGTTTGTCTCGCAAAACTCTAGGAAACGCCGGGCTTGTACCGAATTCGAAGGTCTGGCGCGGACAAGGGCCGCGTTTTCTAGAGGCCCTCCGGACAACGTCGCCGATTCCCGGAGGTAACGGGACCGTCTCAACCCGTCGGTGAGACCTCCCGTTGCTGCTAGAATCTCCCCTCGTGACTCGGGAAAGGGGAGTGCATGACGCTGTCGAGAAGAACCAGGCGGATCGTCGTCGCGGTCGTTGCCGCGGTGGTCGTCGTGCTGCTCGCGGGCCTGGCGCTGGCAGGCAACTTCCTCGTGGACTTTGCCCTGAACCCGCACGCCGAGTTCTCGATGGCGAGCACGATGCGCGCCGGCAACGTCGACGGCCTCGACTACGCCGAGGCGCCCAAGCTCGACGAGGCCTATGCCGACGAGGCGGCCTCCTGGTTCGACGCCGAGCGCGAGAGCGTCTCGCACACGGCTGACGACGGGACCGAGCTGCTCGGCTGGCACCTCCCCGGCGCGGAGGGCGGCGCCTACGCCGACGGCCACACCTGGGCCGTGGTCTGCCACGGCTACATCGGCAAGCCCGCGGACATGGCCAAGTACGCCTACCACTTCTCCCAGCTCGGCATGGACGTGCTCATGCCGGCCGCGCGCGGTCACGAGCGCAACGAGGACGCCGGGCTCATCCAGATGGGCTGGGGCGATGCGCGCGACCTCGTCGGCTGGGTGTCCGACATCGTCGCCGCCGACCCCGACGCCAAGATCCTGCTCTTCGGCACCTCGATGGGCGGGGCGGAGGTCATGATGGCGTCCGGCATGGACGGCCTCGCGGACAACGTCCGCCTGATCGTGGAGGACTGCGGCTACACGAGCGTGTGGGACGAGTTCGAGCTGCAGCTGGGCAACGTCTTCGGGCTGCCGAGCTTCCCGATCCTGAACGCCGCCGACCTCGCGTGCCAGCTCCGCGCGGGCTACACCTTCGAGGCAGCCTCCGCGGTGGAGAGCCTGCGGTCGGCGAGCGTGCCGATGCTCTTCATCCACGGGGACGCCGACACCTTCGTGCCCTTCTCGATGCTCGACGAGTGTTTTGACGCCTGCGCGAGCGCGGTGAAGGAGAAGCTCGTCGTGAAGGGCGCCGGCCACGGCCTCTCCGCCAGCACCGACCCCACCCTCTACTGGGGGACGGTGGACGCCTTCGTGGCCGACAACCTGTAGGATTGCCGACGGCGCGGCTCACCGCCCCACTGGCGTACAATCGCCCCCATGGAGACGCTCTTCACCCACATAGAGAACGCCCGTCGCGACGAGAACGCGCCGCTCGCGGCCCGCATGCGCCCCACCACGCTCGACGGCTTCGTCGGGCAGGCGCAGGCCGTGGGCCCCGGCAGCTGGCTCAGGCGCGCCATCGAGCACGACACGCTCTCCTCGGTCATCCTCTACGGCCCCGCCGGCACCGGCAAGACCACGCTCGCGCGCATCATCGCCAACACCACGCATGCCGAGTTCGTCGAGGTCAGCGCCGTCACGGGCACGGTCAAGGACCTGCGCCGGGAGATCGAGGCCGCGCGCGGCCGGCTGCTCTCGCTCGGCCGGCGCACGATTCTCTTCGTCGACGAGATCCACCGCTTCAACCGCGGCCAGCAGGACGCGCTGCTCCACGCCGTCGAGGACCGCACGGTCGTGCTCGTGGGCGCCACGACCGAGAACCCCTACTTCGAGGTGAACTCGGCGCTCATCAGCCGCAGCCGTGTGGTGGAGCTCCAGCCCCTCGACGACGACTCCATCCGCGAGCTGCTGCGCCGCGCCCTCGCCGACGAGCGCGGCCTGGCCGGCGCCTTCGAGCTCGAGCCCGAGGCGGAGGACGAGATCGTCACCCTCGCCGGCGGCGACGGCCGGGCGGCCCTGACCTCGCTCGAGCTCGCGAGCCAGATGGTGGACGAGAAGGACGACGGCTCGCCGGCGAGGGTCACGCGCGAGCACGTCCTCGAGGCCAACCCCCGCCGCGGCCTGGCCTACGACAAGTCCGGCGACATGCACTACGACATCATCTCGGCGTTCATCAAGTCCATGCGCGGCAGCGACCCCGACGCCGCGCTCTACTGGCTCGCCCGCATGCTCGACGCCGGCGAGGACCCCAAGTTCATCGCCCGCCGCATCATGATCTGCGCCTCCGAGGACATCGGCAACGCCGACCCGCAGGCGTTGCTGGTGGCCCACGCCGCCTTCCGCGCCACCGAGGTCATCGGCATGCCGGAGTGCCGCATCAACCTCGCCCAGGCCGCCACCTACCTCGCGCTCGCGCCCAAGTCCAACGCCGCCGAGGCCGGCATCGACGCCGCCCTCGAGGAGGTCCGCCGCGGTCCCCGCCGCGAGGTGCCCAACCACCTGCGCGACCGTCACCGCCCCGGCTCCGACGAGTACGGCCCCTACCTCTACCCGCACAACTACCCGAGCGGCTGGGTCGAGCAGCGCTACCTGCCCGAGGGCCTCGAGCGGGGCTGCTTCTACCATCCGAGCGGACGGGGCTGGGAGGCCTGGCGCGAGGAGGCCATCGGTCGCGACCGCGCCGAGGCGCAGGAGTAGCGCCGCCTCGCCTGCCGGGCGCCCCGAGCAAGAGGGTGGCCCGGTTGGGTAGAATGTAAGGCTAGAGGCTGCACGCCCGTGATTCCACGTCCCGAGGAGGGCGCAATGACAGAGGCTATTCTTCCGATTGTCCTGATCGTGCTGGTGCTGGTGGGCATCTGGGCGGTGGTCGAGGTCGCCCTCACCATGCGCTCGGCGCGTCGTGACGTGAGCACCCTCACGAGCTCCGCCCGCGAGGTGATCGAGCAGGCGCAGCCCGTCGTGGCCAAGCTCGACGGCCTCATGGACGAGCTGGAGCCCGCCGCCAAGCACGTGACCCCGCTGCTCGAGAAGACCGAGGTCGCCGTCAGCGGCGCCACGGTGTCGCTCGACAGGGTGAACGGCATCCTCGAGGACGTCTCGTCCGTCTCCGGCGCCGCGTCGACCGTCACCGACGCCGTCAAGGGCGTCGCGGAGAGCGCGGCGACCGGCGTCGCGGGCGTGATGTCGCGCCTGCGCGGCGGCTCGTCCGCCGACGAGGCCGCGGCGCTCCCGCAGACCCAGCAGACGGCGCCCGAGTCCAAGCCCGAGCCCGAGGCGCCCACCCGCTACGTCGACTACGGCGACATCACCGCGCCCGCCGCCGCCCAGGACGAGCCCGCGGGCGAGAAGGACCAGGAGGAGGCCTGATGGACGAGAAGCACGTGCTGCTGCGCGTCCCCGCCGACCCCGCGTTCGCCCGCTCGGTGCGCATGAGCGCCGCGGCGCTCGCCTTCACCGCGGGCATCGAGAGCGTCGAGGACGTCGAGGACGTCAAGATGATCGCCGACGAGGGCTTCGTCTACGCCTGCGCGACGCGCCCCGAGTTCGTGGAGGTGGGCTTCTCGCTCGGCGAGGGCTCCGTGGGCATGGACTTCTCGCTCGGCGAGGCAGACCCGTCCGACGACTCCGTCGAGCTGGTTCGCGTGCTGCTCTCCGCGCTCTGCGACGAGTTCTCGCTCTCCGAGGACGGCTCCAGGCTCCATCTCCTGCGCTCGACCGGCGATTCTGATGACGAGTAGGGCCCGCGCCGAGCACGCCGCGCCCCGTCCCGCGCGCCGCGCGCCCCAGGGGCGCGTCGCCTGGGACAAGGACCGCACGCGGGAGCTCTTCAGACGCTACAAGGAGGGGGGAGACGCCGAGGCGCGCGACCAGCTCATCATGAGCCACCTCAACCTCGTCCGCTTCCTCGCCTCCAAGTTCAAGAACCGCGGGGAGTCGCTCGACGACCTCGTCCAGGTGGGCACGATCGGCCTCATCAAGGCCATCGACCGCTTTGACCCGGACCGCGGGCTCGAGTTCACCACCTACGCCACGCCCACGATCATGGGCGAGATCAAGCGCCACTTCCGCGACAAGGGCTGGTCGGTGCGCGTGCCGCGCCGCCTGCAGGAGCTCTCCGCCAAGGTCAACCAGGCGACCGACGAGCTGACCAACGAGCTGCAGCACAGCCCCTCGGTCGCCGAGATCGCCGAGCGCCTGGGCGTCTCGGTCGACGAGGTGCTCGAGGCGATGGAGTCGTCGAGCGCCTACAGCTCGGTGCCGCTCGAGGGCGGCGGGTCCTCCGACGAGGACGAGGCCCCCTCCGTGATCGACCACTACGCCACCGAGGACGCCGACCTCGCCGCCTCCGACGACCGCATCGTGCTCGAGGAGGCCATCGCGGACTTCTCGCCGCGCGAGCGCGACGTCATCCGCATGCGCTTCGTCGACGGCCTCACGCAGGTCGAGATCGCCGAGCGGATGGGCGTCTCGCAGGTGCAGGTCTCGCGCCTGCTTCGCAGGACGCTCCGGCGCATTCAGGACAAGATCGACCCCGAGGGGGTCATGGGCGCCTAGGCGCCCCGGACAGCTGAGGAGGCCCGATGTCGGCAAAGCCGCGCGCGGCACGATACGAGAAGTGGCGCCTGCGCGCGACCGTGGCATGGACGATCGTGGGCGCCGCCCTGGTCTTCCTGCTCGCGGTGCGCGGGCTCGCTGTGATCGGGCAGGCCGTCGAGCTCCTGCTCGTGGGCACGATCGTGGGCTACGTCTGCAGCCCGCTCACCAACCGGCTCGAGGACCGCAAGGTCCCGAGGGGCGCCGCGGCGCTCATCTCGCTCGTGGTGGTCGTCGCGGCCATCGTGGCGGTCGTCGCGCTCTTCATGGGCCCGTTTCTGCGCGAGCTGGTCACGCTCCTGCGCAACGTCCCGTCCTACTTCACCCAGGCGCAGGCCGCGCTCGAGACGTTCTGGGACACCTTCGGCTCCGCGAGCGGCAACGTGCAGAACGCCGTGAACTCCTTCGTGAACGTCCTCGTCGACGCCGGCTCGAGCCTCGCCTCCGACCTCGCGCGCCAGCTCTCCACGGGCCTGGTCACGAGCCTCACCGACATCGCCGGCCACTTCGTGACGATCTTCCTCGCGCTGATCCTCGCGTACTGGTTCGCCCTCGACTACCCCAAGATCATGCGCGAGTTCGCCGTGATCGCCGGTCCCGAGTACGACGACGAGCTCGTGCTCAGCCTCGCCGTCCTCTCCCGCTCCGTGGGCGGCTACATGCGCGGCACCCTCATCACCTCGCTGGCCAACGGCCTCATGGTCGCGGCGGGGCTCGCCCTCATCGGCCACCCCTACGCCGGCCTGCTCGGCATCGCCACGTTCGTCCTGCACTTCATCCCCGTGGTGGGCCCCATGCTCTCCTCGGTCTCCGCGGTTCTTCTCGGCCTCTTCGTGAGCCCCGTCTGCGCGCTGTGGACGCTGGTCATCACGGTCGTGGCCCAAAACGTCACCGACAACGTGCTGTCGCCTCTGGTCATGCAGTCGGCGGTCAAGATCCACCCGGCGCTCTCGCTGGTGGGCATCGTCGCGGGCGGCGCGCTGGGCGGGGCCGTGGGCATGGTGCTCGCCGTGCCGCTCACCGCCGCGATCAAGGGCCTCTTCGTCTACTACTTCGAGAGCCGCACCAGCCGCCAGCTCGTCTCGCCCGACGGCGCCTTCTTTGGCGGGACGGCGTACTCCACCCCCGAGGGAGGGCCCAGCCCGACCTTCGACGCGCTCGACGACGACACCTTCATCGAGCGCTCCCGCCTGCTCGCGGGCCTCTCGCGCCTGCACGCCGCCCGCGAGGCCGAGAAGGGCGCGGCCGCCAAGCCGGACGAGAAGGACGACGCCCCGGCGGAGTAGCGCGCGGCTTCCGCACGCCTCTCCCGTCAGGGTGTGAACAAGACGGTCCTTCTCGCCGTTGTCGCGCACGCGCTATACTAGGACGGTTGTTTACGCGAGAAGAACCGCCCGACTGAGGGAGACACATGAGCACCGCCGACTACAAGACCATGACCACCGCCCAGATCCGCGAGGACTTCCTGCGCTTCTTCGAGACAAAGGGCTGCAAGCTGTACCCGTCCTCGTCGCTCGTGCCGGACGACCCGTCGCTTCTGCTCACCAACGCGGGCATGAACCAGTTCAAGGAGTACTACCAGGGCAAGCGCACCATGCCCGAGATCGGCGCCTGCTCCTGCCAGAAGTGCCTGCGCACCAACGACATCGACAACATCGGCGACGCCACGCACCTCTCCTTCTTCGAGATGCTCGGCAACTTCTCCTTTGGCGGCTACTCCAAGGCCGACGCCATCGCCTGGGCCTACGAGTTCATCACCGCCCCCGAGCACCTGGGCCTGCCGCCCGAGCGCCTCTACATGACCGTCTTCGAGGACGACGACGAGGCCATCGAGCTCTGGCACGAGCAGGGCGTCCCCTACGACCACATCTCCCGCTTGGGCGAGGAGGACAACTTCTGGGCCGCCGGCCCCACCGGCCCCTGCGGCCCCTGCTCCGAGATCTACTTCGACCAGGGCGAGGAGTTTGGCTGCGGCGGCGAGCACTGCGGCCCCGGCTGCGACGACTGCGACCGCTACCTCGAGTTCTGGAACCTCGTCTTCACGCAGTACGACCGCCAGGAGGACGGGTCGCTGCCGGAGCTGCCGCACAGAAACATCGACACCGGCATGGGCCTCGAGCGCATCGCGGCCATCATGCAGCACAAGTCCACCAACTACGACGGCGACCTGCTGCAGGGGCTCATCGGCGTGGGCGAGCGCCTCTCCGGCCACGCCTACGGCACCGACGCCGCGCGCGACCGCAGCCTCCGCATCGTGGCCGACCACGCCCGCGCCGTCACGTTCATGATCGGCGACGGCATCCTGCCGGGCAACGAGGGCCGCGGCTACGTCCTGCGCCGCCTCCTGCGCCGCGCCGTCTACCACGGTCGCCTCATGGGCATCGAGGGCGCGTTCCTGGGCGCCTACGTCGAGAAGATCTGCGAGCTCATGGGCGACAACTACCCGGCGATCGTGGAGAGCCGCTCGCTGATCGACGGCATCGTCGCCGCGGAGGAGGAGCGCTTCGGCGCCACGCTCGACGCCGGCGAGGAGCTGCTCGCCGCCGAGCTCGAGGGGCTCGCGGAGGGCGCGACGCTCCCCGGCGAGGTCGCCTTCAAGCTGCACGACACCTACGGCTTCCCGATCGACCTCACGCGCGAGATCTGCGAGGCGGCCGGCCATGACGTCGACATGGACGCCTTCGACGCCTGCATGGACGAGCAGCGCGAGCGTGCCCGTGCGAGCGCCAACCGCGACGCCTGGGGCAGCTTCAACGACGTCTGGACCGCGCTCGACGACCGCCTGGACGCCACGGAGTTCTGCGGCTACGACCAGGACGAGGCCGCCGCGCGCGTACTCGCGATCGTCGCGGGCGGCGTCGAGGTCGAGCGCGCCGAGGCCGGCGACGAGGTCGAGGTCGTCCTCGACGTCACGCCGTTCTACGCCGAGATGGGCGGCCAGGTGGGCGACACCGGCGTCCTGACGACGGCCTCCGGCGCGCGCCTGCGCGTCAACGACACCAAGGTCAAGGGCGGGCTCTACGTGCACGTCGGCGTCGTCGAGGAGGGTGCGCTCTCCGCGGGCGACGAGGTCACGGCGTCGATCGACGCCGGGCGCCGCGAGCTGATCCGCCGCAACCACACGGCCACGCACCTGCTCGACGCCGCGCTCAAGCAGGTCCTGGGCGACCACGTCTCCCAGGCCGGCTCGCTCGTGGCCCCCGACCGCCTGCGCTTTGACTTCACCCACTTCGAGGCCGTGACGGCCGACGAGCTCGCCCGCATCGAGGGCATGGTCAACGCCCAGATCTTCGCCGCGGAGCCCATCGTGACCCGCGTCATGGGCATCGACGAGGCCAAGGCCTCCGGCGCCGTCGCGCTCTTTGGCGAGAAGTACGGCGACGTCGTGCGCGTCGTCTCCACCGGCGAGTCCGACGCGCCCTTCTCGCGCGAGCTCTGCGGCGGCACGCACGCGCGCAACACCGCCGACCTCGGCCTCTTCAAGATCGTCTCCGAGGGCTCCGTGGGCTCCAACGCTCGCCGCATCGAGGCCGTGACCTCGATGGGCGCGATCGAGTACGTGGACGAGCGCCTGCTCGCCCTGGACGGCGTGGCCCACGAGCTCAAGTGCCGCCCCGACGACGTCGCCGAGCGCGTCGCCGCCCTGCAGGCCGAGCTGCGCGAGACGCGCAAGGCGCTCGAGGCCGCCACGACCGGCGCCGGCGCGAGCAAGGTCGCCGACGCCTTCAAGGGCGCGGTCCAGCTCGACGGCTACAAGGTCGTCGTCGCGCGCCTGGACGGGCTCTCCGGCAAGGACCTGCGCTCCGCCTGGGACGGCATCCGCGACGCGGCGAACGGCGAGCCCGTGGCCTGCGTGATCGCGTCCGCCACGCCCGACGGGAAGGTCGCCCTTCTCGCCGGCGGCACGGACGGGGCCGTGGAGCACGGCTTCGCCGCGGGCTCCGTCATCAAGGAGATCTCCGCCCTCGTGGGCGGCCGCGGCGGCGGGCGTCCCAACATGGCCCAGGCCGGCGGCTCCGACGCCTCCGGCATCGACGCCGCGCTCGACGCGGCGCGCGCGGCGCTCGGGATCTAGTGAGGGTCCTCGCGCTCGACATAGGCGAGGTGCGCGTCGGGGTCGCCGTGAGCGATCCCGACGCTCGCGTGTCCTCGCCCGTCTGCGTGCTCCCCGCGGCCGAGGTCCTCGCCCACGCCGTCACCTTCCGACGGATCCTCGAGGACTGGGAGCCCGAGCTTCTCGTCTGCGGGCTTCCCCGCACCCTGGCGGGGGAGGACGGCCCCCAGGCCGACCGCATCAGGGAGCAGGCGCAGAGAATCGCCAAATCCTGCGGACTTCCGCTGGAGTTTGCCGACGAGCGCCTCTCGTCGGCCGAGGCTAAGCGTATCCTGAGGGAGCAGGGCCTCTCGGAGCGCGCCATGCGCGGAAAGGTCGACATGGTCGCCGCCTCACTGTTCCTGCAGTCCTGGCTCGACGCCAGGCAGACCTGAAAGGGCACGATGGCCACACCCACCGGCAGGTCCCCCAGGCACGGGGGCTCCCACTTCTCGAACGGCGCCGCCCCGCGCGCCACCCGGACCACCCCCCAGCCAGCGTCGGGTGCGAGCGCGCCCCGCTCGGCGCTCGCCGGCGGCCGCGTCTCGAGCCGCACCGCCGCGGCCACGCGCCGCGCCGGATCGCACAGCCCGCGCGACCCGCGGGGAGGCCGTGGCCGCCGCTTCCCGCTGGCGGCGCTCGCCGTGGTCGGCGCCATCGCGCTCGCCGCCATCGCGGCCTTCGTGCTCGTCCCCGGTCTCACGGGGGGCGACGGGGGGCAGCAGGCGCAGCTCGCCGAGGAGGGCACCGAGGTCACCATCACCATCCCCGACGGCTCCGGCGCCGCCGCGGTGGCCCAGATCCTCGCCGACAACGGCCTCATCTCCGACCAGAGCGCCTTCCTCTCCGAGGTCCGCCGCACCGAGGCGGAGTCCGCGCTCAAGAGCGGTTCGTACCGCATCATCGCCGGCACCGACGACACGCAGATCATCGAGCTTCTGACCAGCGGCCCCAACGCCTCGACGGCCCAGGTCGTCGTTCCCGAGGGCTACACGGTGAGCCAGATCGCGCAGGCCGCCCAGGACGCCCTCGGCATCTCCGCCGACGACTTCCTCGCGCAGGCCAAGGCGTCCAACTACGTGGCGGACTACCCCTTCCTGGAGGGCGCGCACGAGGACTCCCTCGAGGGCTACCTCTTCCCCAAGACCTACGACTTCTCCGGCATGGAGACGGTCACCGCCGACACCGTGATCCGCGCGATGCTCGATCAGTACCAGGCCGAGGTCGGCTCGCTCGACCTCTCCGCCGCCGCGGCGTCGCTCTCCGAGCGCTACGGGATCGAGCTCGACGCCAATGACGTCCTCACGATGGCGTCGATCGTGGAGCGCGAGGCCGTGACCGAGGAGCAGCGTCCCAAGGTCGCCTCCGTCTTCTACAACCGTCTGCGCGACGGCATGCGCCTGCAGAGCGATGCGACGCTGACCTACTCGCTCGGGCGCGCGGCCACGGCCGAGGAGATCAACACGCTCGACGACCCCTACAACACCAACCTGCGCGCGGGCCTCACGCCCACGCCGGTCTGCTCGCCGAGCCTCGCCTCCATCCAGGCCGCCTGCGAGCCCGCCGACACCAACTACTACTACTTCTACATCACGCAGGACACCGAGCAGTTCTCGGAGACCTACGACGAGCACATGCAGGCGTACTCGTAGGGGGCTGCTGAGCGATGGGACTGTTCCGTGCCACGGGCTACGTGGCGAGCCTGCCTCTGGTGAGCGTCGAGGACCTGGTCGCCGACGGCGTGCGCCTCGTCCTTCTCGACCGTGACAACACCTGCGTGCCGCGCGACGCGCACGAGCCGCCCGCCGAGGTCATGGCGTGGCTGGAGCGCGCCCGCGAGGCGGGGCTGCGCCTGTGCCTGGTGTCCAACAACTTCCACTCCTCGCAGGTGCGCGCCAGCGCCGAGCGCATGGGCATGGACGTGGTCGACCACGCCATGAAGCCGCTGCCGTTCGCGCTCGTGCGCGCGATGCGGCTCATGGGCGCGGTGCCCGGCGAGACCGTCATGATCGGCGACCAGGTCTTCACCGACGTCGCCGCCGGCAACCTCGCCGGCGTCCGGACGATCCTCGTGCGCCCGCAGTCGCGCAAGGACCTCTGGTACACGCACGTGTTCCGCGTCTTCGAGCGCCTGGCCCTGCGCGGCGTCGCCTTCGAGGGCGAGTAGCGCCGCCGTCCGGGGCGCCCCCTCGCGCGGTTATCGAGTAGAATCTCTTCTCGGTACGCACACGAGAGGGGAGAGGTCTTGCCGCACGATCCGAGATACGTCGTTCACGAGGGGTGCGACCACCTCTTCTTCGTGGGCTTTCTCGGTGCCGGCAAGTCCACGCTCGCACGCAACCTGGGTGGGCTCTTCCACCGGCCGCACGTCGACACCGACCGCCTGGTGGAGCGCGCGCTCGGCGCCTCGGTCGCGCAGATCTTCGAGACCGAGGGCGAGGGGCGCTTCCGCGAGGCCGAGACCGCGCAGCTGCGCAAGCTCGCCGCGCGCAAGTCGCTTCTGGTGAGCTGCGGCGGCGGCATCGTCGAGCGCCCCGAGAACCTCGAGCTCATGCACGAGATGGGCGTCGTCGTCTACCTCGACGGCGACCTCTCCGACTCGCTGCGCCAGATCCAGCGCCCGGACCTCCGTCCCGACCTCGGGGCGGACGAGCGCGCGGCGGCCGAGGTCTACCGGCGACGACGCCCGCTCTACCAGCGTGCCGCAGACATCACGATCGACATCCGCAACAAGACGTTCGAGCAGGTCGCCCTCGAGTCGGGGCAGCTGCTCTGGGAGAGGGGGCTTCTGTGAGCGACGGCGAGAAGGACACTCCGGCGCGCTCCGCGCGACAGTGGGTGGTCGTGCGCGGCACGAGCATGGACCTGCGCGTGGGGGCGGGCATCCTGTCCGAGTTCCCGAGCATACTGAGGTCCGCGGCCGGGAGGCCCCACGCGTGCGCGCTCGTCCACGAGGCCGCGGCGCCCGAAGAGGCCGTGCGCGTCCTCCATGACAACCTCTGCGACCAGGGCTTCAGGGTGAGCGCGCTGCCCCTGGGGGAGGTCGGCTGCAACCTCTCCGAGGTGGAGCGCCTGAGCACCATGCTGCGCGACGCCCGCATCACGGCCGACGACATCGTGCTGGCGGTGGGCGGCCTCGAGACGCTCTCGGTCGCCTCCTTCGCCTGCTCGTCCTGGTGCGGCGGCACCCGCCTCGCGGAGGTCCCGCTCGACCTCGAGAGCGCGGTGGTGGCGGCGACGACCCCGCGCGCGCTCGACGCGGCGGGCCTCGAGCGCATCCTCGCGCAGGAGGCGACGGCGCGCTACACGATGATCGACCTCGACCTCGTCGACTTCGACCCCGCGAGCGAGGAGACGCGGCTCGCCTTCGCCCTGATGGTCCAGACGGCGATGTGCGACTCCGACCGCGCGTTCGGCAAGCTCTGGGACGCCGCTGACGACCTCGCCGCCGGCGACGTTGCGGCGCTCGTCACCCAGCTCCAGGAGACGCTGAAGGGCCGCGGCAGGATCTCCTCGGCGACCTCGGCCGCCCTGCGCCAGTCCCTCGAGTTCGGGACGACCTTCGCCGACGCGCTCGTCTCGGTCACGGGCGGCGCGGTGAGCCGCTCCACGGCGCTCGCCGACGGCATGAGGTTCGCCTCGCGCCTGGGCGTCGCGCAGGAGACGCTCTCGATCGACGACATGCTCGCGGTCGACGAGGTGCTCGAGCGCCTGGGCCTGCCCACGACCTCCGTCCCCGTGGACGCCGACGCGCTCGCCGCGCGCATCCGCGAGGAGCGCTTCCTGCGCTCGAGCCGCTTCATGCTCGCCGTCCCGCGCGCGCTCGGCCGCGTGCGCCTCGCGGTCATGACCGACGAGCTCATCGAGGAGCACACGGGCGCCTGGTGCGCCTCCCGCCCGCAGCCCTAGCAGCCCCTACCCCCGTACGCGTTCGAGAAAGGATGCAAACATGGCAGATGCAACAGCATGCGCCGGGCGCGTGGCGCGCCTGCGCGAGCTCATGGCGGAGCGCGGCTACGACGCCGTGATCCTGCGCAACAACCCCGACCTGCGCTGGCTCACCGGCGCGGAGCGCACCTTCGACGACGAGGTCGCCCACACCGCGGTGATCACCGCGACCGGCCAGTGGCTCCACACCGACTCCCGCTACTACAACACCTTCGTCGAGCGCCTGGGCGCGGACAGCGCCTGGACCCTCGACATGGAGGTCACGACGCCGGCCGCGTGGGCGGCCGCGCGCCTCGCCGCCGAGCGCGCTCGCGTGGCGGCCGTGGAGGACACCTGCGACCTCGCCTTCTACGACGACCTTCTCGTCGAGCTCTCCCGCGCCGGCGTGGCCTGCCTCACCCCGCGCCTGCACGGCGACATCTGCGACCTGCGCATGGTCAAGGACGCCGAGGAGGTCGCCCTCATGCGCCGCGCCCAGGAGATCACCGACGAGGCCTTCGCGCACATCTGCGAGTTCATCAAGGTCGGCATGAGCGAGCAGGAGATTCGCGTCGAGCTGGAGAACTACATGCTCTCCCACGGCGCCGACGCCCTCTCCTTTGGCACGATCATCGCCTCGGGCCCCAACGGCGCGAACCCCCACGCCCAGCCCGGCGAGCGCCGCGTCCAGCTCGGCGACCTCATCGTCATGGACTACGGCGCCGGCTACCACGACTATCACGCCGACATGACCCGCACCGTGGCCGTCGGCGAGCCGGGCGAGGAGCAGCGCGCGGTCTACGACGTGGTGCGCCGCGCCCACGAGGAGTCCGCCGCCGCCGTGCGCGCCGGCGTGATCGGCCGCGACGTCCACGAGGTCGCCGCCCGCGTGATCGAGGAGGCGGGCTACGGCGACAAGTTCGGCCACGGCCTCGGCCACGGCGTGGGCATCCAGATCCACGAGAACCCCAACTTCAACCGCCGCTGGGACCGCCCGGTCCCCGAGGGCTCGGTCGTCACGATCGAGCCGGGCATCTACCTGCCCGGCCGCTTCGGCATCCGTCTGGAGGACTTCGGCCTCGTGACCGCCACGGGCTACGAGCCCTTCACGCGCTCCACGCACGACCTCGTGGTCGTGGGGGAGTAGCGCCCGCTCGTCCTTCTCGCCCACGCGCCCTTCTCGCCCGCGCGCCCTTCTCGCCCGCGCGTCCTTCTCGCCCGGCGCAGGGTGTCCTGAAAATCCAAGCTTCGGCACGGGCAGGTGTTCGCGACCTGCGATTCTGTGCGGGAGCGTCCTGAAACTTGAGGCTGCGGCACACCTGGTCTGCCGCAGCCTCGTTTTTCAGGACACGGAGACCGTGCGGCCGAGAAGAACCGTGCGTCATAAAAGCGGAAACTGGTCCCATATTCGATGGACCACCGGTGTGCGGTGTACTAGAATGTGGAGGGTGCGTGGAGCGGCGGGGGAGAAAGTGTGGAGAGTAACCTCGCTGTAACACGCTCGTCAGGTAACGGTAAGGGTCCGCGAAACAGAGAAGGAGGTAAGCGGTGGTTAGCATTGTCCTAGCCAGTCATGGCACGTTCGCCGAGGGCATCAAGATGTCCGGCCAGATGATCTTTGGCCCGCAGGAGAACGTCGCTGCCGTGACGCTCATGCCCGAGATGGGGCCGGACGACCTTCGCGCCAAGCTGCTCGAGGCCGTCGCCGGCTTCGAGGACCAGGACCAGGTCCTGTTCCTCGTCGACCTCCAGGGTGGAACCCCCTGGAACCAGGTCACGCTGCTGCTCGGGGAGGAGGGCCACGAGAACTGGGTCGCCGTCGGCGGTCTCAACCTGCCGATGCTCGTCTCCGCGTACGGGGAGCGCATGGGTAGCGACTCCGCCGCCGAGGTCGCCAAGGCCATCTACTCCGAGGCCAAGGCCGGCGTCTGCATCAAGCCCGAGGACCTCGCTCCCGCCGAGGCCGCTCCCGCGGCTCCCGCCGCCCCCGCCGCCGCTGCCGGCGCCATCCCGCCCGGCACCGTGCTCGGCGACGGTCACATCAAGATCGCCCACTGCCGCGTTGACACCCGCCTGCTCCACGGCCAGGTTGCCACCGCGTGGACCAAGGCGATCAACCCCGACCGCATCATCGTCGTCTCCGACGGCGTGGCTCACGACGAGCTGCGCAAGACGATGATCGTCCAGGCCGCGCCTCCTGGAGTCAAGGCCCACGTCATCCCCATCAAGAAGATGATCGAGGTCGCCAAGGACCCGCGCTTCGGCGCCACCAAGGCGTTCCTGCTCTTCGAGACCCCGCAGGACGTCCTCAAGGCCATCGAGGGCGGCGTGGACATCAAGAACGTCAACATCGGCTCCATGGCCCACTCCGTGGGCAAGGTCGTCGTCACCAACGCGATCGCCATGGACCAGGCCGACGTCGAGTGCCTCGAGGCGCTCCAGGCCAAGGGCGTCACGTTCGACATCCGCAAGGTTCCGGCGGACTCGCCCGAGAACTTTGAGGCCATGATGAGCAAGGCCAAGTCCGAGCTCGCCGCACAGGCTCAGGCATAAGAAGGAGGGAAGCATGTCGGTTTTCGCAATTGTCCTTGTCGTCATCGTCGCCTTCTTTGCCGGCATGGAGGGCATCCTTGACGAGTTCCAGTTCCACCAGCCGCTGGTGGCCTGCACCCTGATCGGTCTGGTGACCGGTCACCTCGAGGCGGGCATCATCCTCGGCGGCACGCTCCAGATGATGGCCCTCGGCTGGGCCAACATCGGCGCCGCCGTCGCGCCCGACGCGGCGCTCGCCTCGGTGGCCTCGGCCATCCTCATGGTCATCGCCCTCAACGGTGGGGCCGACCAGGGCGAGGCCATCACCACGGCCATCGCCGTCGCCGTGCCGCTGTCCGTCGCCGGCCTGTTCCTGACGATGATCGTCCGCACGCTCGCCATCCCCGTGGTCCACGCCCAGGACGCCGCTGCGGCCAAGGGCAACTTCGCGGCCATCGAGGCCTGGCAGGTCGCGGCCATCTGCATGCAGGGCATCCGCATCGCCATCCCGGCCGCGGCCCTCTGCTTCATCCCCGACAAGGCCGTCATGGGCGCCCTCAACATGATGCCCGCGTGGCTCAACGAGGGCATGACGATCGGCGGCGGCATGGTCGCGGCCGTCGGCTACGCCATGGTCATCAACATGATGGCCACCAACGAGGTCTGGCCGTTCTTCGCGCTCGGCTTCTGCGTCGCCGCCATCTCCCAGCTGACCCTGATCGCCCTCGGCGTCATCGGCATCTCCCTGGCCCTCATCTACCTGGGCCTCAAGGAGGCCGCCAAGGCCGGTGCCGGCGCCGCCGGCTCGGGCGACCCGCTCGGCGACATCCTGGACGACTACGAGTAGGAAGGGAGGAGAGAACACATGGCAGAGAACAAGGTAACCCTGTCCAAGAAGGACCGCATGTCCGTCGCCTGGCGCCACCAGTTCCTCCAGGGCTCCTGGAACTACGAGCGCATGCAGAACGGCGGCTGGTGCTACTCCATCATCCCGGCCATCAAGAAGCTCTACCCCAACAAGGATGACCAGATCGCGGCGCTCAAGCGTCACATGGAGTTCTACAACACGCACCCGTACGTCTCGGCCCCCGTCATGGGCGTCACGCTCGCCCTCGAGGAGGACCGCGCCAACGGCGCGCCGGTCGACGACGCCGCCATCCAGGGCGTCAAGGTCGGCATGATGGGCCCGCTCGCCGGCGTCGGTGACCCGGCGTTCTGGTTCACCCTCCGCCCGCTGCTCGGCGCGCTCGGCGCGTCGCTCGCCATGGAGGGCAACATCGTCGGCCCGATCCTGTTCTTCGTGCTCTGGAACCTCATCCGCATGGCGTTCATCTGGTACACGCAGGAGTTTGGCTACAAGCTCGGCACCTCCATCACCAAGGACCTCTCCGGCGGCCTGATGGGCAAGATCACCGAGGGCGCCTCCATCCTCGGCATGTTCGTCATCGGTGGCCTGGTCCAGCGCTGGGTGTCCATCTCCTTCGCGCCGACGGTCTCCAAGGTCACGCAGTCCGCGGGCGCCTACATCGACTGGGAGGCCATCCAGGCCACGGCCGACTCCTCGGGCGTCGCCCAGGCCATCCACGACGCCCTGAGCAGCTTCAACTCGCTCGGCGCCACCGGCCTTGAGGTCGAGAAGGTCACCACGCTCCAGCAGAACCTCGACAGCCTCATCCCCGGCCTCGCCGCCGTGTGCGTGACGCTGCTGTGCTGCTGGCTCCTCAAGAAGAAGGTCTCCCCGATCGCCATCATCATCGGCATGTTCGCCGTGGGCATCGTGGGTCACCTCGTCGGCCTGCTCTAAGGCTCGGCCCGCTCTTCTCAGGCGGCCGCGTCCTCGCAAGAAGTGTCACAATGACGTCTTGCGGGGGCGCGGCCCCTCGTTATTCTCGCCCGCACTTTCCCAGGGAGGAGGGCCGCCATGGCCCAGTCTCAGAACACCACGGTCGACCTCACCATCCCCGCGACCATGTTCACGGGTCTCTCCGTCACCGGTTCTATGATGGTGGGGGACCGCGCGCTCGAGTTCTACAACGAGCGCAACGTCGAGGACTACATCCAGATTCCCTGGGACCAGATCGACCACATCGACGCGTCGGTGATGTTCGGCGGGCGCGTGATCCCGCGCTTCGCGGTCTTCACCAAGGAGAGCGGGCACTTCTCGTTCTCCGCGCGCAACAACCACAGGCTGCTGCGCGCCGTGCGCGACCACATCGGCGGCGAGAAGATTGTGCGCTCGGCGACCTTCTTCGGCGTCATGCGTGCGGGGTTCACGGGGCTGTTCCGGCGCCTCTTCCGGCGCGGCTAGGGGCCGTCGCGTCCTTTGGCCATCATGGAATCTGCGCGCAGACGGCCCGCCCGGTGCTAGAATAACGCCCGTATGTGAGCACGACGGAAAGGCGCAACATGGCAACCATCAGCACCGCAGACTTCAAGAACGGCATGGGCCTCAAGATCAACGACAAGTACTACACGATCGTCGAGTTCCAGCACGTCAAGCCCGGCAAGGGCGGTGCCTTCGTCCGCTACAAGATCCGCGACCTCAAGACCGGCCGCGTGATCGACCAGACCTGCAACGCCGGCACCAAGTTCGAGAACGTGCAGCTCATCACCAAGGAGATGCAGTACCTCTACAACGACGGCGCCACGTTCTACTTCATGGACAACGAGACCTACGAGCAGGTCGAGCTCTCCGCCGACTTCATCGGCGACAACGCCAAGTGGTTCAAGGAGAACGACAACGCCCAGCTCCTCTACGCCGACACCGAGCTCCTCGGCGTCGAGCCCCCGATGTTCATCGAGGTGGAGATCACCGAGACCGACCCCGGCTTCAAGGGCGACACCGTCCAGGGCGGCTCCAAGCCGGCCACCATCGAGACCGGCGCCGTGATCCAGGTCCCGCTCTACCTCAACGTGGGCGAGACGATCAAGGTCGACACCCGCGACGGCGGCAAGTTCGTCGGCCGCGTCTAGCGTCGGGCGAGAAGAACGTGCCCTCGAGGCCGCTCCGGGAGACCGGGGCGGCCTCGCTGCTCTTCCCGGCGGACAACGGGTATACTGTGACAATGACCGCATGAACCGAGCAAGGGGGTCCTCCATGGCAGAAAGCGAGCTCTTCGTCTCTGGCATCGGCATCTCCAAGGATGTCGTCTCCACGATCGTCGGAATCGCGGCTCGCCGCGTCGAGGGCGTGGCCTCCGTCGGGGGCAACGACATCGCCTCCAGCCTGATCAACGTCTTCACGAGCCGCAGCGTCGCGCCCGAGAAGGCCGTGGAGTCGTCCGTCGAGGACGACGCGCTGCACGTGACCGTGCACCTCGCCGTCTTCTACGGCTACCCGTTCACCAAGCTCGCCGCCGACGTCCGCGCCGAGGTCGCCCGCGCCGTCACCGAGCAGATCGGCGTCTCCGTCTCCGCCGTCGACGTCTGCATCGACAGCCTCGTCTTCCCCAAGGAGTAACCGCACCTTGAGCACTCACTTCGGCGGGCGCACCCTCGCCCGCAGCCAGGCCCTCCAGCTGCTGTTCCAGGCGGAGGCCAACTCCCGCGCCGTGCTAGACGTCCTCGACGGCGAGTACGCCCTCTCGCAGGGCCCGCTCGACGACTACGCCCGCCGGCTCGCCCTCGGCGCCGACGAACGCCGCCCCGACCTCGACGCCGTCATCGCGGCGCGTTCGACGGGTTGGTCGGTCCCGCGCATGAACGCCGTGGACCGCAACCTGCTGCGCCTCGCGCTCTACGAGATGCTGAGCGTCGACGAGGTCGACGTCTCCGTGACGATCGACGAGTGCGTCGAGCTCGCGAAGGCCTACGGCACCGACGAGTCCTCCCGCTTCGTGAACGGCATCCTCGGCCGCGTGGCCGACGACCTCGAGGCCGGCGTCGACGTCGTGGCAGCCGCCCGCAAGCGCGATGACGAAGATGCCCCCGCTGACCCCGTCGAGGGGGAGGAGGCCTGATGGCCCGCGTCGACGTCTCGCAGTACCAGACCTTTGGCCAGATCAACGACCGCCTGGACGAGCTCGTGGGCCAGGTGCGCGACAAGGACGTCTCGCTGGAGCGCTCGCTCGACCTCTTCGACGAGGCGATCGCGCTCGGCTCCAAGGCCGTGAGCCTTGTGGACGCTACCGACTTCTCGCCCGAGGAGGAGGCCCGTCTCGCCGACGTCGAGGTACCGGCCGAGAAGGGCGCGGACGCGCCGGCCGATGGGGACAACGCCCCCGACGCCGAGCCCGAGCCCGCAGCCGACGGGCAGTAGGCGCATGCCGCGCCGGCGCCGGCTCGACGCGGAGCTCGTCGAGCAGGGGTTCTTCTCGTCCGTCGACGAGGCCCTGCGCGCGGTGATGGCCGGCGACGTCTCCACGACCGACCGTCGCCTCACCTCTCCCGGGGAGCAGGTCGCCCCCGGAATCCCCCTGCACGTGCGCGGCCGAGCGGCCTACGTGAGCCGCGGCGGCCTCAAGCTGGAGCGCGGGCTCGCCGCCTTTGGCGTGGATCCCGCGGGCCTCGCCTGCCTGGACGTGGGCTGCTCGACCGGGGGCTTCACCGACTGCCTCCTCAAGCACGGCGCCGCCTCCGTGGTCGCCGTCGACGTGGGCTACGCGCAGTTCTCCTGGGAGCTGCGGGGCGACCCGCGCGTTAGCCTGCTCGAGCGCACCAACATCGTCGACGTGCCCGCGATCCTGGGTCCCGGCGTCGTCGACCTGGCCGTGTGCGACGTCTCGTTCACGTCGGTGACCACGGTGCTACCGGCGGTGCTCGAGCTGCTGCGGCCGGGCGGGACCTTCCTCACGCTGGTGAAGCCGCAGTTCGAGGCCTCGCGCGAGGACGTGGGGGAGGGCGGCGTGGTCCGCGAGGCCGCGGTTCGCGAGGCCGCGCTCGGGCGCGTCCGGCGGGCGTTCGAGGAGGCGGGCCTCTCGGTCCGCGGCACCTGCGAGAGCCCGATCACCGGCCACAAGGGCAACGTCGAGTACCTGCTCTGTGGCGACCTGGGCGCCTAGCCGCGCCGTCCTTCTCGCCCTGTCCCGCTTCCCCGACACCCCCAGCGCCTCTCGCGTCCCCCGACGTCCCCCCAACGCCGAGTGTACGAGTTTCGTACGCTCGGCGTTTCCTTGTACCTCGATTACCTGCGGTTATGCGACTCTTCACACCCGTGAGTGCGGCCTTTTTCGGCGAAACTCGTACACTCGGCGAGAGCCGACCAGTCGGGGCGCCGCCGCGCCGCCGGGGAGGAACCGGTCGCCCGTCGAGTGGCGCGGGGTATACTGACCGGAGTGGGCATCGAGAGAAAGGCAGCGGACGTGAAGGTCCTGATCGTTCCCAACTACGCGCGCGAGGACGCCGTCGAGAGCTCCCGCAGGCTCGAGCGCTGGCTCGACGACGAGGGCGTCGACGTCTCCTGGGCGCACGACAAGCGCCTGCTGCCCGACGTGACCGCAACGGCGGACGGCTGCGACCTCGTGGTCTCGCTCGGGGGCGACGGCACGCTGCTGCGCGCGGCGCGCATCGTGGGCTACACGGGCGTCCCCGTGCTCGGCATCTCCTACGGCCACCTGGGATTTCTCACCGCCGCCGGCCCCGACGACCTGCTCGAGACCGTCCGAGACGCGCTCGCCGGCGAGCTCCACGTGTCGCGGCGCGCCACGCTCGACATCGAGTGCGAGTTCGTGGACCAGGACGGCTCGAGCCACGTCACGCACAGCTTCGCCCTCAACGACTTCGCGCTCAGCCGCGGCGGCGCCGGCGACATGGTGGAGTTTGACGTCTCCGTCTCCGGCAAGCACATCGACCGCCTGCGCGGCGACGGCTTCGTGGTCTCCACGGCCACCGGCTCGACCGGCTACGCGCTCGCCGCGGGCGGCCCCATCGTAACGCCCGAGTTCACGGGCATGGTCTGCGTGCCGATCGCCCCGCACACGATCATGGCGCGCGCCTTCCTGACCTCTCCCTCCGACGTCGTGGAGATCGAGATGAGCCCCGAGCGCCCCGCCATGCGGCACTTCTTCGCCGACGGCCAGCCGGTGCGCCGCGAGGGCGGGACCGGCACGCGCGCCGTCGTGCGTCGCGGCCCCGGCGACCTGATCCTGCTCGACCGCAGCACCCAGAGCTTCTACGACTCCGTCTCCCGCGTGTTCTACGGGCAGGTGGGAAAGTGATTTCGCCGGGCGAGAAGAACGGGCGGGCCGTGCGATGATCGACGAGCTCCGCGTTCGCGACGTCGCGCTCATCCGCGACGCCGTCATCGAGCCGGCACCGGGCCTCACGGTGCTGACCGGCGAGACGGGCGCCGGCAAGACCGCCCTGCTCTCCTCGATCAAGCTGCTCGTGGGGGAGCGCGCCGACGCCGGCATGGTCCGCGAGGGCGCGTCGTCGCTCGAGGTGGAGGGCCGCCTGTTCCTTCTCGGGGACGACGAGGACGGGACCGTGGTCCGCCGCCGCGTGGGCGCGGACGGCCGCGGCCGCGTCGAGCTCTGCGGGCACCTCGCCAGCGTGCGCGAGCTCGCCGAGCGCGTGGGCTCCACGGTCGACCTCTGCGGCCAGCACGAGCACCAGCGGCTGCTCTCCGTCCAGACCCACGTGGAGCTGCTCGACTCCTGGATCGGCGCCCCTGCGGCCGAGGCGCTGGAGGCCTACCGCGACGCGCTCGACGCCGCCGCCGAGGCCGCCGGGGAGCTGGAGCGCGTGCGGGAGATGGGTCGCGCGACGGGCGAGCGGCTCGACGAGGCCGCCTTCGTGCTGCGGCGCATCGACGAGGTCGACCCGCGCGAGGGCGAGCTCGAGGAGCTCGAGGCACAGCTCCCCCGCGTCGAGCACGGCGAGGCCCTCATGGCCGCGGCGGCGCTCGCGCGCGAGCGCCTCTCCGGGGACGACGGCGCCTGCGACGCGCTCGGCGAGGCCGTGCGCGCGCTCGAGGACGCCGCCCGCTATGACGCGCGCCTGTCCGGCTGGGCGCAGACGCTCGAGAGCTCGCTGATCGACATCGAGGACGTGTCCGCCGAGCTCCGCGACTACGCGGACGAGGTGGACTTCGACCCGGAGGAGCTCGACCGGCTGCAGACGCGCCTCGCCGCGCTCGAGGGGCTGCGCCGGGCGTACGGTCCGGGCATGGCGGACGTGCTCCGCCGTCGCGCCGAGGCCCGCGAGGTCGTGGCCGCTGCGAGTGACGGGGGAGAGCTCGAGCGCCGCGCCGCCGAGGAGCTCCGCCGCCGCGAGGCGGCGCTCGCCGAGGCGGCCGACGCCCTCGACGCCGTGCGCGCCGAGGCGGCGCCGCGCCTGGCTGCCGCCGTCTCCGAGCAGATGGCGTTCCTCGAGATGGGCAGCGCCGGCCTGGAGGTCGCCCAGGAGCGCCTCCCGCGCGCTGAGTGGACCCGCCGCGGGCCCTCCCGCGTGGAGTTCCTCTATCGCCCGGGTGCGGGCCTCACGGCGCGCCCGCTGCGGCGCATCGCGTCGGGCGGCGAGGTCAGCCGCGTGATGCTGGCGCTCAAGGTGGTGCTCGGCGAGGCGGACTCCTGCGAGACGCTCGTCTTCGACGAGGTCGACGCCGGCGTGGGCGGCGCCACGGCGGTCGCGCTCGCGAGCGTGCTGGCCCGGCTCGCCCAGACGCACCAGGTCGTCGTGGTCACGCACCTCGCGCAGGTGGCGGTGGCGGCCGAGCGGCACTACCTCGTCGAGAAGCACGAGGGTGCGGGCGGCGTGCCCGAGACCACGCTCGCGCCGATCTCGGGCGAGGAGCGGGTCGCGGAGGTCGCGCGCATGCTCTCCGGCGACACGGGCGCGGCCAGCCGCGACCTCGCGCGCGAGATGCTCGCCGAGCGCGCCGGCGCGCGGCGCTAGCCCTCGCTGTCGCGCGGGGCGCTCCCGTCGAGGTCGAGCAGCTCGGTGACGTCGAGGTCGTAGACCCACGCGAGCGCGAGCAGCGTGTGGTAGGTGGGGTTCATCGGGGTTCCCGGACGCGACTCGCCCTTCTCGAACTTCTGGTAGGTGTAGAGGGCGAGGCCGGCCTGGCGAGCGACGCTCTCCTGGCTCAGCCCTCGCTCCATGCGCAGGTTGCGCAGGCGGTAGGCGAGCCTCATCGAGAGCTCCCTGAAGTTGGGGACGTTGTCCGCTCTGAGTTCCATACGTCGAATATCGGGCGGCGTGAGCGGCTGGGCTACCATACGCGTATTGCAAGCCAAAACCCACAGAAGTCGGCCCCTGACGACGCCGGGGCCTTTGGCGGCCAACGTGCGCTCCCGCGTGCCCGTGTGCGAGAATGGCGGGAGGATGCCGACGGAGGGAGTGCCATGGGCGAGAGGGGCGAGCGGCGCGGGAGCACCCGGGCCGAGCAGGCGAGGCGTCACACCGAGGAGATGGCGCGCCGCTTTGGGGGCGAGATAGCCGCCTGCGTCGCGGCGACGCGGCCCTACGACGGCATGCCCAAGGCGCGCGCCGCCCGCACGTGCGTCCCCTCGGTGAGCGTCGTCGACGAGGACGCCACCTCCGCCGTGCTCGCGCGCGGGCGGGGCCTGGCCTCGGCCTGCGACCTGGCGGTGCTCGACTTCGCCTCGTTCCTGTACCCGGCGGGCGGCTACGAGCGCGGCAACTGGGGGCAGGAGCAGGCGCTCTGCGCGGAGTCGTTCCTCTTCAACGTCCTTCGCGAGCATGCGGGCTGGTATGCCGAGAACCGCCGGCGTCACGTCAACTGCCACCTGTACCGCAACCGGGCGCTCGTGGTCCCGCGCGTTCGCTTCGAGCGCGACCGCTACCACTCCTACGCCGACGTGATCGTCGCCGCTGCGCCGGACGCCCGCCGCGCCCGCGAGGAGTATCGCGTGGACGACGAGGCCCTTCTCGCCGCCCTGCGCTCGCGCGTCCGCCTGGTCATGGCGATCGCGGACGAGCTGGGGCACGAGCGGGTCGTGCTGGGAGCCTTTGGCTGCGGCGTCTTTGGCTGGGACGCGGCCGTGGTTGCCGAGGCGTTCCGCGCCGAGCTCGCCGGCGGCGGCCACGTCGCGCGCGAGGTCGTCTTCGCGGTGCCGCGGGGCCGCGCCGACGAGAACCTCGAGGTCTTCCAGCACGCGCTGTCGACGTTTCCCGACGCCAACCCCGCCCCGTACGTGAGCCGCGCCGAGCGCGCCGCCGCCGAGGCGGCCGCCGCGGAGCCCCTCGACGACGAGGACGACGACTGGCGTCAGTATCTGTGAGGCTCTGTGTCGGTCTCGTGTCGCATTGTTTCGCGCGTGCGTCCGAATCGGCGGGCGCACGCACCGTCCGCCCCGCGTCTCGCTACCATGAAGACCCGTGGAAACTGAGTCGATTCTGCGGGAGGTCCCCATGGCAAAGCACATTTTCGTGACGGGTGGCGTCGTGTCGTCTCTGGGCAAGGGCATCACGGCAGCCTCGCTCGGGCGTCTGCTCAAGTCCCGCGGCTACCGCGTCATGATGCAGAAGGCCGACCCCTACCTCAACGTGGACCCGGGCACGATGAGCCCGTTCCAGCACGGCGAGGTCTTCGTCACCGAGGACGGCTACGAGTCCGACCTCGACCTCGGCCACTACGAGCGCTTCATCGACGAGAACCTCACGCGCGCGTCCAACTTCACCACGGGGGCCGTCTACCAGGACCTCATCTCCCGCGAGCGCGCCGGCGACTTCCTCGGCGGCACGGTGCAGGTCATCCCGCACGTGACGGACGCCATCAAGGAGCGCTTCCGCCGCGTCGAGGAGCAGTCGGGCGCCGACGTGGTGATCACCGAGCTCGGCGGCACCATCGGCGACATCGAGAGCCAGGCCTTCGTGGAGGCCATCCGCCAGTTCAGAAACGAGAAGGGCCGCGACGACTGCATCCTCATCCACGTGAGCCTGGTGCCCTACATCGCCGCCGCGCACGAGGTCAAGACCAAACCCACGCAGCACAGCGTGCGTGAGCTGCGCTCCTTCGGCCTCCAGCCTGACTTCATCGTCTGCCGCTCCGACCACGAGGTCGACGCCTCCATCCGCGCCAAGATCGCGAGCTTCTGCGACGTTCCCGCCGACCACGTCTTCGAGAACTCCGACTGCGCGTCCATCTACGACGTGCCGGAGCACCTCGCGCGCCAGGGCTTCGACGAGAAGGTCTGCGAGCGCCTGGGGCTGGAGGTGCGGGAGAGCCACATGGAGGGCTGGTACGGCTTCACGAGCGCCATGCACGCGGCCAACGCCCGCGAGGACGTCACGCGCATCTGCGTGGTGGGCAAGTACACCCAGCTGCCCGACGCCTACCTCTCCGTCATCGAGGCGCTCCATCACTCCGGCGTGCTCTTCGGGAGGCACGTGGACGTCCGACTCGTGGACGGCGAGGCGCTGGACGAGAAGAACGTCGAGGAGGTGCTCGGTGACGCCGACGGCATCCTCGTGCCCGGAGGCTTTGGCCTGCGCGGCATCGAGGGGAAGGTCTGCGCCGTGCGCCGCGCTCGCACGCACAAGGTTCCCTACCTCGGCGTCTGCCTCGGTCTGCAGGTCGCCGTCTGCGAGTTCGCGCGCGACGTCTGCGGCCTTGCGGGCGCGAGCTCGGCGGAGTTCGACGCGTGCACGCCGCATCCCGTGATCGACCTCATGCCCGATCAGGCGAACGTCACCGAGAAGGGCGGCACCATGCGTCTTGGGGCCTACCCCTGCAAGGTCGTGGACGGCACGCTTGCCGCCGAGGCCTACGGGGAGCCGCTCGTCTACGAGCGTCACCGTCACCGCTACGAGGTCAGCAACGCCTACCGCGAGCAGCTCGTCTCCGCCGGGCTCGTCATCTCCGGCCTCTCCCCGGACGGGCGGCTCGTGGAGATGGTGGAGCTTCCCGAGGACGCTCACCCCTGGTTCGTGGCGAGCCAGGCGCACCCCGAGTTCAAGAGCCGCCCCGACCGCCCGGCGCCGCTCTTCCGCGAGTTCGTGCGCGCCGCAGTCGCGCACCACGAGGGCTGCGACCGGCATGACGTGGCGGCACGAGGCTAGGGAAGGACGGACGTGAACCTCGAGCGAGCCCGGGAGGAGTACCTGAGCCACCTCGCCGTCGAGCGGGGCTGCTCGGCCAACACCGTCGCCGCCTACGGTCGCGACCTCGCCCGCTACGTGGCATGGCTCGCCGAGCGCGGCGCGACGGAGCCCGACGACGTCTCCCTCGCCCTCGTGGAGGCGCACGTCGCCGAGCTCAGCGCGAGCGGCCTCTCCGCCTCGTCGGTCGAGCGCGCGGCCTCCGCCGTCAAGGGCTTCCACCGCTTCATGCTCACCGACGAGATCTCGCACGGGCTCCCGACGGCCGACCTGCCCCTGCCGGCGAAGCCCCAGCGCCTGCCCGACGTCATCTCGCGCGAGGACGCGGCCCGCCTGCTCGACCAGCCGTTCCCGCAGACGCCCACCGGCCTGCGGGACCACGCGGTGCTGGAGGTGCTCTACGGCTGCGGCCTGCGCGCGAGCGAGCTCGTGGGGCTCGACGAGCGCGCCGTCCTTCTCGACGAGGGGGTCGTGCGCGTCTTTGGCAAGGGCTCCAAGGAGCGCGTCGTGCCCATCCTGGGCGCCGCGTCCGAGGCGCTCGAGCGCTACCTCGACCGGGGCCGAGGCGCGCTCGTGGGGCGCAGGCCGTGCCCCGCCGTCTTCCTCAACGCCCGCGGCGGCCGTCTCTCACGCCAGTCCGTCCATGCGATCGTCGAGAAGTACGGTCGGGTCGTGGGCCTCAAGGGCCTGCACCCCCACACGCTGCGCCACAGCTTCGCCACACACCTGCTCGAGGGCGGGGCCGACCTGCGCGTGGTCCAGGAGCTGCTCGGCCACGCCAACGTGGCGACCACCCAGCTCTACACGCACCTCGACCGGTCCCACATCCGAAGGGTGTATCTCTCGGCGCACCCCCGCGCGCGGGGCTAGACGCCGGCTGCCGCGAGGGCGTCCGACCAGATGTCGCGGCTGATGGTGAGTCCCTCGCCGGGCATGTCGGCGGCCGCGACCTCGACGCCGGTGTCGGCGTCCACAAAGGCGGCCCTGAAGCCCCAGTCTTCCTGCCCGTCAAAGAGCTGCAGGTAGCCGCAGGCAACCATGATCATGTAGAGGTCGGCCGCAGCGTCGTTGTCGTCCGTGAAGCTGGGGCGCGCGGTGACGGTGATGGCCCGGAGGTCGTCGGAAACCTCGACGGCGTCGACGCAGTCCCGCGCAAGGAGCGACGCGGTCTCGTCCTTGAGCTCCTCCTCCCACTTCCCGACCTGCGCCTCGAACTGCGTCGTCGTGAAGGTGAGGATGACGTCGTCGCCGTCGGAGGCGGCGTCCAGGGCGTCCTCGCTCGCGCCGTCGGCGTACTGCTCGATGACGTCCTCCTGCGAGAGGGCGCAGAGGTTGAGAAACGACGCGGGGAAGCGCACGGAGACGGTCTGGTCCGCGGGCTCGGGCTCGGCGGGTGCGGGATCGACCGGTTCGCCGGCGCAGCCGCAGAGGGCGGCGAGAAGGGCGCCGGAGAGCGCGAGCAGGGTGCGTCGGGTGAGCATGGGGGCCTCCCGTGAGGGACTGGGTGCCTGAAGTGTAGCGGCGTGATGATAGAATCATACGAGTTCAGGGCGCGAGAGGGGAGGGCGGCATGAACCGCTCGGGTGACCGACCGATTCCGATGCTGGCGGGGGTGGTGCTGATCGTCGTCGGCGTGCTCTTCCTGGGACATGCCTTCTTCCAGTACGCCTCCATCGGGGGCGACCCGTCCTATGCCGGGGCGGGCTGGCGCGACACCTACGAGATGCGCGACACCGCCCGGGGGATGCTCCTGGGACTTGCGCTCGTCGTGCTGGGGATCCTGGTCGTGGCGCTGCGGCTGCGAGACCGCCTGCGGACGCCCTCGGCGTCCCGGGAGGCCGAGAAGGACGTGGCGCCTGCGCCCGCTCCTGCCCCGGCGCCCGTGGCAGCCCCCACGCCGAAGCCCGCCCCCTCCCCAAAGCGTTCGGGCGGCGGCATCTCCCCGCTCGACCAGGTGCTCCCGCGCTCGGACGACGCGCTCGCGACGCTGCGCTACTTCATCGTGGACGCCCCCGACCAGATGCTCGCCGACCAGTGCGAGCTCGTGCGGCGCACGGGGCTCGCGGACTGGACGGACGAGCCGCGCTGCGGCGCCCGCAGGCTCGCGCGCAGCGGCCGCTGGTGGCTCGTGCCCGAGGGCGCGCTCTCGTCGTCGGAGGACGCGGACCGCGTCTGGGCCGTCGAGGCGGCCCTCAACCTCGGGCAGGACGCGGCCAGGATGACCGAGCCGCCCGCCACGCTGGACGAGCGGCTGCGCGTTCTTCTCGCCGGCGTCTCCCACCTGGAGCCCGTGCGTCATCCGGGCAGCCGCTTCCTTGTCACCGTCACCGAGGGCGCCGACCCCCGGGGCGAGTGGGCCGTGCGCGCGGCATTCGCCGACGCCCTGGAGAACCTGCCGGTGCCCTTCCGAATGGTCGCGGACTTCAGGCTCAACGTCTCCGAGGGCCTGCTTGGGGTGAGGGCGGCCGTGCCCCGGCCGGCGGCCTTCTCCTTCGCGCCGGAGGCGGAGCGCGCCGCGCTCGCCCGGGCCTACGCGTATGACCTGGCGCTGCTCGTCGCCCGTACGGCGCTCGCCGCCTCGCCGGCGATTCGCCGCGTGGTCGTCAACTGCCACGAGGACGGGAGCGTGGACTGCGTCCTCTCCGCAGAGATCACGCGCTCCTCGCTCGAGCGCATGGCGGCCGCGCCGCGCGAGGGCGGTCTTCCCGAGCCCTCCGCCGAGCTGCGCCTCCGCCCCGCTGCGGACGGCTGGCTCGCCCCCGTCGCCCCGCTGCTGTCGTTCGTCGACGCCCAGCTGCGCCCGGCCGAGCGCTATCGCCCGGTGGAGCTCTCCGACGAGCCCTGCCCCGAGGCGGTCGTGCGCACCTGCGGGGCGCACCGGCGCTCCGAGCTCGGCATCGCGGAGAGCGTGGTGCGCCTGGACGCGTGGGAGCGCGTCGCGGACGACTTCGGCGGGCTCGGCGACACGACGGAGGACGCGGTGGCGGCCCTCTCCGAGCTGCGCGCGTCCGCCACGGACCCCTCGGTCGTCGAGGCCTGCGAGCGCACGACGCGCGCCCTGGTCTCGGGCGAGCTCGACGTGGAGGACACCGACGACCTCATAGAGTGCTTCGTCGGCGGCTCGGCGCTCGAGCGCGCCGTGCGCCAGGCGGGGCCCCTCGTCTCCGCGGCGGACGAGCAGGACCAGGAGGAGCTCTCGAGGGTCGCGAACCTGCTCGAGGACGCCCTCGCGCCCATCGAGGCGAGCGGCGCCTATCGTGACGACGAGCGGACGGCCCATCGCTACTTCCGCTCGATTCCCGAGCGCGTGACCTACAACCTCGACTGCGCCGACGGCCGCGCCGTGCGGCTCGTCCCGGACGCCTACTTCCTCGCGCACCAGTACGCGGCGGTCCTCGAGCGCTGGCTTGCGCTCCCCGGCAGCCTCGACCGCGCGTTCGCCCATGCCGAGCGCGCCGCCGAGCTCGCGCCGTGCACGGTCGAGGCGGCGATCGCTCGCGCGGACTGCCTGCGCGAGATGGGGCGGACCGACGAGGCGCTGCGCGCGGTGTCCGGTGCCGCGGCGTGCTGCTCGACCGTCGACGGCCTCTCCCTCTGCCTCTATCGCCTCGCCGGCCTCACGTACGACCTCGGCATGGTGGAGGCCTCCGTCGCCTGCTACCGGCGCTGTGTCGAGCTGGGTCGCGCGCAGGCCGAGCCCGCCCGCCACGAGCTTGGGCTGCTCGTCGAGCACGAGCACGAGGCGCTGGCCGCGAGCCGCCTCGACCCGGCCAAGCTCACGGGCGAGCGCCTCACACGCGTGCTCGAGGGGGCGGGTCTGCCCGCGGGTGACGTGGGGCCGCTCTCCGAGCGCCTGCGTGCGGCCGCGGCGGCGTGCACGGACGCCAAGATCTTCTCGGTGGCCCATCCGCTGCTCCAGGCGTACCTGCGGGCGGCCGACCGGCGTGACGACGCGCTCGCCGACGTGCTCGCGTCGCTCGGCGCCTAGGATCGCGCCGAGACGGCCTCGTCCCAGCCCTCGCGACTGCAGGAGAGCTCGTCGGCGGGTAGCGTGGCGCGCGCGACCTCCACGCCCGTCTCGGCGTCCACGAGGGCGACCTCGACCGCCCAGTCACCCTGCCAGCTGGACTCCGGGTCGAGGAGCTGCAGGAAGCCGCAGGCGGCGACGAGCTGGTAGAGGTCGGTGTCCGCGTGGTCGGCAAAGGAGGGGCGTGCCGTGACGGTCACGCCGTCGCGGCCGTCCGTCACCTCGACGCAAGCGACGGCGTCGCCCGCGCCCAGCGCTTCGAGGCTCTTGTCGAGCGCGTCCTCCCACATGTCGCGCAGCTGCCCGTACCAGTGGTCGGTGAGGTAGAGCTCGAGCGAGCCGTCCTCGAGGACGCTCGTGCCGATGTCGCCGTCGGAGTAGTCGGCGTAGTCTCGCGCCGCCTCGTCGGCCGTGTTGCCGGTGAACGCGAGGTAGGAGGCCGGGATGGTGACGCGCATCTGAACCGGCTGCGTCTGCGCGCCGGGGCCGACCTCCCCCTCGGGCTCATCGGCCGCGCAGCCGGGGAGCAGGGCGAGCAGCCCGGCGGACAGGGCGAGGAACTCACGGCGTGTCTGCATGGTCACATCCCCTCTTTCAGGTTAGGACCATAGTAGGGCGTGGGCGGCTGTCGTAACAAGCGATCGGAGGGTCCGCTCCACGAGGGCCCTTCTCGAGAACGCCGCTCCTTGTCGCCCGCCCGTCTAAGAATCGCCGCCCTTGTCAGCCGCCCATCTAGGAATCGTCGTCCTTGTCGCTGGTCTTTCTAAGACTTTCGGGCCTTGTACGGGAAAACGCCCCGTCAACAGTACAAGGTCGGCTATTCCTAGACGCCACGATGACAAGGGCGGCATTTCTTAGAAGGCCCACGGACAAGGGCGGCGGTTTTCGGATGCCGGACGAGAAGGACGGTGGGGGTCGGTGGGGCGCGGTGGGGGAGTCCCTTCACGCCGGCGACACAAATCTGCGGGGGTCGCTTGTGCCCGGGTCTGCGCGGGCACGCAACATCTGGGGGAGACACCGCCCCCGGAGACCGTCCGCGCCCGGTTTTCAACCGCAAGGTGTAGCAAAGTGTTTTTTAGTGTCGCAAAGTGTGGCCGATGACGTATAGTAGTCCCACGCTCCGCTCGGGGCCGGTTCGATGCCTCAGGAGGGGAGGGAAGAGATGCTCACCGGTTCGTATCCGATGTCCGTGGATACCAAGGCGCGCATCACCCTGCCCGCCGTCTTCCGCAAGCAGCTCGTGGAGGGCGACAACCGGACCATCAAGCTCGTTCCCTACGGCGGACGCGTGAACGGCTTCACCCCTGACGGGTTCAAGGCCTTCGTCGACAGCCTCTTTGCGGTCAACGGGGAGCAGTACGACCCGCGAAGCGCCAAGCAGGAGAAGCTCAAGCGCGGCCTCACGGCCCGCGCGGTGGAGGTCGACATCGACTCCGCCGGTCGCGTGGCCCTCGGCAAGCTCGACGCCAACACGGCGGGCACGCGCGAGAAGTTCGGCCTGGTGGGCGAAGTCGTGGTGGTGGGCGCGGACGACCACTTCGAGGTGTGGAACGCCGAGGAGTGGGCAGCCGAGCAGGAGAGCCTCGACGAGGAGCTCGACGCCCTGCTCTACCACGACTAGGGGGTGACGATCGTCATGACAGCAGAATATCGGCATGTACCCGTGATGCTCGCCGAGGTTCTCTCCGAGCTCGACCCCCAGCCGGGGGAGGTGACCTGCGACTGCACCCTCGGGGGTGCGGGGCACACCGTCGAGCTCGCGAGGCGCGTGGCGCCGGACGGCCTGTCGATCGGAATCGACCAGGACGACATGGCGCTGGCGGCGGCGACCGAGCGCCTCGAGCGCGAGGTCCCGGAGGCGGAGACGCTTCTCCTCAAGGGCAACTTCGGCGACCTCGACGAGCTTCTCGTCGAGGCGGAGGTCCCCGGGGTCGACTGCTTCCTGTTCGACCTCGGCGTCTCCTCGCCCCAGCTCGACATCCCGGAGCGCGGCTTCTCGTACCACGAGGACGCCCCGCTCGACATGCGCATGAATTCGGGGAACCACACCCTAACCGCAGCCGAGGTCGTGAACACCTACAACGAAGCAGACCTCACCCGAATCCTCCGCGTATATGGTGACGAGCGTCATGCGGCCCGCATCGCCCGAAGGATCGTCGAACGCCGCGCCAAGGCGCCCATCGAGACCACGCTCCAGCTCGTGGACGTGATCAAGGCGGCGATTCCCGCGGCGGCGAGAAGGAGCGGGGGCCATCCGGCGCGTCGCGCCTTCCAGGCCCTGCGCATCGAGGTCAACCATGAGCTCGACGTGCTGGACCGGGGACTCAGGGCGGCCGTCCGCTGGGCCAACCCGGGCGGGAGGATCTGCGTGATCTCCTACCACTCCCTCGAGGACCGCATCGTCAAGCACGTCTTCTCGGAGCTCTCCCAGGGATGCACCTGCCCGCCGGACCTTCCGGTGTGCGTGTGCGGTCACGTGCCGATAGTCGATGTCAGGACGAGGAAGCCCCTCGTTGCGTCTGACGAGGAGGTCGCGGCCAACCCACGGTCGCGAAGCGCTCTCATGCGCGTGGCGGTCAGGATCGACGCCCCCGCGGAGGGCAAAGGGTTGTCATAGCCGGCGCAAGCCGTCTGTGTGAGCGAGAGAAACGAAGCACAAACGCAGCAGCACGAACCATAAACGCACTACCACCGAACACTAAACGAACTATCAGCCCACTATCGATGAACTCTTAAGGTCGCTCAAGCACACCCTGAGGGAAGAGTATCAAGTAACCCTCAAGTTCCCAGCGTACCTGCCGTAGTCTGAGAACCGATCCGAAGCAGCAAGGAAATCGTCATGAGGTACCAGGGGTCCGAGGCATACAGCATGGACGTGGCGGAGCGGAGGCGAGAGCGCCTCGAGCGGCAGGCCGCCCCGTCCTTCGAGGTCGTCACCGGCGGTGGCCTCGACGCCCGCGCGCGTGCCGGCGTCTCGCCGACCTTCGTGGCCCGCCTGCGCGTCGCCCTCGTCGCCTTCGCCGTGCTCGTCGCGGTCGGCATGGTGCGGGTCGGCATCTCCGCCGCCACCGTCACGTTTCTGAGCGCCAACTCGACGCTCTCCGCGCAGATCGACGAGTCGACCAACCTCAACGACCAGCTGAGGGTCCAGCGCTCGGTGCTCTCCAGCAACGCCCGCATCTCGCGCATCGCCGCGCAGAACTACGGCATGGTGCTCACCGCCGACGCGGTGACGGTCGACCTCACCCCCGAGGAGGACGCGGCCGCCGCTGATGGTGAAGCTGCGCAGACGGCGGACGCCGCCGCGGCAGAGTCCTCCGTGTCGTAAACTCCATACCTGTGAGCAGCAGGGACAGACAGAGCCGGCGCGGCCGGCGCACCCCTTCGGAGGCCTCGTACGACGAGGCCTCTCGCGCGCGTTACCGCGTGCGCGCCTCCCGGCCCGGCGGCTCCGGGTCCGGCGGGTCCGACCACGGCATCGCGGTGACGCGGGCCGCGTTCCTCGGGCTCGCGGGCATAGCGGGCATCCGCCTCGCCTACCTCCAGCTCATCAAGCACGGCGACTTCTCGTCCGCCGCCGAGGCGCAGCGGACCAACAAGATGACGCTGCACGCCAAGCGGGGGACCATCTACGACCGCAACGGCAACGCGCTCGCGATGAGCGTCGAGTGCGAGACGGTCTACGCCAACCCCAAGGCCGTGTCGGACCCCTCCGGCGTCTCCAGCGTCCTCGTCAGGACGCTGGGCGGCGAGAAGAGCGACTACATGGACCTCCTCACGACGGACACCACGTTCGTCTACATCGCCCGCAAGGTCGACCAGGAGGTCGCCGAGGAGCTCCGCGCCCAGCTCAACGCCAAGGAGCTCACCGGCGTCTACTTCATCTCCGACACCAAGCGGGTCTACCCGTACGGGGCCACGGCGGCCCAGGTCATCGGCTACGTGGGCACCGACGGCAACGGCCTGTCGGGCCTCGAGCTCTACTACGACGAAATCCTGACCGGCACCGACGGCGAGATGCTCATGGAGACCGGCCTCGACGGGACCCCGATCGCCGGCGGCGCATCTGAGGTCACGGAGGCGCGCGACGGGACCGACCTCGTCATCTCGATCGACGTGGACCTCCAGGACGCCTGCGAGCGCATCATCTCCGAGTCGGTGGGGACGTATTCGGCCGAGTCGGGCTCGGTCATGGTCACCGAGCCCAGGACCGGCGAGGTGCTCGCCGCCTGCTCCACGCCGCTCCCGGACTTCTCGAACCTGGAGGACGCCTCCTCGCTCAACCTCAAGCTCGTCTCGAGCGCCTTCGAGCCGGGCTCGGTCTTCAAGGTGCTCACGACCTCGATCGGCATCGAGGGCGGTTTCTTCACCGAGGACACCGTCTACACCGTGCCTCCGCAGGTCCTCGTGGGCGACAACTACGTCACCGACGTCGACGGCCGCGACTACACCATGGACATGAGCGTCCGCGACATGATGGTGCGCTCCTCCAACACCGCCCTCGCCCAGCTGGTGCAGAACGTCATGGGCGCCGAGGCCTTCTCGGAGGGTGTGGAGCGCTACGGGATCGGGCAGGTCACCGGCATCGACTTCCCCGGTGAGATCGCCGGCATCGTCCGGTCGCTCGAGGAGTACGACGGCGCCACTGCGGGCTCGATGGCCTTCGGCCAGGGACTGGCGGTCCCCATGGTCCAGATCGTGCGCGCCTACGGCGCGGTCGCCAACGGCGGCGTCCCGCGCACGCCCCACTTTCTCGTGTATCGTGGTGAGGAGCAGGTCGACTGGCCGGAGGGGGAGCGCATCGTCTCCGAGGAGACCGTCGCCCAGGAGATCGACATGATGCGCGGCGTGATGACGGAGGGCTCGGGCGCCGCCGGGCAGGTCGAGGGGTACGACTTCGCCGGCAAGACGGGCACGGGCGAGCAGGCCGACGAGGGCGGCGGGTATCGGGCGAACTACTACGTCTCGTCCCTGTGCGCCTTCGTCAACGCGTCCGACCCCGACGCCCTCATCTACGTGGCCCTCAACGGCACGCCGTACCTCTCGTCGAGCTCGTCGGCGGTCGTGTTCAAGGAGGTCGCCCAGCAGGTGACGAGCATAATGGGCATCAGCCCCGTGTCCTGATCGGAGTTTGAGCATGATTGGCATGAGTGCATCCGACATAGCCGCCGCGACGGGGGCGACCCTGCTCGCACCGGGCTCGCGCGCCGTCACGGGCGAGGCCGTCATCGACTCCCGCAGGGTGGGCGACGGCTCGCTCTTCGTCGCCTTCGTCGGCGAGCGCCTCGACGGCAACGAGTACCTCGCAGCGGCCGCCCGCTCCGGAGCCGCCGCGGTCGTCGCCTCGCGCGAGGTCGACGCCGCCGCCCTCGCCGAGCTCTCCGCCCTGGGCTGCGCCGTGCTGCGCGCCGAGGGGGACGACTGCGAGGAGTTCCTGCTGAGGCTCGCCGCGCACGTGCGCGGCGCGCACCCGGGCTGGCTCGTCGTGGGCGTCACAGGCTCGGTGGGCAAGACCACGACCAAGGACATGCTCGCCGCAGCCTTTGGGTCGCAGCGCCGCACCCACGCCACGGTGGGCAACCTCAACAACCTCATCGGTCTGCCGGTCACGGTGCTCTCGGCCCCCGAGGACGCCGAGGTGCTCGTCTGCGAGCTCGGCATGAACCACACCGGGGAGATCGAGCGCCTCGCGGCGGCCTGCCGCCCGACGCTCGCCTGCATCACCAACGTCGGCACGAGCCACATCGGCCTTCTCGGCAGCCGCGAGAACATCGCGCGGGCCAAGGCAGAGGTCGTCTCGGGGATGACGCCCGGATGCGACCTGGGGCCCGCGCTCGCGCTCACCTCGTCGGGGGACTTCACGCCGTTCATCGCCGACGGCTTCGCGCGCCCTGCCGGCGTTGACGTCATGCTCGTCGGGCGCGGCGAGCAGGACCTCGTGCGCTGCGTCTCGCTCGAGCTCGACGACGAGGGCCGTGCGACCGCGCGCCTCGACTGCGCCGACGGCTGGACGGGCACGGCGCACCTCCCCATGCCCGGCCGCGCGCCTGTCGACGACCTCATGCTCGCCCTGGCGCTGGTCTGGCGCGCCGGGCTCGACCGCGACGCCGCGCTCGCGGCGATCGAGGGCATGCCGCAGACGAGCATGCGCCTCGACGTCCACGCGACCCCCTCGGGCGCGCGCGTCATCGACGACTCCTACAACGCCGCCCCCGCCTCGATGGCGGCCTCGCTCGACGTGCTCGCGCAGATGGCCTGCGAGGGCAGGAGGATCGCCGTGCTCGGCGAGATGGGCGAGCTCGGGGACGAGGCGCCGCGCCTGCACGGCTACGTCGGCGCCTACGCCGCGGCGAAGGGCGTCGACCTGCTGGTGCTCGTCGGCGGCGCGCTCGCCGACGAGATGGCCGAGGCCGCCCGGACGATGGGCCTCTCCGAGGACGCCATCGAGCGGCTCGCCACGGTCGAGGACGTGAGCCGCGTGATAGGCCCCGTCCTCGCCGAGGGGGACCTCGTGCTGGTCAAGGCGTCGCGCTCCGCGGGGCTCGACGGTTTCGTGAGGGGAGTGCTCGCCCGATGATCGGAAATCCCGCCTATCCCACCTACCAGGTGTTTCTCGCCGTCGGCCTGGCCGCGCTCGTGACCGGCCTCCTGATGCCGCTCTTCATCAGGCTCATGCGCCACGAGGGCGTGGGCCAGCAGATCCGCGCCGACGGCCCGCAGCGCCACCTCGTCAAGCAGGGCACGCCCACGATGGGCGGCGTGGTGATCCTGGTCGGCGTGCTCGTCGCCTGCGCCCTCATCGCCGAGTGGACGCCCGCCCTCGTGCTCGCCGTCGCGGTGACGCTGGTCACCGGCTCGCTGGGGCTCCTCGACGACATCGAGAGCGTCGCCCACGGACGCTCGCTCGGGCTGACCCCCTCCCAGAAGATGGCCGGCCTGATCCTCATCTCGGTCACCTTCTGCCTCGTCGCCGTCAACGTCTGCGGCACGGCTCCCACGGTCGCCTTCCCGGGCGGCTTCGTGCTCGACCTCGGCGTGCTCTCCACCACCTTCGACCTCGGCGGCGCGACCGTCTCCGTCCCCTGGATCTACCTCGCCTTCGTCTTTCTGCTCATGGCCGGCCTCTCCAACGCCGTCAACCTCACGGACGGCCTCGACGGCCTCGCCGGCGGCTGCACGATGGTCGTGATGCTCGCCATGGCCATGGTCGCCTTCCGCTACAACGAGCCCGACCTCGCCGTCTTCGCCGCCTCGATCGCCGGCGCCTGCATAGGCTTCCTGTGGCACAACTGCTACCCCGCCTCGATCTTCATGGGCGACACGGGGTCTCTGGCCCTCGGCGCCGCCTTCGCGTCGCTGGCCGTCCTCACCAAGACCGAGGTGACCTCGCTCATCATGGGCGGCCTGTTCATCTGCGAGGCCCTGTCCGTCATGATCCAGGTCGTGAGCTTCAAGCTCACGGGCCGCCGCGTCTTCCTCATGGCGCCGATCCACCACCACTTCGAGAAGCTCGGGTGGAAGGAGAACAAGGTCGTCGTGAGGTTCTGGATCGTGTCGGCCGCCTTCGCGGCGCTCGGCTTCGCCCTCTACTTCCAGCTCGGCTAGGGGGACGAGAATGACCGTCGGCTCGCAGGGACATCTCGGACGCGTCGTCGTGCTCGGCCTCGGCCGCACCGGCGAGGCGGTCGCGCGCTACCTCCAGGCCCTCGTGCCCGGGCGCGTGGACTCGGTGACGCTCTACGGTGGCGCCGCGTCCAGGCCGGGAGAGAAGACCCACGAGCTCGAGGCCCTCGGCGTGACCGTGGTCACGGGGACCGACGAGGTTTCGGGTGACTACGACCTCGCCGTGGCGTCCCCCGGCATCCCGGACACCTCCGCCTTCTTCCTCTCGGCCGCGGCGTGCTCCGCCGAGGTGATCGGCGAGCCCGAGCTCGCCTGGCGCGAGAGCCCCGAGCGCTGGGTCGCCATCACCGGCACCAACGGCAAGACGACCACGACCTCGCTCGCGACCCACCTCCTGCGCGCGGGCGGCCTCTCGGCCGAGTCCGTCGGCAACATCGGCACGACGCCGACCGAGGCCATCGCGACGCGCGCCGACGACACCTGGTTCGTCGCCGAGCTCTCCAGCTTCCAGCTCGCCACCACGCGCCTCTTCCACCCGCGCGCCGCGGTCCTTCTGAACGTCACCCCCGACCACCTCGAGTGGCATCACACGATGGAGGCCTACGCCGCCGCCAAGGAGCGCGTCTTCGCGAACCTCGGGGCGGGGGAGCTCGCCGTCGTCTCCGTCGACGACGACTGGTGCCGCGCGACCGCCGAGGCGCTCGACGCGCGCGGCGTGCGGGTCTGCCGCCTCAGCGTCGAGGCGGAGCCTGCGGGCGAGAGCGCGGCCTTCCTGAGGGGCGGCGAGCTCGTCGTGCGCCTCGACGGCGCGGAGCACGCCCTCCTGGACGCCTCCGAGCTCAGGATCTTCGGGCGCCACAACGCCGAGAACGCCCTCGCCGCCGCCGCGCTCGCCCTCGAGCTCGGCGTCGCCGACGACGACGTCCGCTCGGGCCTCGCGTCCTTCTCGCCCATCGAGCACCGCATCGAGCCGGTCGGGGAGGTCGGCGGCGTCCGCTTCGTCAACGACTCCAAGGCCACCAACGTCGACTCCGTGGCGAAGGCGCTCACCGCCTTCGAGGCGGGCTCGGTGGTGGTCCTTCTGGGCGGGCACGACAAGGGCACCGAGCTCGACGAGCTCGCCGAGGCGGTCCGCGGGCGCTGCCGCGCCGCCGTCTGCTTCGGCGAGGCGGGGGAGCGCATCGCGCGCTCCCTGGAGGGGGTCCCCTCCGACCTCGTCGTCCTGCGCGCCGCGCACCTGCGCGAGGCGTTCGACGCCGCCGTCGCCGAGGCTCGGCCGGGGGAGACGGTGCTGCTCTCGCCCGCGTGTTCGTCCTTCGACGAGTTCTCCAACATGGCCGAGCGCGGCCGTCGCTTCAAGGAGCTCGTCCGCGACCTCGACGGGCGAGGGGGCGCGCGATGACGAGAGCCGCCGCCGCGCGCCGCGGCGCCCGCCGTGACGGCGGGCGCGCCGAGCGCGTCGAGAGGAGCATCTTCGGGGTGCCCGAGCGCTTCATGCGCCCGCGCCTCGTCCTTCTCGCCGTGGTTGCCGCGCTCGTGGGCTTTGGCCTGCTCATGGTCTTCTCGGCCTCGTCCGTCACGGCCCTGAACTCCACCGGCGACGCCGCCTACTACCTCAAGCGCCAGCTCGCCTTCGTGGCGGCGGGCGCGCTCGTGGCCGTCGCGCTCGCCCGGCTGGACTACCGCGTCTGGGTCCGTCAGCTCCTCATGCCCATCTGGGTCGTGACCATCGGCCTGCTCGCCGCCGTCATCCTGCTCGGCACCGACAACGGCATGGGTGCCACGCGCTGGATCGACCTCGGCTTCTTTGACCTGCAGCCGTCGGAGTTCGCGAAGATCACCATCATCTTCACCGCGGCCAACCTCGCCGAGCAGTACTACGACCGGGGCGCGATCGACTGGGGGCACTTCCTCCTGCTGCTCGGCGTCGGCGTGGGGCTCCCGCTCGTGCTCATCATCGCGCAGCCCGACAAGGGCACGACGATGGTCGCCGCCCTCACGCTCGTCGTGATGGGCTACCTCGCCGGCATGCCCAAGCGCTACCTCGTCGGCTTCCTCGTCCTCGGGGCCGTCGCGTTTCTGGCCATCTCGCTCAAGGACGACTACTCCCGCGCCCGCTTCCTCACGATGTTCGACCCCTGGGCCGACCCCTACGGCAACGGCTGGCAGCTCATCCAGGGCTTCTACGCCTTCGGGTCGGGCGGGCTGCTCGGCGTGGGCGTGGGCTTCTCGCGCCAGAAGTACGCCTACCTGCCCATGGCGCACAACGACTTCATCTTTGCCGTCATCGGGGAGGAGTGGGGCTTCGTCGGCACGGTCGGCCTGCTCCTGGGCTTCATGGCGTTCCTCTGGGCGGGGCTGGAGATCGCGCGGCACGCCCCCGACTTCGCGGGGCGCCTCGTCGCCATCGGGTGCACCTCGATCGTGGTGATCCAGCTCTTCCTCAACGTGTTTGGCGTCCTGGGGCTCTTCCCGCTCTCGGGCAAGCCGATCCCGTTCGTGAGCTACGGCGGCTCCTCGATCATCGCGAGCATGATGCTCGTGGGCCTCATCGCGTCCGTCTCGCTCCACTCGAGGCTGCCCGAGACCGCGCACGACGGCGTCCGCCGCTCCTGGCGCGAGGTCGACGGCGCGGACGGTGACGGTGGCCTGTCGCTGGTCGGCGAGGTCACGCCGCGCTCCGAGCGGCGCGCGGCGGCGGAGTCGGGCGGCCGTGCGGCGCGTCCGAGCCTGCACGTCGTGGAGGGCGGGTCCTCGAGGGCTCGCACGGGCGGGTCCGCCCGCGGGCGCTCCGGCGCCGGCGGCGGGAGAAGGAGAATCGACCTCGGGCCGAGCGCGACCGAGCGCCTGCGCGGGCGCGACCGCGGGCCGAGGACCGGGAGATAGGAGAGACATGGCCGAGAGGAGCCTTGAGGTCGCGATCGCCGCGGGCGGCACGGCCGGCCACATCAACCCCGCGCTCGCGCTCGCCGAGGAGCTGCGCGACCGCGGCCACCACGTGAGGTTCTTCGGGCAGACGTCCAAGCTCGAGGGCCGGCTCGTGCCCGAGGCGGGCTTCGAGCTCGTGCCCGTGGTGGTGAGCGGCTTCGACCGCTCGCGCCCCTGGACGCTCGCGACGTCGCTCTACCGCATGCGCCGCGCGCAGTCCCAGATCGCGCGCCTCTTCTCGGCGGAGGGCGCGCCCGACGTCGCCGTGGGCTTTGGCGCCTACGTCGAGATGGCGCTGCTCAACTGCTGCCACCGCCTCGGCGTGCCCTACCTCCTCCACGAGCAGAACTCCGTCCCGGGCCTCGCGAACAAGGCCCTCGCCCCGCACGCGGCGCGCGTGTGCATCTCGGTGCCCGCGGCGCGTGACGTCTTCGAGCGTGAGGGTCGCGGCGCGCGCGAGGTGGTGCTCACGGGTAACCCCGTGCGCCGCAGCGTCGTGGCCGCGAGCCGCGAGGAGGGCCGCGCGGCCCTCGGCGTCGAGGACGGGGAGACCATGCTGCTCGTCTTTGGAGGCTCGCTCGGTGCGGCGCACATCAACGAGGGGGTCTGCCGCCTCAAGGACGAGCTCCTCTCCCGCGAGGGCCTCGTCGTCGTGCACTCTACGGGCGCCGACGGCTTTGACGAGACGGTCACGGCGCTCGCCCTCACGCCCGACGAGCAGCTCCGCTGGCGCGTGATGCCCTACATCACCAACATGGGACAGGCGCTCGCGGCGTCCGACCTCGTCCTCTCCCGCGCCGGAGCGTCCTCCATCGCAGAGATCGCCGCCGTGGGGGCGCCGAGCGTGCTCGTGCCCTACCCGCACGCGACCGCCGACCACCAGACCACCAACGCCCGCTTCCTCGTCGACGCCGGCGCGGCCGTGCTCGTCGCGGACAGCGCGATCGACACCCCCGAGTTCACCGGGGCGCTGCTCGGCCTCCTCGACGACCCCGCGCGCCGCGAGGCCATGCGCGAGGCGGCCCGCGGGCTCGGCCAGTCCCGTGCGGCGGCCGCCCTGGCCGACCAGGTGGAGGCCGTGGCGCTCAGCTAGCCGCGAGGTCCTTCTCGCCCGTCCCGATTATCGCGGCCCTTGTCACCCTGCCGTCTAAGAATCGCCGCCCTTGTCCTGGGGAACTCTAGGAATCGCTGGCCTTGTCCTGGGCGCTTCTAGAAATCGGCGGGTTTGTTCCGGGGGACTCTAGGAATCGTTGCCCTTGTCCTGGGCGACTCCAAGAATTGTTGCCCTTGTACCGCCGCGAGGGCGAATTCCCGTACAAGGTCGGGATTTCCTAGAAGAACGCGGGACAAGCGCGCGGATTCCTAGGGCAATGCAGGACAAGCCCGGCGATTCCTAGAACGCTCTATGACGAGGGCGGCGATTTCCAGATCGCCTGCCGACAAGGGCGGCCTTTCTCGGATGCGCGCGGCGAGCGTCAAGCGGGATTTGTGCACGACTCCCGAAGCCGGCATGAGCGCGCCCCGTTTGGGATACAGTAGAGCGTGTATGACGAGAAGGACGGAGGCCCCACAGCTATGCCCGACACGCAGAACATCACGAGTGCCCACTTCATCGGCATCGGCGGCGCCGGCATGAGCGGAATCGCCCTGGTGCTGCACGAGCGCGGCTGCCGCGTCACGGGCTCCGACCTCAAGAGCTCCCACTACGTGCGCGACCTCACCGCCGCCGGCATCGACGTCACCGTGGGCCACGACGCCGCCACGATCGACGCGGTCGCCCCGCAGGTCGTGGTCACCTCCACGGCGATCCCCGAGACCAACCCGGAGGTCGTCCGCGCCCGCGAGCTGGGCATCCCCATCTGGCCGCGCGCCAAGATGCTCTCCTACCTCTCGGGCGCCTCCACCACGGTCGCCGTCGCCGGAACCCACGGCAAGACGACCACGTCCTCGATGGTGGCCACGATGCTCGACAAGATGGGACTGGACCCGTCCTTCCTCATCGGCGGCGTCGTGGAGGGCTACGACACCAACGGGCGCAACGGCTCCGGCGAGCACTTCGTCTGCGAGGCCGACGAGTCCGACGGCTCCTTCCTCTACCTGCACCCCAGCGTCGTCGTGGTGACCAACATCGAGGCCGACCACCTCGACCACTACGGCACGCTCGAGAACATCGAGAAGACCTTCTGCACCTTCATGGGCCTGGTCGGCGACGCCGGCACGGTCATCGTAAACGGCGACGTCGCCCGCTACGTGGAGCTCGCCCGCTCCACCGGCAGGCGCGTGGTCACCTACGGCTTTGACCCCTCGTGCGACTACGTGTGCCTGCCCGAGCCGGCGAACCACGCCCTCGCGAGCAGCTTCTCGGTCCGCGCGGGCGACAAGGACGTCCACGTGACGATCTCGGCCAACCCCGGGCGCCACAACATGGCCAACGCCACCGCCGCGATCGCCGTGGCCGACGTCCTCGGCCTCGACCTCGCCGCGGCGGCGGACGCCCTCTCCCAGTTCAAGGGCGCGCGCCGTCGCTTCACGCACGTGGGCGACGTCGCGGGCGTCACCGTGGTGGACGACTACGGCCACCACCCCACGGAGGTCGCCGCCACGCTCGGCGCCGCGGCCGACCTGCCCTTCAAGCGCATCGTCTGCGTCTTCCAGCCGCACCGCTACAGCAGGACCCAGGCGCTCGCCGCCGAGTTTGGCACCGCGTTCGACGACGCCGACGTCCTGCGCGTGATGGACGTCTTCTCCGCCGGCGAGATGCCCATCCCCGGCGTGTCCGGCAAGACCGTCGTCGAGGCAGTCCGCCGCACCGGCAACGTCACCGACGTCGTCTACGTCCCCAACCGCAAGCGGCTCATCGAGAACCTCTGCGACCTCGTGCGCCCCGGCGACCTGCTCATCACGCAGGGCGCGGGCGACGTCACCGCCATCGGCCCCGCCTTCATCGAGGCCATGCGCGAGCGCGGCCGGGAGTAGGGGAGAGCCCGCTTGAGCGTCTTCAACGCCTACATGACCCTCTCGGGGGCCGTCGACGCCGACTTCGTGCGCGACGAGCCCCTCTCGCGCCGGACGAGCTACCGCATCGGCGGCCCGGCGGCGCTGGTCGCCCACGTGCGCGACTACGCGGCGCTCGTGCGCACCGTCGAGGTGCTCGCCGACGAGGGGGTCCGCTGGGTCGTGCTCGGGAAGGGCACCAACGTCCTCGCCGACGACGCCGGCTACGACGGCTGCGTCATCCTCCTGGAGGGCGAGTTCGCCCGCGTGAACGTCTCCGTCGAGGACGCCACCGTGACGGCGGGCGCCGGCGCGGCGCTCTCGCGCGTGGTCAACGAGGCGCTCCGCGCGGGCCTCTCGGGCATCGAGCCCTGCGTGGGCGTCCCGGGCACCTTCGGCGGCGCCATCTCCATGAACGCGGGCTCCCGGCGCGAGTGGATCGGCCGCCGCGTCCGCGACCTCGTGGTGTACCGTCCCGGCGAGGGGATGCACCGCTATGAGGGCGGGGAGATCGAGTGGGGCTACCGCGCGACGTCGATCCCCACCTCCGAGGTCATCCTCGAGGCGACGCTCTCGCTCATGCCCGCCGACAAGGACGCCATCGCGGCCGACATGGACGCGCGCCTGAGGCGTCGGCGCCAGAGCCAGCCGCTCTCGCACCCGAGCTGCGGCTCGGTCTTCCGCAACCCGCCCGACCGCTCCGTGGGGGCCCTGATCGAGTCCTGCGGGCTCGCCGGCGCCTCCCAGGGCGGCGCGCAGATCTCCGAGGCCCACGCCAACTTCATCGTCAACCGAGGCGGCGCGACCTCCTCCGACGTCCTCGCCCTCATGACGCGCGCCCACGACGCGGTCAGGGCGCGCTACGGCATCGACCTCGCCCCGGAGGTCAAGTTCCTCGGCTTCGGGGGCTAGACCGTGGCGGCCGACAAGAACAGGAGGCCCACGCCCCGGAAGCGCGGGAAGAAGGCGCAGGCGCCCCGCAGCGCCCCGTCCGCCGCACCGAGGGCGTCGAAGCTCCCGAAGGCGCCGAAGCAGCAGAAGCCCAAGCAGCAGAAGGCGTCGAAGCTGCGTCCCTCCACCGTGACGAGGCCCCGGATCCCCCTGGTTCGGAGGGACGACTCCCCGCAGGCCGCGACGCAGCCGAGGGAGCGCCGCATCCGGCACCAGCGCGCCGGGACGCTGCGGATGGTCGCCATAGGCGCCGGGGCGCTCCTCGCCCTGGCCCTCGTCGCCGTCGTCGCGCTCTTCGTCCTGCGCAACTCCCCGGTCTTCGCCATCACCTCGATCGAGTTCGAGCCGACCGAGCACGTGAGCGCCGAGGACGTGCAGAACCTCGCTGCCGTGCCCGAGGGCTCGACGCTGCTCAACGTGGACACCGGCGCGATCGAGGAGTCGCTCAGGAAGAACCCCTGGATCGCCTCGGCGAGCTTCTCGCGCGCGTTCCCCAACACGCTCAGGATCACCGTCGAGGAGCAGCGGCCGGCCGCGCTCGTGCTCATGAGCTCGGGCTCGATCGCGTGGTACCTCGGGGAGTCCGGCTGCTGGATAGAGCCCACCAAGGTCGAGGCCGCCGAGGGCCAGTCCGTCGACGACGCCGCCCTCGCGATCGCGGAGGGGCAGGGCTGCCTGCTCGTGACCGACGTCCCCTCGACCGTCGACCCCGTCGCGGGGTCGGAGGCGACCGACGAGACCCTCGACGCCGTCCGCAAGTTCCAGGAGGGGTTCTCGGAGGACTTCTCCTCCCAGGTCGCCTGCTACAGCGCGCCGTCTGTGGAGAACGTCTCGTGCGTGCTCAAGAGCGGGGTGGAAGTCGCGCTCGGCGCCCCGACGGACATCTCCGAGAAGGAGGAGATCGTCCGCGGCTACCTGGACCAGAGCGACGGCCACGTCGTGCGCATCAACGTCCGCGTGCCCTCCAACCCCGCCTACCGCGAGATCGACTCCCCCAACGTCCAGCCCGGGGAGGGCGTCTCCACGACGGGGGAGTGACCGTCGGCGTCCCGGTGAGCGGTCGCGGTTGACCTGCGCCTTCCACGGTTTCGTCACACGACTTGACGAGCGACTCTCAAGTATGCAAATATGCTTCGCTTTATCCCAAGCTTCGGGGTTAACTTGACCTTTAGGGTTTGCCTCGCGAGGGACGGAGCGAGAGGCACGAACGCAACACGCTCTAGAACGAGGCACGAAAAGGCAGAAGGAGAGCACGATGATCAAGGACACCGATACCCTCAGCAACTATCTCGCCGTCATCAAGGTCGTCGGCGTGGGCGGCGGCGGCACCAACGCCGTGAACCGCATGATCGAGGAGGGCATCCGCGGCGTCGAGTTCGTCGCCGTCAACACCGACGCCCAGGCGCTCGCCATCTCCGACGCCGACATCAAGGTCCACATCGGGACCGACATCACCAAGGGCCTCGGCGCCGGCGCCAACCCCGAGGTCGGCAAGGAGGCCGCCGAGGACTCCCGCGACGAGATCAAGGCCGCGCTCGCCGGCTCCGACATGGTCTTCATCACCGCGGGCGAGGGCGGCGGCACCGGCACCGGCGCCGCGCCGGTCGTGGCCGACATCGCCAAGAACGACGTGGGCGCGCTCACCGTGGGCGTCGTCACCAAGCCGTTCACCTTCGAGGGTCGCAAGCGCTACACTTCGGCCACCGAGGGCATCTCCAACCTCTCCGAGAACGTCGACACGCTGATCGTCATCCCCAACGACCGCCTGCTCGACCTCTCCGAGAAGAAGACCACGATGCTCGAGGCCTTCCGCATGGCAGATGACGTCCTGTGCCAGGGCACCCAGGGCATCACCGACCTCATCACGGTCCCCGGCCTGATCAACCTCGACTTCGCCGACGTCTGCACGATCATGAAGGGCGCCGGCACGGCGATGATGGGCATCGGCACCGCCTCCGGCGACAACCGCGCCACCGACGCGGCCGAGGAGGCCATCTCCAGCCGCCTGCTCGAGAGCTCCATCGACGGCGCCACGCGCGTCCTGCTCTCCATCGCCGGCAACAAGGACCTCGGCATCCAGGAGATCAACGACGCTGCCGACCTCGTCGCCAAGAACGTCGACCCCGACGCCAACATCATCTTCGGCACCGTCGTCGACGAGTCGCTCGGCGACCAGGTCCGCGTGACCGTCATCGCCACCGGCTTCAACGACGCCAACGTCCAGCAGACGCTGCCGTCCATGGCGCCGGTCTCCCGCCCGGCCGCCCGCGAGCGTCAGGTCGTCCGCCCCGCGAGCGCTCCGACCCAGGCCCCCGCGTCCCAGCAGCCGGCCAGCATGCCGATCAACGTGAGCCGCCCGGCGTCCTCCTCGTCCAACGACAAGGAGTTCGACATCCCCGACTTCCTCAAGCGCAGCCGTCTCTAGCGATGGCCTCGCTCACGCGACAGACCTCAGGCGGCGTGACCCTGCTCTCGGACGAGTCCCGTCCGGGCGGGGTCACGCTCGCGTTCACCGAGCGGACGGGCGGCGTCTCGAGCGCGCCGTACGCCTCGCTGAACCTCGGCGCGCGCTGCGGTGACGAGGCCGCCTGCGTGGCCGAGAACCGCCGGCGCGCCCTCGCGGCGCTCGGAGCCGAGGACCTTCTCGACCGTCTGGTGGTCCCGCACCAGGTCCACGGCGACCACGTCGTCGTGGTCCGCTCCGCCGAGCCGGCCGCGCTGGCCGCGGCCCGCGCAGAGGCCGAGGCGGGCGCCGACGCCGTCGTGTGCACGGTCCCCGGCGTCCCGGTGCTCATGTGCTTCGCGGACTGCGTGCCCGTGGTCCTGGTCGCCCCGGGCGCCTTCGCCGTCGTCCACTCCGGCTGGCGCGGCACGATCGCGCGCATCGCCGAGAGGGCGGCGCGCACGCTCTGCGCCGAGGCCGGCTGCGAGCCCGCCGAGCTTCTCGCCTACGTGGGCCCGCACGTCGGCGCGGCCGACTACGAGGTCTCCGAGGAGCTCGCCGCGCGCTTCGCCGCCGTGTTCGGGCCCTCCGTCGTGCCCACGCCGCGCCACCTCGACCTGACGGCCGCCGTCACGGCGGCGCTCGCGTCCGCGGGCGTGGGCGAGAAGAACGTGGCGGTCTGCGACGTCTCCACGGCGAGCGCGACCGACAGGTTCTTCTCGTATCGGGCCGAGGAGGGCGAGACCGGTCGCCACGGCGCGGTCGCGCTCATGAGGACGGGGGAGGCGATGGCATGATGGACGAGCTCGACCCGACGTCGTACGAGCACTTCCTCGCCCTGAGGCACCACACGATCAGGCAGCGGATCGCCGACGCCGCCGCGCGCGCCGGCCGCGACGCGAGCGAGGTCGAGGCCATCGCGGTCTCCAAGACCGTGGGGGTCGAGGAGGTGCTCGCCGCCCGCAGCGTGGGCTGGGGCATCTTCGGCGAGAACCGCCCGCAGGAGCTCGGGCGCAAGCTCGAGGCCCTCGAGGCCGCGGAGCGCCCCGTGCGCTTCGACATGATCGGCAACCTGCAGAAGAACAAGATCAACCAGGTGATCGGGCGCGTTCGCCTGATCCACTCCATCTCCTCGGCGCACCTGGCCGAGGCGGTCTCGACGCGCTGCGAGGCGCGCGGGATCGTGGCGGACGTTCTGCTCGAGACCAACGTCTCGGGCGAGCGGTCCAAGTCCGGCTTCTCGCCGGACGAGCTGCGCTCGGCGATCGAGGGCGTCCTCGCCCTGCCGGGCATCCGCGTGGAGGGCCTCATGACGATGGCCCCCGCCGGCGACGCAGACGCGGCGAGAAGGACCTTCTCGGGCCTGCGCGAGCTGGCCGACGAGCTGCGCGGGCGCACGGGGCTCGCGCTCCGCACGCTCTCGTGCGGCATGAGCGACGACTTCGAGGTCGCGGTGGAGGAGGGCTCGACCCTCGTGCGCCTCGGAAGGTGCGTGTTCGACCCGGGCTACAGGCTCGACTAGCTAGTTGGAAGCGCCGGGAGGCGCGCTACGTAAGGAGGGCACATGAGCTTCCTCGACACGATCAAGGACCGCCTGCGCGGCGGTGGCGACGACTACTACGAGGACGACTACTACGACGAGGGCTATGACGACGGCTACGACGACGGCGGCCGCCGCGACGCGGGCTCCGACGGGCACCTGCTCGGCAACACGCCGCGCCCCGAGGCGGAGAGCGTCTCGGTGTACACGCGCTCGGGCCGCCCGGTGGGCACGCGCGACCAGGGCGTCCCGGCGCGCTCCTACTCCGACCCCACCCCGGTGATGCCGGTCGTGGGCTACGACAGCGCCCCCCAGGCCCCCGCCGACGTCACCTCCCGCATGGGCTCCGCCCAGCTGCCGCCCTACGTGCTGCGCCCCGTCTCCTACGAGGACGTCCAGAGCGTCGTGCGCCGCGTGCGCACCAACCAGCCCGTGGTGGTGGTCTTCCGCAACACCAACATCGAGACCGCCAAGCGCATCCTCGACTTCTGCTTTGGCTTCTCCTACGGCGTGAACGGCGAGGTCACCGAGCTCGGCGACCGCGTCTTCGCCGTGCTCCCCGCGGGCGTCACGCTCAGCTCCGCCGACATCGACAAGCTCGTCGCCGACGGCGACCTCGTCCGCTAGGCGGCGCGCGATGACCGCCCAGGACATGATGAGCGTTGGCTTCGTCGGCGCGGGGGCGATGGGCGGCTCGATCGCCCGCGGCCTGGTCGAGGCCGGCGTCGTCGAGCCGTCCCGCCTGCTCGCGGCCGACAGCGACCCAAGGCGCCTCGAGCCCCTCGCCTCGCTCGGCGCCCGCACCTACCCCGACGGCGCGGCCCTTCTCGCCGACGACCCCGACGTGCTCGTGCTCGCCGTGAAGCCGCAGGTCCTCGGCGGCGTCATGGCGGAGCTCGCACCGCTGGTGGGGGATCGGCTCGTGATCTCGATCGCCGCGGGCGTGACGGTCGCCTCGATCGAGGCCGCGCTGCCGCAGGCCCGCGTGGTCCGCGTGATGCCCAACCTGCCCGTCCAGGTGCGCTCGGGCGCCACCGCCGTCACGGCGGGCTCGCGTGCGGGCGAGAGGGACGTGGAGGTCGCGTGCTCGCTCTTCTCGGCAATCGGGTCGGTCGCCGTCATGCGGGAGGACCAGCTCGACGTCGCCGGCGCCGTCTCCGGCTGCGCGCCCGCGTTCTTCTCGCTCTTCGTCGACGCGCTCACGCGCGCCGGCGTGCTGGAGGGGCTGCCCGCGGCCTGCGCCCGCGAGATGGTGGAGTCCACGATGCGCGGGTGCGCCCAGCAGCTCCTGAATGAGGGCGTCCACCCGAGGGAATATATGGAGCGCGTGACCTCGCCCGGCGGGACCACCGCGGCGGCCCTCTACGAGCTCGAGGGACCGCTCGTGGAGGGGACCTACGCGGCGGTCGCGGCGGCACTCGCGCGCACGCGCGAGCTCGCCGAAGGTTAGCCCCCGAGGTCCGGAAAGGCAGCAATGGGACTCTACCAGCTCATCTCGATCGTTCAACGGCTGTTTGACATCTACGGTTGGCTCATCATCGCGTGGTGCCTCATGTCGTGGATCCCGACGACCCCCGGCAGTCTGGTCGATGACATCCGGGGCGCGATAGGCATGCTGGTCGAGCCCTATCTCAGCCTCTTCAGGAGGTTCATCCCGCCGGTCATGGGCGTGGACTGGTCGCCTGTTGTGGCGATATTGGTCCTGACCGTCATCGAGCGAATCGTCTACACGATTCTCTTGTAAGATTTGTCTTGTCACAGGCGCGCGGGCAGGCCCCGGCGCCGCGTAAGCGAAAGGGAACAGGAATGGCAATCACACCCGCAGACATCGAACAGCAGACCTTCTCTCCCTCCAAGCACGGCTACGACACCGAGGAGGTCGACGCCTTCCTCGAGCAGCTCTCCGCCGAGGTCGACGCGATGCTCCAGAAGATCGCCGACCTGAAGGGTCGCCTCACCTCCACCGAGCAGCAGCTCTCCGCCGCCCAGGCGCAGATCGCCAACCTCGAGGAGCACCCGGTCGCCGCGCCGGCGCCCACGCAGGCCGCCGCGCCCATGCCCGACCTCTCCGCCTCCGAGCGCCAGATCTCGCAGGTGCTGATCGTCGCCCAGCAGTCCGCCGACAAGCTCCTCGCCGAGGCCCGCGACAACGCCGACCGCATCCGCAACGAGGCCGACGCCAAGGCCCGCGAGGTCATCCGCCAGGCCCTCGCCGAGAAGCAGAACGAGCTGGATGAGATCGACCGCCTCAAGGCCTCCCGCGAGGAGTTCCGCGGCGAGTACAAGAAGCTCCTGCAGCACTTCATGGACGACGCCGAGGCCGTCTTCCCCATGCAGTCGGCCATTGCCAACGTCCCGAGCGGCTCTGCCGGCACCGCCGCCGCCGACGCGCCGATCTCCGCGCCCGCTCCCGTCGCGGCGCCGATCCCCGCGCCCGCTCCCGCCGTCAACGACGTCGACTTCAGCGACCTCGACTAGCGTCGGGCAACGTTCGTCGGTCGCGACCCCGGGCCCCTCTCGGCCCGGGGTCGTTTCTTGTGTCGGGCGGGCGTCCTTCTCGCCTGGCGAATCTAGGAAGCGCGGGGCTTGTCCTGGTCCGTTCTAGGAATTGCCGCTCTTGTACGGCCGGGAGGTCTCTCTGTCGCACACGGGCGCCGATTCCTAGAAGAAACCGTGACAACCCCCGCGATTCCCGGATTCGACAAGGACAAGCCCTGCGATTCCTAGAAGCCGTACGGACAAACCCGGCGATTCCCGGGGCGTGCGGCCACATGCCGCCGATGAGAGCGTGGAAGGTGCGAGGTGGGCCTGTAAGCCGGGTTCTGTCGTGGGCGGCCATTTATCTAGGACGGTCGTCTCCGACCGCCTCAAGCGCGCAACCCGAGCGCGGTGCGGGCCACACCATGGCGCTCCTATTTGCGTTTGCTCCGGAAGGGGCTTGCCAAGCCGTCGCGTTGCCGCGGCGCTGGTGGTCTCTTACACCACCGTTTCAGCTTTTCCCTCAACGCCCGAGGGCGCCAGCGGGAGTCTTCTTTTCTGCGGCGCTTTCCGTCGGGTTACCCCGCCCGGCCGTTAGCCGGCTTCCTGCCCTGGGGAGCCCGGACTTTCCTCATGACGCGCAAGCGCGTCCCGCGGTCGCCTGGCCCACCTCGCGTGCACGATTCTACCATGACGACGCGCCGCCCCCGACTCCTCCGCTTGTTCTACAATACCCATGCGAGAAGAACGGCCGCCCCGCGGCGGCGCATGTGGAAAGGCGTTACGTGGGTCTGTTCGACAAGCTGGGCCTGTCGCTGCTCGACCGGTCCAGGACCAACCCCAAGCCTGTGCCCACCCCCGAGGACCCCCAGGCAGTGCTCGCCCCGGTGACGGGGCGCCCCATAGCCCTCGAAGACGTGAGCGATCCCGCCTTCGCGGAGGGCCTGCTCGGCGTCGGCGTGGGCATCCAGCCGGCGGGCGATGTTGCCTACGCGCCCGTCTCCGGCACTGTGGAGGCCGACGTCAAGACACGCCACGCCCTGCTCATCAAGGCGGAGAGCGGCGCCGAGGTGCTGCTCCACGTGGGGCTCGACTCCGTCAACCTGCGCGGGGAGGGCTTCCGCCAGCTCGTGCGCAAGGGCGACGCCGTGCGCGCCGGCCAGCCGGTCCTGGGCTTCGACCGCTCGCTCATGACGAGCCGCGGGCTCGACGACACGGTCGTGGTGACCGTCACCAACCCCGACGACTTCGCGAGCGTGGAGGTCTGCTGCGAGGGCGACGTCGCGGCGGGCTCCGCGGTGCTGCGGTGCGTCTCGTGACGGGGGAGGGCTACCGCACGCTGCGCGCCGGCGTCGAGGTGACCGGTGAGTTCGAGGACCGGCGTAGCCGCTTCATCGCCCAGCTCAGACGCGTGGGGAGCGAGGCGGAGGCCGAGGCCTTCATCGCCGAGGTCCGCGCGCGCCACCATGACGCTCGCCACAACGTCCCCGCCTGGATCCTCGCGGACGGCCGCGAGCGCTGCTCCGACGACGGCGAGCCCAGCCGCACGAGCGGCATGCCCACGCTTGAGGTGCTGCGCGGCGCCGGCCTTGCGGACGTGTGCTGCGTGGTGACGCGCTACTTCGGCGGGACGCTGCTCGGACCCGGCGGGCTCGTGCGCGCCTACACCGCGGCGACCCAGGCGGCGGTGGCCGCCGCCGAGAGGGACGGCGCGATCTGTGAGATGACGCTCGTGTGCCCGGTGACGGTGCAGCTGCCCTACACGCTGTTCGACCGCGTGTCGCGGATGTGCGCGGATGCCGGCGGCCGCGTGACCGACCAGCTCTTCACCGAGGACGTGCAGCTCACGTGCCTGTTCCGTGCGGGCGACGAGGAGAGGTTCTGCTCGGCCGTGTACGAGCTTGCCGGCGGCGAGGAGCTTGCCCGTGTCGGCGAGCCGCGCTTTGCGGAGTTCTAGGGCGCCTGGCCCGTCTTGGCCCCGCCTCTTCGTCGAGTGTACGAGTTTCTCTGGCGTCTCTTCTCGCTAGCAATGTAAAACGTTATAAGTTTACGATTTAGAATGAATCAACTGAGCCGTGGCGGGCGAAACTCGTACACTCGGAGAAGGCGTGGGCGAAGGCGTCGGCGAAGGCGTGGGAGAAGGAGCGGACGAGGGCGGCGGGCGAGTGCCCGTGCGCCCGTTCCTGCTAGAATCGGGCGAGAAGAACGACGCGACGAGGGAGGTGGCTCGCATGGGTACGGACGTCGAGAAGCGCCTGGCGTGCGAGCTGCCCGCCTACGCGCGGCGTGTCCTGGGCGCGCTCGAGGGCGCGGGCTATGAGGCCTGGGTCGTCGGCGGCTGGGTGCGCGACGCGCTGCTCGGCCGGCCGGGCCATGACGTGGATGTGACCACCTCGGCGCCGTGGCAGGAGACCGCGTGCGTGCTGCGCGCGGCGGGGATGGCCGTGCACGAGACGGGCACCGACCACGGTACGGTCACCGCCGTCGTGGACGGGCGGCCCGTCGAGACCACCACCTACCGCGTCGAGGGGCGCTACTCCGACCGACGCCATCCCGACGAGGTGCGCTTTGTCACGGACGTGCGCGAGGACCTGGCGCGCCGCGACTTCACCGTGAACGCGATGGCCTTTCACCCCGAGCGCGGCCTGCTCGATCCCTTTGGTGGCGAGAAGGACCTCGCGGCGCGCGTCATCCGCGCGGTGGGGGAGCCGCGGCGGCGCTTCGAGGAGGACGCGCTGCGGGTTCTGCGCGCGGTGCGCTTTGCGTGCCGGCTGGGCGCGCGGATCGAGCCCGCAACGCAGGCTGCGCTCGAGGCCTGCGCCCCAGAGCTCGCGGACATTGCGTCCGAGCGCATCGGCCAGGAGCTGGACGGGATTCTCGCCACGGGGCGCGCCGCGTGGGCGCTGCGCCACGAGTTTGCCGTGCTCGCGGCCGCCGTGCCCGAGCTCGCGCCGATGGCCGGCTTTGACCAGAAGAGCCCCTATCACGCCCATGACGTGCTCGAGCACACGGCGCGCGTCTGCGCGGGTGCGGAGGAGTTCGCGGGCGGTCGTCCGCTGCCGGCGCTGCGCTGGGCGGCGCTTCTGCACGACGTGGCCAAGCCCGCCTGCTGGAGCGAGGACGTCTCGGGGCGCGGGCACTTCTTCGGGCATCCGGGGGAGGGCGCGCGGGTGACGCGCCGCGTGATGGGCCGCCTGGCGATCCCGGGCGAGGTGACGCGCGGGGCGGCGGCGCTCGTGCTGCTGCACGACTTCGAGATCCGTGCGAGCGCGCCGTCCATGCGGCGGATGCTCTCCGAGCTGGAGGCGGCGGCGCCGGGCCAGGCGCGGCCGCTGGCCTTCGCGCTTCTCGACCTCAAGCGCGCCGACGCGGTGGCCAAGGCCCCCGCGTGCATGGGCTACGCCGTCGAGCTGGACGCCATGAGCGCGGTGCTGCGCCGCGAGCTGGCGGCCGGCGGCGTGTGGCGCGCGCGCGACCTGGCCGTGGGCGGTGCCGACGTGATCGCCGAGCGCGGCATCGAGCCGGGCCCCGGCGTGGGCATGGTGCTCGCCCAGCTCCTGGAGGCCGTGAAGGCCGGCGAGGTTCCCAACGAGCGCGAGGCCCTTCTCGCCTGGCTCAGGTGGTAGCCGCCCCCGCATAACTTCTCCAGAATTTCTGGTTGCGCGCGCGGGACGATTCCCGTATAGTACTTCCTTGCGCTGAGAGGCGCACGAAGTGGCAAATTGGGACTTCGTCTAGTGGTAGGACAGCGGATTCTGGTTCCGTCAACGGGAGTTCGACTCTCTCAGTCCCAGCCATTTGCCGCTTGCCTCACAATCGCATATGTGGCCCGTTCGTCTAGCGGTTCAGGACGCCGCCCTCTCAAGGCGGAGATCACCAGTTCGAATCTGGTACGGGCTACCAAATGGCCCGTTCGTCTAGCGGTTCAGGACGCCGCCCTCTCAAGGCGGAGATCACCAGTTCGAATCTGGTACGGGCTACCAAACTGAAATTCGGCGAACTGCCCCTGAGCTGGGCGTTCGCCGATTTTTTGTGCCGCGGTGACGCCCTTTTCGAGCAGACTCTCGCTCGCGCGCCACGGTATCTCCACACGCAGCACGCCGCGGTCGTCGATGGTCGCGCGGGAGGCGGCGTGGCGCAGGAGGGCGTCCGGGTCGCGCCGGCAGAGGCGCGTGCGGACCCACTCCGCCATCTCGTCGACCGTGGGGACGGCCGTGGCGGCCGCCTCGACCTCGCGCTCGAGCGCCGCGCGCTCCCCGGCGAGCTCCGCCAGGCGCCGGTCGGTCCCGGGCGGCACGACGCCCGCCTCCACGGCGCGCAGGATGTTGCGCTCGGCGCGGGAGATCTCCGCCAGGCGCCGGCGGGCGCGGCGGACGGCGGGGGAGTCCCCGTCGCTCTCCATGGCCAGGACCGCGGCCCGCGCGATCCGCTCGGAGAGGTCGCGGTCGGCGAAGGCCCGGGCGAGGGCGCTCACGGCCGCTTCCTCGACCTCGTCCTTGGGGTAGCGCCGCTCGTGTCCGCCCCCGGTGGGGACGGAGTAGTAGAGGTAGCGGCGGCCCGAGCAGCCCGTGCCGCTCGTGCCCCGGTACGGGGTCCCGGTCGCGGCGTCGAACAGCCTCCCGCAGAGGGCGAAGCGGTTCTGTCGCGGCTGGTGGTCCATGAGGGCCTGGACGGCGGAGAAGAGCTCGTCGGGGACGATGCGCGGCATCCCGCCCTCGACCCTGACTCCGTTGAAGAGGTAGACGCCCCGGTACTTCTCGTTGGTGAGCACACCGCGCAGCGAGTTGGTGGTCCAGGGGTTGCCGCGCGTGTTGCGCGAGCCGGAGGCGTTGAGCCACTCCACGACGGCCTTCCTGCCCTCGCCGGCGGCGACGCGCTCGAAGGCCTCGAGCACGAGGGGCGCCTCGCCCTCGTCCACCTCGTAGCGGCCGTCGGCGCCCGTGCGGTAGCCGTAGACGCGCACCCCGTTGGCGAGGCAGCCCTCGGCGTTGCCCATCATGCCGCGCAGCGTGTTCTGCGCGAGGTTGCGGGAGTAGTACTCGTTGTAGCCGTCGATGACGGCCTCGAGGATCACGCCCTCGGGCCCCTCGGGGATGGACTCCATGGCGGACTGGAGCGCAACGCCGCACTCCGCGAGGCGCTTGCGGTAGACGGCGGCGTCGAAGCGGTCGCGCGCGAAGCGGTCGAGCTTGTAGACGAGCACCGTGCCGAAGTTGCCCGAGCGCGCGTCGGCGACCATGCGCAGGAACTCCGGGCGCTCGTCGCTCGTGCCCGAGAGGGCGCGGTCGGCGTAGGTGGCCACCACGGTGAGCCCGTGGCCCGCCGCCCAGTCCGAGCACACGCGCACCTGGTCCTCGATGGACTCGTCGCGCTGCTTGTCGGACGAGAAGCGCGCGTAGATCACGCACGCGGCGCGGTCGGGCTCTGGCGTCCTTCTCTTCTTGCGTGGCATAATGTACCTGCCTTTCAAGCGTTCCCTTGGCTGGCGCTTGCCCCGTGTCGTCTGGCAGGACGCGCGGGGCGCTATTGTGCTACCTGATTCTCAGAGGCCTCTTCCAGTCAATCGGGAACCCCATGGGCGCCAGGCTGACGCCTGGGTGTCGGCCGACGATTGCTGAGAGCTCCGTCCCCAGGTCATCCCATCGTTGGGGCCACGAGGACTCGTAGATCCTCCGGATGACCAGGAGCGTGGGGAACTGCTTGTCCCCCTTGTATGCCGAGTCGGGGCTGATCATCGTTGGTCGCGTGGTCATGACCCTGTTGAACAGCCTGCTGTGGTGGGCACAGATGTTGCGAACGTACGTCAGATGTCTGAGCCAGCTCCTGAGGATGAAGGGCTTAGCCCCAAAGTCCCTGGCGACGGCCGCTCTGACGCTCGTCCCATTCGGGTATGCGGCCGAATCCGCTAGGTTTCCGTATAGCTGCGAGACAGTCCCCATTGACATGACCTCGACGGCCGCCCATATAGGGAGATCGCCATACTTCCCCATGTTGTGGACGACGCAGGGGACGCCATCATCCAGCGCTCTGTCGCGCTCCCTCTTGAAGTTCCCCATTGACCTCGCGTGGCTCTTTGAGCTAAGGAAGTTATTCGAGTCCTCGTGGGCGAGCGGGCCGAGGGCCATCGACATATGGTAGGCAAACGATGTCCTCGCCTTCACCTCAATGGGCGCGAGCGCTCGCCAAACCCAGTCTCTCAGCTCGGCGTCGAGCAGGTAAATCTCCCAGATGTCATCAAAAGTCGTTCCCGGAATGAAAGCGCCGTCCGACTCGAGCGTGAGCCAGTACCCTCGAAGGCGGTAATAGTTGGACTCCGCGAGATGACTCAGGGCAGAGGCCTCGTCCTCAACGAGAAGGCCGCGACCCTTCATGAGGGAGAGCTGATCCCTGAGCGAAAGAGGGCTCTTCATCGGAATAAAAGACGACCCCGCCTGGTTCGCTCCGCCAGTCGGACGGGTCGCGTGCGGGGTACTGTTGGTTGCATTCTTACCCATCTCCCCATCCTTTGCAACACTTTGCAGCACGAAAACACATCTTGTGACACGTTCGCGCACGAAATGACAGCAAGCGGCACGTCAGACGAACCGGAGGTCGCCCTTCGGCCTCACCTCGACCTTCGAGGCCGCCCCGAACCCGCCGGAGGAGACGAAGCCTCGAGGGACGCCGACGACGTCCTCGAACACGTCCTCGGGCACCCCACACCTCGCCATGAGGGCCTTCACGTCGAGCAGCCCCTCCCTCACGGCGAGCGAGACGCACGTCCTGAGGAGCGTCGGGGCTTCGGGCATCCTCTCCCCGTCGTAGGGTTCGGACTTCCTCCAGCGCTTGCGGCTTATGGCGACCTGTCTGGAGGTGTACTGCGACTCGTCGAGGAGGCCGAGGTCGTACGCCCTCCTCACCATCGCCTGTATGGAGACGCCCCACGTCAGCTTGGCCATCTTGAAGTCCTCCAGCGAGAGGCCGACGAGGGAGTCCCTGAAGGGCCCCTCGGGAAGCAGCAGCGCCCCCGCGAAGCGGTGCCCCTGGGACTCGACCACCTTCCTGACGTCAGACGGGATGGACTCGATTCCCGGGATCCCGCGGTGAAGCACCATGTGGCCGAGCTCGTGGGCGACGTCGAACCTCCAGCGGAAGGCGTTCCCGAGCTCCGTGTTGACCATCGCAACGGGGCGGCTCGTCGACCCCATCCTCGAGAGGGCGTCGAGCGTCTCGACCCCGAACGGGAACATGCACACGACGACGCCGTGCGCCTCGGCGGAGGCGACGAGGTTGGCGACCGGTCCGTCACCGAGGCCCCAGGCTGCCCTGAGGTCGCTCGCGGCACGCTCGATGTCGGCGCCGGAGATCTCGTCAACCGACCCGGCGCCGATCGTCGGGACGTCGAAGCTCGGGAAGTCGAGGATGGAGTCGAGCTCCGCCACGATGGAGTCGACCATCTCCGACCTCGCGTCCTGGGCGCTCCGCGCGGACTTCGTCGCGGCGCTCATGGACCTGAAGAACACGGTGGTGCCGACGTGGCCGGTGCCGCCCATCAGCACCTCCGGGGTGGTCGAGAGCGCCTTGGCGAGCTTGCCCGCCACCTCCTCGGTGAGAGCGGCGCCGCCCCTCTCGACCTTGGAGATGGTCGACTGGGAGACCCCGGACTCGACGGAGAGCCTCTTCGCCGTCATCATGCGGGCCTCCCGGACGCGCCGCACGCTGTTCCTCGCCCTATCGGCCATCGCCCGACGCCCTCCTCTCGACGTCCCTCTTGACGGTGACGACGGGCATGTCGACTGCCGCGGGCTCGACCGTCCGGCCGCGACGGACGAGGTGGCTGAGTGATAGGTACTCGTCGGTCTCCTCTGTGATTCCGGGGAGCAGGATGCCGACGGAGGCCAGAGTCAGAGCTGATGGCCTTCCGGGCTTTGCTGCCGTCTGGTAGGTGATGATCGCGCTCGCTTGCTCTCCGGTCGGGGGCGAGGGTACGAGCTCGTCCCCGACGAGCTCGAGACGGAACTGCCCGTTCGAGTTGAAGCTGTCCTTGAACGGCGTGCTCCTGGGGCGTGTGCCCTCCACGGCGACCTTGGCCACGGTCACTCGGACGCCACTCTCCGTGGCGAGCAAGTCCTTCCAGTGGCTCCTGCCCCGGCGGCTGACCGACGCGTCGAATCCTAGCGTCTTGAGTCTGCCCTTGACGGCTATTGCCGCGAGATCCCTCGCGATGTGGGGGACGGAGTCCATGTCTCCGGCATCCTCGACCATGTACTCGACGGTGTCCGCGGTCCTGTCCTCGACGGCCCGCCTGATAGCCTCTACGAGGACAGCGAGACCCTCCTCGCCGCCAAGCGCGTCTACGACGGACTGCATGCCAGGGTTTGCTATATTCATGTATACCTCGCTAACCGAAAAGGATGATTCGATAAGAGGATAACAAATCATTGGCGCAAGCGTTAATTGAACATGAAGAAAATTTCTTCATGTTGGGCTACCGGGCGTTCCGTCACCTAGGCCGCCTCCTTCGTCGGCCTCTCCCGAGGCCTGATGGAAGAGCTCCGCCGTTCCTTCGGCTCCGCCGACCGAGCTCTCAAAGACGAGGATTATTCTGACGCCATCAGTACCCTCGTCGTAGTAGTCGCAGGCGATTCTTCCCTTGCACGGGCGATCAATGTTCTCGGAGATTGTCCGGTATGCCTTCGCGTTCCTTGCGGAAACCTCATAGAGCCCTGTTTTCCCGTTCCGGATGAGAATGTGCGGCTTCGCCTGGGATCCCTCTCTGGTTGGAAGGACCTCGAAGGTGGGCGAGAAGTACGCGCTCCTTTTCGGCCAGTCGCCGCCAAGCCACCTTTCGCGCGTGGGATATAGGGTGGCCATGAGAGACTCGTCGGTCACCTCGATGCCAGCCCTTCCGGATATGGTCCGAAGTCTATTCGCCTCTCTCCTCTCGTCAACGGCCGCCAGGAGATTCGCCTCGTTAATCGGGATGAGGGCAGACGTCTTCGACTGTTGGTCCCACCACTCTCTCAGCGCTCTCGTGTCGATTGTCATGGCAGCAAGCTCGGGTATTCCGGCGGAATACATTCCAACCTTCTTGACCTTGAGGCGGAGCCTGAACCCTGCTGCGACGACCTCCTTGAGGTAATCAAGGCCACTTCCGAGCGACCCGAACACCCTTCCGTTGTACGAGACGGCGGTGGTTCCCCACTCGACAGTGTCGATGGTTGTTCCGGTCGACCGGCTGTGAAGCTCCACATCATGGTCTACGACGTCGACGTAGAACTCGTCGCCCGTCTTGATTCCCTTGAAGACGACTCCGAGGTAAGTGAATATCTTCGTTTGGCAATTGCCATCGATATTAATCTCCTCGCGAACGGGTCGGCGAGGGGAGGGAATTGGACGGCTCTCGGTCGTGCATGCCTGGGAGCGACCCTTCCCCTTGCCTCTGTTTGATCCGAACAGCCAGCTGAGGAATCCCATCACGCGCTCATTCCTTCCGTATCAGCTCCACGTTCGGCAGCCTCTCCCGAGGCCAGCGCGGCGTTGCGCGCGGCGACGACGAGGGAGTGGCGGTTCTCCGCCGTGGAGGCGTCGTGGCATTCGACCGCCTTGTCTAGGGATTTGCCTAGAGCTTCCATCACAGGCCTTCCGTTGCGAGAAGCACGAGGACGATGCCCCCTTGTTCCCCTATTCCTGATACTCGGCCAGGGCGTAGTAGTCGGCCGTCGCGAAGTCTGCCGCCTGGGTGAAGTGGACCTCGAAAGAGCCGGACCCGCCTGCCGCAACGCCGTCTGACCACCCAAAGGCGGCGTCAACGCCGTTTCCGTCGCCGTCGCGCAGGATCGCGACTACCTGCACGTCCGCGGCGTTCGAGAACCCGTTCGAGACCATACCAGAGGCAGAGACGCCCAGGACCTCGTCGGAGGTCTCCGACGTGCTCGTGACTTCGAACGTGGGGACGTCACCCTCCCACTCGAAGAACTCTCCCTCCTCGGGAGCAATTGCACGCGCCTCTATGCGGGCTATCGAACCCTCTCCGACGTCGAAGATGGACGCGACGGCGAAGGTTTGACCCGGCACCGCCGTGAGGTTCGTGTGCAGCGTGAGCGGCTGTGTGTCGGAGCCAATGACGGCGTCGTCGGAGTCGAAGGCCGTGATCTCGATCTGCGGCATCTCGACTGCGTAGGCGTCGCTAGTGTTGCGGGCCACTGCCCATGCAGTCGCGAACCCCATGTGTGGAGAGGAGAAGCCGCTCTCGGTCACCTCGACGGACGGGGCTCCGGGCTCATTCTTACCCTGGTCGCCCGTCGTCTGGCCGTCCTGTTCCGAGCATCCGACCAGCCCGAGCGCTCCCAGGCCGACCGCGGCGACGAGAGACCTGCGTGTGATGTTTGACATGGCATCCACCTTCCTTTGTTCCCGGTGATGAAAGAGCGTCTTCGCGCTTACCTACACCGCCTCCGTATCAGCTCCACGTTCGGCAGCCTCTCCCGAGGCCAGCGCGGCGTTGCGCGCCGCGACCACGAGGGAGTGGCGGTTCTCGGCCGTGGAGGCGTCGTAGCACCTCACGAGCTCCTCGCGCATGGGGTCGGCGGGCGCCGACGCGCCCTCGGGGGGCCACTGGCGGCCGGCGAGCTCGTCCAGGGAGCAGCCGAGAAGGTCGGCGAACTCCCAGGCTTTCTCGAGCGTGAAGTTCGCCTTTCCCTGCTCATAGTTTGTGTATGTGTAGGCGTTCATTCCGATCTTCTCGGCAAACGCTGTTGCACTTCTGAATCCAGCCTTTTTTCGTAGCGCTTGGAGCGTCGAGTAGCCCCTGTCCAGAGTTGCCATCACAGGCCTCCCGTCGCGAGGCCGAGAAGGAACTCCAGCACCTTGACAATGAGGCCGGGGGTGGCCTTCTCCACGCCCTCCATGAGCTTGGAGCCGATGCGGGAGAAGAGTCCTCTGTCGCCCCTTGCCGCCGCCCCCTTTGCCTGGGCCAGGAGCTCCTGGAGCTCTGACTTCTGCGCGTCCGTCAGTCCGGGTTCCGCGTCGACCGCCTCGGACACCTGGGAAATCGTGACGCTTACGACGGCGGACGCCTCGGACCTGCTGTTCCCGACGTCGCTGAGGATGACGGTGGCTCCCCTCGCTGCAGCGTTCAGCTTGGCCACCTCAAGCTCGTGCTCCCTCCTGTCGCGCAGCGCCCGCATCTTCGCGACCAGAACCTCGACGTCTCTGCGCGCGTCGCCGTCGGTGTACGCGGGCATTCCGTTGACTGTGGCGCGATAGAGCGCGAGGCCGTGCTTGTAGGTTGGGACGTCATCAGCTATCGCTCCGCAGAATAATTTTACGAGGGCCTTGGCGCTGCCCTCCTCCTCGCCGGAGAGAAAGCGCTCCCCCTCCTCGATGTACTCGTCGATAAGCGACATCTACGCTACCTCGCCCCCTCCGCTGTAGGAAGATCACGTTCGGCCACATCCTGGCTCATGCCCGCGAAGTCGCGGGCTGTGTCGAGGAGGCGGTCCTGGAGCTCGGCATCGCGCGGGTCGCGGAACTCGGAGGGGCCGAGCACCGGCATGCCCGCGATCTCGTCTATTGAGCAGTCGAGAAAGACGGCGCAATTGTAGGCCTGCTCGAGGGACATCATCGCCCCGCCGCGCTCCCAAGGGCCATAGGTTAGCACTTTCACATCAAGCCTTTTCGCAATCTCCGCCTGTTTGAGGCCTGCACGCTTCCTCATCTCCTGGAGGTGTATTTCCATCGATGCCTCCTTTCTTATGACGCAGATATTGCATCCAAAATGGAGGTCTCAACGAGATTGTCGGCGTTCAGAATCGACGTCTTCGGGTGCCGACCCTTTTCCGTTACTGCCTTTAAGCAGGCTATCAGTTTTGGCGCAATATTGGCATGATTTCTCGGTTGCGAACAGTAAAAGCGACTGTCTGCGCGGGGAATCGAGAAAGTCGTCACTGCCCGCTACGCGCAGCCGCGGCAGCCGGCGCAGGCCGCGCGGGCCGCGGGCGTGGCGGCGAGCCCGCCGCGCGCCGTCTCGCGCAGGCGCGAGGGCAGGGCGTGGCCCACCTCGGCCATCGCGGAAACGACCTCGTCGAACGGCACGAGCCAGCTCACGCCGGACAGCGCGAGCTGCGCCGCGGAGAACGCCGCCGCCACGCCGATCGCGTTTCTCGCCTGGCAGGGGACCTCCACGAGGCCGCCCACCGGGTCGCAGACGAGTCCCAGCAGGTTGGAGATCGCCAGCGAGGCCGCCGTCAGCGCCTGCTCGGGCGAGCCGTCGAGAAGCTCCACGAGCGCCGCCGCGGCCATCGCCGCCGCCGAGCCCACCTCGGCCTGGCAGCCGCCCTCGGCCCCGGCCACGCACGCGTGCGTCTGGATGTTGAGGCCCACGGCGGCCGCGCACCACAGCGCCGACGCCACGTCCTTCTCGCCCGCGCCCACCGCGTCGGCCACGGCGAGCACGCAGCCGGGCACCACACCCGCCGAGCCCGCCGTCGGCGCCGCCACGATCACGCCCATCGCCGCGGAGCGCTCGAGCACGGCCATCGCGCGGGCCACGGCGTCGGTCTGTACCTCGCCCATGAGCGACGCGCCCCAGCGCTCCGCGCCCGCGTTCACGAGCCGCGCCTCGCCGCCGATGAAGCCGCCGAGCGAACGTGCGGGCGCGGCGATCGGAGCGCTCGTCTCCTCGCGCATGACCTCGATCACGCGGCGCATCGAGGCCTCGGCGCGCTCCTCGCCGGTGAGGCCGCGCTCGCGCAGCTCCATGACGCCGCCGATGGAGAGACCGCGCTCGGCGCAGGCCTCCAGCAGCTGCGCGCCGTCGTCGAAGAGCTCCTCGGCCGTGACGCCGGGCGCCGTCGCGGAGGCGGAGCCGGGCACCGAGATGAACGTCGCGAAGCTCACGTCGCGCAGCGCGCGCACCTGCGGCAGCACGCCGTCGGCCGGCGCGCCGTCCGTCTCGAAGACGGAGTAGGCCCGCCCGCCCTGCTCGGTGCGGTAGGTGCGGCAGAAGGCGATGTTGACCCCGGCCTCCGCCAGAAGGTGCGTGAGGGAGGCGAGAAGCCCGGGCGCGTCGCGGTGCGCCACGAAGAGGGTGGCGTAGGCGCCGGTGATGTCCACGCCGACGCCGCTCACGCGGCTGATGCGCATCTTGCCGCCGCCGAGGCTCTCGCCGCGGACCTGGCAGGTCGTCCCGTCCTCGCACTCCATGTCGATGTCGACGGTGTTGGGGTGGACGGAGGTGTCGTCGGGCGCCTCCACGAACTCGAACTCGAGGCCGGCCTCGCGCGCCAGCTCGAACGCGTCGCGGATGCGCTCGTCGTCGGTGTCCAGCCCGAGGATGCCCGCCACGAGCGCACGGTCGGTGCCGTGGCCGCGGTAGGTGCGCGCGAAGCTGTTCCACACCGTGAAGCGGACGCGCCGCACGCGCCCGGAGACGAGCGAGGCCGCCACGCGCGCGCAGCGCAGGGCGCCGGCGGTGTGCGAGGAGGACGGGCCCACCATGACGGGTCCGAGCACCTCGAAGGCCGAGGTCGTGGCGAGGGTCTGCGGCTTGGCTGCCATGGTCGCCGGTGCCGCTAGAGTGCCATCGCGCGGGCGCGGTCGATGCGGGCGAGGCAGTCCTCGCGGCCCACGAGCGCCATCGTCTCGCCGAGCGGCGGGCTCACCATGTTGCCGCACACGGCCACGCGCACGGCCTGGAAGACCAGGCGCTTCTTCACGTCGAGCGCCTCGGGCAGCGGCTCCAGCGCGGCGTCGATCGCAGCCGGCTCCCATTCGGTGAGCCCCGTCAGCGCCTCGCGCGCGGCGTCGAGCACCGCGCCCATGCCCTCCTTGGCCAGGCCCTTCTCGACGCTCTTCTCGTCATAGACCAGCGTCTCGGCCGTGGCGAAGACCGGCGCCGTCACGGCGACCACGTCGGCCGGGAACTTGGTGCGCGGCTTCACGATCGCGGCGAGCGCGTCGACCCAGGCCTCGTCGGCCTCGAAGTCGCCGCCCACGACGCCGGCCTCGTGGAGCTCCGGCAGCATGATCTGGTCGGCGAACTCCTGGTCGCTCATCGAGCGGATGTACTCGGCCTGGATCCAGTCGAGCTTCTTGGGGTCGAAGGTGGCCGGGTTCTTGGAGACGTGCTCCAGGGAGAACTCGCGAGCCAGGACGTCGCGCGGGATGATCGTGGTCTCGCCGTCGAGCGACCAGCCGAGAAGCGCCAGGTAGTTGACGAAGGCGTCGGAGAGGTAGCCCGCGTCGCGGTACTCCTCCACGTTCGTGGCGCCGTGGCGCTTGGAGAGCTTCTTGCCGTCCGCGCCCAGGATCATCGAGATGTGCGCGAACGTGGGCACCGGCGCGCCCAGGGCCTCGTAGACGATGACCTGGCGCGGGGTGTTGGAGAGGTGGTCGTCGCCGCGGATGACGTGGGTGATGCCCATGGCGGCGTCGTCCACGACGGTGGCGAAGTTGTAGGTCGGCGTGCCGTCGGTGCGCTGGATGACGAAGTCGTCGAGCTCGCGCGCGGCGAAGGTCACCTCGCCATGGACGGCGTCGCGCACGACGACGTCGCCGCGGTCCTCGGGCACCTTGATGCGCAGGACGTACGGCTCGCCGGCGGCAATGCGCGCACGCGCCTCCTCGGGGTCGAGGTCGCGGCAGCGGCGCTGGTAGCCCTGGAACGGGTCCTTGCGGGCCTGCGCCTCGGCGCGGTCGGCGGCCAGCTGCTCGGGCGTGCAGAAGCACGGGTACGCCTTACCCTCGTCCCAGAGGCGCTGGGCGGCGGCGCGGTACATCTCCGCGCGCTCGGTCTGGAAGTAGGGGCCAAAGTCGCCGCCCACCTCGGGACCCTCGTCCCAGTCCAGCCCCAGCCAGCGCATGGCGCGCAGGATGATCTGGGTGTTCTCCTCCGTGGAGCGCTCGGGGTCGGTGTCGTCGATGCGCAGGATGAAGGTGCCGTGGTTGGCGCGGGCGAAGGCCCAGTTGTAGATTGCGGTGCGCGCGCCGCCCACGTGGAGCTTGCCGGTGGGGGAGGGCGCAAAGCGCACGCGAACGGGGGTCTCGGACATGGCGTTCCTCTCGATGGTGCTTCTCGTCACATACGCGACCAGTATACCGCGCGGGCGAGAAGGGCGAGGGCCCGCGTCTCCACGTCGCCGTCGTGCGATTGGTAACGCTTTTGGGCGCGATTCCGTTACCAATCGCAAAGTAAGCTCCGGGCGCCGCGCCGCTGGGCGAGAAGGACGCGCGATGCGCGGCTCACATGAGGCGCGTGTCCTCGAGGCGCCGCTCGAACCACTCCCCGAGACGGATGACCGGCCGGCGCACCACGAGCCCCAGCACGAGCGCCGGCACCAGGTAGGCGAGAAGGACCGCGAGCTCGCGCCAGTAGTCGAGCCCGTAGAGGCCGAACATCGCCGCGCGCAGGGCACCTTCGCTGTGCACGAACGGCAGCCACTGGTAGAGCGCCTGGAACGCCGGCGGCAGCATCTGCGGCGGGAAGGTCCCGCCCGATCCCGCCACCTGGACCACCATGAGGACCACGGCCACGGCCTTGCCCACGTCGCCGAAGGACGCCGTGAGCGAGAAGATCAGGTTCACGTAGACCACCGACGACGCGAGGCACGCGAGCGCGAAGAGCGCCGGGTGCGCGCACTGGACGCCGAGAAACGCGAGGTCGCCGCCAGCGATGAGCGCGGCCTGCGCCACGCCCACCGCGCAGAAGAGCGCGAGGCGCCCGAGGTAGGCCTCCGCGTGCGAGCAGCCGGTCTCGGCGAGCGCGGCCGCCGACGGCGTGGCGCGCACGAGCGCGGCGAGCACCACGCCGCCGATCCAGATCGCGAGCGTCGTGTAGAACGGCGCCATGGCCGAGCCGTTGTTCTCGACCGGGTGGACCGCGGTGCGCTCCACGCTCACCGGGGAGGCGACGAAGTCGGCGAGCGCCCCGGTCCCCGAGCCCAGGGCGGCCCGGACCTGCTCGAGGTCGTCGGAGGCGAGCGCCGAGCGCAGCCGAGCGTGGAGCGCGTCGAGGTCGTCCGCCGCCGCGTCGAGCCGATCCGCCGTGTCGTCGAGCGCGCCGCGGGCCCGCCCGAGCGCGTCCCCGGCGCCCGACGAGGCGCCCTCGGCCGCGGAGAGCGCGGCAGCGAGGTCGTCCCGGAGGGCGTCGGCGCCGTCGGCCGCGTCGCCCACCCGGTCGGCCAGGCCCTGGAGCGTCCCGCGCACGTCCTCGTCGTAGCCGTCCCGCGCGTCGCGTATCGCCGTGCGCGCGTCGGAGAGAAGCCCGGCGAGTTCCCCGCGCGCCGCCTCGGCGTCCTTCGCGCCGCTCGCCAGGTCCGCGGCCGTGCGCCCGACGCCGTCGGAGAGGTCCCGGAGCTCCGCGGCCACGTCGCCGGCCGTCTCGGCGAGCCCCGACACGACGGCGCGGATCGCGGCCACGCGCTCGGCGCCCGCGCTGCCCGCGCCGAGGCGGTCCTGGAGGTCGGCAAGGAGGCCGTCCGCCCGCTCGAGCGAGGCCTGCAGCCCCTCGAGGGACGCGACCTGGTCGTCGAGGGCCGTTCGGGCGTCCGCGAGGGCGCCCTGGAGGCGGTCCTGCTGCGCGCCTGCGGCGTCGAGGGCGCCGTCGATCGCGTCGCCCACCTCGTCCAGGCTCCCCTCGGCCGAGGAGAGCGCGTCGCCCACGGACGCGGCCGCGTCGTCGGCCGCCGTGCCGACCCCCTCGAGGCCCGACGCCGTCTCGCGCAGGGTGTCGCCCGCGTCCCCGACCGGCGAGAGCGCCGAGGAGGCCGTCTCGGCGCCGCCCGCGACCAGCCCCTCCGTCGCGGAGAGGAGACCGGAAAGCTCGCGCGCGTCCCCCGCGGAGCCGCGCAGCGCCTCGGACGACCTCGTGACCGCCGCGTCGAGGCGCGCCGCCACGCTCCGGGCGCCGTCGCCGTCGAGCGCCCGCCCCAGCTCCTCGAGCGCGCCCGCCCCCACCGTCGTGACGGCCCGCGCGAAGCCGCGGTCGATGTCGGCGCGCACGGCGTCCTCGGCCTTGCCGGTCACGATGGAGGCGATCGCGTTCTCCTTCTCGTTCTGGTAGAAGCGCACCCGCGGCCGCTCGGGCGCGGCGGAGAGCATCGTCATGAGGCCGCGCGAGAAGTCCTCGGGCAGCACGACGGCCGCGTAGTACTCGCCCGAGCGCACGCCCGCGACGGCGTCCTCGGGGGAGGTCGCCACGTAGTCGATCGTCTCGGAGGCGCGCAGCTCCGAGACCACGCGCTCGCCGAGGTTCACGCTCACGGGCAAAAGCTCGCCCGCGTAGCCCGCGTCCTCGCTCGCCACGGCCACGCGGACGTTGCCCGTGCTGCCGTAGGGGTCCCAGCTGCCGGCGATGTTGAACCAGGCGTAGAACGAGGGGACCGCCACCATGCCCACGACCACCACGACCGCGACCAGCCCGGTCCGCAGCCTCCGCGCGTCGCGACGCGCGAACGCGAGGACCCTGCCCAGAGAGGCGCGCATCACCGCTCACCGCCCTTCTCGCCCAGCGCCGCGTCCACGAGCTCGCGGCGCCCCATCCGCCCGAGCTCGCCCCGCTCGCGCAGGCGCTCCCTCAGGTAGTCGAGGCCGACCAGGTAGCAGCAGGTGACGGCGAGCGAGGCCGCCCACGCGGCGAGAAGGACGAGGCGGGCCCCGGGCAGCGCGGCGCCGAGGGCGAGCGCGCAGGCCGGCGCCACGACGAGCGCCGCGAGGCCGCGCCGCATCCGCGCCGGGTAGAGCCGCTCGAAGCGCCGCTCGCGCTCGAGCAGGGCGTCGCGCGTCGCCGCGGACTCGCCGAGCGCGCGCAGGACCGCCCCGAGCCGCCCGTCCCTCTCGCCCGTGCGCTCGGTGACGAGCAGGTCCGTGCGGGCGAGCTCGCGGTCGAAGAAGGCGTCGACGTCGAGCAGCCGCGGCCGCGCGAGTGTTGCCAGCGCGAGCGCCGGCAGCGCGAAGGCGAGAAGGACGAGCAGGTCGCGGACGTAGTTGCCGTCGTAGAAGCCGCCGACGGCCTCGCGCATGGCGTTGATGCCGTAGGTGAAGGGGAGCCAGGGGCCCAGGGCCTGGAAGAAGGCCGGCTGCATCTGGATGGGGTAGAGCCCGGAGGCGCCGGGGATCTGCAGGACCACGAGCAGCACCGCGAGCGCCTTGCCCACGTGCTTGAGCGTCGCCGCGAGGGCGTAGATCACGAGGACGTAGACGAGCGAGGCGACCATGCCCGCGAGCACGTACGCCGCCGGAGAGACGCTCTGCACGCCGAGCGCGAGGTCGCCGACGCAGCAGACCACGGCCTGGACCTGGCCGAGAAGGGCGAGCAGCAGCCAGCGCCCCCAGAACGCCTGGGTCGCGGTGACGGGGGCCGCGTCGCCGGGCAGGCCCTCGTGGTCGACCTCGAGCTTGTAGACGGCCACGAGGACGAACCCGCCGACCCACAGAGCGAGGTTGGTGTAGAAGGGCGCCACGCCCGACCCGTAGTTGGCGACTGGGTAGACGGCCTCGGTGACCAGGTCGACGGGGGAGGCGAGGGCCGCCCCGGCCTCGGCGGGGTCGAGTTCGAGGACGTCCGTGACGAGCGCGGGGTCCGCGGCGCCCCGCAGCGCGGCGAGGTCGTCGGCGAGGGCGCCGGCGTCCGCGGAGGCGTCCCGCAGCGTGGCCGCGCCGTCCTCGAGCGTCGAGGAGGCGCTCGCGAGGACGGCGTCGAGCTGGTCGAGCGTCCCCTGGGCCTGGCCGATCAGGGCCGGCAGCGCGTCGGCGCCGCCGGCGAGGCGCCCGCCCGCGTCCCCGAGCGCGTCGAGCGCGCCCGCGAGCTCGGGGGAGACGTCCTGCGCGAGGTCCGCCTGGAGCCCGGAGAGGGCGTCGGCGCCCGTCTGCGCGGCGTCGGCCACCGACCCCGCGAGCCCCTCCATGTCCTCGGCGCCCGCCGCGACCTCCTGGGAGACGGCGCGCATCCCGGCCGCCTGGGCGTCCTGGGAGTCAGCGAGCTCGTCGAGTGCGCGGACCTGCTCGTCGAGCGCGGCGACGGCGGCGTCGCGGGCGGCGGCCTGCGACCCGCTCAGGGACAGCGCGGCGAGCGCGTCGCGGGCCCGGCCGAGCGCCGAGCCGACGGTGCGCAGCGTGCCCCCGGCCGCCTCGACCTCCGACGCCGCGGCGTCGAGCTTGCCCTGCGCCCAGCCCACGTCCCCGGCGACGAGGGCCACGTCGTGGCTCGCCTGCGACGCGAGCGCGGAGAGGGTCGAGGCGCCCGTCCCCAGGTCCGACGAGAGGTCACGGGCGAAGCTGCGGATCCTCGCGCGCGTGTCGCCGAGCGTGCCGAGCGCACCGTCGAGGTCCCGTGCGAGGGAGCGGGCGCCGCCGGACGCGTCGTCGAGGGCGTCGCGCGTGCGGGCCACGGCGGCGCGCCCCTGCGCGACGGCCCCGCGCGCAGCGTCGAACGCGTCGGCCGTCTCGGAGAGGTCCCCCTCGGCGCCGCGCAGGACGGCCAGTGCGTCGCCGGCCGTCTCGTCGGCGGCGCCCGTCGCCCCGCCCACGGCCGCCTGCACCTTCTCGGCGACCGCCTCGCCCGCGACGCGCACGAACTCCGAGGAGACCTGGTCCTCGAGGGTCGTCGCGCCCGTGTCGGTGACCTTGGGCGCGACGGCGTTGGCCTTCTCGTTCACGTAGTAGGAGACGCGCGCCGACCGCGCGTGCCCGCTGACGGCGCCCGCGAGCGTCCCCGTGAAGTCGCGCGGGATGACGAACGCGGCGTAGTAGCGCCCCGAGCGCACGCCCTCGAGCGCCGTCGCCTCGTCGACGAAGGTCCAGTCCAGCTGGTGGTTCTGCTCCAGGCGCTCGCGGATCAGCGCGCCGGCGTTGACCGGGCCGAGCCCGGGCACGTCCGCCCCGGCGTCCTCGACCGCCACGGCGACGGGCACCGTGGCGGTGTTCTCGTACGGGTCCCAGTTGGCGAGGACGTTGAGCCAGGCGTAGGCCGACGGTATCAGGCAGACGCCCAGCGTGACGAGAAGCGCCACGGGGCTCCTGAGCAGGCGCTTGAGGTCGCGGACGAGTATGGCAAGCGAGGCGCGCACGGTATCCCCTCTCATGCGGTTGCACGTGAGGGGGCTTCTTCCCGTCGCCGGCGCGCGCCGCGGGCCCGCCGTCCTTCTCGCCCGCGAATCCACCGTCTCGGCACAAGGCTGCTCTCTACCTGAAATGCGTTCGGTAACGGAATCCGGCCCGAAAGCGTTACCAACCGCAAAGCGGCCCCCGCGCCGCCGCGCCGCCGGGCGAGAAGGGCGCGCGGAATTGTGGCGAGACGGCGCAGTCGGGTCCGCCGCCGCGCCGCGCGGGTATCATGTACGGGCCAGCCGGCGGAATGGTAACGGCCGCCGGGATCGTAGAAAGGACACCCATGACCACCACCTCTCGTTCCATCGCACCGCGCAGCTACCTCTTCACCTCCGAGAGCGTCACCGAGGGCCACCCCGACAAGATCTGCGACCAGGTCTCCGACGCCATCCTCGACGCCCTTCTCGCCAAGGAGGCCCAGCTCCAGGCCGAGGGCTACGTCGCCCCGAGCGGCACCCCCGCCAACGTGGACAACGTCCGCTGCGCGTGCGAGACCTTCGTGACGACGGGCACCGTGGTGGTCGCAGGCGAGGTGCGCACCGAGGCCTACCTCGACGTCCAGACGATCGCGCGCGACGTGATCCGCCGCATCGGCTACGACCGCGCCAAGTACGGCTTTGACTGCGAGACCTGCGGCGTCATCAACATGATCCACGAGCAGAGCCCGGACATCGCCGCCGGCGTCGACGAGTCCTTTGACGCGCAGGCCGGCCGCACCACGGACCCGATCGACCTCGTGGGCGCGGGCGACCAGGGCATGATGTTCGGCTACGCCACCGACGAGACGGACGTCTACATGCCCATGCCGCACTACCTGGCCTCCCGCATGGCCGAGCGCCTGTCCGCCGTGCGCAAGGACGGCACGGTGCCGTACCTGCGCCCGGACGGCAAGACCCAGGTGACGGTGCGCTACGAGGACGACCGCCCCGTCGAGGTCACGGCCGTCGTGGTCTCCACGCAGCACGATGCGGCCATCGCGAGCATGGACACCGTGCGCGAGGACATGGTGGAGCACGTGATCGCGCCGGTGCTGGACGCCGCGGGCATCGAGTGGGGGAGCGCCGTCATCTACGTGAACCCCACCGGCCGCTTCGTGGTGGGCGGCCCCATGGGCGACACCGGCCTCACCGGCCGCAAGATCATCGTGGACACCTACGGCGGCATGGGTCGCCACGGCGGCGGCTGCTTCTCCGGCAAGGACTGCACCAAGGTGGACCGCTCCGCCGCCTACGCCGCGCGCTGGGTTGCCAAGAACGTGGTTGCCGCCGGCCTCGCACACCGCTGCGAGATCGAGCTCGCCTACGCCATCGGCGTGTCCCACCCGCTCTCCATCATGGTGGACACCTTCGGCACCGGCGCGGTGGATGACGCCACGATTGAGGCGGCCGTCGAGAGGGTCTTTGACCTGCGCCCGGGCGCCATCATCCGCGACCTGGGGCTGCGCCGCCCGATCTTCGAGAAGACCGCAGCGTACGGCCACTTTGGCCGCGAGGACCCGGACTTCACCTGGGAGCGCACGGACCGCGTGGACGAGCTGCGCGCCGCCGTGGGGGCGCTCGCGTAGCCGGGTCGCCTGCCGTGCGAGCCTTCCACTTCACCAGCCGCGGCAACGCCGCGAACGAGGACTTCGCGCGCGCGGGCGCGCTGCCGGGCGGCGGCGCGTACGGCGTCGTGATCGACGGGGCGACGGGCCTTGCCGGCGAGGCGCTCTTCTTGCCGCGCTTCTCGACCAACGCCCAGTGGCTCTCGCATGCGACGGGAGCCGCGCTGTGCCATGCGCTCGAGGCGGGCGTTCCCGCAAACGAGGCGCTGGTCAGAGCCGTCGCCACCTCCCGTTCCGAGCTCAAGGCCGCCGCCGGGCGACCCCTCGGCCGGATGGACCCGGACGCGGTGCCGTCTGCCACGCTGGCGCTCGCCGTGGCGGGCGAGAGGGACGTGGAGCTCTGGGGCCTGGGGGACTCGCCGCTCGTGGCCCTTCTCCGCACGGGCGAGCTCGTCGTCTCCACCGACGAGGCACTCGAGGCGCTGGACGCCCGCGTGGTCGAGCTCATGCTGGAGCGCTCCGCCGGACGCGACCTCACGGTGTCCGACCGCCGCGCGCTCGTGCGCGACGAGGTTCTCGCCAACCGGCGCCTCCGCAACACGCCGGACGGCTACTGGTGCCTGGACCCGTCGGGCGCGGGGGTCGCGCACGCCCGGCGCCTCACGCTGCCGCGCGCGGACGTGGTCGCGGTCGCCGGGATGAGCGACGGCCTCTTCCGCGCGTTCGGCCAGTACGGGCTGGCCTCGCTCGCGGAGTGGATGGGCGACGCCACGTACCTCTCGGCCCGGGAGCTCTGCGAGCGGATGCGCGCGCTGGAGGCGGCGGACGCCGGGCTCGAGCGCTTCCCGCGCATGAAGGTCGGCGACGACGCGAGCCTGTTTGTGATTGCGCCCTAATCTGAAGCTTCGCCTCTAACCTTGCGTGACTTTTGCGGCCGCAAAAGTCGGAGTTTTTCTCGGCTTACTCTGTTTCCGCAGGTGAGAAGGTCGTGGCTTCTTGTCAACCAAGAAGTTCTGTCATTTGCGGCCGCAAAAGTCACGCGAGGGTGGGCGGTACGTGTCCGCGCGCCAGCCGGGTACAATGGGGGTCCGTCAGGGGACGAGAAGAACGGGGATCCGGCAGCCATGCCCTACGCGAGCGTCGTGCTCGACATACCCACGCGCGCACTGGACGGCGCCTTCGACTACGCCGTCCCGGCCGAGCTCGCCGCCGAGGCCGTCACGGGCTCCACGGTGCTCGTGACCTTCGCCGGACGCGCGGCCGTGGGCTACGTCGTCGCCACGCACGAGGAGCCGCCCGCCGGCGTCGCGCCCGAGAAGATCCGCGCCGTCGAGCAAGTCCTCGCCCCGAGCGCCTTCGACGAGACCGCCGCCCGCGTGGCGGCGTGGATGGCGCGCGAGTACGCCTGCCCGCCCGCCGAGGCGATCCGCCCCTTCCTCGCCCCGGGGCAGAAGGTCCGCGTGACCCGCGCCTCGGCCGACGCCCCCTGGGAGCTCCAGACCGAGCGCGCCGGCGCCGTGGACGACCGCTGGGCGCGCCTCACGCCCGCCGCGAACGACTACGAGCCCGCGCGCACCGCCTCGCGCCAGCGCGCCGTGATCGAGGCGCTGCGCCAGGGCCCGCAGCGCGTGGCCGAGCTCTCCGCCACCATCCCCGGGGCGGCCGCCGCCGTGACGGCGCTGGCCAAGCGCGGCGTCGTCGACGTCACGCACCGCCGGCGCGTGCGCGGCACGGACGACACCACGCTCTCCTCGGCCGCCGCCCCGCGCCCGGAGCGCCTCACAAACGGCCAGCAGGCAGCGCTCGCCGCCATCGACGCCGCCCGCACCGCCGCGCGCGGCGACGTCGTGCTCGTGGACGGCGTGACCGGCTCCGGCAAGACCGAGGTCTACCTGGCCGCCATCGAGCGCGCGCTCGCCGACGGCCGCGGCGCGCTCGTCCTCGTGCCCGAGATCTCGCTCACGGCGCAGACCGTGGGCCGCTTCCGCAGCCGCTTCGGCGACGAGGTCGCCGTGCTGCACAGCCGCCTCTCCACCGGCGAGCGCTTCGACCAGTGGGACCTCGTCCGCAGCGGCCGGGCCCGCGTGGTGGTGGGTGCCCGCTCGGCGCTCTTCGCCCCGCTGCGCGAGGTCGGCCTCATCATCATCGACGAGGAGCACGAGGGCTCCTACAAGCAGGACAAGTCGCCGCGCTACCACGCGCGCGAGGTGGCCGCCGAGCTCGCCCGGGCCCGCGGCGCCGCGCTCGTCCTCGGCTCGGCCACACCCTCGCTCGAGAGCCTCGCGCGCTGCCGAGCCGGCGTCTTCCGCGGCGCCCGCTGGACGCGCGTCGAGATGCCGGAGCGCCCCGGCGCCGCCGTCCTGCCGCGCGTGACGGTCGTGGACATGGCGGAGCAGTTCCGCGGCGGTGGTCGCTCGATCTTCTCGGCCCCGCTCGCGAACGCCCTGCTCGACGTGGCCCGACGCCGCGAGAAGGCGGTGCTTCTGCTCAACCGCCGCGGCTTCGCGAACTTCCTCATGTGCCGCGAGTGCGGCTGCGTGCCCGAGTGCCCGCACTGCTCGACGGCGCTCACCTACCACGAGCGCGGCCACATGCTGGCCTGCCACAGCTGCGGGCGCAGCTGGCCGGTCCGCGCGTTCCCGGACCCGTCCACGAGCTGCCCCAACTGCGGGAGCCGCTACCTCGCCGCCTTTGGCGTGGGCACGCAGCGCGTGGAGGACGAGCTGCGCATGCTCCTGCCCGAGGACGTGGAGGTCATCCGCATGGACGCCGACACCACCCGTGCCAAGGGCGCCCACCAGCGCCTGCTCGAGCAGTTCGACGCCGCGGAGTGCGCGGTGCTCGTTGGCACGCAGATGATCGCCAAGGGGCTCGACTTCCCCGAGGTCACGCTCGTGGGCGTGGTCAACGCCGACACCATGCTCAAGCTGCCGGACTTCCGCGCCGCCGAGCGCACCTACGACCTGCTGGAGCAGGTGGCGGGCCGCGCCGGCCGCGGCGAGCGCCCGGGCGAGGTCATCGTGCAGACCTACTGGGCCACGCACCCCGCCATGCGGGCGGTGGCCGCCCACGACCGCGCGGTCTTTCTCGACGCCGAGCTCGCCGAGCGCGCGGAGGCGCACTACCCGCCGTTCGCGCGCCTCGCCAACGTGACGGTGTGGGGCAGGGCCGAGAAGGACGTGCGCTCGACCTGCGACGAGCTCGCCGCGGCCGTGCGCGGGCGCGTGGGGGACGACGCCGGCTGGGAGGTCCTGGGGCCCGCGGAGTGCGTGAAGGCGCGGGTCAAGGACCAGTTCCGGCGCCACCTCATGGTGAAGGCGCCCGCCGACGCGGACCTCGGCGGGGTGGTCGGCGCGTGCGCGGTCTCGCTCGGACGGCGCGCGGGTATTAACATGGCAGTGGACATAGACGCCTACGACCTGATGTAGGAGGAACCGTGAAGGAACTCGAGGAGATCGTGCTCTCGCCCGACCCGCGCCTCTCGCAGGAGTGCGCGCCGATCGAGGAGATCGACGACGAGGTGCGCGCGCTGGCCAAGCGCATGCTCAAGGTCATGTACGCCGCGGACGGCTGCGGCCTGGCGGGCCCCCAGGTGGGGGAGATGCGCCAGATCGTGGTCATCGACGTCGACTGGGCCGGCAAGGGCTCCAAGAAGAACCCCTACGTGCTGATCAACCCCCGCGTCGTCACCGCCGACGGCCCCGAGATCGAGGGCTCCGAGGGCTGCCTCTCCTTCCCCGGCGTGAGCGTGCGCGTGAAGCGCCCGAGCCACGTGGTCGTGCAGGCCAAGAACCTCGACGGCGACCTCATGCAGTACGAGGCGTCCGACAACCTCATGGCGGTCTGCCTGCAGCATGAGATCGACCACGTCCACGGCGTGACGATGTTCGACCACCTCGCGCCGATGGCGCGCGCCGAGGCGGAGCGCGACTACGAGGAGGCGCTCGCCGCGGGCGCGCGCCCGGGTGACACCGAGGTCTAGGGGGGCGCCGATGCCTGACACCAAGCTGCGCGTCGTCTTCATGGGGACGCCCGAGTTCGCCGTGCCGTCGCTCGAGCGCCTGGCCGAGAGCTGCGACGTCGCGCTCGTGCTCACGCGCCCGGACGCCGTGCGCGGCCGCGGGCGCGCGCTCGTGCCGTCGCCGGTCAAGGCCCGCGCGCTCGAGCTGGGCCTTCCCGTGGTCGAGGCCTCGCGCATCACGCCGGAGGTGGCGGACGCCCTGCGCGCCGCCGCGGCCGACGTCTTCTGCGTGGCGGCCTACGGCTGCATCCTGCCCGACGAGGTGCTCACCATGGCGCCCGGCGGCTGCGTGAACGTGCACGCGTCGCTGCTGCCGCGCTGGCGCGGCGCCGCGCCGATTCAGCGCGCGATCCTCGCCGGCGACGAGAGGACGGGCGTCTCGATCATGCGGATCGGCCACGGCGTGGACACGGGTGCCTACTGCGCCCAGGCGTCCGTCACGGTGGGCGAGAAGGACACCGAGGCCCTCACGGCCGAGCTCGCCCGTGTGGGCGCCGAGCTCCTGGTGGAGACGCTGCCCTCCGTTGTGGGCGGCACGGCCGCGTGGGTCGAGCAGGACGAGGCCCTCGTCACGCACGCCGCCAAGATCTCCAAGGCCGAGCTCATGCTGGACCCCGCCGACGGCGTGCGCGCAAACGCGCTGCGCGTGCAGGCGTCCGGCGACACGGCACCGGCCCGCTGCGTGGTGGCCGGCCGTGGCGTGCGGGTGTGCGCCGCGCGCGCGGGCGAGAAGGACGTGGCACCCGGGTCCGTGGCCGCCGGCCGCGGCCGCGTGTGGCTGGGCTGCTCCGACGGCTCGCTCGAGGTCCTGCGCGTGAAGCCCGACGGCAAGCGCGAGATGGAGGCTGCGGCGTGGGCCGCGGGCCTGCGCGGTGACGGCCTGACGTGGGGGCGCGCGTAGTGGCGCGCCTCTCGCTGGCCCGCCGCGCGGCGCTCGCGCTTCTCGGCGAGCGACGCCGTCGCGACGCCCGGGCGCGCGACCTGCTGCGCGGCGCGGGCGCGCTCGACAAGCTCGACGAGCGCGACCGCGGCCTCGCCACGAGGCTCGTCCTGGGCGCAACGGCCGCCGAGGGCGCGCTCGACGCCATGGTCGACGCCCACCTCCGCCGTGGCGCGCACCTCGAGCCGCGCGTCCGCGACGCCCTGCGCCTCGCCGCCTACGAGCTCGCCTACCTCGGGACGAGGTCGGACGTCGCCGTGAGCCAGGGCGTCGAGCTCGTCCGCTCGGTCGCGCCGCGCGCGACGGGCCTCGCCAACGCCGTGCTGCGCCGTGTGGCCGAGGGGGACGTCGCGGCCGTCGCCGCGGCGCGCGAGCGCGTCGCCACAGGTGACTTCGACGTCCGTGACCTGGTGATCGTTGGCGCGCTGCCCGAGTGGCTCGCCGAGCGCGCGCTCGCCTCGCTCGGGGCCGGCCGCGCTGCCGCCTGGGCGTGCTCCGCGCTCGAGCCCGCCGCCCCCTGGGCCGCCGTCAGCCGCGCGCGCCGCACGGAGGACGAGGCCCTCGCCCTTCTCGCCGACGCCGGCTGCGAACCCGAGGTCGGCCCGCTTCCCGGCTCGGCGCGCCTTGGCGCCCCGTCGCGCCTCGCGCCGTCCGGGCTCGTGGAGCGCGTCGTCGCCATCCCGTGCGACCTCGCCGCCCAGGAGGTCGCGCTCGCGTGCGCGCCTGCGCCCGGCGAGCGCGTGCTCGAGGTCGGCCAGGGCCGCGGTACCAAGACGCTGCTGCTCCAGAACGCCGCCCTCGCCGCCGGGGGTCCGTGCGAGGTCACGGCGGTCGAGGTCTCGCCGCGCAAGTCCGAGCTCGCCGCGCGGCGCATGGAGGTCGCCGGCGTCGCGGGCCACGTGCGCTGCGTCTGCGCCGACGGCCGCGCCCTGCCCGCAGACCTCGGCGCCTTCGACCTCGTCTTTCTCGACGCGCCCTGCTCCGGCACGGGAACGCTTGCCCGCCACCCAGAGATCGCCTGGTCGCTCGAGCCGTCCGCTCCCGCCGACCTGGCCGCCCTGCAGGCCGAGCTCCTCGCCGCCGCCTCCGCGCACGTCGCGGCGGCCGGCCGGCTCGTCTACGCGACCTGCTCGGTGCTGGCCGAGGAGAACGAGGCCGTCGTCGACGCGTTCCTTGCCAGCCCCGCGGGCGCGTCCTTCTCGCTCGAGCGTGCCGGCCTCACCGAGGTTCCCGGCGGCTCCGACACACACTTCCACGCCCTTCTCCGCCGCCGGTAATTTGCGGTTTGTAACGTTTTCCGGCCGGATTCCGTTACCAACCGCAACGTTCACGCCGGCAGCTTGCGCTTCGTAACGTTTTCCGGCCGGATTCCGTTACCAACCGCAACGTGCCTGCCGCGCGCGCCCCAAGCTCCGTGAATTCGCGCTGAAGCCGAGAAGAACGGCGCATCCTCCCGGCGCATTTTGGGTAACGTTAACAGCGTTTGCCGCACCCCCGGAAGGACCCGACCCGCCATGCTCGAGCTCAAGGACATCTCCAAGCGCTACGTCACGACCGGCTTCACGCAGGTGGCGCTCGACCACGTCTCCATGGCCTTCCGCGACAGCGAGTTCGTGGCGGTGCTCGGCCCGTCCGGCTCCGGCAAGACCACCATGCTCAACATCGTGGGCGGACTTGACCACTTCGACGACGGCGACCTCGTGATCGACGGCATCTCCACCCGCGAGTACAAGGACCGCGACTGGGACGCCTACCGCAACAACCGCATCGGCTTCGTGTTCCAGAGCTACAACCTCATCCCGCACCAGACGATCCTCGCCAACGTGGAGCTCGCGCTCACGCTCTCGGGCGTGGGCCGCGCCGAGCGCCGACGCCGCGCGCTGGACGCCCTCGCGCGCGTGGGCCTCGCCGACCACGTGAACAAGCGCCCGAGCCAGCTCTCCGGCGGCCAGATGCAGCGCGTGGCCATCGCGCGCGCCCTCATCAACGACCCGGAGATCCTGCTCGCCGACGAGCCCACCGGCGCCCTGGACTCCGCCACGTCCGTGCAGGTCATGGACCTGCTCAAGGAGGTCGCCCAGGACCGCCTCGTCGTCATGGTCACGCACAACCCCGAGCTCGCCCATAGTTACGCCACGCGCATCGTCGAGCTGGCGGACGGGCACATAACCGCCGACTCCGACCCCTTCGACCCCGCCACGGCGCCGCGTCGCGAGGCCAAGGCCACGCGCCGCACCTCGATGAGCTTCCTCACCGCGCTCGGCCTCTCGTTCAACAACCTCATGACCAAGAAGGGCCGCACCATCATGACGGCCTTCGCGGGGTCGATCGGCATCATCGGCATCGCCGCGATCCTCGCGCTGGCCAACGGCGTCAACGACTACATAGCCCGCGTGGAGGAGGACACCCTCTCCAGCTACCCGCTCTCCATCACCAAGCAGAGCATGGACATCTCCGGCATGCTCTCCGAGGACGGGACGGGCCAGGCGCGGGCGGGCGAGAAGGACGACGACCCCGAGCAGATTCCCGAGTTCATGATGCTCACCGACATGTTTGCCTCCGTGGGCTCCAACGACCTTTCCGGCCTCAAGAGCTACCTCGAGTCCAACCCCGACGACCTTGACTCCTACGTGAACGCCATCCAGTACGACTACGGCCTCACGCCGCTCGTCTACAGCGCGGACACCTCCGACGGCGCGGTCCAGCTCAATCCCAACGCGCTCTCCACGGCCATGACCGGGGGTGCGTCCGGCACCGCCACGGCGGGCATGACGGGCGGCGGGATGTCGGTCTTCAACGAGATGATCGACGACCCCGAGCTCCTCGAGTCGCAGTACGACGTCGTGGCCGGCCGCTGGGCCACCGCCGCCGACGAGTGCGTGCTCGTGCTCACGCAGAGCGGCCGCATCTCCGACTACACGCTCTACGGCGTCGGCGTGCTCGACCCCGCCGACCTCACCCAGATGGTCACGAGCGCGATGAGCGGCACGGCGGGCGAGACGGACATCGAGCAGGGCGAGGTCGACTTCACCTACGACGACGCCCTCGAGCTGGACTTCCGCGTGCTGAGCCCGTCCGACCTCTACCGCAAGAACGCCGAGACGGGCGGCTGGACCGACATGTCCTCGGACGCCGACTTTGTCGCGCAGGCAGTCGAGAATGGCCTCGACCTGCACGTCGTTGGCGTCGTGCGCCCCAACGAGAGCTCCGACGCCAAGGCGCTCTCCGCCGGCATCGCCTACACGCCCGCGCTCACGCAGGAGCTCATGGAGCGCGCCGCGGACTCGGCGATCGTCCAGCAGCAGCTCGCCGACCCCGAGGTCGACGTCTTCACCGGCAAGTCCTTCGACACCCTGCAGGAGGAGGCGCGCCAGGGCGTTGACCTGGGGAGCCTCTTCTCGGTGGACGAGGACGGCCTGCGCTCGGCCTTCTCCTTCGACACGAGCGCGCTCCAGGGCGCCTTCGACCCGTCCGGCCTGGACCTCTCCGGGATCTCCGTGGACCTCTCGGGCGTGGCGGACCAGGTCGACGTCGAGTCGCTCGTGGCGGGCGCGCCCGCGCCGGACTTCTCGGCGATCCTGGACCAGGAACTCGCGGACCCCGCGCTCACGACCGAGCAGCTCGAGGAGGTCACGACCCTCGGCGGCCAGCTCGCCGGCGACTTCGTCTCGTGGTGGGGGAGCAACGCCGGCGCGCTCGACCCCGACGACCCCGACTTCGTCCAGAAGGTTGCCGACCACTTCGAGCGCTACCTCGCGACCGAGAACGCCCAGGCCCTCCTCACGAAGATCGACGCCGTGGCCGGGCCGGCCGTGCGCGAGCGCGTCCAGCAGATCGTGTCCGACTACGTCTCCGGCCAGCTCGCGCCGTACCTGCAGTCGTTCTTGCAGAGCGTGTCCGCCCAGGTCGGCTCGGCTGTCTCCGCCCAGCTCCAGAGCGCCATGACGCAGGTCCTGTCCCAGTACGCCGATCAGGTGGCCGGTGGGCTCTCGCAGCTCCAGAGCGCCTTCTCCGTGAACGCCGACGCCCTCGCCGGGGCCATCCACTTCAACATGGACGCCGAGGACCTCACCTCACTCATGGAGAGCTACGCCAACGCGTCCCAGCTCACCTATGACAACAACCTCCAGACGCTCGGCTACGCCACGCCGGACGACCCTGCCGCCATCCAGATCTACCCCAGGGACTTCGAGGCCAAGGAGCGCGTGGTCGACGTCATCGACGCCTACAACGACCAGCAGCGCGCCGCCGGAAACGACGACGCCGTGATTACCTACACCGACTACATGGGCGTGATCATGGGCAGCGTGACCGACATCGTGAACATGATCTCGCTCGTGCTGATCGCGTTCGTGAGCATCTCGCTGGTGGTGAGCTCCATCATGATCGGCATCATCACCTACATCTCGGTGCTCGAGCGCAAGAAGGAGATCGGCATCCTGCGCGCGATCGGCGCCTCCAAGCGCAACGTCGCGAGCGTCTTCAACGCCGAGACCTTCATCGAGGGCCTCATCTCCGGCCTCTTTGCCATCGCCGTGGTGGTTATCGTCTCGGTGCCGGTGAACGCCTGGGTGCTCGCCGACTTCGACGTGGAGGGGATCATGAACCTGCCTGCGGGCTCTGCGGCGGTGCTCGTGTGCATCTCGGTCGTGCTGACGCTGGTCGCGGGCCTCATCCCGTCGAGTGCCGCCAGCCGCCGCGACCCCGTGGAGGCCCTCCGCAGCGAGTAGGGGAGCCCCCTTTTCGCGGTTTGGGTTCACCTCCCTGAGAGTGCCGTCGCGCGACCTGCGGTTTTGCTAGCGACTACCGTCCATCGTGCGTTTTGGTGAACCCAAACTTCGAAGCGAGGCCTCGGCAGACTGTGGCGTGTGGCCCTTGACATGCAGACTTTCGCATATAGACTAGTATGCAAAACTCTGCACACTAGCAAGAAGGCGAGAAGAACATGGACACGATGCCCATCTCCGTCCCGCGCCAGGCTGGCATCTACGTGCGCCGCTCCCGTGAGGCCCAGGGCCTCACGCGCACCCAGCTCGCAGCGGCAGCTGGCGTCTCGGAGCGTCTGCTCGCCTCTCTCGAGCTCGGTGACGCCACGGGAATCAGACTCGACAAGCTGCTCGCGGTCTTCGATGCCCTTGAGCTCTCGCTTGCGGTGCAGGGCGAGAAGATCGCCGCCCCATCGCCCTCGCCTGCACCCGCTGCGGACCGGCGACAGACGCCGCAGCCCATCAAGGCAGCCGCAATTTCCTTCGATGACGCAGATTTGATTGCGTCCTACACCCGGCTTTTCCGGGAGATCGCTCGGGAGCAGGGGGTTGTCCTTCCTGAGGGGGCGAGCTAGCCATGGCAGCTCTCGATCTGCGCGTCCTTGTCTCCGGAATTCCCGCAGGAACTGTCCATCAGGACGAGCGCGGTCTCATGACCTTCTCCTATGACGCCGGCTACCAGGGTCCGCCACTTTCGCTCTCCATGCCCGTCTCCAACCGGATCTACGGCTCCGATGTGCTGCGCCCGTACCTCTTCGGCCTGCTGCCGGACAGCGAGCTCCAGCGCCGTGCGATCGGACGCGAGCTCGGGGCGAGTGCCAACAACCCGGTGACGCTGCTCGCCCACATCGGTCTCGACTGCCCGGGAGCCGTGCAGCTCTGTCCGCCTGATCGCATGGACGAGGCCCTCTCTCGGGATGACGACCGCCGCGAGCTCACCGACCACGAGGTTTCGCTGCGTCTCAAGGTCGTCCGCGACGAGCCCGAGGCCTCGTGGATGGGACTCGAGGAGCGGTGGTCGCTCGGCGGCAATCAGGGAAAGTTCGCGCTCGCGGAGGAGGACGGCCACTGGTTCGAGTGCCACGGCGCCGCCCCCACCACGCACATCCTCAAGAACGGCGTCGTCGGCTTCAGGCTCCAGGCGCTCAACGAGTACGTCTGCATGCGCACGGCGGAGCGCTGCGGCGTGGCGGCGGCACACGTGGACTACCGCTTCTTCGAGGACGAGCCCGCGCTCATCGTGGAGCGCTACGACCGCTTGCGAGATGCCGCGGGCAAGGTGGTTCGCCTGCACCAGGAGGACCTCTGCCAGGCGCTCTCGGTCATGCCGGACAGCAAGTACGCCGAGGACGGGGGTCCTGCGGCGCGTGACGTGCTGCGACTGTTGGCGCAAACCGCTCACAGCAAGCTCAACCTGCTGCTTTTCTCGCAGCAGCTCTTCTACAACGCGCTCGTCGGCGCACCTGACGCGCATGCAAAAAACTACTCGGTGCTTCTGGGTATGGGCAGGAACGCGGGGCTCGCTCCCATGTACGACGTCGCCTCCGGCCTCGCCTACGAGAACTTGAGGCGGCGCGCGCGTCTCGCCATGTCCATAGGAGGGGAGAACCGCGTGGGTCGCATCGGCGCCGGCGCGCTCAAGCGCTACGTGGGTGGGGGAGATCCCAGCCTTGCCGCGCTTCTCGACCGCGCGGGGCTCACGCTGACGTCGTGTCGCGCCCTCATGACCGACCTTGCGCAGGAGATCCCCGTTGCGATGGGGGAGGTCTTCGAGGAGTCTGCCGGGCTGCCTGGTGCGGACGAGCTCCGCGAGCACCTGCTCGAGCCCGTCGCCGACAACTGCCGTCGCACGCTCGCGCTGTTGTAGCCCCGCCGCTGCGCTATGCTGTGGGCGGACGAGAGGAGCGCGCATGCTGCAGAGGGACTATGTCCTAGAGATCATCGGCCAGTTCGTGGAGGGCGTCTCGCGCGCGCTGCGTCGTGCGGCGGCGGGCGAGAAGGACGGTCTTCTCGCCACGGAGCAGGAGATCGGCGAGCTGCTGGAGCTCGACCACGCGACCGCGCTCGCCCTCGCACCCGACTCGCTCGTCACGATGATGGTGCTCTCGGGCATGGGCGACTCGGTGGCCGCCTACGTCTGCTACGCGCTCGAGCGCCTCGCTCGCCTCTACGAGCACGCGGGCGACGAGGACACGGCGGGCCTGCGCCGCCTGCAGGCCAAGGCCGTCGCCGAGTCCTTCGGCTGCGACCCGGACACGCCGCCCGCCGAGCTCGCCGCGGTGGACGCGGAGCTGTTTGGGTAGGGTACGCTGCGATTTACTACTAGCGCCGGGGCAACCGCCCTACAACGCCGCCGCAACCTTGAGCGGGCGTCCCGCGCGCGGCTTCTCGGTAAGACGCGCCCTCACCGAGTCCAGCGAGACGTAGGCGTTGCGGCCCTCTCTCCAACCATAGAGCCGGGCGTCCTTGATCATCTGAGAGACGCGGCCCTGCGTGACTCCGAGCATGCGCGCCGCTTCCGAGGCCGTCACCTTCTCTATGGTCTCTATCCCCGCCGAAATGCCAAAGACCATGTTGGTCCCACCGTGTCGTGGCTTGTTGCCAAAGGTCGGCGTGGGCAGCTCCTTGCCGGCGATTTCCCAATCCTCGATGTGCATCTTGAGCCAGTCTGCGACCATGAGGCAGAGGTCCTCGAAGTCCTCGCCCTGGGTCGCGCCCTCCATGTCGTAGGGGACGGCGATGAAGCGACCCTCTTCCTGGAACACCTCGAATTCGTAGACGCCGAAATGCATGGCTACCTCCAGTTCTTAATCCCCGCATCACGCAGGATGCTCTTGAAGGTGAATTCCAGAATCTCTCGATGTCTGGGTACCCAGACTTCTCTTCCGTCGGCGTGTCTGAATCTTTCGTGCTTTGTACCGCCTTCGGCGTGGAATCCGTATGCCTCCAGAAGCCTAACCACGTCCCTGCGCTTGGTCAACGCCTCTCCAAAAAATATATAGTGACATTAGAATAATGTCAACGGCATAAGCTTGGACGCACATGCTAGCCAACGGGGAGGCAAGATCTCATCCTTGTTGCTGACACTTGTCTGACGGTGCAGGTAGAATGAGAGATGACGCCGGATGCAGTTCGGCGTACGGTCGGGGTTGAAGGCGCAAGTGGCATGGCGAGCGCGGCGCATACGCTGAGGGTGTGTTGTGCGGTGCTTGGTGTGGTGCAATCGGCCCCTATTTGTCCCTGAGAGCCTCGGCTTGAGCCATTTTCACCAGTTTCTTCTTGAGCTCGCAGATCTTCTGGTCCTGCGTGAACGTGCGGACGAGAAGAACCAGGATGCCGCAGCAGAAGATGAAGTTCACCGGCGCGTCAAAGCCCAGGACGTCGGATGCCCAGTAGGCGATCTGGGGAAAGACGGCGAGCACGAGCAGGATGGCGACGATGAAGAGCCAGAAGATCGAGTCGGTGATCTCCAGGCTGGACTTGCGGATCCTGCGCAGCACAAAGAGCAGGATGAGGGCTGCGCAGACGATGAGGGCGATTCTCAGGGGGCCGTTCATGCAGATCACCTGAACCACTGGACGAGGAGGATGGACGTGCAGGCGCGGGCCATGTAGGAGATGGAGCGGCGCAGGTTGAGGTAGGACTCGCCGGCCTCGCGCTCGCGCATCTCCACCTGGACCTCGCGGACCTTCGCACCGCGCCGCATGAGGTAGGCAACCGAGTCGGGCTCCGGGCCAAAGTCAAAGCGCCGCGCAAACTCCCGCATCATCGCCTGGTTGTAGAGGCGCATCCCCGAGGTCGGGTCCGTGATGCGCTGGCCGGTCGTGAGCCTGATCAGGGTGCTCAGCAGCCTCGAGCCGATCATGCGGGCCGAGAAGGACTTGCGCTCGCTCACAAAGCGCGAGCCGACCACGATGTCGGCGCCCGTGCGCTCCATCTCGGCCACCATGGGCGGGACGTGGACGGGCATGTGCTGGCCGTCGGCGTCAAACTGGATGACGGCGTCGTAGCCGTGGGAGAGCGCGTAGGTGACGCCCGTCTGGAACCCCGCCGTGAGCCCGAGGTTGGTGGGGTGGGTGACGTAGTTGTAGCCGTGCTCCCTGCAGATGGCCTCGGTTGCGTCCGAGGAGTCGTCGTTGATGATGACGTAGTCGCATCCCGTGTTAGCGGCGAGAAGCTCCTCGACCCTGGACACGATGGACTCCTGCTCGTTGTAGGCAGGGATGATGGCAAGTACGCGCATGGTGCTCCAGGTGGGGGTCTAGGATGTCACGTCAGCGCCATGAGTATAGCCCAAGGGCTTCTCTCCCTCATAGAACGCAAGCGTCTTGTCCAGATACTCATCCGCATAGCGGAAGTAGATGTAGAGCCACTCGCCCACGAAGTCGCCCTCCGCCTCCTTGAGCAGCGACCACAGGTACCAGCACCAGCCGGCGAGCTGGACGTGCGCCAGGCAGTGCCTGACCTCCTCCGGCTCCGGTGCGTGGCCAAGGTACTCGCCGAGGGCGTGCAAGGCCTCGGCCTCGCTGAGCTCGCAGCAGACGACGCAGGTGCCAAAGTCGTTGGCATAGTCGCTCATGCCCGCATACTCCCAGTCGATGAGGTAGTACTTGTCGTCCTCGTCGATCAGGAAGTTCATGTAGAAGAAGTCGTTGTGGCAGAGGCAGACGCGGGCGCCGTCCGCCCTGACGTGCGCCTCGAGCTTGTCCACCTTGGCGGACATCTCGGCGTAGCCGGGGATGTCGATGGGGCCCTTCTCAAGGAGCAGACCCTCGTAGCGCTTTGCCTCCTCGTAGAAGTCAAAGTGCCGCGCGACCGCGGCGTTGGACCCGTGCAGCTCGCGCCCCATGCGCATCATCCGTGCGAGCTGGTCCGGGTCGTGCGGGTCGGGCTGGTGGGAGTTTGGGACAAAGCGAGAGATCTTCCACCCGCGCTTTGGGTCCTCAAAGACAAAGGTGTCGTCTATGCCGAGCTCGCGTGCGGTCTCGAGGGCCGCGACCTCTCCGGAGCGATCGATGAGCAGCTCGGTGCCCACGCCGGGGTGACGGTAGACCCACTCCCCGGAATCGGTCGCAAAGTGGCACGAGAGATTGGTGAGTCCCTGCTTGAGGGGGTAGATGTCACGAATCTCCTCGCGGGAGCACCCGAGCACGCCCATGATGTTGTCAAAGATCTGGGAGTCAACGTTGTCGATGAACTCCGGGTCAAAGCCCTCGACCTCGGCGAGGGAGTCAAACTCGTGGATGACGCCCTCGGGGTAGCGCCTGATCTCCATGTCGAGTGACCCGACGTTGCGGACGAGGACGGACTCCCAGAGCTCGTCCTCGGACCCGGCGCGCCTCATCTCTTCGTCGAGCAACGGCACAAAGCACTCGCAAAATGCTCGGTCAAGGTATGCATGACCCAGCATGACCCACGAGTTGCCCCCGCCGACGGTGACGCCTGTGATTCGTCCGTCCTCTCCGGCAGACAGGCACCACTCGCTCGTCTTTCCGTCAACGTACTCCGAGGCGTAGTAGGACTTCCAGACGTAGCGCTCGAAGGGGTTTACGGTGAAGTAGTCGTCAGAGGAGCAGACGTAGGTGTTGCCCAGCCCCTCGCGCAGGAGCCAGAGCGTCCAGGAGTTGTTGCGCTCCGCGTATTGGTCGTTCACCACGATCTTCACGCCGTACTTTGCGGCCAGGTAGAAGAAGTACTCCTTCTTATAGCCCACCGCCACGGTGATGTCCGAGATGCCTCGTCTGAGCAGCTGCTCTATCTGGCGCTCGACAAGAACCTCCCCTCGCACGCGCAGCATCCCCTTGGGGCGCTCGTAGGAGAGGGGGACAAGGCGGCTGGAGAGGCCTGCCGCCAGAATGACGGCGTTTCTCACGCGGTGGGGCTCGAGCGCCGCGACGCCCCGCTCGGTGATGCGGCCGTCCTCGACGAGGCCGGCCTGCTCGCAGGAGCGGATGGCGGACTGCGCCGCGTTGCCGGTGAGGTCGGCGAGTCCCGCAAGGTCGTCTGGTCTCGAGGGCGACCCCGTCGAGGAGAGCGCGCGGAGGACCTCGAACTCGTCTCTTGTGAGCGACATGCTGCCGTCCCTACCTAGTCCTTCTCGGTCCCAAACAGCTCGCGGAAGTCCGCCGCGGCGGTGATGGCGCCCAGGATGATGACGATGGCGCACACGATGCCGCGCGGGTCGGGCATGGTGCCCAGGAGCAGGAGCGAGAAGGGAATCGCCCATGCGGAGTAGGTGATGTTGAGCGCCATGGCGCGAGAGGCGCCGATCTTGGCGATGGCACGGTAGTAGCAGAGGTAGGAGACCGTGCCGAGAAGGGCGGCGAGTGCGATGACGGGCATCGCGCTGCTCGCGATGATGTCGAGCGTGCAACCCCAACCGCCGAGCAGCGGGATGATCACGAGGGCGTAGGTGACGGCCGAGGTCGTCTGGCGGATCTGCATGGCGCACTCGTCGTCCACGCTCGCGTTGCGCAGGCCCCAGTCTATGACCACGGCCTCGGTGCCCCAGCCAAAGACGCAGACGAGCGAGCCGATGATGCCGAGCGTCCAGTCTCCGGGGATCGCGTCGACGGGGGAGTAGCCCAGGGCGGCGACGCCGACCACGCATGCGAAGAGACCGACCCACTGGTAGGCGTGCATGCGCTCCTTCAAAAAGACAGTGGCGAGAAAGGCCCCGTAGGCGGGGAAGAACGCGGAGATCGCCGCCGTGTAGGCGGCACCGATGTTGTTGATCGCGAGGACGTAGCCGGTCATGCCGACGGGGCCGCCGATCAGCGCCGCCCCAACGATGACGAGGCCCTCGCGCGAGCGAATCGTCTTCCACGTCTGGGCGAGCTTTCTGCGGGCGGCCATGTAGAGGAAGGAGAACACCGCGGAGCTCGCATCGTGGAGGAAGGTGCTCGTGAACGACGCGAGCGCTATGGCCTGGGGTGTCGAGACAAAGGCGGCGTTGGAGAGCGCGATGCTCAGGATGACCGTATCGAGCGCCCAGGTGATCGCCGCCGCAACTCCGTGAATCATGCCGCCTCTCCGTTCTCGTACCAGTCGAGCACCATGTCGACGTAGTTGGTGGCATAGCTGTAATAGATGTAGAGCCACTCGCCGACCCCGGCGCCCTCTGCCTCCTTCTCGAGTGCCCAGACGTACCAGCACCATCCTCCGAGGACGACGCGCGACCAGAAGTGCCTGCGCTCCTCGAAGGTCGGGGTGCGCCCAAAGTAGTAGGCGAGGGCGGCGTCCGCCTGCTCCCGGTCGTACTCGCTGCAGATGACAAAGGTGCCAAAGTCGTTGCCGGGGTCGGACATCCCCGCAAACTCCCAGTCGATGACGTCGAGGCCGCCCTCCTCGTCAAAGAGGAAGTTGAGCGGCAGGTAGTCGTTGTGACTGAAGCAGAGGCCATAGCCGTCTGCGGCGGAGAAGTCGTTGAGGCGCACGATCTTGTCGCGAAGCTCAAAGTAACCGGGGATGTCGATGGGGCCGTGGGTCTTGAGGAGGTTCTCGTACCCGACGCCATCCGAGAAGAAGTCGAACTCGGAGTCGATGGTCGCCCCCGACTCGTGGAAGCGGCGGCACAGCTCCATCGCCCGTTTGACCTGGGAGGGGTCGGTGGGATCGAGCGTGTGGGCGTTCGGGACAAAGCGGCAGATCTTCCAGCCTCTCCGCTCGTCCTCGTGGATGAACGTCCGATCGACGCCGAGCTCGCGCGCGGCTGTGTTGGCCTGCGTCTCGGCGACGCGGTTCATGAACTTCTCGGTGCCGATGCCGGGGTGCCGGTAGACGTACTCGTCATCACCCACGCGGAAGTGGCAGGAGAGGTTGGTGAGGCCCTGGCTCATCGGATAGAAGTCGCTGATCTCCTCGCAGGTGCAGCCGAGCACGCTCACGATGTTGTCAAAGATCTCGGAGTCGACGTTCTCGATGAAGTCGGGGTCAAAGTCCTCGAGCTCGGCGAGGGAGTCAAACTCGTGAATGACGCCCTCGGGGTAGCGCCTGATCTCCATGTCGAGCGTCTTGATGTTGTCCGCGTAGATGGCCTCCCAGAGCTTGCCGCTGTTCTCCGCGTGGCTCACGGCCTCGTCGAGCAGGGGGGCAAAGCGCTCGGAGAAGTCGTGGTCAAAGTAGACGTGCCCGAGCATGACCCACGAGTCGCTCCCGCCGACGGTGACGCCCGTGATGCGGTCCCTGGGACCGGCCTCGATGCACCACTCCTCGGTCGGGCCGGCGGCGTACTCCGAGGCGTAGTAGGACTTCCAGACGTAGCGCTCGAAGGGGTTCACGGTGAAGTAGTCGTCCGAGGAGCACACGTAGGTGTTGGAGAGGCGGTCGCGCACGAGCCAGAGCGTCCAGGAGTTGTTCTTCTCGGCAAACTGGTCGTTCACCACGATCTTGACGCCGTACTTTGCGGCGAGGTAGAAGAAGTACTCCTTCTTGTAGCCCACGACCACGGTGATGTCGGTGATCCCGCGCTCGAGCAGCTGCCTGATCTGGCGCTCGATGAGCACCTCGTCGCGCACGCGCAGCATCCCCTTGGGGCGCTCGTAGGAGAGGGGGACAAAGCGGCTGGAGAGGCCGGCGGCCATGATGACGGCGTTTCTCACGCGGTGGGGCTCGAGCGCCTCGATGCCCCGCTCGGTGATGCGGCCGTCCTCGACGAGGCCGGCCTGCTTGCAGGACTGGACGGCGGAGTTGACCGCGCCCAGGGAGAGCCCGCAGGTCTCGGCCAGGTCGCGCTGCGTCAGCGGCTCGCCCGTGTCGGAGAGCGCCTGCAGGACCTTGAACTCGCTCTTGGTGAGGGACATGTCTGCTCCCGGTAGTATCGACTGCTTACCTTGGGATGATTGTACGCTTACCGTTTTCTTATGTTCATATTACTTTGAAGCCAAGCTGAAAATGAACGTATTCTTCAAAAAACATGGAAGGTCACCAGGCTTACGGCGCGGGCTGTCCGATGGGGTATGCTTTTCAGCCGAGTTGACGCGAAGGGAGATGGGCAATGAATCAGGCGGAGGCGCTTGCAAAGCTGCAGGCAACCGAGCTGGAGATTCTGCTGGTGATTGCTGCGTTTTGTCGAGAGCATGATATTACGTGGTTCCTTGAGGGGGGCACGGCGCTCGGGGCGATTCGCCACAAGGGCTTTATCCCCTGGGACGATGACGTGGACATCGCCTTGCTTCGTAAGGACTACGATCGCTTTTGTGAGCTTGCAAAGACGGGGCTTCCCTCCGGCTACTCTCTCCACACCTCACGAAACACCGCCGGCAACGCCGCCCTCTTTGCAAAGGTCTACAAGGACGGAACGCGCTTCGAGAATCAGGAGACTCGCGAGGCGGGGCACGCCCAGGGCATCTTTGTGGACGTTTTCCCCTACGATCGTCTGCCCGTCGATTCTGCCGAGCGTCGCCGGGAGATCTCTCGAGCCTCTCGCGCGCAGCGACTCTCCTACCTCTATCATGCAAGAAGCGTGACGGTTCCCCATAGGGGTGCTCTCGGGGCCTCCGAGCGTGCCGCGTGTTTCTTGGCCCATGGCGTCCTTCGTCTGATTGTGTCGGATGCCGAATGGTTCCAGAATTGTTTTGACGGCGCCATTGTGCGCGAAGGGGAACTGAGCGACGAATGCCTCACGCTTGTGTGGCCAAACATGTCGCCCATTTCTGCAAAATGCCTTGTGCCTCCTGCCGTCGCGCAGTTTGAGGGGCATGAGCTGCCCGTCCCTCATGACGTTGAGCTTTATCTCGAGCATGTCTATGGCGACTGGCGTCGCATACCCGATCCCGAGGATCGCCATACGCATCTGCCGTTGTTCATAGACTTCGGCGACGGGACGACGTGGGGAAGTGCCGCGCGATGAAGCGACTCTCTGTCAGGGAGAATATGATTTGGAACTCGGTGGGTTCGCTGCTGTACTCCGGGTGCCAGTGGCTCATCACCGTGTTGGTGGTACGGCTTTCCCCAGACTATGACGCTGCCGGCGTGCTTGCTCTTGCCATGGCGATCTCCAATGTTTTTGCACCGATTGCGCTCTATAAAATTCGTGCCTATCAGGTGTCGGACGTTCATGAGGAAACGTCCTCGGGAGAGTACGTGGGTTTCCGCTTTGTCACCATCGGAATCGCCCTTGTTGGCGTCATGGCATATGCCGCGCTGACCTGTGCCTCGAACGCGCTTCCTTGCATCTTCCTCTATCTCGTGTTTCGTTCGATTGACAGCTTTATTGACGTGCTCCATGGCATTGACCAGCAGCACTATCGCATGGATTATTGCGGTTGGTCGATGGGCGTGCGCGGGGTGTTGTTCGTCGTCTCGTTTTCTCTGGTGCTGGCGCTTACGGGCAGCCTCGAGCTTGCCGTGCTGTCCATGTCAATCGTGACCCTTCCAATTGTCTTCTACGATCTTTCACGCGCTGCGCGCCTCTCGTCTGTGCGCCCCGTGTTCTCCCGCGAGAAGATCCTCCAGCTGCTTGTTCGATGCCTTCCCGCCGTAGTGGGCATGGCGGTCTGCAATCTCGTCGTCACGTTTGCTCGACAGTACCTCGGCATGTCCCAGGGAGAGTCGGCCCTTGGGATTTATGCGTCCATCTGCACTCCCATCGTCTTGATTCAAGCGTGCTCAAACTATGTGTATGCCCCGCTGCTGGGCGTATTTGCCGAGCACCTCGACCGAGGGGACACAGCCTCTTTTCGTCAACTCTTTGCCCGTGTCATCCTTGCTTTCGTAGTGATCTTCGCGGGCGGCGCCGCCCTTTTCTTCTTTGCGGGCGCTTGGTTCTTGCAGACCGTCTTTGGTGAGGGAATCGTTCCATACGGCTATCTCATGTACGCGGGCATCCTCAGCTCTGCCGTTACGGCGTGCATCGCGTTTCTCTCGGATTTGCTGGTGAGCATGAGGCAGATGCGCTGGAACCTCATAGGTAACCTGGTCGCCTGCGTGGTGTCCGTTCCGGCTACGATCTTGCTGGTGGACGCATTTGGCATGAACGGGACGAGCCTGTCAATCTCGCTGTCCTATGCAGTGGGGGTAGCTATTATGTGCTGGCACGTGCTTCGCTTCCTCCGTGGGGCCCATGGTGTGAAAGGGATGGCGGATGGCTGCTAGCTACGCGCTCTTCTCGGCGCAGTACCCGCCGCATCTGGGCGGCATCGAGAACTTCACGCAGGGTCTTGCCCGCGCGCTCGTGGCTCGGGGAGACCAGGTGCTCGTTGTCACCAACGACACCGAGGGGCTGGGCGCGGGGCGCTCGGACGAGGGGGACGTGGAGGTCCTTCGTCTCCCGTGTCGCCCGCTCGTCTCGGGACGCCTGCCGCTTCCTCGTCACGGCGCGGCCTACGAGGGCCTTGTTCGCGGGCTGGACGAGATGCCGCTCGATGGCGTGCTCGTCAACGCGCGCTTCTACCCTCACTCGTTGCTGGGTATGCGTGTTGCGCGCCGGCACGACCTCAGGCCCGTGGTGCTGGATCACGGCTCGGCGTACCTCTCGTTCTCCAATCCCGTGCTCGATCCTGCTGTGCGACTCTACGAGCATGCGATGACGGCGTGGGGGAGGCGCTACGACGCTGCATACTACGGTATCTCCCAGAAGAGCGCCGAGTGGCTGGGCACCTTCGGGATACGTGCGGAGGGGGTCATTCCCAACGCGATAGACGCTGCCGGGTACCGCGCCGCTGCCAGCGGACGGGACTTCAGGGGAGAGCTCGGTCTGGCGGAGGCTGATCTCATGGTCGCGTTCGTGGGCCGGCTCATTCCCGAGAAGGGCGTCTCTGCGCTGATCGAGGCCTCGCGCGACGAGCGTCTTCGCGCTGCCAGAGTGACGTTTGTGCTCGCCGGCGACGGCCCGCTTGCGGGTGATGTGAGCGATACGAAGAGCTCCACTCTTCGCTGGGTCGGGCGCCTGAGTCGCGAAGACGCGGCCGCGCTCCTCTTGCAGGCGGACTGTCTGTGTCTGCCCACGCGCTCAGAGGGCTTCTCGACCACGCTCCTCGAGGCGTCGGCCTGTGGCTGTCCATCGCTCGTGACGGACGTGGGCGGAGCCCGAGAGCTCATCCCCGACACGGGCTATGGGACAATCATGCCCGATGCGTCGGCGGAGACCGTAGTTCGCGAGGTGCTCTCGCTGTGCGAGCGCCGTTCCGATCTCCCGCTGATGGGGGAGAGGTGCAGGCGCCTCGTGGAGGGCAGCTACGGCTGGGATGACACTGCTGCAAAGCTGGAGAGAGCCCTGAACCTCGAACAGGTAGGTCGGGAGGGCGTGTAGGAACGCCTTGTCAGCCGGTCTGCTAGTATGAGGAAGTTCTGCAATTCCTTGAACGGGGGAATCTCTGTGGAGACAGGTATGCAAGATCGGCCCGCGACATGCCGCTCTCGCGTTCTCGTTGTCATTCCCGCATATAACGAGCAGGAGAGCATTCTGTCCACGGTGGAGAAGATTCGCTCGTGTGGGTATGATTACGTCGTCGTCAACGACGGCTCCAGAGACGACACCCTCAGGCTTTGTCGCGAGAATGACATTAATGTGCTCGATCTTCCGCAGAATCTTGGTATCGGGGGTGCCGTTCAGGCCGGCCACAAGTACGCCCAGCGCTACGGCTACGATATCGACATTCAAGTTGATGGAGACGGACAGCACGATCCGAGCTATATCCCTGACCTCGTTCGCCTTGTCGAAGATGGGGCAGATCTCGCCATAGGCTCTCGCTTCCTTGAGAAAACCGATGGATTCCAGTCCACGTTCATGAGGCGCGTGGGCATCACGTGGCTCTCTTTCTTGCTCAGGCTTTTCACGGGCAGGAGAATTACCGATCCTACGTCGGGGTTTCGCGCATGCGGTCGCCGCGCCATAGATCTCTTCTGCGACAGTTACCCGATTGACTACCCTGAGCCCGAATCGATTGCGCACGCAATCCGCAGGGGGCTCAGCGTTCGAGAGACTTCTGTTCTCATGCGAGAGCGCCAGGGGGGAGTTTCCTCGATCGGAGGTCTCTCTACGGTCTACTTCATGATCAAGGTGTCCCTTGCGATATGGGTTGCATGCTGGTCGTCAAGAAAGGGGCGCTGAGTTCTGATGAGCGTCGTCCTGCGGGTGCTCGTTGCCATCATCTTCGTCGTCTTCTTGATTTGCGTCCTTAAGCTCGTCTCAAGGGACAAGCTGTTGCTCAAGTACTCGTTGCTGTGGATTCTGCTCTGCGTCGTATGCCTTGCCTGCGACTTGTTCCCAGAAATCGTGTACTGGGCGTCGGGTGTCTTTGGTTTCCTTTCCCCCTCCAATTTCATTTTTCTCGTCAGCATCGCACTGCTGCTAGCCATTTCTCTTTCGCTCAGCGTTGCCGTGAGTCGGCTAACCATTGCGAACAAGAACCTCGCCCAGCGCATTGCGCTGCTTGAGAAGGACCTAGAACGAGTTGAAAGCGGCGATGGGGAGACGACAAGCTGCTCCTGAGGTGCACTGTTATCGTTCGCGCCGTGTGCCCCCCTCATATCTCCTGAACTTGCCAAGGAGAGAGTTGCTTTGGTCCGATGCCGCTGCGGAATACCGCCCACAGAATCCCGTAGTCCAAAAAGGGATTGCGCAATAGCTGTCGCTTGATTTCAGCCTATCACACGCTTGTGGTTCGAATTCTTTTGAGGAAGGGAGAGCGTATGTCGTACAGGCAGCGTTTCTTCGCGGGGCTCGTGGGCGCCCTGCTTGCCCTGACGGTCGTGCCCGTCGCCGCCAAGGCAGACATCATCACCGACTCGCAGGACTTTGTCATCGAGAAGCGGGAGTCCCAGATCTCCCTGGGCGAGCCGGTCGACATCGACGAGTCCGAGAGCGTCGTTCTCGCCACGGGAGGAAAGTACGGCACCTTCTCCCTTCCCGTGTCCGGCACCGTGAGGTACGACTACGCCTGGGACGTGCTCGACCTGCTCAACCAGGAGCGCGCTAAGGCGGGGCTGCCCGCCCTGAGCATGGACCAGGACCTTCTCAACGCGGCGGTTCTGCGCTCGGCCGAGATCACGGTGCTCTTCGATCATGACCGACCCAACGGGGAGGAGTGCTTCACCGCATCCAGCAAGATGTTCGGCGAGAACATTGCCTCCGGTCAGCTGAACCCCTCGACGGTCATGAGCGCCTGGATGAACTCGCAGGGTCACCGCGAGAACATCCTGCGCAGCAGCTTCACGACCGTGGGCATCGGATGCCTGCAGGTGGGAAACACCTACTACTGGGTCCAGTGCTTCGGGTCCGGTGACCTCGCCTCCGTTACCCGTCCCGCCAACGTGGACAAGACCCAGGTCGTTCAGGTGGCCCCCGAGGCGTTTGGCCTGGGCGTCTACGTGGTCGCCACGTCCGACGACGGCAGCAGGGTGGTCGACGCCCCGACGAAGGTCGCGCCCAACACCACGCAGCGCTTCATGATGGTGGTGGAGGGCTCCGCCGACAGCCTCTGGGCCGTCTCGGATCCCATGACGTGGGGCACGAGCGACGCCAGCATCGCTACCGTGGACGCCAGCGGCGTCGCGACGTTCCTCTCGGGTGGCAAGGTCACCATCGCCGCAGCCTCCTCCGGCGGCCTCGTCGCCGCGAAGAGCCTCGATCTGACCCTGCTCAGTGAGGGCGACGTCCCGGTCTATCGCGTCTACAACAAGAACTCCGGCCTGCACCACTACACGACGAGCGAGTACGAGCGCGACCAGCTCGTGAGCCTGGGCTGGAACGACGAGGGCATCTCGTTCTACGTCTCGAAAAAGAAGGGTGCGCCGGTCTACCGCAACTACAACCCCAATGACGGCAACCACAACTGGACCGAATCCAAGTTCGAGCACGAGAACCTCAACTCGGTCGGCTGGGACAACGAGGGTGTCGCCTGGTACACGCCCGAGGGCGCCACGATCGAGGTCTACCGCCTCTATAACCCCAACTCCGGCGAGCACGTCTACACCACGAGCAAGTACGAGTACGACTCCGTCGTAGCTGCTGGCTGGCACGGCGAGGGCGTCGCCTGGAAGAGCCTGTAGCGGCAGGGGCGGGGATTCTGTCGAAGCATCACCTCTGTGACGTGATTGTGGGGGGTCGGCGTCGCCGGCCCCCACGTTTGTCTTTGATAGGCGACGGCTGTCGCCCTAGTCGTTGGTCTGAGATCGACGGTTTAGAATTATATGTATGCTGAATAATTCGCGCTGTTGCGGAATAGGGCGGCATGGGAGTGCTCGTTAGGCGGAACGCCTGAGGAGTCCTTCACGAGGAGAATAAACGTCTCGTTTTGCATCCTACCGTCACGCTATGATATGAGGGCGTTTCCTCATGAATTCGAAGCGGGAGAAAAAATGACCGAAGATCGTCCTCAGATGGCTTCCGAGCAAAAGGGATTCCTTGCGCGTCTTTCAAGGGGTCTCATAGAGGGAGGGCGCTGGAAAGCCGTACTGGTGCTGTTGGGGATGCTGACCTGTGGCGTCTATCTCTTCTTTCGTTATAACAGTAAGTACACCCTGGTCGTGACTGCGCTCGTTCTAGGCGTTCTTGCTGCAGTTCTGTTTTGTCAGCGGCTAGATAAGGGAGAGGGGGCGCGACACGATTTCGCTTTCATCGTTGGTCTGGCGCTCTCCGGGCTTGTGTTCACGTTCGTGTTTGCTCCGGGAACGGTTCCCGACGAGATTTATCATTTCAACTCATCATACAAATACTCGGATATGATTCTTATGCAAGAGGTGAGCAACACCTCGATTACCATGCGTGCCTGTGATGCGGAATTTGAGGATGCGGTTCTATACCACTATCACAGCGACCCCTCCTTAACTGCACCGACTGTAAATCGGTCGCTCTATAGGACTGTCGTTCAGAGCTTTGCGCTCTTTGCGGGGGATGCTGAGCTTGTTCAGGTCCCTGTGGATTCATCATATGCCGTAGAGGCAAATCTCCCACAGCTTAAGCTTCCTTCGGCGCTCGGCATTGTTCTTGCCAGAATTATTGGACTCGGTTCAGTTCCCTTGTTCTACCTCGGGCGCCTATTCAATTTTGCATTCTTCGTCATTCTCGTTGTGGCTGCTGTAAAGATAACGCCCATTGGACGCAACATCTTCAAAGTGGTTTCGCTGCTGCCAATGACGCTGCACGTTGCCTCGTCCTATTCCTACGATGCTGGTACGATCGGCCTAGCCTTCTTGTTCTGCGCGCTTGCCCTTAAGGCGATGTGCCTGGAGCGAAAGCTTGACAAGAGAGAACTCGCCGCTCTTGCTGTAGCCGCAGTCCTCATGGCCCCGTGTAAAGTGATATACAGCTTCTTGCTGGTTATCCTGATGCTGCTACCTTCAGATAGGTTTGCCACACCTAAATCGGGGAGGCTGTACAAGTTTGGTGTCATAGGAGGGATAATTGCCTTCGTCGCCCTGCTGAGAATAGATACCTTTGCCGCGATGTTCGTGAATACGACATCTCAGACGGTCTCTGAAGTGTCCTCATCAAGTTCCCCCGCGTATTATTCCTTCACCGATCTGGTGACGGATCCACTGGGCACCGTTGCGTTACTCGCAAGAACGACGGATGCTTATGCAGACTTCTATATGCTCAGCATGGTGGGTGCTCAGCTGGGATGGTTCCAGTCCACGTTATTCGCTCCGTATTACGCAGCGCTCCCCCTGTTTTTCATCCTGGCGCTCTCTTCGGTCCGCTCGCCCGAGGACAAGGAAATACTGCCGCGAGCACCTCGCGCTGCGTTTTTTGGGGCGTTCGCTGTTTTTTACATTGCGCTGCTCGTTGAGTTCGCCATTGCATGGACGACCGATGGCTCGTTCTTGATAGAGGGGGTCCAGGGTAGGTACTTCCTTCCCATGCTCCCACTGCTCCTTCTCGCTTTGAGGGGTAGGACAGTGACGCTCTCCCGTTCGATCATGCCTGTGCTTGAACTTTCCGAGATCTTCATAGGACTGTTTATTGTTCTTCGCGCGTTCGCCATTGCGTTGACTCTGTAGGGAGGCAGCTTTGAAGAGTCTCGGCACTCCTTGGGCAGACCGTCGTTCGGATGCCGTCGAGATTGGTGGAGTGAGAATCGCGGGGGTCGGACCGGGATTCGACCTTCTACGTCTTGAGGTCTCACTGGATGCGGACCCCGATTTGACCCCATGCGTCTCCGTTCTCGACTCTGCATCGAATGAGGTCCAGCTCGGCGAGGCGGCTGTGCTAGGCAGTGCGACGTACGCCGAACCGTCCTATCCTGAAACGCTCCGCAGAAGCATCTGCCTTTCCGTGCGGATTCCTTCGGATCTTCCCGAGTTTTCGATCTCGGTAACGTGCGATGGGACAAAGCCTCTTCGATCGCGTCTCTACGTGAGCCCAGAGGAGGCGCGGGGGCTCAGGGACTCATGGTGGTCCTTGACTAACCCTGCCGAGTGTGACGACGGCTACGAGGAATGGTTTCGAAAGAACCATGTGACGATGGCGGATCGCGCCGCGCAGAAGATTGCCCAGCGGCACTTTTCTATACGACCGCTCTTTTCGATCGTCGTTCCCCTCTTCAGGACCCCCCTGAGCTTCTTCAGCGAAATGACGAGCTCGGTCCTTGCACAAACCTATGACAACTTCGAGCTCATCCTCGTCAACGCGTCGCCAGAGGACGATGCGCTCGCCTGCGCCTGTCGCGAGCTTTCCGCCATCGACGAGCGCGTAAGGGTGGTAACGCTTGACAATAACTACGGCATCACGGAGAACACCAATGCGGGCGTGGACGTGGCGCGAGGGGACTTCGTCTCTTTCTTTGACCACGATGACCTGCTTGAGCCCGACTGTCTCTATTGGTATGTCAAGGGCATCAATGATTATCCAGACACCGACCTCCTTTACTGCGACGAAGACAAGCTGGAGAACGGACATTTGAGCTTCCCGTACTTCAAGCCCGATTTCGACGTCTTCTATCTTGAGACGAACAATTACGTTTGCCACATGCTTACCATTCGCCGAGAGCTTCTCTTGAGGCTGGAGAGGCCAAACTCGGAGCTGGATGGGGCACAAGATCACGCGATGGCCCTTGCGACCGGGGACATGGCTCGCAATGTTTACCATGTCAGGCGCGTGCTCTATCACTGGCGGATCCACTCATCGTCTACGGCCGGCAATGTGGCCGCAAAACCGGAGTCGCTCGATGCCGGAAAGCTTGCAGTGGCGCGTCATCTTGCCTTGCGCGGTGAGCGAGCCTCAGTCGAAAACCTTGAGGACATGCCGCACTACTACAGGGTGTCCCTCACGCGCGCGTCCTCATCCTCGGTGATGGTGTACGGGCGTTCCGACGATCTTGAGGTGCGTGCGGATACGCTGCGCGACTCCTTGCCCGATTCCGTTGCCGAGGTGATTTCCGTAGCGATTCCCTCTCATTCCGCGCTGGTCCCCACTTTGCTGGCGGCAGCGCGTTCGGCGCGCGGGGAGTATCTCGTCCTGTGTTCGGATGACGTGGTTCTCCCTAAGGGAAACTGGGTGGAAGAACTCGTCTCGTTCTGCGCCCGCACAGGAGTGGGCATCGTCGCTCCGGTTGTTCTGTATCCCGATGGGACCGTTCGAGACGCCGGCGTCGTCTGTTCCTTGGAGGGCGCGCTCAGGCCCGAGTTCCGTGATTTTTTCTTCGAGGGCTCCCCACACGTTCGCGGGCTGCTGAGATGTCCACACACGGTGAGTGCCGTCAGGGGGGCGTGCCTTGTCATCCGCGCGGACCTGTTCGCCGAGATTGCGTCTTCCCTTACGGGGTGTCCGGGGCTGTTTTGGGACGTCGCGCTCTGTCTCGAAGCTCGTCGCAGGCGAAATCTCGCCACCGTAGTGCTTCCCTCCGTTCAGGTGAGCGCCCCTGTGCCGGAACTTGCCTTGGGGGGTAGGAAGAGCGAGGTTCTCCGGGCATACGTCTCGGGCCGTGCGTGGCTCTTCAAGAACTGGCCAGAGTTCTTCTCTGGCGCTGACCGCTTCTATAGCCGACAGATGAGACAGGACGGATACTATGGCCTTGCGGACTACCGGTAGCGCTATGGCGGGACGCGTTCGCTTCGGAACCCTTACGCGTGCACGCGGCAAGTGCCTCATTCTTCTTGAGGGCGTTGAGGATGCCGAGGCGTTGGATTGCGAGGTTTCGGGCCCGCGGGGTGTGGCTCTCCCCGGCCGAGTGACGACGACCGAGCGCGGCGACAGCGTCTTGGTTGTACCCGTCGTGCCCTTTGACGTACGCGTCGACCTCTATCGCGAGACGTCGGACGGGAGGCGAGCTCTAGTCGCGTCCCGAATCGTGCGGGAGCTGGGAGCGTCGCTGCGCTCGAAAGCGAACGCTTTCGTGCGCAATCCCCGCGCCACCGCCCTGCGCTCCTCCGACTCTCTCCTGGTCGAGGACGGCGTGTCCTTCGATGTTCTTGCCGGCGATGGGGACAACGAGATCCTGAGGGGTAAGGTCATGTTCTCGTTGGAGGAGGGCGACCTGCGCCTCGTCCAACCCGTCGAGGTCATCGCCCTTGATAGAAGCACGGGTCAGGTGCTCTCGGGCGAATGGTGCTGCCTGGGTGACGCCGCGCCCATGCGAAAGAACTACCCCGGCGTGTGCGAGAGGGTGGTGGACTACTCCCTGCGGATGCCCCGTCTCGAGCATGGGCTCATCGTGTGGGCGCGCTTCGCCTTGGGCGGGGACACGATTGGCTTCGCGGTGCTCTTTGAGGAGTGGCGCGACAGCCTGCGAGCCGACTGGGCGGCAAGAACGCTCTTCGCCGATCGAGACCCCGCGTATGAGCCTTGGTTTCTAGAGCACCATCGCACTGCGGAGCGAGAGATCTCCCTACAGCGATCGAACTGGAGCGACCTTGCCGAGCAGCCTCTCTTCTCGATCGTCGTCCCTCTCTTCAGGACCCCGCTGGCCTTTCTCGAGGAGATGGCGTCCTCCGTGCTGCTGCAAAGCTATCCGCGGCTAGAGTTGATTCTCGTGAACGCAAGCCCTGAGGACGGAGAGCTCGCCCGCGCCGTCGAGGGGCTTGTCGCGCGGGATGAGCGTGTCCGTTACATACTGCTCGAGGGCAACCGTGGCATCACTGAGAACACCAACGAGGGAATTCGTGTTGCCACGGGTGACTTCCTCGTCTTCCTCGACCACGACGATACGATCGAGCCGGACGCTCTGTACTGGTACGCACACGAAGTAAGCATCCATCCCGATACCGACCTCATCTACTGCGACGAGGACCACCTGAAGGACGGGCACTACGTGCTTCCGTTCTTCAAGCCCGACTGGGATCTCGATTTGCTGAGGTGCGAGAACTACGTCTGCCATATGCTTGCGGTGAGACGGAGCCTCGTGATGGAGCTCCCGGAACTTCCGGGGCGTGAGTTCGACGGGTCTCAGGACCACAACATGACGCTCGTGATTGGCGATCAGGCGCGTCACGTAGCTCACGTCAGGCGCATCCTCTATCACTGGCGCATTCACGAGCAGTCAGTTGCCGGTGCGGGAATCGACCAGAAGCCCTACGCTCTCGAGGCGGAACGAATTGCGGTTCAGAACCATCTCGACCGCAGGGGCGAGCGGTCGACCGCCGTCATGGGCGGAAGGATTCCCACGCGTGTCGATGTCGTATACGAGTTTGACGAGCACCCTCTGGTCTCGATTGTGATACCAAACCACAACGAGGCCCCGGTGCTGCGGAGATGCCTCGACTCGCTGTTCTCCAGGCTCACGTGGCCGAACTTCGAGATCGTGATCGTCGAGAACGGGAGTGACGACCCCGATACGTTCGCGCTCTACGAGGACCTCAAGAATAGATTCACGAACGTCCGCGTGGTCACCTGCGAGATGCCGCACGGCTTTAATTTCTCCCGCCTCATCAACTTCGGCGTTGACGCCGCCCGCGGCGAGTATCTGCTCCTACTTAACAACGACACCGAGGTCATATCTCCCGACCTGCTCGAGCTCATGATGGGGTGCGCTCGTCGCGAGGACGTCGGGTGCGTTGGAGCTAAGCTGCTTTACCCCGATGGCCTCGTGCAACATGCGGGCGTATCGACGGGACGCTCGTTCGGGCCCCTTCACCTGGGCCATCTTCTTCCGGACGCGGAGGCGGGCTACTACGAGTGCATGGTGTTGCCTCACCAGCTCAGCGCAGTAACTGCTGCATGCCTGCTTACCAAGCGTTCGGTTTACCGTGAGGTGGGCGGGTTGGACGAGGGTCTTCCCGTTGACTACAACGACATCGACTTCTGTCTCAAGGTACGTGCGCGGAATCTCGCCGTGGTCGAGCAGGTCAATGCGAAGATGTTCCATTACGAGTCCGTCTCGCGCGGAATGGAGAAGACCACCGCTCAGTTCGAGAGCCTCGTCAGGGCCCTTGGGATCTACTCCGACCGCTGGGGCGACAACCTCGTTGAAGGCGACCCTCTCCACAGCTCCCTCTTCTCGTTCGACGACGTATACTGCAAACTTGATGACGGAAGCCTTCCCCTGGGGGCGACCTCGCTCGCCGATTTCCTCTGACGCCCTGAAAGGACCAGCGTGACCACAGCACCCACCAGCGTGAGCATCTCCGAGCCCCGGACGGGCGCGCCGCTCGTCTCGGTTCTCGTGCCCATCTGCAACGTCGAGCGCTACCTCGACGAGTGTCTCGCCTCGCTCGCCTCCCAGACCTTCGGTGACTTCGAGGCCATCTGCATCAACGACGGCTCCACGGACGGGTCGCGCGCCATCATCGAGCGCTACCTCCAGTCGGACCCGCGCTTTCGCGTGATCGACAAGCCCAACTCGGGCTACGGCGCCTCGATGAACCTCGGCCTGGACGCCGCCCGCGGCACCTACCTGGCGATTCTGGAGTCAGACGACTTCTATGAGCCCGACGCCCTGGAAAAGCTCGTGTCCGCGGCGGAGAAGAGCGGCTCCGACGTGGTCAAGGCCGACTTCTGGCTCTACTGGTCCACGCCGACCGAACGCAGGGAGCCCTTCCGCATCGTCGACGAGCAGCAGGCGGGCAGGACCCTCAGGCCCCTCGACGACGTCGCGGTCTTCTTCCGCAAGCCGTCCATCTGGTCCGCGCTGTACCGCCGATCGCTGCTCGAGGACAACGGCATCCGCTTCCTGGAGACCCCCGGCGCGTCCTACCAGGACGCCGGCTTCAACTTCAAGGTCCTCGTCTGTGCGGGCTCGGTGACCTTCCTCGCCGACCAGATCCTGTCGTACCGCCAGGACAACGAGAAGTCCTCGGTCAACTCGCCCGCCAAGGTCTACTGCGTCTGCGACGAGTACGCCGCCATGGAGGCGTTTCTCGCCGACCACGGCACCGACCGCGCGCGCCTCACCGCCATCCTGGAGCGCATGAAGTTCGACAGCTACATGTGGAACTACGACCGGCTGAGCGAGGATCTGCGCGCCGAGTTCGTCGAGCGCGCCGCCCGCGAGTTCGCCGACGACCTCGCCGCCGGAAAGGTGGACGTCTCGCTCTTCGAGCCCTGGTCGGAGGCCGACCTGCGTGCCCTCGTCGCCGATCCCGCCGCGTTCTCGGCGACCCGCTGCATCTACACGGCCCCCGGCAAGCTCAACACCTTCAGGCACTACCTCGACCTCGGGGGCATCCCGCTGGTCCTGAAGGTCATCGCCTACAAGACCTTCCGCCACTCCGTGCGACGCACCAACGAGGCGGGTGGTGCGGAGTGAGCCGGCTCACAGTGGTGGTGCCCTGCTACAACGTGGGCGACTACCTGGACTGGAGCCTCGGCTCCCTCGAGGCTCAGACGCTCGCCGACTTCGACGTCGTCTGCGTGAACGACGGCTCCACCGACGACACGCGCGAGAGGCTCGCTGCCTGGGAGGCGAGGGACCCTCGCATCCGCGTGGTCGACAAGCCCAACGGCGGCCTCTCCTCGGCAAGGAACGCCGGCATCCGCGCCGCGAGGACCGACTACGTCTGCTTCCTCGACTCCGACGACCGCTTCCACCCCACGGCGTGCGAGAGGATCGTGGCGCTGCTCGACGAGACGGGTGCCGACGTCCTCACCTTCGGCGCGACGTGCTACCCCGAGGAGGCGGGCTACCCCTGGCTGATCGGCGCGCTGAGCCCGCGCGACGCCGTCTTCGACCGCTTCACCATGGACATCCTCCTCAAGGAGGCCTCCCGGCCCTTCGCATGGCGCACGGCCTGCCGCACCGCGTTTCTCGTCGAGAAGGGCATCTGGTTCGAGGAGGGGCTCCGCTTCGGCGAGGACCAGGTCTTCGACTTCGCCATCTACCCGCGCGCCGCGAGGACCGTGCTGAGCTCCGAGAAGCTCTACGACTATCGCGTGGTGCGCGAGGGCTCGCTCATGAGCGCCGTGCGCGACGACTTTGGCGTCAAGATGCGCGAGCACGTGAAGATCCTCGACGCGATCCTGCGCGACTGGGACGAGGCGGGCTTTCTCGCGGAGCACGGCGCCGACATGGTCGCGTTCTGCCTCGACTTCGCGCTCTATGACGCCATCAAGCTCAGCGAGGAGGACTACCGCTCGGTGGCCGTCCCCCTGCGCGAGCTCATGGGGCGCTACTGGAGCGTGGGGGAGGTCGAGCGGATGGAGCTCGCCCCCGCGACGAGGCGCATGGCGCTCGAGGCGTGCTACCGGATGAGCATCACGCCGTCCGGCCGCCGGCGCCTCGTCCTTCAGTACTACGGTCAGCAGCACGGCAGGAAGGCGCTGCTGCGCCGCCTGGTCACGGGCAAGGAGTAGGCGGTGCGCGCGCGGAGGGTGGCGGCGTGTCGCGCCGACGGCAGGCTCTACGTGCTCCTGGACGTCGGCGGGACGCCGGTCGGCTCGATCGTACCGTCCGCCACGGTCGAGGGGCGCGACGTCCCCGTCGAGCTCTACCCCTACGCCCCCGACCCGGCGTCGGGGCTCGTCGTGCTGGTCGCCCCCTATCTCGCCCCCTCCACGATCGACGTGCGGCTCCGGGACAACGGGGGAGAGGCGGGCCTCGCCCTGAGCTGCCCCGCGGAGCGCTGGCGCTCCAGCCTGACGTATCGGCTCCACCCCGACGTGCCCGTCGCGCTGCGCGGGACCGAGCGGGGCTGGGTGCGGGGGCGCCTCAGGCCCTCGCTCGACCGCTATCTGCGCGGCGACGGCCGCGACGTGTGGCGCGTGAGCGTCACCTGGGCGGGGGACGAGGCGACGGACCCCCGTCTCGCCCTCCTCGACGAGCATGGCTTCCCGCTTCCCGCCGAGGTCTGGCCCTTCGAGCGTCAGACGGGTGTGTCCGCGCCATGGGGAGGGACGCTCAACCACCAGGTCTTCTCGGTCGCCGTGCCCGAGGGCTGCCGCTCGTTCGTCCTTCTCGCCCACGACGAGGCCGGCGTCGCGGCCGACGGGTTCTGCTCGCTCGACGAGCGGCTCCACCGTGACAAGGAGTACGAGACGTGGCGTCACCAGCGAGACGCCCGGGCCGACGACGGGCGCTACCGCAGCTGGTTCGCCGAGCACCGGGCCACGCCCGGCCAGCTCGACGCGCAGCGCGCCGCGGCCCCCGTGGACGGGCCGCTCTTCAGCATCGTCGTGCCGTGCTTCGAGTCCGACGAGACGTACCTGCGCGAGCTCGTGGACTCCGTGCGCGCGCAGAGCTACGGGCGCTGGGAGCTCCTGCTGGTCGACGCGTCTCCGGAGCGCCGGACGGTCCGCTCGGTCGCGGATGGGTCCTGCGACGCGCGCGTGCGCCGCGTGGCCCTCGAGGCGAACGCCGGGATCGTGGGCAACACCAATGCCGGGATCGCGCTCGCGCAGGGCGACTACGTGGCCTTCCTCGACCACGACGACCTGCTCGAGCCCGACGCGCTCTTCTGGTACGCCCGCGCGGCCTCCTCGGACGAGCAGCCCGACGTGCTCTACTGCGACGAGGACCTCTTCGAGCGAAGGGACGCGTGGCACCAGCCCGTCTTCAAGACGACGAGCCTCAACGTCGACCTGCTCTACAGCCACAACTGCGTGACTCACCTCCTGTGCGTGCGCCGCGCCCTGCTCGAGCGGATCGGCCCCTCACCGGAGGATGTCTCGGGCGCGCAGGACTACGACCTCGTGCTGCGCGCGCTCGCCGCGGGCGCGCGCTTCTCCCACGTCCCCCGCGTGCTCTACCACTGGCGCGAGCACGCCGGGTCCACGAGCGGGGACAACGCGGCGAGCAAGCCCTACGCCGTCGAGGCGGGGCGGCTCGCGCTCGAGCGTCACATGGCCGCCCGCGGCGTCGCGTGCTCGGTCGAGGAGGCGGCGCACCCCTTCGTCTACCGCGTGCGCTACCGGCTGCCCGACCCGCACCCGCTCGTGAGCGTCGTCATCCCCTCGCGCGACCACGCCGACGTGCTGCGCACCTGCGTGGAGTCCGTCTTCGCGCGCTCTACCTACGACCGGCTCGAGGTGCTCGTGGTGGAGAACGGCAGCCGCGAGGAGGGGACCCGGGCGCTCTACCGCGAGCTCGAGGCCGCCCATCCGGGTGCGTTCTCCGTGGTCGACGCCACGGAGGAGGTTGCGGACGGCTTCAACTACGCGCGCCTCGTGAACGTGGGCGCGGCCGCGGCGCGGGGCGAGTACCTCCTGCTGCTCAACAACGACACCGAGGTCATCTCGCCCGACTTCGTGGAGGAGATGCTCGGTTACCTCCAGCGGCCGGAGGTGGGCGTCGTCGGCGCCAAGCTCTACTTCCGAGACGGCCTCACCCAGCACGCGGGCATGCTCGTCGGGCCCTACGGGGCCGTGTCCCACCCCAACCAGGACTTCCCGCCGTCGCGCGAGGGCTATCTGGCGCGCGCGGTGCGCCCGGGGAACTTCTCGGCCGTGACCGGGGCCTGCCAGATGGTGCGCCGCTCCGTCTTCGACGAGGTGGGCGGCTACGACGAGTCGTTCGCCGTGGGCTTCAACGACGTCGACTTCTGCTTCAGGGTGCGCGAGGCGGGCTATCTCGTCACGTTCACGCCCTACGCCGAGCTCCACCACTACGAGTTCGTCTCGCGCGGCCGTGAGGAGGGCGACCCGGAGAAGATGGTCCGCTGGGAGCGCGAGCGGGCGCGCTTCGCCGAGCGCTGGCCGCGGGTCTTCCGCGACGGCGACCCCTACACCAACCCCAACCTCGACCGCGACAGCTTCTACTACGGGCTGTAGACCTTCTCGCCGGCCCTTCTCGCCCACCCTTCGTCGAGGCGGCGCCTTGGCACGGCCTCGCATCGAAGCGGAGGAATCGCACAGAATCAGGCTCCCCGAGGCGCGATTCTGTGCAGTTCCTCCGCCTCGGTGAACGGGCGTGCGAAGGCGGGCGAGAAGAACCCCGCTCCCGGCAGTTGTGAAAGATATGAACGGCGCGCTCCTGCGCTACGATGTCTTCTTGGACTGCAAACAGGACCACGTCGATAGGTTTCCTTCATGGCCTCTCACTTCTCCTCCGGCGACAAGACCCCCAAGAGCGTCCCGACCATCCAGCGCGCCGCGACCGGCTCATCCCCCTACTCGAGGGACAACGCCGCGGCATACGCCACCGTGCGCAGAGGCGGACGCCCGGGCTCCCCGCGCCGCGGCCGCGTCGTCGCCATCGTCGTCTGCGCGGTCGTCGCCCTGCTGCTCGTCGTGGGCGGGACGGTCGGCTTCATGCTGTACCGCTCCGCCATGACGGTGAAGGCGAGCGCCGCGACCATCATGGACCAGGTCGACCCGCTCAAGGAGAGCCTCAAGTCGGGCGACGAGGCGGCGCTCAGCAACGCCGTGAGCACCATCGTCTCCGAGACCGACACCATCCAGCGCGAGGTGAGCGCCCCGCTGTGGACCGTCGCATCCTTCATCCCCGTCATCGGCGAGGACGTGAGGTCGGTCCAGACCCTGGGGACCGTCGCCTCCGACCTCGTCAACGAGGCGCTCGTCCCGATCACCGACGACCTCGCGGGCGTGCAGCTCTCGTCGCTCTTCCAGGACGGCGTCGTCAACGTCGAGCTCATCCAGGAGGTCTCCGGCTCGCTGGGAGACGCGCTGCCGGTCATCCAGTCCTCCGTGGACGCCATCTCCGCGCTTCCCGAGGCCCACATCCCCCAGCTGAGGGAGGTCCTCGACCGCGTGCAGGGGCCCGTGTCCGAGGCGGGCGGCGTCATCGAGCAGGTCAAGCCCATGATCGACCTGCTGCCCCAGATGCTCGGGGCGGACGGCCAGACGCGCACCTACCTCATCGTGGCCCAGAACAACGCCGAGCTCCGCTCCACGGGAGGCCTCCCCGGCTCCTGGGGCACCATCACCGTGACCGACGGCGCCATCTCCATGGGCGGGGACTTCCACACGGTCCTGCACAAGGACGGCCTGCGCGCCTCCGCCACCGACGAGGAGATCAGCTACGTCTGCGCGACCATCCACACCGATCCCGCGCAGATGAACTTCACCCCCGACTTCACCCGCGTGGGTACCCTCGCGCGTGAGTACTGGGAGCAGGTCGGCAACGGCTCGGTCGACGGCGTCATCGCGATCGACCCGGTCTTCCTGCAGCGTCTGCTTGCCCTCACCGGCGGCTTCACCGTGGCCGACGGCACCGTCGTGGACGGGTCCAACGCGGCGAGCATTCTGCTCAACGGCGCCTACAAGGCGATCGGCGACGACGGCGACGCCCAGGACGCGTTCTTCGCCAGCGTCGCCGCGCAGGCGTTCGACCACGTCATGAACAACCTCGGCGGCGTCGACATGACCGCGCTGCTCGACGTCATCCAGGCGTCCGGCGAGGACGGCCGACTCCTCGTGTGGATGGCCAACGAGGACGAGGAGGCCCTCATGGACCAGCTGGGGCTCTCGGGCGCGCTCGAGGACGACCCCGCGACGCCCGAGCTCGGCGTCTACCTCAACGACAGCACCGTCAGCAAGATCAGCTGGTACGCCTCGACGAGCACGGTCGTGGGGGAGGGCGTGACCAACGCCGACGGCACGACCACCTATGACGTCACCACCACGCTCTCCAACACCATCACGCCCGAGGAGGCGCAGAGCGTGCCGCGCTACATCTCCGGCTACAACCCGCAGAAGCGCGACGTCACCGACATGCTCGTCTACCTCTACGTCTACGCCCCGGCGGGCGGCAGCATCTCCAACTACGCCGTGAGCGAGGGCGGCATTGTCGACGGCATGTCGCCGATCGACTGCACCGTCTACGGGCGCCAGGTGATCAACTCCTTCGTCCACGCCCGGGCTGGGGAGACGGTGACGATCACCTATCAGGTGACCGTCCCGGCGGGCGCCACCGAGCCGCTCTCCGTCCGCACGACGCCGCTCGGCCAGGAGTCCCTGATGAGCGTCCAGGAGCCCGGCGCGCAGCAGTAGCGTCCCGCCGGCTTCGCTTCGACCCGAGGAGGGCCGCCCTGGCGCGGCCCTCCTTTTGGTATGTGAGAATTCGGTTTACTCCTACCTCGGCGACCTCGCCTGAGGTAACGTTACGCACGATATGGTCAGTCCACGGTCCCGAATCGAGACATCACCGAGCCACTGGAGGATAGTCGATGACCAAGTCCCGAACCATCACCCGTCGCGACGCCCTGGCCTGCTCCACCCTCGCCGCCGGCGCCGTCGCCCTTGCGGGCGCCACCCCCGCCGGCGCGGAGGAGCCTGGGAGCGTCCTGTCCGCCGACGTCGTCGACTACCTCTACATCGACAGCGCCTCGCTCGGCTTTGGTGAGGAGCAGCACGTCGTCGCCGCCCTGAGGGACCGCTCCGGCTTCAGCGCCGCGACGCTCTCCCTGCTCAACGTCGACACGGGGGCACAGCGTGACGTCGCACTCTCCAAGACGGTCGACAACACGCTGCTCTTCTCGCTCAACGTTGACGGCGAGGGCACCTACTACGTCCAGACGCTCTCCCTCACGGACGCCTCCGGCTCCCTCGTCGTGGACTTCTCCGACGCCGACGCCTCCGTCCGCTCCTTCGAGGTGAGCGCCGCCTCCGCCGCGCCCATGCTGCTGAACGCGGACGGCGCCGATGAGGACGTCGCGTTCGAGGTGTACGGCTCCGACTCCGAGGGCGAGCTGGTGAGCGCCGCATCGATTGAGGACGCCGCGGCCGTGGCCGTCTCCTCCGTGGACGCCGAGCCCCAGGCGCGGGGCACGGGCGTCGTGGTGGCGCTCGACCCCGGCCACGTGGGCGCCAGCTCCGGAGCCTCCGGCAACGGCCTGCGCGAGGAGGAGATCACCTGGAAGATCGCCCAGTACTGCCGCTCGGAGCTCGACACCTACGAGGGCGTCTCATCCTTCTTCACGGTGACGCCGAGCGAGAGCATCGGCACGGGCAGGACCGAGCTCAAGACCCGCGTGAGCAGGGCAAAGAGCGGCGGTGCCGACGTGCTGGTGAGCCTGCACATCAACTCGACCGGCAACGGCAGCGCCTATGGCGCGGAGGTCTACTACCCCTACAACGGGAGCTACAACAACTCCACGCACGCCGTCGGCAAGGCCCTCGCCGACAAGATCGTCGTCCAGCTGGAGGCCCTCGGCCTCTACAACCGCGGGACCAAGATCAGGGTCATCAACGGCGACGACGACTATGCCTATGCGGACGGCAGCGATGGCGACTACTACGGCATCATCCGCTACGCGCGCCAGGAGAACCTGCCCGCCATCATCGTGGAGCACGCCTTCATCGACAACAGGAGCGACGCCGCCAACTTCCTGAACTCGCCCGAGAAGCTCAGGCGGCTCGGCGTGGCGGACGCTGCGGGCATCGCCAACTACTTCGGCCTCTCCAAGGCCGGGGCCTCCGACGGCACGATGTACCGCCTCTACAACCCCAACAGCGGCGAGCACTTCTACACCGCGAGCTCCGGCGAGCGGGACAACCTGATCGCGGCGGGCTGGAACTACGAGGGCGTGGGCTGGACGGCCCCGACGAGCTCGAACACCCCGGTCTACCGCCTCTACAACCCCAACGCCGGGGACCACCACTACACCACGAGCGACTACGAGCGCGACAGCCTGGTCAAGGCCGGCTGGCGCTACGAGGGCGTCGGCTGGTACTCCGACGACGCGAAGTCCGTCCCCCTCTACCGTCAGTACAACCCCAACGCGCGGTCCGGCACGCACAACTACACCACGAGTACCTACGAGCGCGACAGCCTGATCAAGGCGGGCTGGCGCGACGAGGGCATCGGCTGGTACGCCCTCTCGTAGCACGACGACAGATTGGAACCGTATATGACGCGCTCCCACCGACTGCGCAGCCTCGCGCTCTCCGCCCTGCTCGCGTTCTCCGTCGCCGTGACGGCCTCGCCCGTCTGCGCCGTCGCCGAGGAGGCCACCGAGGGCACGGGGCAGGCTGCGATGTACCGTCTCTACAACCCCAACAGCGGCGAGCACTTCTACACCGCTAACAACTACGAGGCGGAGTTCCTCGTCGACGAGGGCTGGGACTACGAGGGCGTGGGCTGGATGGCCCCGACCACGTCGAGCACCCCGGTCTACCGCCTCTACAACCCCAACGCCGGAGACCACCACTACACCACCTCGGTCGCCGAGCGCGACCACCTCAAGTCCGTGGGCTGGCGCGACGAGGGAATCGGCTGGTACTCCGACGACGCCAAGACCGTGGCGCTGCTGCGCCAGTACAACCCCAACGCGGCCGCGGGCGCCCACAACTTCACCACGAGCGAGTTCGAGAGGGACAGCCTCGTCAAGGCGGGCTGGCGCGACGAGGGAATCGGCTGGTACGGCTGCGGCACGGGCGAGGAGGACCCCTACAAGGGCGTCCTCACGCGCACGCCCATCATGGGGAAGTCCACCGCGACGGTCGACCAGATGGTCGCCTACTACAACCGCACCGGTAAGACCTATCCCTCCGACGTGTACGCGCGCTACGGCGCGGCAGACATCCGCGCGTTCTGCACCATCCTGGTCGAGGAGGCGAACGCCGAGGGGATCAACGCGGAGGTGCTCTTCGCCCAGGCGATGCACGAGACCGGCAACCTGCAGTTCGGCGGTCAGGTGAGCGCCGAGCAGTGCAACTTCGGCGGTCTCGGCGCCACCAACGGCGGCGCGGCCGGGGCCGACTTCAGGCAGGTCGCCGAGGAGCACGGCTACGAGGAGTCCGACAGCGTCCGCATCGGCCTGCGCGCGCAGGTGCAGCACCTCAAGGCGTACGCGACCAAGGGCCCGCTCAACAACGAGTGCGTCGACCCGCGCTTCGGCCTGGTCCCTCGTGGCGTCGCTCCGTACGTCGAGCTTCTCGCCGGCAGGTGGGCGGTCCCCGGGGACGGCTACGGGAAGGCGCTCGTCACCATCATGGAGAAGGTCGCCTAGCTGCGATCTCATCGATCAATCGGGGGCGCGTCCGGAACCGGGCGCGCCCCCTGTGATTGTGAGGAGGGCGCTCTTCTCGGCGACACGACGACGACTCTCGTGGTACAGTCAAACGGTTTGCCAATTGATAGATGGGAAGAGCATGAGAAACCGCATCGCTGTCGTGGCCGTCTGTCTTTCTCTCGTCCTCGCCGCCGCGCTCGCCCCCCTCGGCGTCAGCGCCGAGGCGACGGAGCCCGAGGCCGAGTCCGAGGAGGCGGTCGTCGAGGTCGCGGATACCCCGTCGCAGGACGTCGTCACCGACGACGATCCCCCTCAGACCGACGAGGTCCCCGACTCCGGCGCCGATCAGGAGGAGGGGGACTCCGCCGACGACTCCGGCTCCCAGGGGCAGGGCGCCGAGACCGGCGAAGGGGATGAGGAGGGAGAAGCGCCCGCCGACGAGACGGGCGACCCGACGGAGGGCTCCGACGACGAGACGGGCGAGCCGGAGGAGGCCCCCGCCGAGGTGTCGACGCTCTCCGCGGACCCCGAGCCTCGCGCCGCCACGTCCATGAAGCCGATGTACCGCCTCTACAACCCCAACAGCGGCGAGCACTTCTACACCGCGAGCAACTACGAGGCCCGGAGCCTGGTCTCGGCCGGCTGGCGCTACGAGGGCGTGGGCTGGATGGCCCCGGCCACGTCGAGCACCCCGGTCTACCGCCTCTACAACCCCAACGCCGGGGACCACCACTACACCACGAGCGCCTACGAGCGCGACCACCTCAAGTCCGTGGGCTGGCGCGACGAGGGAATCGGCTGGTACTCGGACGACGCCAAGACCGTGCCGCTGCTGCGCCAGTACAACCCCAACGCCCGCGCGGGCGCCCACAACTTCACGGCGAGCACCTACGAGCGCGACAGCCTCGTCAAGGCGGGCTGGCGCGACGAGGGCATCGGCTGGTACGGCAGCGGGTCGGCCGGCGACGATCCCGCCCACGGTCTGCTCACGCGCACCCCCATCGTGGGCGACTCCACGGCGAGCGCCTCCACGATGGCCGCCTACTTCAAGGCGATGGGCCGCTCCTACCCCTCCGACGTCTACTCGGCGTACGGTGCCGGCAGCATCGATGACTTCTGCCGCATCCTCGAGGAGGAGGCGAAGGCGGAGGGCGTCAACCCCGCCGTCGTGTTTGCCCAGGCCATGGTCGAGACCAATAACCTCAGGTTTGGCGGTCGGGTGAGCGCCGCGCAGTGCAACTTCGCGAGCCTGGGTGTTACGGGCGACAACGCACGGGGAACGGACTTCTCCTCCTACGGCTCCGACGCGGTGAGGATGGGGCTGCGCGCCCAGGTGCAGCACCTCAAGGCCTACGCCACGGACGCACCGCTCAAGAACGCCTGCGTCGACGCGGGCTACGACGCCGTGCCCAAGGGCAGCGCCGCCTACGTCGAGCTCTTGGGCTCCGGGGTCTGGTCCGGCGACTCGGGATACGCCTCCAAGATCGTGAAGATTCTCGACGCCTACGCGCCCACGTTCGTGACGAGCTCCGAGAAGTCCTACAGCGCCGTGTACAACTACGAGTTCTACCGTACCAAGTACCCCGACATCGCCGCCGCCTTCGGGGACGACAGGGCGGCGACGCTCAACCACTTCCTGACGCTGGGCGTCAGGGAGCGGCGCCAGGCCTGCGCGACCTTCTCGGTCCAGTCGTACTACAACCAGTACGAGGACGTGCGCCGGGCGTACGGCACGAACATGCTGGCGATCTGCCGGCACTACATCCAGTACGGCAAGTCCGAGGGGCGCGCCGGGACGGGCTGCTCGACCCTCCAGGGCTCGTGGCAGTACCACAACGTCGCCTGGGCCGGCCAGCCCAACGGCTACTGGTGCGGCCCCGCCTCCGGCTACATGATCCTGCGCAACGTCGGGGCCAACACCTCCGCGAGCGGGACGCCGCTCACGATGGGCAACGTCGCGAGCTACATGGGCACCACGACGAGCGGCACCAGCTTCGCCAACCGCGCCTTCGCCAACGGCATGAACAACTGGCTCGGCAAGAGCGTCTACACGACGGTCCACACCCCGTCCTACTCGACGGTGCGCGCTGCGATTCTGGACTCCTACAACAACGGCTACGCCTCAGCGGTCGACACGCAGGAGCGTCGCGGCGGCCCGCACCTCAACGGGCACAGCAACAGCACCTTCTCCCACATCATGGTCGTCGACGCCTACAACCTGAGCAGCGACACGGCGACGATTGTCGATCCCGGCGCGGGCACGATCTGGGGCGCCTCGGCGCAGAAGTTCAGCGTCAACCTCAACTATCTCGTGACCCAGTTCATGCAGAAGGAAGTCTTCTTCGACCGCGAGCACATCGGCCTTCACTACGCCCGTTAGGAGGCGCGCATGCCCAGGCACTTCACCGATGACGAGGGGACCGCGCGGCACCGGCGTGCCCTGATTGCGGTCCTGGTCGCCGTGCTCGCGCTGGCGTGCGTCGGCGTCGGCGCCCTTCTCGCCCTGCACGGCGGCCAGCAGGGAGAGGAGGCGCCGGTCGAGGAGCCGGACGACGCGGTACCGGAGCCCGAGACTGACGACGTCCCCACCGAGCAGCCCGCCGCGGACCTGCCCTTCTCGCTCGACGGCGTGACCGCGGACGCTCCCCTCGTGGAGGCCGCCGACGCGGCCCGGCCCGCGGAGCTGGCGGGGGAGTGGACGTTCGGCGGCGACTACGCCCAGATCGGCTCGTATCCGCTCGACGGGCGGACCGTGTTCGGTTCCGCGACCGACACGCCCGACGACATCTCGAGCTACCGCGCCGCGCTCATCTCGCCGGACGGGGTGACCTACCTCGAGGACCGGCAGACGGACGAGGCCTACTTCGAGCCGCAGGACGGGACGGGGACCGCGGAGCGCCTGGTGTGGCGCTCGTCCGAGCTCACGCTCCTTCCCGCCTCGACCTCGGACAACTGGCGTGTCCAGACCTGGGACGCCGCCTCCGGTGAGACGGTCGTCCTCGGGAGCGCCGAGCTGCTCAACGGAACGCCCGACACCCCCGCCGTCGGCGGGGAGGTCGTCCCCACCTGCAACGAGACGCACGCGTTCTTCTCGTCGTGCCTCGCGGAGGGCGACTCCTGGTCTCCCGCCGTGCTCGCGTTCGACCTGTCGAAGGCCGAGCAGAAGGGCGAGGTCATCGGCACCGGCAACTACCCCGCGGCGATCGAGGGCGGGGCTCTGTGGGCCTCTGCGCAGGTCCAGGCGGGTGACGGCACGCTCTTCGGCTCGCTCGAGCAGTGGGACGGCGGCGATTCGGAGAGCGTCTTCTCCGTGACGTCCGACGACGGTTCCTGGGGTATCTCGGGGGTCTGGGCGAGCGACGGCCGCCGCGTGGTGAGCTTCTCCTCCACCGACTCCTCCCAGGGAAGCTACATCGGGATTTGGGACGAGGGCTTCGAGTCCTGCCTGGCGTGGGTCCGGACGCCCGCCTCGAGGGTCATCGCGTCCGTGAACGAGGGCTGGGTCGTCTGGGGCGCCGGCTCCGAGCTGGACAACCCGGGGATGTACGCCTTCGGCTTCGCCGACGGCACGATGCTGGACCTGGGCTCCTCCGTCGGCTATTCGCGGCCGCTGATCGCGAGCGACAGCAACGCCGTGATCGTGCCCGAGTGCGACGGGCAGAACGCCGCGGTGTTCCACGTCGGCGAGCTCGGCTGATCGTCCTCGACGCTCGTCCTTCTCGCCCCACCGGCGCCGAATCGCCCCCCAGCGGATTGTCGCGTCTGAGCGAGACGTTTCGGGGTAACATATCCCTCGTGGCAATCGCCACGGGTATCGCGCGCAAGCGCAGCTTTTGCCCCGCGGGGCGTATGAAAGAAAGGCACGACATGGCACAGGGTACTGTCAAGTGGTTCAACCCGGACAAGGGCTACGGCTTCATCTCTCGTGAGGACGGCGACGACCTGTTCGTCCACTACTCCGAGATTCAGATGGACGGCTTCAAGACGCTGGACGAGGGCCAGGCCGTCGAGTTCGACATCACCACCGGCCAGAACGGCAAGCTCCAGGCTTCCAACGTCCGCAAGCTCTAGGCTCTGCGAACAAGGCGACTTGGAGGGGCTCGGACTCAGGTCCGGGCCCCTTTTGCGTGGCTGCGTCCTTCTCGCCCGTGCCACCTTCGCCGAGACAGAGAAACGGCACAGAATCGCGCATTTTGGAGGCCGATTCTGTGCCGATTCTCTGTTTCGGCGCGCTTGTCTCTCGCCGCCTTGACAACCATCCGAAATCGGACTAATCTGGCACCTCGCAACCGGGAGAAGGGGGAGAGGTGTCCACGCACGACCAGCTCACGAGCGCGCGAGAGATTGACGTGCTCTACCGCGAGAGCGACAAGCTCTACTACGAGCTCGCGCGCGACTGCGGTCTGTCGGAGACCGCGTACTGGATCATGTACGCGCTCGAGGTCTCCGGCGGCAGCGTCACGCAGCGCCAGATCGCCGGCGACTTCTCGTACTCCAAGCAGACGGTCAACTCCGCGCTCAAGACGCTCGAGGCGCGCGGCCTGGTCACGCTCGCGCCCGCCGAGGACGACCGCCGCACCAAGCTCGTCTCGCTCACGCCCGCCGGCCGGGCCTTCGCCGACGAGCGCATCCGACCGGCCATCGCCGCGGAGGACCGCGCCTTCACGAGCCTCGCCCCCGCCGAGCGCGCCGAGCTCCTGCGGCTCGTGCGCGCCTATGCGAGCGCCATCGACGCAGAGATCGCGCGTCTGAGAGAGGGGAGGGCGGACGCATGAGCGAGAAGAACCCCTCGACGCGCCGCGACTACAGCAAGCGCACCTCCGCGCGGCTCCTCGTGAGCCTCATGGCCCCGTACAAGGCCACGCTCGCCGCCATCCTGGTGGCGGCCCTGTGCGACATGACGGGCATGCTCTTCATCCCCACGCAGCTCTCCGCCATGGTCAACGTGGCCGTGAACACGCGCGACATGTCCGCGCTCATGGGCCATGGCGTCGCCATGCTGATCGCCGCCTTCGTGGGCTCCGGCGGCTACCTCACGACGGTCTACCTCACCTCGCGCCTGTGCGCCAAGATCGGCCGCGACCTGCGCACGCGCGTCTACGAGGCGTCGCTGGCCTTCTCGGCCTCCGACTTCAACGCCTTTGGCACGGGCTCCATGATCACGCGCACGCTCTCCGACGCCAACGTCGTCCAGCAGACGCTGCTCATGTCGATCCTCATGATCTTCCCCGTGCCCATCGCCTGCGTGATCGCGGTGGCGCTGGCCTTCTCCACCGACGTGGTGATGGGCTGGGTGCTGCTCGTCGTGACGCTCGCCGTGGTCGCCATCTGCGTGGCGGCCGTGGCCAAGTCGGCGCCCATCTTCACGCGCCTGCAGGGCTTCATCGACAACATGAACACGCGCCTGCGCGAGTCGATCACCGGCGTGCGCGTGATCCGGGCCTTTGGCAAGGAGGCCCACGAGCGCGGCCGGCTGGACGAGACGTTCTCGGACTTCGCCACCAACGCGATTAGCGTGAACGTGGTCTTCGCCCTGACCGACTCCATCACGTTCTTCCTGATGAACGCCGTCGAGTCCGTCATCATGTGGGTCGGCGCCGACCGCGTGGGCGCCCACGCCATGCAGATCGGCTCCATCTCCGCCCTGGTGGAGTACGCGATGCTCATCATGATGTTCCTCATGATGGCGCAGTTCGCGATCCTCCAGGTGCCGCGCGCCCTGGCCTGCCTCACCCGTGCGGCCGAGGTGCTGGGCGTGGAGCCGGAGATCGCCGACGACCCGGCCGCCGCGGCGCTGCCCGCGGGCGTGAAGGGCGCCGAGGTCGCGCGCTTCGACCACGTGAGCATGCGCTTCTCGGACGCCGACGAGGACACCCTGCACGACCTCACGTTCTCCCTGCGTCGCGGCGAGGTGACCGCGATCATAGGCAACACGGGCTCCGGCAAGTCCACGATCGCGCGCATGCTGCTGCGCTTCAACGACGCCACGGGCGGCAGCCTCAGCTTCGGCGGCGTCGACGTGCGTCGCCTCACCCAGGCCGACCTGCGCGCCCGGATCGCGTACGTGCCGCAGAAGGCGTGGCTCTTCTCGGGCACCATCGCCGAGAACCTGCGCCACGGCGACGCCGACGCCCCCGACGAGCGCCTCTGGCACGCCCTCGACGTCGCCCAGGGCGGCTTCGTGCGGCAGCTGCCCGACGCGCTCGGGACGCGCGTGGCCCAGGGCGGCACCAACTTCTCGGGCGGCCAGCGCCAGCGCCTTGCCATCGCCCGCGCCCTCGTGCGCGACGCCGACCTCTACGTCTTTGACGACTCGTTCTCCGCGCTCGACTACAAGACCGACGCCGCCCTGCGCCGCGCGCTCGCCGGCGAGCTCACGGACGCCGCCACGCTGATCATCGCCCAGCGCGTGAGCACCATCCACGACGCCGACCAGATTGTGGTCCTGAAGGACGGCGAGGTCGTGGGCCTGGGCCGCCACGACGAGCTCATGGAGAGCTGCCCCACCTACCGAGAGATCGCCGATTCCCAGACGAGGGGAGGTGCCGCCAATGAGTAGCGAGAAGGACCGCGAGCTCGACCAGGCCGCCGAGCTCGAGCGCGGCTGCGCCGCGGCGTCCGCCGAGGAGGAGCTGGAGGTGCCGACCGACGCCCTCGGCACGGCCCGTCGCCTCTGGGAGGCCGCCGCAGGCCAGCGCTGGAGGCTCGTCGTTGCCGCCGTCTGCTCCGTGCTCTACGTGTGCGGCTCGCTCGGCGCCACGGCCTACAGCGCACACCTGATCGACCTGCTGTGGACCAACATCCAGGCGGCCTTCGCGGAGGGGGAGAGCTTCGTCGCGGCCATCGGCAACGGCGGCGAGCGGATCCTCGTCTTCCTGGGCATCTGGACGGCCGCCTGGCTCTTCTACACGGTGCAGGTGCTCGTCATGGCGAGCTTTGCCGAGCGGCTCAACCTCGGCCTGCGCCGCCGCATAGCCGAGAAGTGCGCGCGCCTGCCGCTCTCCTACTACGACGCGCACCAGCCTGGCGACACCATCAGCCGCGCCACCAACGACCTCGACAAGGTCTCTGAGGTGCTGCAGCGCGGCCTGCTCCAGCTGCTGATCGCCGTCACCATGGTGGGCGGCGCCATCGTCATGATGTCCACCTACGACCTCATGCTCACCGGCGTCTTCGTGACGTTCGCCCTGGTCGCGACCGTGGCGACCAAGATCGTGACCACGGCCACCCTGAAGGCCGCCGCGGCGCGTCAGGCCGCCCTCGGCGAGCTCACCGGGCGCGTCGAGGAGGCCTACTCCGGGCGCGCCGTCATCAAGGCGTTCGGCCGCGAGGAGGCGAGCCTGGCCGACGTGGCCGAGGCCGCCGAGCGCCTCGCCGAGACGAGCGGCGCCGCCGACTTCGTGACCAACGCGATCGCGCCGGCCATCCGCTTCCTGATGCGCCTCTGCCAGGTGACCGTGGGTCTTCTCGCCGGCGGCATGCTCGTCATGGGGCAGATCTCGGTTGGCGTGTTCCAGGCGTTCTTCCAGTACGTCATGCAGGCGTCCGAGCCGTTCACGCAGCTCTCGCTCACGGTGAACATGCTGCAGGGCGCGCTGGCCGCCGCCGAGCGCGTGTTCCGCCTGCTCGACGAGGCGGAGGTCGTGCCCGACCCGGCGGTCCCGACCGAGCTCCCGGAGGTCGTCGAGGGCCGCGTTGCCTTCGAGCATGTGCGCTTTGGCTACGCGCCGGACCGCCCGCTCATGCGTGACGTGTCGCTTACGGCCGAGCCCGGGCAGAAGGTCGCCATCGTGGGTGCCACGGGCGCCGGCAAGACCACGCTGATCAACCTGCTGATGCGCTTCTACGAGGTGGACGGCGGGCGGATCACGCTCGACGGCGTGGACACGCGCGAGCTCACGCGCGCGGAGCTGCGTCGCCAGTTTGGCATGGTGCTGCAGGACGCATGGCTCTTCGAGGGGACCATCGCCGAGAACATCGCCTACGGCAAGCCCGGGGCCACCCGCGAGGAGGTCGAGGCCGCGGCCCGCGCCGCGCACGTGGACTTCTTCGTGCGCACGCTCCCGCACGGCTACGACACGCTGCTCTCCAACGACGCCGAGAACATCTCCCAGGGCCAGCGCCAGCTGCTCACCATCGCGCGTGCCATGCTCACCGACCCGGCGATCCTCATCCTCGACGAGGCGACCTCGAGCGTGGACACCCGCACCGAGCAGGCCATCGTTCGGGCGATGGAGGCCATCATGGAGAACCGCACGAGCTTCGTGATCGCGCACCGCCTCTCCACGATCGTCGACGCCGACCTCATCCTCGTGATGGAGGCGGGCAACATCATCGAGCAGGGCACGCACGAGGAGCTGCTCGCCGCCGGCGGCGCCTATGCCGAGCTCTACCGCAGCCAGTTCGCGTAGCGCCGCCGCCCTTCTCGCCCGCGCCGCCCTTCTCGCCCGCGCTGTCCTTCTCGCCCGCGCTGCCCTTCTCGCCCGCGCTGTCCTTCTCGGCCAACCGCGCCCAAACAGAGAAACGGCACAGAATCGGCCCTCCAAGAGGCTGGTTTTGTGTCGTTTCTCTGTCTCGGGGAGATTGGCATGGCCGACGATGACCGCCTGTCGCCGCAGACGCCAATCTTGCAGATAGCTGCATAAAATCCTATGAAGATAGATTGAAGCAAGCCATTATTCATCCAATCGACGTGCGAGAATGACGCCGAGGGGGTGAGCCATGAGCCTGACGGTCGAAAGAAGAATCGAGGAGCTGCTGAGCGACGCGGAACGTCGGGGCTCCTGCTGCGTGCCGGGAGATCGTGCGACGCGCGCCGCCATGCGACGCAGGGCGGGTGAGGTCACAGAGCCCATCCGCGGCATCTTCGTCCGAGGTGAGGTATGGGAGCGGCTCGAGCCGCCGGACAAGATGATGCACCTCATGAGAGCGGTCGCGACGCTCCGTCCCACGTGGCGCTTCTGCGGCGCGTCGGCGGCGGTCGCGTACGGCCTGCCCGTCACGCGGGAGCTGCTCGACGAGGTCTCCGTGGCGGCTCCGCCGGGTGCCGTGCATCAGGCGACCGGGGGCATCGTCCGCCATCACATCGCCGACGACGCCGTCGAGATGTGCGGGGGCCTGCCGCTGGTTCCGTTCTGGCGCACGGTCTTTGACTGCCTGGCGTCGTTCGAGCTCCCCGACGCGCTCGCCATAGCCGACGCGGCACTGAAGGTGGGTCGCCTCTCGGCCCGCGGGCTGGCCGGATTTCTCGCCGAGGAGTACCGGGGCCGTCCCGGCGTCCGCAGGGCGCTCGGGGCGGCCGTGCTCGCGGACGCGCGCGCCGAGAGCGGCGGCGAGTCAATCGCGCGTGCCACCATGTTCCAGCTCGGCTTTGCGAAGCCGGAGCTGCAGGTCTGGATCGAGGACCCGGTGGAGCCCGGGAAGTGGTTCCGCGTGGACTTCCTGTGGCTCACGGAGGACGGCCGACTCGTCATCGGCGAGCTGGACGGGCGCCAGAAGACGAGCCGCCCCGATCTCATGGGCGGGCGCGACGCGCTGCGCGTCATGCAGGACGAGCGGCTGCGGGAGTCGCACCTCACGGCGCTGCGTCCCGCGATCGTGCGCTTCTCGTACGATGACGCGCGCGACCCGGCGCGGCTGGGCCCGCTGCTCGAGCGCTTCGGCGTGCCGCGCGGCTCGGACACCTGGCCGACCGAGGCCCCGACGATCGTCACGCGAAGCTCCCGCCTCGACTACGCGGAGGGTCGGCTGCGCATCGTCCGCGCGACGGCCCGCGCATGAGGTTCTTCTCGCTTGCCAACATCGCCCAAACAGAGAATCGGCACAGAACGAGCCGTCTGAGAGGCTGATTCTGTGCCGATTCTCTGTTTGGGCGATGTTGGCCCGAGAAGAACGCGCGGGCGAGAAGGACGCCTAGTCGCAGGCGCCGCAGGACTCGCACTTCTCGCTCTTGGGCGAGGCGCCCTTGCCGCGCTGGTCGGTGTTGTAGAAGCCCGAGCCCTTGAAGACGATGCCGGACGGGTCGAACACGCGCTCCGCCTCGCGGCCGCAGCTGGGGCAGCTCACCGTGGGGTGGGCGCTCATCGGGTGCTCCACCTCGAACGTGATCCCGCAGTCGGGGCAGTGATAGTCGTAGCGTGCCATGGTACCCTCCGAAAAGCCTGAATAGTCCAAACGCAAGATACTTTACCCAACGCGCGCGTCGGCGAACACGAGGTTTTTCTCGCTCGATGCGTTTATCATGATAGATGTTCGACACGTACACGAATGTGTGTGCAAGTGCGTGGGCGCCACGCGCTCGCACGGGACGGGGGACCGATGGAGATCTCGGGCGCGATCTTTGACTGCGACGGCACGCTCGTCGACTCTATGACCATGTGGCGCGGCGCGAACCGCTGGCTCTTCGAGGCCAACGGCCTTGACGCCGACGCGGTCGACCTCGTGGCGCTCGAGGCGCTCTCCATCTGGGACATGTGCGCCTACATGCACGACGAGCTGGGCTGCGAGGCCACGGCCGAGGAGCTCTACGAGCAGCTCTGCGCCCACGTCCGCGACGCCTACAGAAACGAGGTGGAGATCTTCCCCGGCGCGCGCGAGTTCGTCGCCGAGCTGGCCGCGGCGGGCGTCCCGATGATCATCGCCTCCTCGACGCCGGTGCGCGAGCTGCGCTGCGCGCTCGAGGCGCACGGCCTCGACGGCTACTTCCGCGACCTCGTGAGCACCGAGGACGTGGGCGGGCGCGACAAGGAGTTCCCCGACGTCTACCTGGAGGCGCAGCGCCGCCTGGGCACGCCGCGCGAGACCACGTGGGTCTTCGAGGACGCGCCCTTTGGCGTGCAGACGTCGCGGCGCGCCGGCTTTGCCGTGGTCGGCCTCATGAACGACCACGACGGCCGCCGCGAGGAGGACGTGCGACCCTACTGCGACATCTACGTCCACGGCTACGCCGAGCTCTCGCTGCCGCTGCTGCGCGACTACGAGCGGCCCGTGCCGCCGCACGGCGCGCCGATGAGGGCGCTTCTGGTTGCCGGCTCGCCGGAGCCGAGCTCGCCCTCGCTGCTCACGCGCCTCGCCGACGAGGCCGACTACGTCGTCGTGGCCGACGGCGGCGCCGACGCCTGCCGCGCGGCCGGCGTGGCCCCCGACCTGTTCTGCGGCGACGGCGACTCCGCCTCCGCCGAGGCAGCCGACTGGGCCCGCGCCGCGGCCCGAGCCTGCGTGGACTTTCCGTCCGAGAAGTACGCGACCGACCTCGCCCTCGCGATCGACTGCGCGCGGCACGAGGCCGCCCGCCGGGAGGCCCCGCTCGCCGTGACGCTCACGTGCGCCTCGGGCGGCCGGCCCGACCACGCGCTCGCCGTCGTGGGCCAGCTCACCGCGCCCGACCTCGCTTCGGCGCGCCTCGTCGAGGACGGCTTCGAGATGCGCGTCGTCTCGGCGGCGGGGGAGTCCAGCTGGGAGCTCGGGCCGGACGCCGTGGGCCGCACGTTCTCGGCCGTCGCCGTCGCCCCGGACACGCGCGTGGACGAGACGGGCATGCGCTGGGAGCTCTCCGACAAGCCGATGGAGCTTCTCGGCGACCTCGGCGTCTCCAACGTCGTCACCTCCGCCGACGCGCGCGTCGCCTGCCGCTCCGGCGCCGTGGCCGCGTTTCTGCTCGGGGCGTAGCCCCGTCGCCCCCACAGGTTGTCCCCGCCGACACAAACGCCACAAATGCTTGAGGTTTTGCGTTGCAGACGGGCGGCCGTGTGCTATAGTTGGCGAGCTGTGTAAAAGCGGGCGCGAGAAGAGCGCCGCGCCCCCGAGGAGGTAAGCATGTCCAAGGTCTGTGAGTTCTGCGGCAAGCATGCCGTTGCCGGTCGTTCCATCAGCCACTCCCACCGCGTGGTGAACCGCACGTTCAAGCCCAACATCCAGCGCGTCACCGTGGTCGTCGACGGTCACCGTCGCAAGGCCAACGTGTGCTCCCGCTGCCTCAAGTCGGGCAAGATCGCCCGCAGCTAGTCGCCGCGACATCGCACGCGCAGGGGGTCGTCCTCGGACGGCCCCCTTTTTCTGTGGCGCCGCGGCCGCGCGTCGCGCTCGGCCTGCCTGCGCTATAATCGACGCATTGAGACAGCTCTCCCTACTTGAGAGGAGTCCGCATGTCAGGTGTTGTTCCGGGTACGCTCAGGGTCTCCAACGACTGCATCGCCGACCTCGCCGGCTATGCCGCGCTCGAGTGCTACGGCGTGGTTGGCATGGCAGAGATCGACGAGCAGGCCGGCGTCGCCCGCCTGCTGCCGTCCTTCCGCCTGCGCAAGGGCATCGACGTCGCCGCCTCCGCCGGCCGCGTCACGGTGGACCTCCACGTGATCGTGGAGCAGGGGGTCAACATGTCCTCCGTCGTGGGCAACCTCACGAGCTCCGTCAAGTTCCTGCTCAAGCAGATCGCCGAGCTCGAGAACGTTGACGTGAGGGTTCACATCGAGGGCCTGCGCAACGCGCGCTAGCACCTCCCGCAGCATAGGCCCGAAAGAGAAAAGGTCCTCGAAGATGATTTCTTCCGTCGTCCGCACATGCTTCCCCGTGGCCGCCAAGGTCGTGGCCGACCGCGCCGAGGAGATCAACAAGCTCAACGTCTTCCCCGTCCCCGACGGAGACACCGGCACCAACATGTCGCTCACCCTGAACACCGTCGTCCGCGAGGTGGAGGCCCTGCCGGCCAGCGCCACCATGGACGACGTCTCCAAGGCGATCACGCACGGCTCGCTCATGGGCGCGCGCGGCAACTCCGGCGTCATCACGAGCCAGATCCTGCGCGGCATCGCCGAGGGCCTCTGCGACGCCAAGGACCCCGAGCACGCCACGCCCGCGGACGTCGCGCACGCGTTCCGCCGCGGCGTGAAGGTGGCCTTCAAGGCCGTCCGCAAGCCGGTCGAGGGCACCATCCTCACCGTCCTGCGCGACGTCTCCGCCAAGGCCGACCAGCTCGAGAAGACCCGCGACCTCGCCACGCACGACATGCTCGACGCCCTCGTCGTCGAGGCCTACGAGTCCGTGGCGCGCACCCCCGAGCTGCTGCCCGTCCTCAAGGAGAACGGCGTCGTGGACTCCGGCGCCTTCGGCTTCGCCGTCTTCATGGAGGCCTTCGTCAACGCCGCCACCGGCAAGGCCGGCGAGCTCACTGACTTCAAGACCACCGTCGACGCCAAGGCCGACGTCTCCGCCAAGGTCGCCATCGAGCTCAACGACGACTGGGAGGGCTCGGAGTTCCGCTACTGCAACGAGTTCCTCTTCAAGGCCGAGAAGGACTTCGACGTCGACGAGTCGCTCTCCTATCTCGCCACCCTCGGCGACTGCGAGCTGATCGTGGGCGCCTACCCCGACTTCAAGGTCCACGTCCACTCCAACGAGCCCAACCGCGTGCTCGAGTACATGCTCCAGTTTGGCCAGGTCTACGAGGTCTTCATCCACAACATGGACATGGAGTCCCACGACCGCACCGCCAAGATCGCGGCCGACCAGGCGGCGGAGGGTGAGAAGGACGCGGGCCCGCGCAAGGCGCTCGGCTTCGTGGCCGTCGCGGCCGGCTCGGGCGAGGAGGAGATCCTCCGCTCGCTGGGCGTTGACGTCGTCGTCTCCGGCGGCCAGACCATGAACCCCTCCACGGCCGACATCCTGGAGGCCATCGAGTCCGCCAACGCCGACAACGTGATCGTGCTCCCCGGCAACGGCAACATCCGCATGGCCGCCGAGGCAGCCGCCTCCGCCTGCGAGGACGCGCACGTCGCCGTGGTTCCCACCAAGACGGTCCTGCAGGGCTTCTCGGCCATGTTCGTCGTGGACCCCGAGGCCTCGCTCGAGGACAACGTCGAGGCCATGACCGAGGCCATCCAGGGCGTCCGCGGCGGCGAGGTCACCACCGCCGTGCGCGACTCCCAGGCCGCCGACGGCACCCCCATCCACGACGGCGACGTCATGGGCATCCAGGACGACTCGATCGACGTGGTGGGATCCGACGTCATGCAGGTCACGCTCGACCTCATCGCCAAGATGCAGGACGAGGAGGAGGGCGACTCGCTCACCATCCTCGCCGGCCAGGACATGGACGATGAGAGCTTCGAGGCGCTCGTCGCCGCCATCGAGGAGGCCCAGCCCGACCTGGAGGTCGACCCGCACCGCGGCGAGCAGCCCCTCTACCCCGTGATCTTCTCGATCGAGTAGGCAGTGGGGGAGCGCCCCGCCATACCGTCAGCAGCAGAGAGGGTGCAGCGAACCTGCGCCCTCTCTGACTCTGTGTCGAGCCTGCGCTACGTGAAGGGCGCGCGCCAGGAGGCGCTCGCGCGCCTGGGGATTCGGCGCGTCCGCGACCTCCTGCTGCACGTGCCCCACCGCTACCTCGACTTCACGAACGTCACCAAGATCGCCCGTGCCGACGTGGGGCGCGACGCCACGGTCGTCGCCACGGTCGACCGGGTCGACCAGCGCCGCGCGCGCACCCGGCCCAACATGAAGATCGTCGAGCTCTCCGTCATGGACGAGACGGGCGTCCTCATCGCCACGTTCTTCCGCCAGCCGTGGGTCGCCGAGCAGGTGCACGAGGGGGACACCGTCGCGCTCTCGGGCAAGGTGACCTTTGGCAACGGCTTCCGGCAGATGAAGGCCCCGTTCTACGAGGTCGTGACGGGGGAGGGCGGCGCCGGCGGCTACGCGCGCGTCCTGCCCGTCCATCCCGTCACCGAGGGCCTCACCGCAAGCTGGATGCGCAGGATCGTCGCCTCGGCCGTCGCCGACGCCTCCGACGTCTGCGACTGGCTGCCGGCGTCGCTCGCCGCCCGCCGCGGTCTCATGACGCTCGGACGCGCCCTGCGCGACGTCCACTTCCCGCCCTCCGTTGCGGCCGCGGGCCTCGCGCGCAGGCGGCTCGCCTACGACGAGCTGCTCTGTCTCCAGCTGGCCCTTCTCGCCCGACGCCAGATCGAGCTCGCCGGCGTGGAGCCCTGCTCGCACGTCAGCGGGGGACCGCACGTGGACGCCCTTCTCGCCGCGCTTCCCTTTGACCTCACCGACGAGCAGCGCGTCGCCGCCGATGAGATCCTGGCCGACATGGCCGCCCCGCGCGTCATGAACCGGCTGCTCCTGGGCGACGTCGGGACCGGCAAGACCGCCGTCGCCGCGGTCGCGCTCGCCGCCGTGGCCGACACCGGGACCCAGGCCGCCGTCATGGCGCCCACCTCGGTGCTCGCGCGCCAGTACGCCGAGAAGCTCGGCCCCGTGCTCGACGCCGCGCACGTGAGCTGGGCGCTCGTGACCGGCGCTACGCCCGCGCCCGAGCGCTCGCGCCTCGAGAGCGCGGCTGCCCGCGGCGAGGTGACGGTCGTCTTTGGCACGACGGCGCTGCTCTCCGACGCCCTCGAGTTCTCCGCCCTCACGCTCGTGGTGATCGACGAGCAGCACCGCTTTGGCGTCGACCAGCGCGCGGCCCTGCGGCGCAAGGGCGCGGGCGCGGACCTTCTGGCCATGACCGCCACGCCCATCCCGCGCACGCTCGCCCTCTCGCTCTACGGCGACGTCGACCTCTCGAGGATCCGCCGTCGGCCGCGCGCCGGCGCGGGCATCACGACGCGCGTCATCTCTCCCACCAACCTCGACCTCGCATGGGGTGCCATCCGAGACGCCGTGGCGGCCGGGCGCCAGGCCTACGTGGTCTGCCCGCTCGTGGACGACGCCGACGACGGGTCGGCGCTCGACGACGTCCCCGAGGCCCTGCGCGGCTCGGCCGCCCGCCCGCGCGCCGCGGTGCCCACGCTCGAGGAGCTGCGCGCCCAGGTCCTGCCGGGCGTCGCCTGCGACCTGCTCCACGGTCGCATGACGGCGGCCGAGAAGGACCTCGCCATGGAGCGGTTCCGCGCGGGGAAGACCCAGGTGCTCGTGACCACCACGGTCGTGGAGGTGGGCGTGGACGTCCCCAACGCCACGGTCATGGTCGTGCTCGACGCCGACCGCTTTGGCCTGGCCACCCTCCATCAGCTCCGCGGCCGCGTCGGCCGCGGCGACGTCTCGGGGACGGTCTTCCTCTCCTGTGCGGCCAAGCGCGACAGCCGCGCGCGAGAGCGCCTCGCCGCCCTGGAGGCGACCTCGGACGGCTTCGAGCTCGCCGAGCTCGACCTGCGTCTGCGTCACGAGGGCGAGGTTCTGGGGTATCGTCAGAGCGGCGGCGTCTCGCTCGAGGTCTCCGACCTCGAGGCCGACCGCGACCTCGTGGAGTGGGCGCATGCCGACGCCCGCGAGATCGCCGACGCCGACCCGCGCCTCTCCGCGCCCGCGCACCGCGCGATGGCGCTCGAGGTGCGCGACAGGTTTGGTGCCTACTTCGAGGAGCTGGAGCGCGCATGAGGATCGTCGGCGGAAAGTGGCGGGGGCGGCAGATCGAGGCCCCGGAGGGGCGCGGCGTCACGCGGCCCACGACCGACCGCATGCGCGAGAGCATCGCCTCGCAGATCCTCTCGGCGCGCGGGCTCGACCTCTCCGGCCGCTCGGTGCTCGACGCGTTCGCGGGCTCGGGCGCCATGGGGCTCGAGCTGCTCTCGCGCGGCGCCGCCCGCGCGACCTTCGTGGACCGGGACCGCCGCGCCGTTGCCCGCATCCGGCGCACGGTCGGCGCGCTCGGGGCCGGGGAGGGGGAGGTCGCCGCGCTCGCCGGCGACGTCTTCGCGCTCGCCGCACGCGGCCTTCCGGGTGCGCCGTTCGACGTCGTGTTCCTCGACCCGCCCTACGCGCTCGAGGCAGCCCGCGTCTCCGGGCTCGTGGACGCGCTCGCGTCCTCGGGCCAGCTCGCCGACGGCGCCGTGGTAGTCTACGAGCATGCGGCCGACGCCCCCGCCCTGAGCTGCGACGCGCTGGGGCCCGCCCGCTCCAGAAGACATGGGATTACGGCCGTGGACCTCATGGTCGCACGCGTGGAAGAGGACGATCAATGAGCAGCGAGACCATCACGCACGTCGTCGTGCCGGGAACCTTCGACCCGGTGACGCTCGGCCACATCGACGTCATCCGCAGGACGCGCCGGCTCTTCCCGCGCGTCACCGTCGCCGTGGCGGCGTCCGCCAACAAGAACGGCCGCGGGACCACGTTCTCGCTCGAGGAGCGCGTCGAGATGATCCGCGAGGCGCTGGTCTGCGAGGGCCTGCCGGACGACATCGAGGTCGCGCCCTTCACCGGGCTTCTCGTCAGCTTTGCCAAGGAGCTCGGCGCGGGCGGCGTGGTCAAGGGCCTGCGCGCGATGACTGACTTCGAGTATGAGCTCCAGCAGGCGGACCTCAACAGCCACCTCTCCCCGGACCTGGAGAGCGTCTTCGTCATGTCCAACCCGCAGTACGGCTACGTCTCGTCGTCGATCGTGCGCGAGATCGCCTCGATGGGCTCCGACGTGAGCACGCTCGTGCCCGCCAACGTCAACGAGCGGCTGCTCGCGCGCTACGGGCGGTAGAGCGGTCCTTCTCGCCCGGCGCTTTCCGCGATTTGCCGCCCTTGTCCTTCTCGGCCCTAGAAAGTCGTGCCCTTGTACGGCAGCGACGGCCCCGGGGCGTACAACGCCGAGAATTTCTAGAAGATCTTGCGACAAGGTCGTCGATTCCTAGAGGCGCAGGTGACAAGGACAACGATTCCTAGGGGCGGGGACGACAAGGGCCGCGTTTTCTAGAACCGCGGGCGACAAGGACGGCGATTCCCGGAGCCCGCCGCCACGCCCGCCGACGCGAAACCGCCACAACCTGCGGTGGCCCCCGGCTGCGCCTTTATCATCAGGCGCGCAATCTGCTACTATGGCCTTTGATGGAGCCACTGCGCCCACCACCGATGAGTCACGCGAAAGGAACCATAGATGCAGCCAGGTGAGGAAATCGAGAGCTTGGTGGACGAGCTCGAGCAGATCGTCAACGAGGCAAAGTCCCCGCTCATGGACAACGGCCAGAAGAAGATCGTGGACGCCCAGGACGTCTACGAGATTCTCGACGAGATCCGTCGCGTCTTCCCGCAGGAGTTCTCCGATGCGCGCCGCATCCTCAAGGAGGAGCAGGAGATGCTCGACCGCGCGCAGCAGCAGGCCAACTCCATCATCGCCGACGCCCAGCAGCAGGCGATCATCCTCGCGGGCGACCAGGAGGTCGTGCGCATCGCGCAGCAGCAGGCCGAGGGCATCCGCGACCAGGCCGCGCAGTACGAGCGCGACACCCGCTACAACGCCGAGGAGTACGCCGACACGGTGCTGGCCCACCTCGAGGAGAACCTCAAGAGCCTCACGAGCTCCGTCTCCCGCGTCCGCCAGACGCTCGACGAGAACTCCGGCCCGCGCAACACCACCAACAACGTGCCCTGGTAGCAGCCGTCATGAAGCCGCTGCCCTTTGTCATCGACGACCGCCTCGCGGCGGCGGGCGACACCTGCCCGCTCGCCGGCCACCTCGACGAGTCCGGCTACGAGCTCGGTGACCACGAGTTCTCCCTGCCCGAGGGAATCGACTACGACCTCGTGCTCACCAACGCCGGCGAGGGCATCCTCGCGACGGGGCTCGTCCGCGCCCACGTGGTGGGGACGTGCGACCGCTGCCTGGAGGATGCCGAGTTCGACGTGGCGGGCGAGGTCGACGGCTACTACCTCTTCGAGGAGCCCGAGCGCCTGGGCGAGGACGAGGACGAGGCCGACTACGAGCTCGTCGCGCCCGACAACACGATCGACCTCTCGGTCGCGCTGCTCTCGGCGCTCGTGATGGACACGCCGTTCGTGGTGCTGTGCCGCGAGGACTGCGCCGGCCTCTGCCCGGTCTGCGGTGCCAACCTCAACGACGGCGACTGCGGTCACGCGGCCCAGATCGAGGCACAGCGCGAGGCCGATCGCCTCGAGTCGTCGCCCTTCTCGGCGCTCGCTGGGCTCGATCTTGGCGCGTCCGAGGGGGACGATTCCGCGAACGAGTGAAGAATTGCTGAGCACGTGCCCTTTTCGTGGACTCGTGCTATAGTGTCTCCTTGCGTGAATTGGTAATGAGCGCCTCCGTGGGCGAGCGGCGGGCGCCTTCGTGACAAGAGAGGTTTTGACATGGCAGTACCCAAGCAAAAGAAGGGCCGCGGCGCCACCCACTCCCGTCGTTCGGCCAACAGCAAGCTCGCTGCTCCGGCGCGCTCCGTGTGCCCGCAGTGCGGCGCTCCCAAGCTCCCGCACCACGTGTGCCCCAACTGCGGTCACTACAAGGACCGCGAGGTCATCGTCACCGAGTAGCATCGCTCACAGACGACTCCGCAGGGGTCGGGCCTTCGGGTCCGGCCCCTTTTGCGTGCGGCGGCGTCCTTGTCGCCCGGCGTTCCGGGAATCGCCGCCCTTGTCCGGTTGGGCTCTAGAAAATGCCGCCCTTGTCCGAGGTTCTTCTAGGAATGCGCGCCCTTGTCCGAACCCCTTCTAAAGATTGCCTCCCTTGTCCGGCAGCCTTCTAGGAATCGCCGCCCTTGTCCGAGCTAGCGCTGATTTGGCCGGACAAGGGCTTGCAATTCTAGACGTCGGGATGACAAAGGCGGCGATTTTCGGAAGGGGCACAGGCAAGGGCGGCAATTCTTAGACGCGGCCCGGACAATGACGGCGATTTTCGGAAGGGGCACAGGCAAGGGCAGCAATTCTTAGACGCGGCGCAGACAAGGGCCGTGATTCGTAGAACGGCGCGGGCGAGAAGGACGGGCGGCGTGCGTGACGTGGCATAATGGGACGCGGACAAGAACGCGCGAAAGGGGAGACATGACCACCATCTGCGTAGACGTCATGGGCGCCGACAAGGAGCCCGAGGTCCTTCTCGAGGGCGTGGCCCAGGCGCTCGCCGACGACCCCGAGCTCGAGGTGCTCGTCGCCGGCGCCGCCGAGGTGGTCGAGCCCTTCGCGGCCGCCCACGAGCGCGCCCGCGCCCTCGTGACGACCGAGGTCATCACGATGTCCGAGCACCCAGCGAGCGCCGTGCGCCAGAAGAAGGACGCGAGCATCGTGCGCGCCGCCGCCGCCGTGCGCGCGGGCGAGGCCGACGGGCTCTTCTCGGCCGGCTCCACCGGCGCCGTGCTCACCGCCGCGACCTTTGGCGTGGGCCGCATCAAGGGGGTCAAGCGCCCCGCGCTCTCGCTGCCGTTCCCGGGCGTCTCCGGCAAGCCCACGGTCTTTCTCGACATGGGCGCCAATGCCGACGTCAAGCCCGACGTGCTGGTGCAGTTCGCCCACATGGGGCGTGCCTACTCGCGCGCGGTCCTGGGCGTGGCCGAGCCGCGCGTGGGCCTGCTCTGCAACGGCTCCGAGGACACCAAGGGCTCGGAGATGGCGCTCGCCTACCACGCCGCGCTCGAGGCGGGGGACTGCGGATTCGCCGGCAACGCGGAGGGCACCGACCTGCTCGCCGGCACCTTCGACGTCATCGTGGCGGACGGCTTCACCGGAAACGTTGCCCTCAAGTCGATCGAGGGCACGGGCAAGTTCGTCATCAAGCGCCTCAAGGCCGCGATGGAGGCGTCGCTTTCCAACAAGATCGGCATGGCCCTTCTCGCCAAGTCGCTCAAGTCGCTGGCCGCCGAGATGTCCGGCGACGAGTACGGCGGCGCCATCCTGCTGGGCCTGCGCGCCCCGGTCGTGAAGGGGCACGGCGCCACGAGCGCCCAGGCCGTCCGCAAGGGCACGCTCGCCGCCGCGGCGGCCGTCCGGGCCGGGCTCTGCGAGAAGATCGCCGACGCCTGCGAGATCGCCGGCTAGCGCGGGTGGGCGCCGGGCGCCGGACGGGGTAGAATCGTACGGTAGGCTTTATCCGGAGGAGGAACCATGGACCGCGACGCAATTCTCGCCAAGGTGATCGAGGTCGTCGACGACACGCTCTCGCTCGGCTCCGACGTCACGCTCGACGAGCAGACCAACCTGAAGGAACTCGGCGCCGACTCGTTCGACCTGCTCGAGCTCGTGACCGCCCTCGAGGACGAGTTCTCCATGACCTTCGACGACGACGCCGTGGGCACGATCGCCACCGTCGGCCAGGCCGTCGACGCCATCGCGGCCGCCCAGTAGGTGGGGGACCGATCGTTGAAGATGCACCAGCGGGTGGCCGAGGCCGAGCGGGTCTGCGGCCACCACTTTGAGAACCAGGACCTGATCGTCTCGGCCCTCACGCACCCCTCGGCCGCCGAGGGGCGGCCCGTGTCGGCCTCCTACGAGCGCCTCGAGTTCCTGGGCGACTCCATCCTCGGCGCCATCGTGGCGACCGACCTCTTCGAGCGCTTCCCCGACATGGACGAGGGCGCGCTCACACAGGCCAAGATCAGCCTCGTCTCGGGCAAGATGCTCTCGAGCGTCGCCGCGCGCCTGGGCCTCGCGCCCCTCATCGTGATGGGCGAGTCCGAGCGCGGAACGGGGGAGCGCGGCATGCACTCCGCGCTCGAGAACGTCTACGAGGCGCTCGTGGGCGCCCTCTACCTGGACGCCGGCTACACGACGACGCACGAGTTCGTGCTCGCTACGCTCGGCCCGGAGGTCTCCCCGGCGCTCGCCGAGAAGCCCATCAGCCCCAAGTCGCGCCTGCAGGAGGTCACCCAGCGCGAGCTGCACTGCGGCCCGGAGTATAGGCTCGTCTCGGAGGAGGGGCCCGCGCACGACCCCACGTTCACGTCGGTCGTGCTCGTCGAGGGCCGGCGGATCGGCCGCGGCTCGGGGCCCTCGAAGAAGTCTTCTGAGAGCGCCGCCGCCGTCGACGCGCTCGTCCGCCTCGGCTACGCCGACGAGGGCGACTTCGACGGCGCCGGGACCACCAACTAGCGTGCGGAGGACGTGCAAGTTGTACCTGAAGTCGCTGACACTCAAGGGGTTCAAGTCCTTCGCGGACCGCACCCACATGGTCTTCGACCCCGGTCTCACCGTGGTCGTGGGGCCCAACGGCTCCGGCAAGTCCAACGTCTCCGACGCGATCCTGTGGGTCCTCGGCGAGCAGAGCGCCAAGCAGCTGCGCGGCCAGGCCATGGAGGACGTGATCTTCTCGGGCTCGTCGGCGCGCTCCGCGGTGGGCGTGGCCGAGGTCACGCTCGTGCTGGACAACTCCGACCACACGCTGCCCATCGACTTCGCCGAGGTGGGCATCACGCGTCGCATGTACCGCTCGGGCGAGTCCGAGTACCTGATCAACGGCTCGCCGAGCCGCCTCATGGATGTCCAGGACATCCTGCACGACTCGGGCCTGGGCAAGGACACCCACTCGATCATCTCCCAGGGCAAGCTCGACTCGATCCTCTCGAGCCGCCCGGAGGAGCGTCGTGCCCTCATCGAGGAGGCGGCCGACATCTCCAAGCACCGCCGCCGCAAGGAGCGGAGCCAGCGCAAGCTCGCGTCGATGGACGAGAACCTCGCCCGCGCCAAGATGCTCTCGCGCGAGATCGCGCGCCAGCTGCGCCCGCTCGAGCGCCAGGTCGACAAGGCCCAGCGAGCCCGCCAGCTCGAGGACGAGCTCAAGGGGCTCGAGGTCCAGCTCGCCGTCGACGACCTGCGGCGCCTGCAGGAGGGCTACGCCCGGCTCGAGGCGCGCGGCAAGGAGGCCGACGCCGCCTGCGAGCTCGCCCAGTACCGTCTGGACGAGAAGAGCGCCGAGCTCGAGAAGCTCCAGTCGCTGCTCGAGCAGAAGGGCCTCTTTGTGGGTGACCTCGGCGAGCAGCGCCGCCGCATGCAGGACCTTCTCGGCAGGATGGACGCGGACATGCGCCTTCTGGAGGAGAAGGGCAAGAACATGGTCTCGCGCCTCTCCGACATGCGCATGCAGCTCTCCACGATGGAGAAGCAGCGCGCCGACGCCGCCTCGGAGCACGAGGGCGTGGCCGGCGAGCTCTCCGACGCGCGCGTGCGCGAGGCGAGCCTGCGCGAGTCGGTCGAGGGGCTCTCCCGCGCCGCCCGCGAGGCGAGCGAGCGCCGCCGCTCCATAGACGACGAGCTCTCCGGCATCACGGCAGACGAGCGCTCCGCGCGCGGCGAGGCCGACCGCGAGACGCTCGCCTATGCCAAGCTCGAGGACCAGATCTCCAACGCCGAGGTCGAGGACCAGATGTTCGCCTCGCGCCTCGAGCAGCTGGAGGAGTCGCTGCGCACGACCGGTGAGGCCGTCACCGAGAGGGCCGACCGGATCGAGGCCCTCGAGGGGTCGCTCCTCGAGGCGCGCCGGCGCGAGTCCTCCCTCACCGCCTCCATCACGGGCCTCTCGGGCGCGCTCGACGCGGCGCGCTCCGAGCACGCCGAGGCGCAGCGGGCCCTCTCCGCAGCGACCGCCACGCTCGAGGCGCTGCGCTCCGTCGACTCCGACGTCGAGCTCGCGAGCCCGCTCGTCGCGGCGCTCGCCGCCGACGAGGACCGCGTCCGCTGCCGCCTCGCCGACCTCGTCGACGCCGACCCCGAGGTCGAGTCGCTCGTCGAGCGGCTCCTCGGCGACGACCTCGCCGCGCTCGTCGTGGACGGTGCGGACGACGCGGTCGCCCTCGCGGAGCGCGCCCTCGGCCTCGCCGACCGGGACGGTCGCGCCGCGATCGTCGCCTCCGCGGCCCCCGGGCATGCGGATGTCCCCTCGGACGCTCCCGGCACCCCGCTCGTCTCCCGCCTGCGCGTCTCCGACGAGGCGCGGTCGCTGCTCGAGGCGCTTCTCGGCGGCGTGCGCATCGTGGGCGACGCCAAGGAGGCGGTCCGCGCGCACTCTGCCGTTCCCGACGCGACGTACGTGACCCTGGACGGCGTCGTCGTCCTGCCCGACGGGCGCGTCCACGTGGGCACCGCCCCCTCGAGCGAGGCCGGCGCACTGGAGCGCAAGCGCCGCATCCGCGAGCTCGAGGGTGGCATGGCGGCCCTCGAGTCGCGCCTGTCCGCCGCGGCGGAGGCGGTGGCCGAGGCCGAGTCCTCCCTCGCCGACGCCCGCGAGCAGGCTGCCGCCGCAAAGGGCGAGCTCGCGCGCCTCACCGCCGAGGTCTCCTCGACGACCGCGGAGCGCGGTCGCCTGGAGGCGCAGCTCGCCGCCGCCACCTCGGAGCGCGCGCAGGTGACCAAGCGGCGCGAGGCGTCGCTCCAGCGTGCTGCCGAGGCGCGCGCCCAGATCGAGGAGCACCGCGCCGCCGCCCGAGCCGCCCGTGAGCGCGCCGACGAGCTCGCCGGCCGCCTCGCCGAGCGCACGGCCGAGCACGAGGAGGCCGTCCGAGCCCAGGGCAAGGCGTCGAGGGAGCTCTCCGACGGCCGCCTGGAGCTCGCCATGACGAGCGAGCGCCGCGCGGGGCTCGAGCGCAGGGAGCGCGAGCTCTCCGCCCGCGTCTCGGAGCTCGACGGTCGCATCGACGCCACCCGTCGCTCGTCGCGCTCCCTGGAGGTCGTCCGCCTTCGTGTCGACCCGCTGCACGACCGCTACGACGCCATCCGCGAGCGCGCCCTCGAGTGGGCGGGTCGCCTGAAGGACCGCGCCTCGCTCGCCGAGGCGGACTCCGACTCGCTCAAGAAGACGATCGGCGACGCCCGCGAGGCCGTGAACAAGGCCTCCGCCGAGCTCGAGGAGGCCCGCACGGCGTCCACCGCCGTCAAGGTCGACCTCGGCAAGCTCGAGGTGCAGGTGCAGACCGCGGTCAACGCCATCGTGGCGACGGGCGCCGTGCTCGACGAGGCCCTCGAGTGCCCGCCGCCCGAGGACCGCGACGAGGCCGAGCGCCGCGCCGACTCCCTCCGCTCCCAGATCGAGTCCATCGGACCGGTGAACGCCGTGGCCATGGACGAGTACCTGAGGCTCAAGGAGCGCTACGACTACATCGACGAGCAGGTCCGCGACCTCGAGGACGCCCGCGTGTCCCTGCGCAAGATCACGGCCGCCATCGACCGCAAGATGCGCAACCGCTTCCTCACGGTGTTCGAGCGCGTGAACGCGAACTTCTCGGAGATATTCGCCCTGCTGTTCCCCGGCGGCCAGGCGCACATCGAGATGACCGACCCCGACAACCCCTCGGAGACCGGCATCGAGATCGTGGCCCAGCCGCGCGGCAAGCGGCTCTCCAAGATGATGCTCATGAGCGGCGGCGAGAAGTCCCTCACGGCGCTCGCCCTGCTCTTCGCCGTCTACAAGGTGCGCACGGTGCCGTTCTACGTCTTCGACGAGGTCGAGGCAGCGCTCGACGACTCGAACCTCTCCAAGCTGCTCGACGCCATCGAGCAGCTCAAGTCCTCCACGCAGCTCATCGTCATCTCTCACCAGCGCCGCACGATGGAGCAGGCCGACGTCCTCTACGGCGTCTCCATGCAGGCGGACGGCGTGAGCCGCGTGGTGTCCCAGCGTCTCGACCGCGAGACCGGAAAGGTGGTTGATGCATAGTGGGCCTTCTCGACAGCCTGAGGTCCGGCCTCCAGCGCTCGCGCGAGGCGATCAACGAGATCTTCTACATGGGCGGCGAGGTCGACGAGGACTTCTGGGAGGACCTCGAGGACACGCTCGTCATGGGTGACATGGGCGCCGAGGTCGCCATGCGCGTGACCGACGACCTGCGCGAGCAGGCGGCGCGCGAGAACCTCACCCGTGCCGACCAGCTTCGCGACGCGCTGGCCCGCCGTCTCGCCGCGGAGTTCCCCTCCGCCAAGCGCGACCCCTTCACCGACCTTCCGAGCTGCGTCCTGTTCGTCGGCATCAACGGGGCCGGCAAGACGACCACGGTGGGCAAGCTCGCCGGGCGCGCCCGTGAGGCCGGCGCGAGCTGCCTCATCGGCGGCGCCGACACCTTCCGCGCGGCCGCCATCGAGCAGCTCGAGGTCTGGGGCCAGCGCGCGGGCGTCGACGTGGTGACGCGCGAGCGCGGCGCCGACCCCGCGAGCGTGTGCTACGAGGTGGTCGAGGAGGCCGAGAGGCGCGGCGCCGAGCTCGTGCTCATCGACACCGCCGGGCGCCTCCACACCTCTGCCGACCTCATGCGCGAGCTCGCGAAGGTCGTGAACGTCACCCGCAAGCGCTGCCAGCTGCCGGTCGCGGTCGTGCTCGTCATCGACGCGACCACCGGCCAGAACGGCCTCAACCAGGCGCGTGAGTTCAACGATGCCCTCGAGCTCGACGGCCTCATCGTCACCAAGCTCGACGGCACCGCCAAGGGCGGCATCGCGCTCGCCATCTCCAGCCAGCTCGGCCTGCCCATCTACCGCATCGGCGTGGGCGAGGCCATCGACGACCTCCAGACCTTCGACGCGCTCGACTTCTGCCGCGCGCTCGTGGGTGAAGGGATGTAGCCATGTTCAACTCTCTCTCCGACCGCCTCCAGGACACCTTCGACCGCCTTCGCGGCAAGGGACGCCTCACCGAGGACGACATCAACGTCGCGATGCGCGAGATCCGCATGGCGCTTCTCGAGGCCGACGTCAACTACCGCGTGGTCAAGGAGTTCGTCGCGCGCTGCAAGGAGAAGTGCCTCACCGCCGACGTCCTCTCGTCGCTCTCTCCGGCGCAGAACGTCGTCAAGGTCGTGCTCGACGAGCTCACGGTTCTTCTCGGCTCCACCGACTCGCGCCTGACGCTCGCGCAGAACCGCACGCCCAACGTGATCATGCTCGTCGGCCTGCAGGGCTCGGGCAAGACCACCGCCGCGGCCAAGCTCGCCTACCTCCTCAAGGGCCAGGGCCACAGCCCGCTCCTCGCCGCGTGCGACACGCACCGCCCCGCGGCTGCCGACCAGCTCGAGACGCTCGGCTCAGAGATCGGCGTGCCGGTCTTCCGCGGTGACGGGAAGGACGCCGTGGCCGTCGCGGAGGGCTCGATCAAGGAGGCGGTCGACCGCCTCTGCGACATCGTCATCGTGGACACCGCCGGACGCCTGCAGATCGACGAGGAGATGATGCAGGAGGCCGTGGCGATCAAGGCCGCGGTGCGCCCCGACCAGATCCTCATGGTCGTCGACGCCATGACCGGCCAGGACATCGTGAACGTGGTCACGGAGTTTGCTAACCGCGTGGACTTTGACGGCGTGATCATGTCCAAGCTCGACGGCGACGCCCGCGGTGGCGGCGCGCTCTCCGTGCGCGAGGTCACCGGCAAGCCCATCAAGTTCGTCTCGATGGGGGAGAAGCCCGACTCGCTCGAGGTCTTCCACCCCGACCGCATGGCCAAGCGCATCCTCGGCATGGGCGACGTCGTGGGCATCATCGAGCAGGCGCAGAAGGTCGCCGACGAGCAGCAGGTCGCCGACGCGGAGCGCATGCTGCGCGAGGGCTTCACGATGGACGACCTCCTCTCGCAGATGCAGCAGATCCGCAAGATGGGCGGCCTCCAGAAGCTGATGGGCATGATTCCCGGCATGGAGCGCGCGATGGCGCAGGCGCCCCAGGCGGCGAGCGACGAGCAGCTGACCCGCATCGAGGCGATCATCCACTCGATGACCAAGGAGGAGCGCGCCCGCCCCAAGATCATCAACGGGCAGCGCCGCCGCCGCATCGCGCTGGGCTCCGGCCGCAGCGTCCAGGAGGTCAACCAGCTCATCAAGCAGTGGGGCGAGATGAACAAGATGATGGGCCGGATGAAGGGCATGATGCAGCCGGGTGCGGGCGGCAAGAAGAACCGTCGCGCCATGCAGCAGATGATGCGCAACATGGGCGGCGGGCAGGGCCTCCCGTTCTAGACGCCCGCTCCTCCGCCCCCTCTGTGCCGGTTTGGGTTCACGGTTTCGTGGCTTGCTCCGGCACCTTTTGCAGAACCGCAGGTAGTTGCATCATTCAATTTCATATGAGCGAACTGCGCGTGCAATGCGAACCCAAACCGTTTTCCGGTTTGGGTTCGTTCTTCCGTGCACGCTCGGTCCTTGCTGAGAGCTCTTGCTGCTAGTTGCTCTGCAGGGCTTCGAGATGCGTCGGCTCGCAGCAAGCTGCGAACCCAAACCTCTCTTGGAGGTGGCTAGCGCTGTGTCGGGAGGAGTGCCCTTCCCCAGCGAATGCCGTCGACAAGCTCGAGCGCGTCGTGGAGGGCGACGCGCTCGTCGCGGTAGAAGGCGAGGTCATCCGCCGGCAGGCGCAGGTCCCTCCGAATTTTGGCGACGAGCGAGTCCATGTAGTCGATGTCGTCGTAGTGCACCTTCCTGAGCTCGTAGGGCTTTATGCCGTGGGCGATCATCTCGTTCCTGCGCTCGTCGTCTCGCGCCGCCACGACGGGGTCGTCATGTACGCGTCCCTTGTAGTCCACCGCTATCCCTCGAAACGGCATCCGTGCCTCGGGCCCAAAGCTGACGGGCGCGAGGATGAGGATGTCCGGCTTCCTTATGCTCTTCTGCTCGAACTCCCTCCCGATGGCCTCCAGGCTCAGCTCCTCGTTCATCGACACGAAGTCGAGCTCGTATCCTCCCTGTTCACGCCTGCCCCTGAACCTCACGCCCAGCTTGCTCTCGTAGGGCGACCCCGAGTCTGAGCAGACGAGCGGCAGGGCGTCCCTGACCTTGCCCATCCCGTAGCAGCCACCCATCCTGTCGAGGAACTCGTCAATTGCACGCCGCGTGGTGAGAGGTTCCCAACGCTGGTGCATGCCGTCCTCGACGTCGTCCGAGATCGCGTAGGTCCCGCAGAGCTCGCTCATGAGGAGCGACTCCTCGAGGGTCGTGGCGATTCGCGCCATCTGCAGCGGCAGGAGCTCGGGGGAGGTCAGGCAGACGTCCTCGGAGATGCGGACGAACGCGTCGCGCGGATGGATGCGACGGGTCACGTGACGGACGACCCTTCTCGAGGAGTGGCTGTTGTTGTCGCTCGAGACCAGGAGGTGAAGCGGTCGCGAGAGCCGCTGCAGGGGAGGACAGTTGTCGACGGCCCTCTCCAGCTCTTCGACGGAGGGGAGCTTCTCGGGCACGTAGCCCGTCCGCTCGTCCCACTCCGCGACGAGTGCGGGAAACTCGGCCAGGCGCATGACCTCGAGCGCGGAGGTGTATGTGATCAGAATCGACATGAGCCAAGCCTAGGGGACGAACGCGGCGAGAGGCGGGGCGTGGGAAAAAGTCAGTCCGCTCACGTACCGCAAACTGTCACGAGACGTGCGCCGCGGGGCGAAGCCCCAGATAAACACTATGATAGGTGTCGGGTTGAGGCGCGCGCCAGCGGTGCCGCCGACGCCCGGGATCGCTGCCGCTGGGCGGGCGAGAAGGACGCCCCAAAGCTGGGCATGGCGTACGACGTCCTCTGTGGTTTGGGTTCGAAAACATGGTGTCGGCGGTCAAGGGGTGCGATTCCTAGAAGAAACGAACCCAAACCGTTATTCGGTTTGGGTTCGCTCGTCACGCGGGCGTTGTGGGCCCGACCCTAGCCGTGAACCACCACGACGTCGCCGACCTGGACGAGGCCATAGAGCGACTCTGCCTTGTCGCGCGGGAGGTTCACGCATCCGTGGCTGCCGTTCCAGAGGTAGATCGAGCCTCCGAAGCTGGAGCGCTGCGCGTCGTGGAGGGCGACGAGGTTGCCGACGAACGGCATCCAGTAGGAGACCGGGGTCTCGTAGTCCGGCTCGCCGTCCTTGTTCCAGTCGAGGCCTATGAGGACGGTGTCCCGGGTCATGTTCTCGTTGATCGCGTAGACCCCATAGCTCGTTCCCCAGCCCTGCGAGGGGTTGCCGGTGACGCAGGCGGACTCCCAGACGAGCGAGCCGTCGTCGCCGTACATGCGCACGTACTGCTCGGAGATGTCGATGTCGATGTAGCGCTGGCCCCAGTCGCGCCCGCCCTCGCCCGGGACGACCTGGCCGCGCTGCTCGAAGGGGACCTCGACCGCCTGCGGGGCGCCGGCGCTCACGGCGGCGACCAGCGCGTCGGCGACGCCCGACTCGCTGATCTTCCACCCGTAGTCACCACCCGAGACGCTGACCTGCTTGCCGTCGGCGCGCGTGTAGGTGCGCTCCGAGCCCACAGTGTTGAGCCGCGAGACGCTCTCCGCGGCCCACGCGGCGGCGGCGTCGGTGCTGAGCGAGACGGTGAGGTCGTCCGCGACCGTCACCCACCCGGCGATGACCTCGGCGCTCACCTCGGCCGCGGTCTCCCCGTCGAGCGTGAGGGTGGTCCCGGCGGCCGCGAGGTAGGCGTTCGCGGCCTCGACAGCCGCATGGAGGGCGTCGTCGGACTCGGCGAGCTGCTCCGAGCCGAGCTCGATCTCGCCCGCCCGCGAAGCAAACCCCTGGGCGAGCGCGTCGACCAGGGCGTCGTCATCGAGGTACTGCGCCATGACCGAGGGGTCGAGCCCAAACGACCCCGCCTCGGCGTCAAAGACCACCGCCCCGCCGGCGAGGCTCGAGGCGGCCACCTTCGCGGAGTCCTTGAAGGGGGCGAAGAGGCCGAGAAGGGCCTCGCGGTCATAGACGACGGCGCTCTTGGCGCTCACGGATCGTGAGCCCTGGGAGAGGGCGATCGGCCATGCCCAGGGGTTCGTCGCCGCGACGGCCTCTCGTGCGTAGGACTCGCCGTCGTAGGCGAGCCCTATCTGGTCCGCCGCGATGGTGAGGTCGATGCCGTCGCCGGAGACGTGGGCCTGATACCCCGCGAACGAGCCCGCCTTCTCCGTCGCGACGTCCTCGGCGCGCCGGAGGGAGACGTCGGTGCCGTCGAGCGTGGTTCCGGGCATGAAGAAGAGGTGGAAGTAGATGACGCCGCCGAGATAGGCAACGAGCACGACGGCGAGAAGGGCGAAGGGAACGACCAGCGCCCGCCTGCTCTTCTTGGGCTCGGGCGCGGGGGCGCTCATGTGACTTGCCATGGGGACACCTTGATTTCGGGACGCGCGGTACGTTGTTTGCGTTCCTTATCGTACCCTAGGATGCGTTGCTTGATGGCGAGGTATCGGAAAAGTTGACAGGAGGGGCATGGCACGTCTGGTCTATGCGAGCGACCTGTCCGACGAGCGTCTGGACATCTTCTCCCGCCTGACGGAACATCAGCTCAGGGCTGGGCTCGAGACGGACGGCGGCGCGTTCGTCGCCGAGTCGCGCCTGGTGGTCGAGGTCGCGCTCGACAGCGGCGCGCGGCCGCTGTCCTTTCTCCTTGACGAGCGGGACCTCGCGGCGAGCGAGGGGCTGCTCGCGCGCGCGGGCGATGACGTGCCCGCCTACGTCCTGCCCCACGACCAGATCAGCCGGCTGACGGGGTTTCGGCTCACGAGGGGACTGCTCTGCGCGATGCGCCGGCCGCCGGAGCGCTCGGTCGAGGACGTCGTGCGCGGCGCCCGCCACGTGGCCGTGCTCGAGGACCTGGTCGACGTCGCCAACGTCGGCGCGCTCTTCCGCAACGCCGCCGCCCTCGGCGCCGACGCCGTGATCCTCTCGCCCCGCTGCGCCGACCCGCTGTGCCGCCGCGCGCTCCGCGTCTCGATGGGGTGCGCCCTCAAGCTGCCGTGGGCGCGCGCCGAGGAGGGGGAGTGGCCGCGAGGGACGCTCACCGACCTCCGTGACCGGGGCTTCTCGTGCCTCGCGCTCGCTCTGGAGCCGGGCGCCGTGCCGCTCGACGACGCGTCCCTTCTCGTCTCCGAGCGCAGGGCCCTGCTCTTTGGCAGCGAGGGCTTCGGCCTCTCGAGGGAGGCCCTCGAGGCCTGCGAGCGCTCCGTCATCATCCCGATGGCGCGCGGCGTGGACTCGCTCAACGTGGCCGCGAGCTCCGCCGTGGCGTTCTGGCAGCTCTTCCGGTAGCGCGGGCGAGAAAAGCCCTCCCCGTCGCAGGTGGCGGGGAGGGCATGAGGGCCTGGAACGCGGCCGCTTACTCGGCGGGCTTCGGCATCTTGGGGGCGAAGCCGTCGTCGCGGGTGAGGATGTTCATGAACTCCTCGCCGGTGATGGTCTCCTTGCGCTGCAGGTAGTGGGCGATCTCATGCAGCTTGAAGCGGTTCTCTCGCAGCGTGCGCAGGGCGTTCTGATGCCCCTCCTCCACGAGCGCCTGGACCTCGGCGTCGATCTCCTGGGCCGTGCCCTCGGAGCACGTGAGCTGCTGGCCCCCGCCGAGGTAGCGGCTCGCGGGCTGGCCGAGCTGCACCATGCCAAACTTGTCGGACATGCCGTACTGCGTGACCATGGCGCGCGCGAGCTGCGTGGCCTTCTCGATGTCGTTGGAGGCGCCGGTGGTCATCTCGTCGAAGATGAGCTCCTCGGCGGCGCGCCCGCCGCACAGTACCGCGATCTTGTCCTTGGCCTCCTGGCGCGTGGTGAGGAAGTGCTCGTCCTCCTCGACCTGCATCGTGAAGCCGAGCGCGCCCGAGGTGCGCGGCACGATCGTGATCTTGGAGACGGGGGCCGACCCCTTCTGCATGGCAGCCACGATGGCGTGTCCCGTCTCGTGGTAGGAGACGACCTCCTTCTCGTGCGGCGAGAGGACCGTGGACTTCTTCTTCTCGCCGGCGATGACCACGTCGACGGACTCGAGCAGGTCCTCCTGCGTCACGCGGCGCCTGCCCATGCGAACGGCGCGCAGCGCGGCCTCGTTGATGATGTTGGCGAGGTCGGCGCCCGAGGCGCCCGGCGTGGAGCGCGCGATGACGCCCAGGTCGATGCCCGACTCCATCTTGACGTCGTCAGCATGGATCTTGAGGATGGCCTCGCGGCCGGCGAGGTCGGGAAGCTCCACGGGGATGCGCCGGTCGAAGCGGCCCGGGCGCAGCAGCGCCTGGTCGAGGGTCTCCGGGCGGTTGGTGGCCGCCAGCACGACGATGCCCTTGTGGTTGTCAAAGCCGTCCATCTCGGAGAGGAGCTGGTTCAGGGTCTGCTCGCGCTCGTCGTTGGACGAGAGGGAGGTGTCACGCCGCTTGCCCACGGCATCGATCTCGTCGATGAAGATGATGCAGGGCGCCTTCTCGTTGGCCTGCTTGAAGAGGTCGCGCACCTTGGCGGCGCCGCGTCCGACGAACATCTCGACGAAGGCCGAGCCCGCGATCTGGAAGAACGTGACGCCCGCCTCGCCGGCGACGGCCTTGGCCAGGAGCGTCTTGCCCGTGCCCGGAGGGCCAACGAGCAGCGCACCCCTCGGGCAGCGCGCGCCGATCTCGGTGTACTTGTCGGGGTTCTTGAGGAAGCTCACGATCTCCTGGAGCGACTCCTTGGCCTCGTCCTGGCCGGCGACGTCCTTGAAGGTGACGCCGGTCTCCTCGCCCTTGATCTCCTTGGCGTTGGACTTGCCGAGCCCGCCGCCGCCAAAGCCGCCGCCAAAGTTCATCGACGGGCCGTCGTCGCCCATCGCCTTCTTCATGCGGCGGTTGAGCCACCATCCGATGCCCAGGAAGACGAGGATCGGCAGGCCGTAGGAGACGAGCAGCATGAGCCACAGGTCGCCGGAGGTGTCCGGGATCGTGGCGTTGGCATCGGCCCCGTGCTCCTCGAGACGCTGGATGAGCGTGTCGTCGTAGGGCCACATCGTGGTCTCGTAGTGCCTCTCGCTCTCACCCTCGCCGGTCGTGAACTGGAGGGTGTTGTCGCCGGTGTTGAGGTCGACCTTCTCCACCTGGTCGTTATCGACCATCTCGAGGAACTGAGAGTAGGTGACCTGCTCGATCTGCGTCGCGCGCAGGTTGGGGTAGAGCGTCTGGCTGATCGCGAGGTACGCGACGATCGCGATCAGGATGTAGAGCAGCATCGAGCGGCGCCGCTTGTTCTCGTTCATGTCCATCGTGCGTGGTGCCCTTCGTCTCGTTGTCAGATGGGACAGAGATACCCAAGTTTAGCCCGCCCCAACCCGAGGCCGGGAACCGTCGCAAAATCCCCGACATCGCCCTTGTCGCCCGCCCTGTTGGTGGCCCTTGTCGCCCATCCCGCATAGGTTATGCAACATACGCGAGGTTATGCGGCATCGACGAGGTTATGCGGTAACCCCAGCCCTCACGTTTCCGCAGCTATATGGCTTGGCGAGAAGAACGGGCGATTGCCGGACGTCGCATAACCTCACGCATGCCGCATAACCTGCACGCCGCCCGCGCCGCGGGCCCGGTGCGCTACCCGCGCTTCGTGCGCTCCGGCAGCTCGCCCGAGCGGTAGACGTCGAGAAGGGCACGCAGGTCGGCGATCTGCTCGCGGATCTCGTCGCCGGTGTCGGTGTCGCCCACGGTGAGCGGGCGCGGCTCCAGCTCGAAGCGGTCGTCGTCGCTCATGATGTCGGCGTTGAGGTCGAGCACGTCGGCGATCGAGCCAAAGGGGCGGTGCGCCTTGATGCGCATGCCGCGCGGGTCCGAGATGAGCGTGTAGCCGCCGATGCCGGTGGTCTTGTGGTAGGCCTGGCAGAACCCGCCGTCGATGACCAGCAGGTGGCCGCCGGCGCGCACGGGCTTCTCGCCCTCCGAGGCGTGGACGGGCGTGTGGCCGTTGATGATGTGGCCGTGGTCGGGGTCGACGCCAAACTCCTGCAGGATGCGGCGGCACACCCCGGCGTCGTCTGTGAGGGCGTAGTAGGGGTCGCGCGGCTCCTCCCAGGTGGAGCGGTCCGCGAGGTAGGTGCGCTCGAACGTCTTCATGAGGCGGCCGGAGAGCGGCGAGTAGCGCCCGCACCACAGGTACCACATCCAGTCGAGCGAGACCTCGTCGCTCTCCTGCCACGCGCGGCGCGCCAGGCGGTCGGCGTAGTCGTAGTAGGCCTTGCCGGAAAGCAGCTGCCCCTGGTGGTTGACGGGGTGGAAGGTGCCGTCCTCGTTCATGGGCACGCAGGCGTGGAAGAGGACGTCGTCGTTGTGGACGAGGTAGGCGCTGCCGTGCTCGTAGAGGAAGTTCACGTGCGCGTTCAGCTTGTAGGAGCTGCGCACCGCGGAGAGCAGGTTGTCCATCACGGCGATCTCCTCGTCGGAGAGCGCGTAGGGGTCCGACCAGTCGACGGTGGGGAAGTCGCAGGTGACGAGCTCGTAGTCCTTCTCGCCCATGCGCACGGTGCCGCGCTGCGCGTCGACGCGACCGAGCAGCAGACGGTCCTCCATGTGCCAGTTGGGGTGGCGCATGATGGTCTGCCCCTCGAGCTTGAACAGGATGACCGAGATGGCCTTCTCGAGCGGGCTCATGGCCTCGCCCGCGCGGTAGGTTGCCTCGGCGAAGAGCGCGAGCTCGCGCAGGGAGATGCCGTAGGCGCCCTCGAGGATCTTGAGCGAGTCGTAGCGGATGTTGTTTCGGATCACGGCGGCCAGGCACGTGGCCGAGCCGGCGGCGGCGCCCATCCACACGATGTCGTGGTTGCCCCACTGCAGGTCGACGGAGTGATACTCCATGAGGCGGTCGAGAATCTTGTCGGCGTGGTCGCCGCGGTCGAACACGTCGCCCACGACGTGCAGGTGGTCAACCGCGAGGCGCTTGATCAGCGAGGCCAGGCTCACCACGAAGTCGTCGGCCGAGCCGGTGTCCACGATCGTGTCTATGATACGGCGGTGGTAGCCCTGCCGCTCGTCGCCCTCGCCCGGGGAGGCGTGCAGCAGCTCGTCGATGATGTAGGCGTACTCGGGCGGCATGGCCTTGCGCACCTTGGAGCGCGTGTAGGAGTCGGAGAGGTAGCGCGCCAGGCGCACGAGGCGCATGAGCGTGATGGCGTACCACTCCGCGCCCACGACGCCGGCCGACTTGAGGCGGCGCAGCTTGCGGTGGGGATAGTAGATGAGCGTGCAGAGGTCGGCCTGCTCGCTGCCCGTGAGCTCAAAGCGGAAGATGTCGGCCACGCGCTCGCGGATGACGCCGGAGCAGTTGTTGAGGATGTGCTTGAACGCGTCGTACTCGCCGTGGACGTCGGAGATGAAGTGCTCGGTGCCCTTGGGGAGGTTGAGGATGGCCTCGAGGTTGATGATCTCTGCGTAGGCGGAGCGGACGGTCGGGAACTTCTCCGAGAGCAGCTCGAGGTACTTGCGGTCAGGCATGCGACGTCCCTTCTCTGTGCGTAACCTCTCTATCTTCGGACGAACGGCACCGGTCCCCGCAACCAGTTTTCGGCGAGAAGAACGTGTTTCTCGCCCTACGCGGGGCAAACGTGCTACCATGCTGCAACAGGCGTTGACGGGGAGAGTACCCGGGGACGCGCGGCCAAGAGAGAGCGGGGACGGTGGGAGCCCGCGGTCGCGTCCCGGCGAAGATCACCCCCGAGCCGCGGCCCGAAAGCGCGAGCGAGTAGGCGTCGCCGGAGTGGCCGCCGAGACAGGCCAGCCGAGTACGGCGGATATCCGCTCGCTGGGTGGTTCACAAGCGAAGTCGCGTGCGCGCTTCGTCCCAGCAGGAGGGACGGGCGCGTTTTTTCGTGTCCGAGAAGGACGGCGGGGGAGGCCCCGCCACGAAGGAGGAAGCGTGGCGAACGAGTACAAGAAGACGACCAACCTGCCGAGCACGGGCTTTCCTATGCGCGCCAGCCTGGCCCAAAACGAGCCCAAGCGCCTGGCCATGTGGGAGGAGAACCACGTCTACGAGCAGATGATCGCCAAGAACGAGGGGCACGAGAAGTTTGTCCTGCACGACGGCCCTCCGTACGCCAACGGCCCCATCCACCTCGGCCACGCCCAGAACAAGATCTCCAAGGACGTCATCAACCGCTACTGGTCCATGCGCGGCTACCAGACGCCCTACGTCCCCGGCTGGGACTGCCACGGCCAGCCCATCGAGCACAAGGTCGAGACCATGCTCGGGACCGAGAAGTTCAACCAGCTCCCCACCGAGAAGATCCGCGAGCTCTGCCGCAAGATGGCCGTCGAGCAGGTGGACACCCAGCGCCAGGGCTTCAAGCGCCTGGGCGTGCTGGGCGAGTGGGACAACCCCTACCTCACCTACGTGAACGACTACGATGCCACCGACGTGGAGATCTTCAAGGCGATCTTCGACGCCGGCGCCATCACGCAGGGCTCCAAGCCCGTGCACTGGTGCTCGCACTGCCACACGGCCCTCGCCGAGGCGGAGATCGAGTACGGCGACGAGGTCAGCCCCGCCATCTTCGTGCGCTTTGAGATGACCACCGTTCCGGAGGGCCTGGAGGCCTGGGCCGGCAAGCTCTTCGTGGACATCTGGACCACCACGCCGTGGACGCTTCCCGCCGACGACGCCGTCATCTGCCACCCCGAGGCCACCTACGTGGCGCTCGTCCATGACGGCCGTGCCGAGATCGTGGCCGAGGCGCTCGCCGAGCGCTGCGCCGCCAAGTTTGGCTACGGCGAGGTCGAGCTCGTGCGCGGAGCCGACGGCGAGCCCTGGCGCGCCACCGGCGAGACCCTCGCGCACAACCGCTACAAGCAGCCGATCTTTGGCGACCAGGGCGAGACGGGCGAGTTCATCTACGCCGACTACGTCACGCTGGACGACGGCACGGGCATCGTCCACTGCGCGCCCGGCCACGGCGTGGACGACTACCTCGCCGGCCAGAAGTTTGGCATTCCCACGGTCATGCCCGTGGACGACGACGGCCGCTTCTTCGTGGGCGACGGCATGGGCACCGGCGGCCCGTGGTCCGGCATGGAGGTCAACGAGGCCAACCCCAAGATCATCGAGTGGCTGCGCGAGCGCGGCACGCTGATCCTCCACGAGGACATCAACCACAGCTACCCGCACTGCTGGCGCTGCAAGGAGCCCGTCATCTTCCGTGCCACGAGCCAGTGGTTCGTCTCGATGGACAAGCCCCTGCGCGGCGGCAAGAGCCTCCGCGAACAGGCGCTCGAGGAGCTCTCGAAGGTCAGGTTCTACCCCGGTCACGCCATCAAGCGCATCGGCTCGATGGTCGAGGGTCGCCCGGACTGGTGCATCTCGCGCCAGCGCAACTGGGGCGTGCCCATCCCGGCCTTCACCTGCCAGGACTGCGGCGAGACCGTCATGAACGACGACACGCTCGACGCCGTGATCGAGCTCTTCCGGAGCAAGGGCTCCGACGCCTGGTTCACCGACGACCCCGCGAGCTACCTTGGGCAGTCGTGCGTCTGCCCCAAGTGCGGCGGGCATCACCTCAAGGCCAACCGTGACATCCTCGACGTGTGGTGGGACTCCGGCGTCTCCCACACCGCCGTCTGCCGCCACCGCGACAACCTCACGTTCCCGGCCGACATGTACCTCGAGGGCTCCGACCAGCACCGCGGCTGGTTCATGAGCTCGCTCATGACCTCCGTGGGCGCCTACGGCGTGGCGCCGTACAAGTCCGTGGTCTCCCAGGGCTTCACGCTCGACGGCCAGGGCCGCAAGATGTCCAAGTCGCTCGGCAACGTCATCGACCCCAACAAGGAGTGCGACACCCGCGGCGCCGACATCCTGCGCCTGTGGGTCACCTCGGTCGACACCTCCAACGACATCCCCTGCGACGGCCAGATCCTCGACCACGTGGGCGAGGCCTACCGCCGCTTCCGCAACACCCTGCGCTTCCTGCTGGGCGAGATCGAGGACAAGTTCGACCCCGCGACCGATGCCGTGGCTTACGACGAGCTCCTCAGTTACGACAAGCTCGCGCTGGCGCGCCTCTGCCAGGTCCACGACCAGGTGAGCGCCGCCTACGAGTCCTATCGCTTCAACGTGGTCTACCGCACGCTCTACGACTACGTGATCACCGAGCTCTCCAACGGCTACCTCAACGCCACCAAGGACCGCGTCTACTGTGGCGAGAGGGACGGCTTCGAGCGCCGAAGCGCCCTCACCGTCTGGGCGCAGATTCTCTCGATGCTTGTCCACGACCTGCAGCCCATCCTCGTCTACACCACCGACGAGGTCATGGCCTACCTCCCGGCCTCGCTGCGCGACGGCCAGGAGTACGCGGCCCTTCTCGACTGGTACCAGGCGCCCTGGACCGCCGAGGAGTACGAGCCCTACCTCGCCGCCTATGACGCAGTCGTGGAGGCCCGCGCCGCCTTCACCAAGGCCTACGAGGCTGCGATCGCCGACGGCACGCTGTCCGAGAAGACCACGCAGGCCGCCCGCGCCACGCTGGTCGCGCCCACGGAGCTGCACGCTCTTCTCGCCGGCGAGATGGGCTGCGAGCTGGCCGAGCCGTTCGTGTGCTCCGAGGTCGAGCTCACGGAGGGCGAGGAGCTCTCCTGCTCCGTGGAGCCCGCGCACGGCGAGAAGTGCCCGCGCTGCTGGAACTTCCGCGAGCTCGGCGAGGACGGCCTCTGCCCGCGCTGCCACGACGCCGTGGCCGCGCTCGAGGAGTAGGGCTTGTCCGGCCCCGACGTCACGAACTCCGCCCCCGTGCGGCGACTGGCGCTCTTCGCGCTGGTCGCCGCCGCGGTCGTCCTTCTCGACCAGCTGAGCAAGCTCGCCGCGCGGGACCTGCTCGTCCCCGGCGAGCCCGTCACGCTGATCCCGGGCGTGATGGACCTCTCGCTCATCTACAACACCGGCGCCGCGTTCTCGATGGGGGAGGGCGCCGGCCCGCTCTTCGTGCTCATCGCCGCCGCCATGTGCGTCGCGGGCGTCTACGTGGCCTGGCGGCGTGTCGACGTCCCGCTGCCCCTGCTGCTCACCTGCGCGTGCGTCGTGGGTGGCGGCATCGGCAACGCGATCGACCGCGTCGCCCTGGGCGCCGTCACGGACTTCTTTGCGACCACGTTCATGGACTTCGCGATCTTCAACGTCGCCGATATCTTCGTGACCTGCGGCGTTCCAATCGCGCTCATCCTCTGGTGGCGCTGGGACGCCGCCCGCGAGCGTGCCGCAGCGGGGGAGTAGGCCTTCAGTGTTCCCTCCGCCTCCGAATAACACGCAGAATCGACTTAAAACTCATATATTCGCAGGTAAGGTTTTGGGAAAAGTCCGATTCTGCGTGTTATTTCCGATAAGCACATCCGAAGGGGGTGTCAGCCCATGCCCAGTCGCATCGTGAACCTGCTCGTGGGGCCCGAGTCCGACGGCATGCGACTCGACGCGTTCCTCGCCGCGGGCGAGGGGATGCCCTCGCGCTCCGCCTGCGCGCGCCTCGTGGAGGGCGGCACCGTCACGATCAACGAGACCCCGGCCACCTCCAAGTCCGAGAAGGTCCTGCTGGGGGACCGCGTCCGCGCCCTCGTCGACGAGCCCGAGGACGCCGCGGGGCCGCTCAGGCCCAACCCGGAGATCCCGCTCGACATCCGCTTCGAGGACGACCACCTGATCGTCCTCTCCAAGCAGGTCGGCCTCGTCTGCCATCCGAGCCCGGGCCACGTCGACGACACGCTGGCTAACGCGCTCGTGGCGCACTGCGGCTACGCCCACCTGGGGATGCTCCAGGGCGAGGAGCGCCCGGGCATCGTGCACCGCCTCGACATGGAGACCTCCGGCCTCATGGTGGCCGCCAAGGACGATGCCACCCAGAAGGCCCTTCAGGACCTCATCCGCCTGCGCGTGCTGGACCGGCGCTACGTCACGCTGGTCCACGGGCCGATCGCCCACGACGAGGGCACCATCGAGACCGGCATCGCCCGCTCCACGCGCGACCGCCTCCGCATGGCCGTCTCCGACGCGCCCGGTGCCCGCGAGGCCATCACCACCTTCCGCGTGCTCGAGCGCTTCGAGGCGGGCCCGCGCGACGACGGCTACACGCTCATCGAGTGCCACCTCTACACCGGGCGGACGCACCAGATCCGCGTGCACCTGCGCCACGTGGGGCACCCGCTCGTGGGCGACCCCCTCTACGGGCGCGGCGACCTCCGCCAGAACCTGGGGCTCTCCCGCCAGTTCCTGCACTCCTGGCGCATCAGCTTCGAGCACCCCGCAACGGGAGAGACGGTGGAGCTTGCCGACACGTTGCCGGACGACCTCCTCGGTGTACTAGAATCGCTCTCCGACAGGTCCATGGGACGGACGTCGGCGGGCGAGAAGATCTGTCCGCTCCTGACGCCCGACGGACGAGGCGCCCACCGCGAGGGATAAGATGGAGTTCAACCAGTTCGGCCTCACGCCGATCGTCTTCTTCAACTTTCTCATCTGGGTCTTCTTCACCTTTGCCTACCTCTACCAGGCGGTGTTCATGGTTCGCGCCCTCATCCAGGGCACGGTCCGCCTGCCCGAGGCCAAGCGCAACCACAGCTACGCCTTCGTGATCGCCGCGCACAACGAGGAGGCGGTCATCGCCAACCTCGTCGAGTCGATCTTCGCCCAGGACTACCCCCGCGAGCTCATGGACGTCTTCGTGGTCTGCGACGCGTGCACCGACAACACCCACGCCGCGGCGCAGTCCGCCGGCGCGACCGTCTGGGACCGCAACGACCTCGCCCGCCGCGGCAAGAGCTGGGCGCTCGACTACGCCTTCGACCGCATCCTCAACGACTACGGCGACAAGTACGAGGCCTTCGTCGTCTTTGACGCCGACAACCTCGTCTCCCCGAGCTACCTCTCGGTCATGAACCAGGCGTTCGACGCGGGCTACCTCGTCTGCACGGGGTACCGCAACTCCAAGAACTTCGACTCGAGCTGGGTAAGCTCCGCCTACGCCACCTGGTTCATCCGCGAGGCGAAGCTCCTCAACAACGCCCGCATGATGTCGGGCACGAGCTGCGCCATCTCGGGCTCCGGCTGGATGGTCTCGCAGCACATCGTGCGCGGCATGCACGGCTGGGACTTCCACACCCTGACCGAGGACATCCAGTTCTCCACGTTCTGCTGCGCCAACAACGTGCAGATCGGCTACGCGCCCGCGGAGTTCTACGACGAGCAGCCCGTCACCTTCAAGGCCTCCTGGACGCAGCGCATGCGCTGGACCAAGGGCTTCTACCAGGTGTTCTTCAGTTACGGCCGAGACCTCGCCAAGGGCATCTCCAAGGGACGCTTCGCGAGCTACGACATGCTCATGACCATTGCGCCGGGCATGATCCTCACGCTGCTGTCCTTCTCGGTGAACGCGACCTACCTCGTCATCGGGTCGCTCAGCCACGGCTTCATCGCCACCCAGTCCGAGCTCGACATGTGCGTGGGCACCCTCATCATGACGTTCGTCTCGCTGTACGTGACGTTCTTCCTCCTGGCGCTCATCACCACCGTCTCCGAGCGCACCCACATCCACGCCAAGAAGCGCTGGCGCGTGGTCACGAACCTCTTCACCTTCCCGATCTTCATGATGACCTACATCCCCATCACGGTCGCTGCCCTGTTCAAGAAGGTCGAGTGGATCCCCACCAAGCACGACATCGCCGTCGACGTGAAGGACGTCGTCGGGGAGGGATAGTCCTCTCGGGACGGGTTTAGGAAGGTTTCGTAAGCTGGTACTTCTCGGCAAACGGTCGCCTGTAAACCCGTGAGCGGATGTTACAATGGCGTGAACTCAACCAACTACCGCCACGGGCGGGGAGAGGAGCCATCAGATGGCAACGTTCTTCGAGGGGGAGTCCCACACCTTTTCCGAGTACCTGCTCGTCCCCGGATACTCCTCGGCGGAGAACATCCCCGACAACGTGTCGCTCAAGACGCCGCTCGTGAAGTTCCGTCGCGGCGAGGAGCCGGCGCTCTCGCTCAACATCCCCATGGTCTCCGCGATCATGCAGTCCGTCTCCGGCGTCGACATGGGCGTCGCCCTGGCCATCGAGGGCGGCCTCGCCTTCATCTACGGCAACCAGACGCCCGAGCAGGAGGCGGCCATGGTCAAGGCCGTCAAGGACCACAAGGCCGGCTTCGTCGAGTCCGACTCCACGCTCACGCCCGACATGACCATGGAGCAGGTCATGGAGCTCAAGGCCCGCACCGGCCACTCCACCATGCCCGTCACCGACGACGGCTCCTCCCGCGGCAAGCTCCTCGGCATCGTGACCAGCCGCGACTACCGTCCCAGCCGCGACGACCACCAGAAGAGGGTCGCCGAGTTCATGACCCCGCGCGAGAGGCTCATCGTGGGCGACAAGGACATCACGCTCAAGCGCGCCAACGACGTCATCTGGGAGAACAAGCTCAACGCCCTGCCCGTCGTTGACGAGAACGACCACCTGGTGGGCATCGTCTTCCGCAAGGACTACGACCAGCACAAGTCCAACCCCAACGAGCTGCTCGACGCCAACAAGCGCTACATGGTGGGCGCCGGCATCAACACGCGCGACTACGCCGAGCGCGTGCCGCTTCTCGTGGAGGCTGGTGCCGACGTGCTCTGCATCGACTCCTCCGAGGGTTTCTCCGAGTGGCAGAAGCGCACGCTCGAGTGGGTGCGCGCCAACTACGGCGACTCCGTCAAGGTGGGTGCCGGCAACGTCGTGGACGAGGAGGGCTTCCGCTTCCTCGCCGACTGCGGCGCCGACTTCGTGAAGGTCGGCATCGGCGGCGGCTCGATCTGCATCACCCGCGAGACCAAGGGCATCGGCCGCGGCCAGGCCTCCGCGGTCATCGACGTCTGCCGCGCGCGCGACAAGTACTTTGAGGAGACCGGCGTCTACGTGCCCGTCTGCTCCGACGGCGGCATCGTCTACGACTACCACATGACGCTCGCGCTGGCCATGGGTGCCGACTTCATGATGCTCGGCCGCTACTTCGCGCGCTTCGACGAGAGCCCCACCGAGCGCGTCAACGTCAACGGCCAGTACATGAAGGAGTACTGGGGCGAGGGCTCCGCGCGCGCTCGCAACTGGCAGCGCTACGACCAGGGCGGCGCCTCCAAGCTGGGCTTCGTCGAGGGCGTCGACTCCTACGTGCCCTACGCCGGCTCGCTCAAGGAGGGCGTGGGCCAGACGATCTACAAGATCAAGTCCACGATGTGCAACTGCGGCGCCAAGACCATCAAGGAGCTGCAGGAGAAGGCGCGCCTGACGCTCGTGAGCTCGACCTCCATCGTCGAGGGCGGCGCGCACGACGTCGTGGTCAAGGACTCCCAGCACAGCGTGAGCTACCGCTAGCATCCGTGACGCGTCCTGAAAATCGAGGCTGCGGCGCACCTGACGTGCCGCAGCCTCTTTTTTAAGGACATCCGCTGAGAAGAACCGCAGGTCGAGAAAAACGCCAGTGCCGCAGCCTCGATTTTCAGGACGCTACGGGACGTCGCGCCGAGGTTCTTCTCGCCCTCCCTGAGGTTATGCGACGTCGCCTAGGTTATGCGGCATCGCTGAGGTTATGCGAGCAGTTGCGCTATTCATATCTGCAGGTATTCGACTTGCCGAGAAGAGCCCGCGGCTGTGGCGACGCCGCATAACCTACGGCATGTCGCACAACCTACGACGCGACGTCCCGTTCTTGTCGCCAAATGCGGCGGTGCTGCTACAATGGCACGGTTGACCATCGCACACGAAGGAGTCACGCAGATGAGCGACGCCGAGAAGAACTTCGAGGTCCCGGCCTACGACGCCGAGGAGATCGAGACCCGCTGGCAGGCGGAGTGGGACGCCGAGGAGCTCTACAAGACCGAGGAGAGCCCCGAGAAGCCCAAGAAGTACGTGCTCGAGATGTTCCCGTACCCCTCGGGTGACCTGCACATGGGCCACGCGCGCAACTACACGATCGGTGACGCCATGGCGCGCCAGGCCCGCATGCGCGGCTACGACGTGCTGCACCCGATGGGCTACGACGCCTTTGGCCTGCCCGCCGAGAACGCCGCCATCAAGCACAACACGCAGGCGAGCGTCTGGACGCACCAGAACATCGCGCAGGCCACCAAGACCATGCGCCGCATGGGCTTCTCCTACGACTACGACCGCATGTTCAACACCTGCGACCCCGAGTACTACAAGTGGGGCCAGTGGATCTTCCTCAAGATGTGGGAGAAGGGCCTGGTCTACCGCGACAGCTCGCCGGTGAACTGGTGCCCCGGCTGCCAGACGGTGCTGGCCAACGAGCAGGTCGTCGACGGCAAGTGCTGGCGCTGCGGCTCCATCCCCGAGAAGCGCCCGCTCTCGCAGTGGTACTTCAAGATCACCGACTACGCCCAGGAGCTCCTCGACGACCTCAAGAAGCTCGAGGGCAAGTGGCCGGAGCGCGTCCGCGCGATGCAGGCCAACTGGATCGGCCGCTCCGAGGGCGCCGAGATCGACTTCACGCTGGCCGACAAGGACGGCGTGACCCCCACCGACACCAAGATCACCGTCTTCACCACGCGCCCGGACACCCTCTTTGGCGTGAGCTTCTTCCTGCTGCCGCCCGAGAGCCCGCTCGCCGCGGAGCTCGTCGCCGGCACGGAGCACGAGGAGGCCTTCCTCGAGCTCAAGGCCGCCGCGGAGAAGGTCTCATCGGTCGACCGCCAGGGCTCTGAGCGCGAGAAGCACGGCGTCTTCACCGGCCGCTACGTCATCAACCCGGTGAACGGCCGCCCGGCCCCCATCTGGGTCGCCGACTACGTCCTCATGGACTACGGCACCGGTGCCGTCATGGGCGTCCCCTGCGGCGACCAGCGCGACTTCGACTTCGCCAAGAAGTACGGCCTCGAGATCGCCCCGATCATCTGCGAGAAGGACGACCCGCTCTACGAGCAGCTCAAGGACCAGCGCGAGCTCGTCGTGACCTCCGTCGACTGGGACCACGCGATGGAGGCCGAGGGCTACCTCGTGCAGTCCGGGCAGTTCACCGGCATGAAGGGCGGCAAGCACTCCGAGGCCGTGGACGCCATCATCGACTGGCTCGGGCAGCAGGGCCTCGGTCGCAAGACCGTGCAGTTCCGCCTGCGCGACTGGCTCATCTCCCGCCAGCGCTACTGGGGCAACCCCATCCCGATGATCCACTGCGACTGCTGCGGCGACGTGCCGGTGCCCTACGAGGACCTGCCCGTCACGCTGCCCGACAACCTCGACCTCGGCGCCGGCGAGACCCTCGCCGAGTACGCGCCGTTCTACGAGACCACCTGCCCCAAGTGCGGCAAGCCGGCCAAGCGCATCACCGACACCATGGACACCTTCACGTGCTCCAGCTGGTACTACCTGCGCTACTGCGACCCGCACAACGAGGAGCTGCCCTTCTCGCGCGAGGCGGTGGACCGCTGGATGCCGGTCGACAACTACATCGGCGGCATCGAGCACGCGATCCTGCACCTGCTCTACAGCCGCTTCTTCACCAAGGTCCTGCGCGACCTCGGCATGATCGGCATCGACGAGCCCTTTGAGAACCTGCTCTGCCAGGGCATGGTCAAGGACGCCAACGGCGACACCATGTCCAAGTCCAAGGGCAACGTCGTGCCGCCGTCCTCGGTGATCGAGCCCTACGGCGCGGACACCATGCGCCTAGCCATCCTCTTCATCGCCCCGCCCGAGAAGGACTTCAACTGGGACGAGGAGGCCGTCGCCGGCGCCAACCGCTTCATCAAGCGCGCGTGGCGCGTGGTCTGGCTGCTCAGCCAGGGCGCGGCTTCCGGCGCCGTGGACGCGGGCGCCCTCGACGCGGCGGGCAAGGAGCTGTGGCGCACCCTCAACGGCATGGGCATCAAGTGCACCACCGACTTCGACCGCGGCCAGTTCAACACCGCCATCTCCGCCGTCATGGAGATCACCAACGCGGCGTCCAAGTACGTGAACGACGTTGCGCTCGAGCAGCGCGACCCGGCGCTCTGCTTCGCCGTGGCGCACGCGATCGTGACGATGCTCGCGCCGATCTGCCCGCACTGGGCCGAGGAGCTCTGGCACAAGGCGCTCGCCCAGGAGGGCTCGGTCTACAACGCCGCCTGGCCCGAGTTTGACGCCGAGGCCGCCAAGGCCGACGAGGTCGAGATCGCCGTCCAGATCAAGGGCAAGGTCCGCGGCCGCATCATGGTCGCCGCCGACGCCTCCGACGACGAGGTCGCCGAGGCCGCCAAGGCCGCCGTGGCCGAGCAGCTCGCCGGCAAGGACGTCAAGAAGGTCATCGTCATCAAGGGCCGCCTGGTCAACATCGTGGCGGTGTAGGTCCTCACGCGATTGGCGAACCCCGCCGACCTTCCTGCGAGAAGTGCGCTGCGCGTAACTTCTCTCCGGAAGGTCGGCGGGGTTCGCGCGTCTCGGTCCTCGCGCGCGGGGGAGAGGTTCTTCTCGCCCGTCAGGGGCTTCCTCGACTTTTGAGGCCTCAAAAGTCGACCGAGGTTTTGCGTTTTCCCAGTTGGCGAAAAAAGTCGCGTGACTTTTGAGGCCTCAAAAGACGAGGTTTGGAGAGTGGCGCCGAGAAGGGCGTCGGCTTGTGGGCTTCTCGTGGAGGCGCGTTTGACGCGGGGCGAGAAAAACCGTAGACTAGCTGCGTATTCGAAGCTGTAACCGTAGGAAGTGGGGTGGATCTTCTCGCCCCGCTTCCTTTCTGTATGAAGACGGGAGGGGAGCATGCCCAAGTCCGGCATCGAGCAAGAGATCATCGACGCGCTGGAGCCGCTGGCCGCCGAGCGCGGCGTCGACGTCGTGGACGTCGAGGTCGTGGGCGCGACCAAGGCACCCTGCGTGCGCGTGCGCGTCGACCACGCCGACGAGTCTCTGCCCACCATCACGCTCGACGAGGTGACCGAGGAGACGGAGTGGATCTCCGCCGCGCTCGACGAGCTCGACCCCATCCCCTCCAGCTTCACCCTCGAGGTCTCGAGCCCCGGCATGGCGCGCCCGCTGCGCAAGCAGCGCGACTTCGAGCGCTTTGCCGGCGAGGTCGTCTCGGTCTCGCTCACGCCGGGGGAGGGGAGGCGCCGCTACACCGGCACCCTCCTCGGCATCGAGGCGGGCGCCGTCGCCCTCGAGGTGGACGGCGAGCGCGTGGAGCTCCCGTTCGACGACATCAGGAAGTGCACGATCAAGCCGGACTTCTCCGCGTAGGCCGGCCGAGGAAAGGACTATCACATGGCATCTGAGATGATGGCAGCCCTCGAGCAGCTTTGCGAGGAGAGGCACATCGACCAGCTCGACCTCATCACCCGTCTCGAGCAGTCGCTCGCCAAGAGCTACGCCGACGTTCTCCACCTGCCCTTCGGCGCGCGCGTCACGATCGACCGCGCCACGGGCAAGGTCTACGTCTACGAGCTCGTCCCCAAGGGCGAGGAGGACCCGGAGACCGGCGAGTACAGCGAGTTCGACGAGGTGGACGTCACGCCCGCCGACACGAGCCGCATCGCCGCGCAGCACGCCAAGGCCGAGATCCGCGCCATCGTGCGCAATGCCGCGCGCGTCCAGATCTACGAGGAGTTCTCGCAGCGTGTCGGCGACATCATCACCGGCACCGTGCTGCAGTCCACGCCCGACTTCACGATCATCAAGATCCGTGAGGGCGTCGAGGCCGAGCTGCCCCACTTCGACCAGCGCCGCTACCCCGAGGAGCGCAACGAGCGCCCCGCCGGCGAGCGCTACAGCCACAACCAGCGCATCCGCGCCATCATCGTGGACGTCCGCGACCCCAACTCGACGCAGCCCGTCGTGCGCGGCGAGCGCCAGCGCCCGCCCATCGTGGTCTCCCGCACCCACCCCGACCTGCTCCGTCGCCTCTTCGAGCTCGAGGTGCCCGAGGTCTACGACGGCGTCGTCGAGATTCGCAGCATCGCCCGCGAGCCCGGCGTCCGCTCCAAGGTGGCCGTCTCCTCCAACGACGACCGCCTCGATCCCGTGGGCGCCTGCGTCGGCCCCAAGGGCAGCCGCGTCCGCACGGTCGTCTCCGAGCTCCGCGGCGAGCGCGTCGACGTGGTGCTGTGGAGCGACGACCCGGCCCGTTGCGTCGCCTCCGCGCTCTCCCCGGCCCGCGTCTCCCGCGTGGTCATCGATCCCGAGACCGGCTACGCCACGGTGATCGTGCCCGACGACCAGCTCTCCCTGGCCATCGGCAAGGAGGGCCAGAACGCCCGTCTCGCCGCCCGCCTCACGGGCCTGCACATCGACATCAAGAACGAGTCGCTCGCCGCGACCGTCCTGCGCGACCTCCCGCGTGCGACCGTCGAGGAGGAGGTCGTCGAGGACGGCGAGGCGCACCGCTGCGAGTACGTCGGCCCGACCGGCATCCAGTGCCGCAACATGGCCCGTCCCGGCTCGCGCTTCTGCGGCGTGCACGAGGAGATGGCGGCCGCCGAGGTCTCCTCTGACCCCGACTCGCTCATCTAGCCCGCGGCATCGACGACGCCCACACGACTCTCTGAGGCCCCGCGCCTCATGCTTGGAAGGTAGGTCACATGGCAAAGACGCGCGTACATGACCTCGCGAAGGAGTACGGCATCTCCAGCAAGGAGATGCTCGAGCACCTGCGCGACCTGAAGATCCCTGCGAAGTCGGCCTCCTCGACCCTCGAGGACGCCTACGTCTCGATCGTCCGCAAGAAGCTCAAGCCCATCCTCGAGGCGCACGCCGCCGAGATCGAGGCGCAGAAGCGCGCCGAGGAGGAGGCCAAGGCCGAGGAGGAGCGCAAGGCCGCCGAGAAGGCCGAGGCCGAGCGCCTCGCCGCCGAGCAGCGCCGCGAGCGCGAGCGCGCCGAGGAGGAGCGTCGCCGCGCTGCCGCCGAGGCCGAGCGCAAGGCCCGCGAGGAGGCCAAGGCCGAGGCCGAGCGCAAGGCCGCCGAGGAGGCCGAGAAGAACCGCGTGCGCGACAACGCGCCCAAGTCCGTCCCCTCCTTCACCTCGCTGCTGGACCAGATCGCCCAGCAGGAGGAGATCCTGAAGCAGCAGGCCGAGGAGTCCGCGCAGAAGAAGACCGCCGGCCAGGGCCGCGGCCAGCGCTCTCGCGGCGACTCCCGCCCCAGCGCCGCCCCGAGCGCCGCGCCCGCGCCCTCCGCCGACGCGAGCGGGCGTCGTCGCGGCAAGAAGGGCCGCCGCGGCGAGGGTGACGGCGAGGACCGCTACAGCCGCATGGCCCGCGAGGCCGAGGCCTACAACCGCAGCCGCGTCCTCGAGGAGGCCCGCGTGGCCGTCGAGGAGGCGTCGCGCGAGTCCACCGGCCGCCGCAAGCGCCGCAAGGAGCGCCGCCAGAAGCAGGCCGAGGAGGCCGCGATGGAGCAGCGCATCGAGGAGGCGCTGGCCAACGACCAGGACCTCTCGCAGCTCGACACCGTCAAGGTGCCGCAGGGCTCGACGGTCCAGGAGCTCGCCGAGCTTCTCGGCGTCCCCGCCAACGACATCATCAAGCGCCTGTTCCTGCTGGGCACGCCGCTCACGCTCACCGAGTCCATGTCCGACGAGCTCATCGAGCTCGTTGCAGACGACCTCGGGCGTGACGTCAAGGTCATGACCAAGGAGGAGGAGAACTCCTTCACCTTCTACGACGACCCCGCCGACCTCAAGCCGCGCCCGCCCGTGGTCACCGTCATGGGTCACGTCGACCACGGCAAGACGTCGCTTCTGGACGCCATCCGCCACACGGGCGTCGCCGCCGGCGAGGCGGGCGGCATCACGCAGGCCATCGGCGCCTCCCAGGTCACGATCAACGGCCGCCTGATCACCTTCATCGACACCCCGGGCCACGAGACCTTCACCGCCATGCGTGCCCGCGGCGCCAAGGTGACCGACATCGTCATCCTGATCGTCGCGGCCGACGACGGCGTCATGCCCCAGACCGTCGAGTCGATCAACCACGCCAAGGCCGCCGGCGTGCCCATCATCGTGGCCGTCAACAAGATCGACAAGCCCGGTGCCAACCCCGACCGCGTGCGCCAGGAGCTCACCGAGTACGGCATCATCCCCGAGGAGTGGGGCGGACAGAACATGTTCGTCAACATCTCGGCCAAGCAGAAGATCGGCATCGACGAGCTGCTCGAGACCGTCATCCTCCAGGCCGACGTCCTCGAGCTCAAGGCCAACCCCGACACCTTCGCCTCCGGCAACGTCCTCGAGGCCAAGCTCGACCGCGGCCGCGGCTCGGTGGCTACGGTGCTCGTGACCCGCGGCACCCTCCACATCGGCGACGCCCTCGTGGCCGGCATGTCCTACGGCCGCGTCCGCGCCATGCTCGACCCGAAGGGCAACTCCGTCACCGAGGCCGGCCCCTCTGACGCCGTGGAGATCCTCGGCCTGCAGAGCGTGCCGATGGCCGGTGACGAGTTCCGCGTCTTCCATGACGAGCGCGACGCCCGCGACCTCGCCGACCAGCGCGCCCTCAAGGCCCGCATCGAGGAGCAGAACCGCGTGAAGCACGTCACGCTCGAGAACCTCTTCGACACCATGGCCGACGCCGAGGTCAAGGAGCTCAACCTCATCATCAAGGCCGACGTCCAGGGCTCGATCGAGGCGCTCCAGGACTCGCTCGACAAGATGGACCAGTCCGAGGTCCGCATCAACACGATCCACTCCGCCGTCGGCGCCATCACCGAGACCGACGTCATCCTGGCCGACGCGTCCAACGCCATCATCATCGGCTTTGGCGTGCGCCCGGAGGCCAAGGCCAAGAGCGCCGCGGAGCGCGACGGCGTGGAGATCCGCACCTACAGCGTCATCTACAAGGCCATCGAGGACATCGACGCCGCCCGCATCGGCATGCTCAAGCCCACCGAGGTCGAGGTGCAGACCGGCGTCGCCGAGGTCCGCGACACCTTCAAGGTCCCCAAGGTCGGCATCGCCGCCGGCTGCATGGTCCAGGAGGGCGAGATCTCCCGCGACGACCAGGTCCGCCTCGTCCGCGACGGCATCGTCGTCTACGAGGGCAAGATCGCGTCGCTGCGTCGCTACAAGGACGACGTCAAGAGCGTCAAGGCCGGCTTCGAGTGCGGCATCGGCCTGGAGAACTTCCAGGACGTCAAGCCCGGCGACCAGATCGAGGGCTTCCGCATCGACCAGGTCGCCCGCACCGAGTAGACGACCTGTCCCCTTTGACCGTGGCGACCTTTCACCCGGGTGAAAGGTCGCCACGGGGCTCTCGGTTTGGAGCAGAAGATGAAGCAGAACCAGCACTCGAGAAGGACGAACGAGCAGGCGCGCGTCAAGCTCGCCAACATCCTCCTCTTTGAGATCTCCGACCCCGACCTCGCCCTCGTGACCATCACGGGCGTGGAGGTCTCGGTCGACAAGAGCTACCTCCGTGCGTACGTGAGCTGCGACGCCGACCGCTACGACGAGGTCACCGCCGCGCTCGCGCGCGCGAAGGGCCGCATCCGCACGCTGCTCGGCCGCAGCCTCGGCTGGCGCGTGACGCCCGAGCTCGACTTCCGCATCGACACCACGACCGACGAGGCCGAGCGCATCTCGCGCGCCCTCGAGGACGTGCCGGCCACGCTCTCCGTGGAGAAGGACGAGTTCGGCTATCCCGTCGAGCCGTCCGCCGCCGAGAAGGACGAGGGGTAGGGGGCTTCCGTGCGATGTGACGAGGCCATCATGGGCGCCCAGGCGCCCGAGTTCGACGCGCTCACGCGCCTCGTGGAGGATGCGCGCACCATCGCCGTCTGCGCCCACACCTCGCCGGACGGCGACGCGCTCGGCTCCGAGCTCGCGCTCGTCGAGCTGATCGAGCGCACGTGGCCGGGCAAGGGCGTCTTCGCCCTTCTCGCCGACGACGACGTCGTCCCGAGGATCTACCAGTTCCTGCCCGGCGCGGAGCGCCTCGTGCGCGCCGTCGACTTCCACGAGGACCCCGACCTCTTCGTCTGCGTCGACCTCTCGCACCCCGACCGCCTGAACCAGGCCCGTGCGGTGCTCGAGCGCTCGCGCGGCGTCGCCGTGCTCGACCACCATCCTGCGGGGGAGCGGTTCTGGAACGCCGGGGTCGTGCGCCCCGACGCCGCGGCCGCCGGCGTCATCGTGGCTGAGTATGCCCTCCACCTCGGCGCCCGGATCACCCCCACGATGGCGCAGAGCCTTCTGTGCGCCCTCGTGACCGATACGGGCCGCTTCCAGTACCAGAACGCCAACGGCGAGGCCTTCCGCGTCGCGAGCGCCCTCGTGGACGCCGGCGCGTCGCCCTCCGACGTCGCGCTGCACGTCTACCAGAGCGACCGTCTGAGCTACCTCCACCTCTCCGCCACCGTGATGGGCCGCATCACGACCTTCGAGCAGGGACGCATCGCCTACAGCTACGCGACCACCGCCGACCTCGAGGCCAACGCCGTGCCCGTCGCCGAGTGCGACGGCCTCGTCGATATCGTCCGCCGGGTCGACGGCTGCGAGGTCGCGCTCTTCCTCAAGGAGGTCCCGGGGGGCAAGGTCCGCGGCAACCTCCGCGCCAAGTCCGACCGCGACATCTCCGTCGTCGCGCGCGAGATGGGCGGCGGCGGGCACCCCGCCGCCGCGGGATTCACCGTGGAGGGCGACATCGACCAGGCGCTCGCCGTGGTCCTGCCCAAGCTCCGCGCGCTCTACTCGGACGCCGAGGGGGCGCGTTGAGCCGCCGCCCGAGCGCGTTCTCCGCGCTCATCGCGGTCGACAAGCCCGCCGGGCTCACGAGCCACGACGTCGTCTCCCACGTGAGGCGCGCGGTGGGGGAGCGCCGCGTGGGCCACGCCGGCACCCTCGACCCGGCCGCGACCGGCGTGCTCGTGGTGGGCATCGGTCAGGCGACCAAGCTCCTCGGCCTTCTCACGCTCGACCGCAAGGGCTACCGGGCCACGTTTAGGCTGGGCGCCGAGACCACGACCGACGACGCCGAGGGCGAGGTGTGCGCGACTGCGGACGTCTCGCCCGAGCTGCTCGAAGCCTCGCGCGCAAAGAGCGAGCTCGCGCGACTCGTCGGCGAGGTCGACCAGGTCCCGCCGCGGTTCTCGGCCGTCTCGGTGAACGGACGGCGCGCCTATGACGCCGCACGCGCCGGGGAGGAGCTCGAGCTCGCCGCCAGGCGCGTCACCATCCATGACGCCAGGCTCGTCTCCGTCGATGCCGAGGAGCGGACCTGGACCGTCGACCTCGACGTCTCCAAGGGCACCTACGTGAGGAGTATCGCCCGCGACCTCGGTCGCGAGCTCGGCTGCCTGGCGCATGTCAGCGAGCTGCGCCGGACCTTCTCGGGCCCGGTGTCGCTCGACGCGTGCGTGAGCCTGGGCGAGCTCGCCGAGGGGGGTGCCGAGCTGGCCCGCGAGCGCGCCCTCGACCCCGCGGCGACGCTCGGCCTTCCCGTCCGCGACCTCTGTCTCGACGAGGTCGCCGACGTCATGAACGGCAGGCGCATCCCGGCGGGCGAGCTGCGCTGGGGAGGCTCTCCCGAGCCGGGCGGCCGCGTCGCGCTCGTCTTTGGCGGGGCGCTCGTGGGCATCTGGCGCCGCGAGGGCGCCCGGCTCGTCTGCGAGTCCAACTTCCCGCAGGGCATCGAGGGGGTCCGCTAATGGGCGAGAAGAACCTCGAGCAGCGGCTCCTCGCGCTCTCGCCTGATAACCCTATCGGGGGCGTCGGAGGTGTTCTTGCGGGAAGTGCGCTGCGCGGAACTTCCCTCCAGAACACCTCCGACGCCCTGGCGGGCGTTGCTCGGAAAGTAGGGCTGCACGGGTTCAAGAAATCTGTTTGTGCGATCGGGGCGTTTGATGGGGTTCATATCGGGCATCGGGCGTTGATCGCGCGGGCTCATGAGGAGGCGCTCGCTCGTGGGGACGAGCTCGTCGTCGTCACGTTCTCGCCGGACCCGTCGGCGGTTCTGTGCCCGGGGCATCCGCAGAAGATGTTGCTTTCTGACGAGGGCCGCCTGGACGCCCTGCGCTCGGTCGAGGGCGTGGACCGGGTGATCGTGCTCGACTTTACGAGCGAGCTGGCCGCGCTCTCCTACGAGCGGTTCGTGCGCGAGACGCTCGGCGAGCTCATGGACCTGGACGTCATCGTCGTGGGCGCCGACTTCAGGCTCGGCGCCGGCGGCGCCGGCACCGTTGACGCCCTTTCCGAGCTGGGACGCATTGACGGCTTCGACGTCATCGGCATGGACCTGCTCGACGAGGGCGGCTCCCCGGTCACCGCGACGAGGATCCGCGGGCTCCTCGGCGAGGGGCGCGTCGAGGCGGCGGCGGGCCTCCTCGGCCGCTGCCACTTCGTCACCGGTGAGGTGGTGCGTGGGCGCGGCGAGGGGACCGGCTTTGGTTTCCCGACGGCCAACGTGCGCGTGCCCGAGAGCCTCTGCCTGCCCGCCGAGGGCGTCTATGCCGGCTACGCCGTCTGTGACGGGACCGCCTGGCCGGCGGCCGTCAACGTGGGCAAGCCCAGGTCCTTCTCGCCCGGCGAGAAGGGGGCGAGCTTCCTGGAGGCGACGCTTCTGGGGTTTGCGGGCGACCTCTACGGCTCCGACCTGTCGGTCGTCTTTGTGCGCTGGCTGCGCGAGCCGAGGTCCTTCTCGTCCGTGGACGAGCTCGAGCGCGTCGTCCTGGGGAACGTGTCCTGGGTGCGTGCTACGCTGGGGGAGCGAGGGGTCGACCTGGGAGGGGAGGCGCGCGCGTGATCACCGACGAGGACAAGGAGCGGGTCCGCCAGGCCACGGACTTCGTCCAGCTGGTGGCCGAGACCGTGGAGCTCAGGCAGCGTGGCCAGGAGTTCTGGGGCTGCTGCCCCTTCCACGGGGAGAAGACGCCGTCGTTCAAGGTGAACCCCGCGACGGGGCTCTGGCACTGCTTTGGCTGCGGCGAGGGAGGGGACGTCTTCTCCTACGTCCAGAAGCGCGAGAACCTGGAGTTCCCCGACGCCATCCGCTATCTGGCGGACCGCGCCGGGATCGAGCTCACGGAGGAGCGCGGGGGCAGCCGCGGGCCGCGCAAGACCCGCCTCATGGAGGCGCTCGGGGCCGCCGAGGAGTTCTACCACACGATGCTCATGCGCGGAAAGGGCTCGGGGCCGGACGAGGCACGGCGCTACTTCGCGGGGCGTGGCTTTGGCTCGGAGGTGTGCCGCCGCTGGGGGCTCGGCTACGCACCGGGCCGCGGCGCCCTTGTCGCCCACCTGCGCAAGCTCGGCTTCACGCCCGCCGAGATGATCGCCGCCGACCTCGCCCAGGAGCGCTCGGGGCGCCTCATGGACCGCTTCTACGAGCGCGTGATGTTTCCCATCCACGACGAGCAGGGCCGCACCATCGCCTTCGGCGGCCGCGTCATCGGGCCCAAGCGCGACAACGTTGCCAAGTACGTGAACACGCGCGACACCGCGGCCTTCAACAAGGGAAAGCACCTCTTCGCCTACGACCGCGCCAAGGAGGGCATGGCGGCGACGGGCGAGGCCATCGTCTGCGAGGGCTACACCGACGTCATCGCCATGCACGAGGCGGGATTCTCCAACGTCGTGGCCGCCCTCGGCACCGCGTTTCGCCTCGACCACGTGCGCCTCATGGAGCGCCAGCGCGTGAGGCGCATCGTCTGCATGTTCGACGGCGACGCCGCGGGCCAGCGCGCCGCCGAGCGCGCGGTGCGCTACGTCGACAAGACGTCGGCGGCGCTCATGTGCGTGGTTCTGCCGGACAACCAGGACCCGATGGAGTTCCTCGCCGCCCACGGCGCCGACGCCCTGCGCCCGATCCTCGCGGGTGCCTGGCCGCTCATGGACTTCGTCTTCGAGAAGCGCCTCGAGGGCTACGACCTCTCCGCCCCCGGGCGCCGGGTCCGCGCCCTGGAGGACATGGCCTCCGTCCTGGCGCCGCTCAAGCGCTCCGTCCTTCTCGACGAGTACGCCACGCGGCTGGCCGACGCGCTCGGGATGGACGTCGAGGAGACCAAGCGCGCCATCCGCGAGGCTCCCGTGCGCGAGCTCGACGAGGAGCGCCCGGCGAGAAGGACCCCCGCCCAGGCGCCCGCGCCCGCGGTCGCCGCGAGCGTCGCGCCCGTCGAGGACGGGGGAGTGCCGGACGACTATGTCCCGCTCGAGGCCTACGACGCGGTCCCGGCCTCGCCCGCGCCTGCGGTCGCCGAGGCCGACGCGGGGATGGGCATGCTGTCCAACGAGGAGCGTATGCAGCTCTCCGCCGAGCGCGAGCTGCTCTGCGCGATCGCCCAGCGGCCCGACGCCCTGCGCGGGCTGGGGGAGCGCATCGCGCGCATCGTCTGGGCTGACGAGCGTCACGAGGCCATGGCGTGGGCGATGCTCTCCACCCCGGAGGGCACCTCTCCCGCCGGCGTCGTCGCCGCGGCGAGCGCTGTGGTGCCGGAGGCGCCGAGGATCCTCTCGGGCGGGCGCGTCATGGACGAGGAGGAGCTGTCCGACGAGCAGAAGCTCGAGTTCATCGTCGACACCGCCGAGCTCTGCTCGTGCAACCGGCGCATACGCCAGATCCGCGGCCGCCTTCGCTCGGCGCCGGCCGACGCCGAGTCGGAGCGCCTCTTCTCCGAGGCGACCGAGCTCCAGCGGCGCGCCAACGAGCTCGCGAACCGACTCTCGTCGGTCTTGTCGGAATAAATTTCGGGTATAATCCCGAAGGTTTATACGTCGAAAGGACACATGTGGCTGCCAAGAAGACCAGCGACGGCATCAAGCTCTCCGATGACCTGCTGAAGGTCGTCGACGGTTTGGTGGCGGGCGCCTCCTCCTCCAGCGTGACCGAGGACGACATCCAGCTCGCCATCAAGGACATCGACGTCGACTCCGACGAGCTCTCCGACCTCTACGATGAGCTCCGCTCGCGCGGAGTCGAGGTCAGCGGCTCACCGGCGTCCGACGCCGTTGAGGACTTCTCGTCCGACACCCCCGTGGACGACGACTTCGACGACGATGACGACAGCGTCGAGTCCTTCGACGACGACGAGGAGGAGTCCGAGAGCGTCGCCGAGGCCAAGATCGTCAAGGAGGCGCTGCGCTCCGTCCCCAAGGCGCGCGTCGCCAAGCCCAAGCGCTCCTCGCGCGCCCGCGCCCGCCGCGCCGACACCTCGACGGCCATGCTTACCGGCGACCCGGTCCGCATGTACCTCAAGGAGATCGGCAAGGTCGACCTGCTCACCGCCTCCGAGGAGGTCAACCTCGCGATGAAGATCGAGGCGGGCACCGACGCTGCCGACAAGCTCGAGGCCGCCGAGGCCGGCGAGCTTGAGCTCACGCGCGCCGAGCAGCGCCGTCTCATGCGCATCGAGCAGGTGGGTCTCGACGCCAAGCAGCAGCTCATCTCCGCCAACCTGCGCCTGGTGGTCTCCATCGCCAAGCGCTACGTCGGCCGCGGCATGCTCTTCCTCGACCTCATCCAGGAGGGCAACCTCGGTCTCATCCGCGCGGTCGAGAAGTTCGACTACACCAAGGGCTTCAAGTTCTCCACGTACGCCACGTGGTGGATTCGCCAGGCCATCACCCGCGCCATCGCCGACCAGGCGCGCACCATCCGCATCCCGGTCCACATGGTCGAGACCATCAACAAGCTCATCCGCGTCCAGCGCCAGCTCCTGCAGGACCTCGGACGCGACCCCACCCCCGAGGAGATCGGCGCCGAGATGGGCATGAGCCCGGACCGCGTGCGCGAGATCCAGAAGATCTCCCAGGAGCCCGTCTCCCTCGAGACGCCCATCGGCGAGGAGGAGGACTCCCAGCTCGGTGACTTCATCGAGGACTCGAGTGCTGTCGCGCCCCCCGAGGCCGCGTCCGACTCGATGCTGCGCGAGCAGCTCGACCAGGTGCTCGACGGTCTCGCCGACCGTGAGCGCAAGGTCATCAAGTTCCGCTTTGGCCTCGAGGACGGCCACCCGCGCACCCTCGAGGAGGTCGGGCGCGAGTTTGGCGTCACGCGCGAGCGCATCCGCCAGATCGAGTCCAAGACGCTCGCGAAGCTGCGTCACCCCAGCCGCAGCGGCCGCCTCAAGGACTACATGGAGGACTAGCGCATGTCGCCCAATCAGAAGCGCTTCAAGATCGTCTCGCTGCTCATCCTGCTCGTCTCGGTCGTCCAGGTCGTGGGCGGGGTGCTGCTGCTCCTAGGCTCGCCTCTGGCAGCCGGCCTTCGCGTGGGCGTGGGGGACGCCTCCTACGACGGCGTGATCGCGGCCGAGGTCCTCGGCGTCCTGGCGCTCGTCGTCGGGCTCTACTGCTTCGCCGTGGGCGTCACCGGCGCCCGCGCCGCCAACAGCCCGCGTAGCATCGGCAAGTTCAACGTGTTCGCCGTGGTCATGCTGATCGCGTCGCTCGTCCAGGTCGGCCTGGGCGTCACCTCTGGCCAGGTCGGCTGGGTCGAGGTCCTTCTCGCCGTCCTCGCCGTCCTTGGTCTCGTCTTTGCCTCTCGGGCGCACGCCGAGGCGGTCGACCGCTAGGCGATACGTCCCCAGATCGCAGAATCACGCCGCCCGCGACCGCTCACGTCGTCGCGGGCGGCGCTTTCGTACCGATTCGCGTTCCACACTTCTAGAATTCGCCGCCCTTGTCACGGTGCGCCCTAGAAAACCCGCCCTTGTCACGGCCCCTTCCCGGAATCGCCGCCCTTGTCACGGTGACCTCTAGAAAATCCCGCCCTTGTCACGGTCCCGTCTAAAAATCGCCGCCCTTGTCCGGCCGGAGGGCCCTCCGCCAGCACAAGGCCCCAAATTCCTGATATGAGAGAGTCTCCGTCAAGCGACAAATCCGCCCCGGCCCCGGTCCCCCGGCGCCAGGGCCGCGCTCGTATGTCGCCCTCCCGGGGCGGGCCGCGTCTCGG